>NZ_JBEPRQ010000019.1:0-135958 GCF_040548425.1 Bradyrhizobium sp. i1.15.2 | reverse complement strand
AACCATCGCGCAGGGAAGGCCGAGTGATTGGCACCACCTGTATGCTGCTGTGCGGTTTCCTTGCGCACCATTTTCGCGCAGCGGACCGCGGGTGCCAGCCGGCACCCGGCCTTCCCTGCGCCCTCTTGGACAAGAGGTGGAATGACCAAGCAAAGCTCGGGCGATTTGCGCCGCGAGGACGCGAAACTGCGCGGTTTGCTATCACCCATGCTGACTGGCACGCCTAGCGATCCGCTGAAAGACCAGGCCCGGATTGATCCGCCGCAGGCGCGTGATGGTTTTCACGGGGGATCGATCTGGATGATCCGATTCTCGCGATCGACGGAGACAGGTCTTGCGCCGTCGGAATATCCGGCCCGCCCGCTGGCGAGGGAGGTTCCACGACCTCGCGCACAATGCCAGGCAGGAAGGTCGCGCACTCGGCAACCCCGAGACCGCCAGGGTGGTGGGTGGCCAGACCCGTAAATTTCTCAAATCATTAACAATGTTGAATCACAGGCCGGAGCCATTGCTCTACCGTGAACTTTCCGCTGGGGCTTTCCATGATCGATACCGCGACCAAGGCGTTGTTGCGCACCGTTCTCGATGAGGTGTGTGAAGGTGTTCCACGCTGTGAGATCGGCGCCAGGACCCGCGTAGCCTCGAAGCTTCTGGAGACTGCAAGCAGGGGTGACATCTCTGCGGATTGCCTCAAACAAGCGGCCCGCAATGCTCTCTCAGAAGTCCCGACGATGTGACGACGGTCATGTGGGGGCGGGGGTGAATTTCCAAGTGACGGTCCTCAAGATCCTGGTGAGCTACCCGGATGGGTTCGCCGTCATGGAGGATCTCAAGCGGGATATGGCCATTCTAGCGACCAGCGGTCGCGACTGGACCGAGCGCACCCGGCGGCTTGCCGGGCGGGTGCCGGGGCTGGACATCTTTTCGCAAGGGCTGATCGATCGGACAAATGGCGGGTGGCGGATCACGGACAAGGGCCGCGCGGTACTTGATCTGATGGAAGCTCGTCCGGCCGACGCAACGCCCGCAAGCAGGCTCGGGCCTCCTAGCGAGGAACGAGCGTCGCTCCCGAAGCTTGAGCAAACGCCTTGTGATGGAAGACGCTCATGCAAAGTTCCGACTCCACGTTGTCGACGGCCCGTCTGTCGCGAGCGACGGACGATATCTGGGTCGTGGACGACGCGCCGATCAGCGCCACGGGTCTGAAACTCCCGGTGCGCATGACCGTCATTCGGCTGTCGAACGGCGATCTCGTGCTGCATTCGCCGGTGAGATATTCGCCGGCCCTCCGCGGTGAGTTGGAGCGGCTAGGCGCGATAAAGTATTTGCTCGCGCCGAATATCGCGCACTGGATGTTCCTGTCCGAGTGGCAGAGGGAGCTGCCGCAGGTGACAACGTTCGCGGCGCGCGGCCTTGCGGCGCGCAGGCAAATTCGAGCAGCACGCATCCGTATCGACAGAGAGATCGGAGACACGACGCCTGAGGAATGGAGGCCCGATCTCGAAGCCGTCTCGGTGAACGCTCCGATGTTCTCCGAGATCGAGCTGTTCGACAAGCGCAGCCGGACACTGATCCTGACGGATCTCGTGCAAAATCTCGATCCCAACGATCTCAGCGCGCCAAACGAGGCCGCGGCAAACCTCCTCGGCATTTCCAAGCCAAACGGAATGGCGCCAGTCTATCTGCGACTGCTGCTGCGCCTCGGCGGCCGTTCGGTGCGGTCCGCAGCCGAGCGGCTCATACGGCTGTCGCCGGAGCGGGTGATCTTCGCGCATGGGGACTGGTTCGAAGCGAACGGAACCGAGCGCCTTCGGCGATCCCTGCACTGGCTGCTTCCGGCGGGCGGCTCCGGATCTGAGCCGCGGCAAATGACTGGCACGCGCGTCGTCATAACCGGTGCCTCGAGCGGAATCGGGCGTGCTACGGCGCTGGCCTTCGCCGGCAAGGGCGCAAGCGTGGTCCTGGCGGCACGCCGTGCTGAAGTCCTGACGAGCCTCGCCGCCGAATGCGAGGCGCTCGGAGGCCGCGCATTGGCGATCCCGACCGATGTCACCGATGCAGAGGCGGTGCAGCGCCTGGCCCGAGAGGCCGAAGACGCGTTCGGCGGCATCGACGTCTGGATCAACAACGCCGGCACCGGCGTTTTCGGGGCCTATCAGGACGCGGATATCGCGCTTCATCGCCGAACGATCGAGGTCAATCTCCTCGGCACCATGCATGGCGCTTTCGCGGTGCTTCCAATCTTTCTCCGCCAGAACCGCGGCATCCTGATCAACAACATCTCGCTCGGCGGCTGGGCGCCGACGCCCTTTGCTGCGGCCTATACCGCGAGCAAGTTCGGCCTGCGGGGCTTCACCGCGAGCCTGCGTCAGGAGCTCAGGGCTCACCGCAACATCCATGTCTGCGGTGTCTTCCCGGCCATGGTCGACACGCCGGGCTTCGTCCACGGCGCCAACATGTCCGGCCGAACGCTCGATCCCGGTCCGCTGCTGTATCAGCCGGAGGACGTTGCCGAGACGTTCGTGAGCCTCGTTCGCGCACCCCGTGACGAAGTCGCCGTGGGCTGGCCGGCTCGTGCCGGCCAAATTGCCTACGCGATGGCTCCGCAGATTACCGAGAACATGGTGGGGGCCGCCTTCCGCTACCTGCTGTCGCGCGCGCGCCCCGCAAAGAGCAGTGAGGGCACCATGATCGAAGCTGGTCCGCAGGGCACGGCGGTCGATGGCGGTTGGCTGTCACGCAAGCAGCTTCCACCTGCCGATGTCATCAGTCAGGGGCTCGCGGTACTGGGACTAGCTGCGGGCGTGGCTCTCCTGGCTTCAGCAGTTGCGCGTCGCGCCGGCAGATCCGGACAAGGCGTCGCCAAGCACAAACAAGTCCTGCCGAGGCAGATCAGGGCAGCGCGTAGGCCCGCACGTAATCGCCGAGTTTAGTTCCGAACGAGCCGTGGCCGCCGTCGACCGTGACGACGTATTGCTTGACGCCGGCCTCATAGGTCATCGGCGTCGACTGGCCGCCGGCAGGAAGGCGGTCCTGCCAAAGCTGTCTGCCATCGCGAACGTCGAACGCGCGGATATAGTCATCCATCGTTCCCGTGATGAAGATGACGCCGCCCGCGGTGACGATCGGACCGCCCAGCATGGGAACGCCGAGCTTGAATGGCAGCGGCAGCGGGGCCTGATCGCGGATCGTGCCGATGCGATGTTGCCAGGCCACTTTGTGCGACCTCAGATCGATCGCTGCGATGTTGCCCCATGGCGGAGCAAGGCAGGGGATGCCGAGCGGTGAGAGGAAAATGCCGAGATCAACGCCGTAGGGGGCGCCGTACATCGGCTGCACACCCAGCTCGGTTCCTGGTGGATGCGCCGCATTCGGCGCGGCCGGATTGTCCTTCCCGCGCGCCACGAGCCGCGAGACGAAGGGAATCGATTGAGGGTTCGCGATCGCGATCTGGCGTTGTGGATCGACGGCGATGCCGCCCCATTCGAACATGCCGAAGTCTCCGGGAAACACCAGCGTGCCTTGTTCAGACGGCGGCGTGAACGGCCCCTCATAGCGCAGGCGCTTGAACTTGATCCGGCAGGCGAGCTGGTCGAACATCGTGCTGCCCCACATCTGCGCGTCCGTGAGTTTGCCGGAGGGGCGGAAGCTCAATTCCGAAAAAGGCTGGGTCGGCGATAGCCGATCTCCATTCGCGGCGCCCTGCGGCACCGGCTTCTCCGGTGCGGGCACCAACTGACGCCCGTCGCGGCGGTCGAGCACGAAGATGTCGCCGGTCTTGGCCGGGATGTAGATCGCAGGCGTCACGCCGCCGTTAGAGTGCAAATCGACCAGACTGGGCTGTGACGGCATATCCATGTCCCAGAGATCGTGGTGCACATTCTGGAACGACCAACGCAGTTTCCCGGTCATGAGATCGAGGGCAATCAACGCCGAATCGTAGCGCTCGTTTTCGGGCGAACGGCCGCCGCCCCAGATATCCGGAGAGCTCGAGCCGAGCGGGACATAGACGAGCCCGAGCTTCTCGTCGACCGCCGAAATGCTCCACGAATTGGGTGAACCGGCTGTAAAATGATGCGAGGCCGAAGGCATTTCGTTCGGATCGGAGTTGCCGGCATCGAACGCCCAGATCAACCGTCCGGAATAGATATCGAAACCACGAATGACGCCCGACGGCACGCGATCGGAATAGTTGTCGATCACCGCGCCGCCGACGATCAGCACCTTGTCCGTGACGACGGGTGGCGAGGTGCCCTCGTAAAAGCCGAGCGTCTGGATCTCGCTGCCTTGCTTGAGATCGATCTGTCCCTGGTTGCCAAAACTCTCGCAAGGCGAGCCGCTCTGCGCATCGAGCGCGAACATCCGTCCGTCGTTGGTCGGGACGAAAATGCGCGCCGCACAATCGCTCGGCGCCGGCGTGCCGTCGGCAGTTACCGCGCCGGGCATGGTCGCGTGATAGGATACGCCGCGGCAGGTCATGTGCTGGAACGCCTTGTTGTGCTGGACCTGCGGGTCAAACTTCCAGCGCAATCTTCCGGTCGCGGCTTCGAGCGCAAACACGATCTGGTGCGGCGAGCAGGTGTAGAGGAGATCGCCCACCTTGAGCGGCGTTGCCTGGTTGGTGATCTCGTCGGGGTCATCAGGGCCCTTGTGGTCACCGGTGCGGAATTCCCAAGCGAGCTTGAGCTTCTCGACGTTGTCCTTGGTGATCTGGCTCAGCGACGAGAAGCGCGTACCGAAGGCGCTGCCGCCGTAGGCCGTCCAGTTCTGCCCGGCGGCAGCGGGCTGGTCCGGTTCGGGAGCCGCGATGGCCCCGGTTGTTTCGCCCTCAGGTATCGTGCCGGCAAGATCGCGGCGATCACTCGTCAAGGAAATGCCGACGACGATGGCTGCGGCTATCAACACAAGGCCAAGCGCCCATCGCGCTGCGCGCAAGCGAGGCGCTAGGCGGGAGGCAATGAAGGGCAGCATTAGCCACAGGCCAAGCGGCACGAGCACATCGCCGCGCGGCGCCAGCGACCAGAAATCGAAACCCACTTCCCAGATCGCCCAGGCCATCGTTCCCGCCAGCAGCGCGGCATAGGTCCAGAGCGCCTCGGCGCGACGGCGCGCGAGCAGCCAACTCGTGAGCAGAAGCATGATGCCCGCGATCAGATAATAGACCGAGCCACCCAGGGCCGCGAGCCAGGCACCGCCAGCCAGGAGGCCCAATCCCATGATGGCGACGACCACAATGGTGATGGCCAGCAATGGCGCCTCACGGAACCAGTTCGTTGAACGATGCGTCGATGTCATGATGGTCACTTCAGCGTATAGAGAAACGCCGCGATGTCCCGCGCGTCCTTCTGCGGGATGCCCATTCGCGGCATGGCATTGCCCGGCAACGCCCGCTGCGGATCCTCGATCCAGTCGGCCATGTTATCCGGCGAATTGTGGATGTAGCCGGCGATGTAGCTTCGCGTGCCGATCCGATGCAAGGGTGGGCCGACATTGCCTTCGGCGCCGGCGATACCAGGAATATCGTGACAGCCGCCGCAGTGGTACTGCTTGACGAGGTCGGCGCCACGGCGCGCGTCGCCCATGAAATTGTCCGGGCCCGCAGCGTTGCAGGCGGCGGTAGCGGTAGCCAGGAGTGCAGTGACTAGCAATCTCGTGATCGGATTCACCATCGCTGCTCCGCTCGGCCGATCAGGGCTTCTGGCCGAAATTGAAAGACTTGGTGGCAGACCAGGGATCGGTCGTCGAGACCTGCTCGCTCGGGACTTGCTCGACCTCGGGCGATGGCAGATTCGCAGAAAAGGTGCGGCCCCATTGGTGGCTCGGCTCGTTGCTGATCTTACCGATATAAGTGACGAGATCCCAGATCACGCTGTCGGGCAATACGCCGCCCCAGGCTGGCATTCCGTTCGGCCGCCCCTGGTAAATCGAGAGAAAGATGTTCTCGGGCTGCGAGCCGTAAGTAAAGTTGTTGTTGCTCAGTGCCGGACCCATGCCGCCGCCGCCATTGGGTGCGTGGCAGCCGATGCAGTTGAAGTTGACATAGTAGGTCATCCCGCGCTGCTCCGCATTGGGATCGCCCTGCACGGGATTCTTGATTTGCGGCGGGTCCGGCTGCGCGCCGGGATGGAGGTGACTGACCGGGACCTGCATGAAGACGCCGGGCCTGCCATTGCCGACGCTGCCACCGAAATTCGGGCGGGGAGACAGCGTCGGCATCTGCGCCTCCTGCGACTGCGGCAAAGTCTGCTGGGCCAGCCCCGCGCCATTCGGCACGACCACCAGCAGCAACGATAGGGCGCTCGCGCGCAGTACTGGACCAGACATCACTCATGTCCTCCCGATGCCGTGACCGGCAGCTCGACCAGAGGTACGCCGTAGCTTCGCAGCAAGGCGTTGATCTCGGATCGGTGCTCGTCGATGAAGGCATTGAGTCGGTCGCGCAGGGCGTGGTCACCTTTGCGCACGCCCATCGCGATGGCGAACTGGAATTGCTGGGGCGCAAAGCGCTCGTAATCCCTGATCGGCGTAACCGTCAGCGGCACCGGAGAGCGCTGCGCGAAATAGCCGCCCAGCGGCCCCCATGCGGCGGCGACATCGAGGCTGCCGCTTTCGACGGCTTCGATCAGGCGCCCGGGCGGATCGGCCTGGCGATAGTCACCGTAGATGGAATACCCGCGAACATTATCAACGATGCCCTGTTCGCCGAGCGCCTGCGCCGGCGGGGGATTGTTGCCGTCATCGCCGATCAGATGCACGCCGATCGCGAGGTGATGCAAGCGCGGATCGAGCAGGGACGAAAGGTCAAGGTGCTGGTCCTGCCGCGTGACGAACACGTAGCTCGAGCGATAATAGGGCCTGGTCGTCTCGACGAGATCATAGCCGGACGGCACGCCCATGACGACATCGCATCTGCCGGATTTCAGTGTGTTGCGGATGAAGCCGCGGCGCTGCGCCCACCAGGTGTAGGAGACCTGCAGGCCTAAATGCTCGGCCACCATGGCCGCTAGCCTGTTCTCGAATCCTGCTTCGGCGCTGTTCGAGAACGGCAGATTGTTGGGATCGGCACAGACGCGAAGCCCGCCCTCCGTGGCCGGCGCAGCCGTGGTCGCGAACGCGAGAAGAAGCCCAAGGGTGAAGCCGAGGCGATTACTTGGAAGGCGCATGGCTGGTGTCCTCACCATTCGCGCCGCCGAGCTTGAATACCAGCAGCTCACTCCCGCCCGCGGTATAGAAGGGCAGATCCTGCGTGGCGCCGGTGAAGCCCAGTGCGGCGTTGCGCACGCGCTGATCGACCTCCGCATTGGCGACGACGCCCGGCCAGCCGCCGACGCCCGACAGGATCGCGACGTATTGCTGTCCGTCGGAGCCGCGATAGGAGATCGGTTGGCCGATGAAGCCGGAGCCGGCACGGAATTGCCAGAGCACGTGCCCGTCCTTGGCATCCACTGCCTTGAACAGGCGATCCATGGTGCCGTAGAAGGCGACATCGCCTGCTGTGACCAGCGCGCCGCTCCAGACCGGCAGCTTCTCGTGAATCTCCCAGACTTTCTTGCGCGCGATCGGGTCCCAGGCCATGAACTCGCCGCGATAGCCGCCGGGGCCGGCATACATGTCTACGTCTGCACCGACGTAGGGCGTCCCGGCGATGTAGCCGACTTGAGAAGCCTTGAAGTTCATGCAGAGATGCTGATGGGGCACATAGAGGAGTTTTGTGCGCGGCGACCACGCCGTCGGTTGCCAATCCTTGGCGCCCGGCGCGCTCGGGCAGATGTTCTCGACCGTCTTGCCGACAAGCGGCGTCTTCTCCTCGTTCGGGATAATCTTGCCGGTCTTCAGATCGACGCCCTTGTAGCTGTTGACGAAGTCATACGCGTCCGCCGAGATCACCTCGCCGGTGGCGCGGTCCATGACGTACATATAGCCGTTGCGGCCGGGGTGGATGAGAACCTTGCGCGGCTTTCCGTTCAGTTCGAGCTCGACGAGCACGTTCTCGTTGATCTCGTCGTGGTCGAACAGATCGTGCGGGTTGATCTGGTAGGCCCATTTAGCGCGACCGGTATCGGGATCGCGGGCAAAGATTGTCGTGCTCCAGAGATTGTCGCCGCTGCGCTGGTTCGCATTCCAGGGGCTAGGGTTGGCCGTGCCGTAGTAGATCAGGTTCAGCTCGGGATCGTAGGAGATCCAGCCCCAGACTGTGCCGCCACCAATCTGCCAGCGGTCGGCGGGCCAGGTCTTCACGCCGAGATCCTTGCCTTTCAGGCTGTCGTAGTACGGCTTGAAATCGTCTCCGATCAGCACGTCCTTGTCGGGACCTGTCGAATAGGCGCGCCACGTGATCGCGCCGGTGGTCTCGTCGAGTGCGGTGACCCAGCCGCGCACGCCCATCTCGCCGCCGCTGTTGCCGACAAGGATCTTGCCCCTCACCACCACGGGAGCCATCGTGATGGTTTCGCCCTTGTTGATCTCCCCGAGTTTCGTGTGCCACAGCTCCTTGCCGGACTTGGCATCGATGGCGACGGTATGGTTATCGAGCGTGTTGAGGAAAATCTTGCCATTGTCGAAAGCGAGTCCGCGATTGACGACGTCGCAGCAGGCAACGCCCGCGGCAGCGGGCTCCGGCTTCGGCGCATAGGACCATTTCAATTCACCGGTCGTGGCATCGAGTGCGAACACACGGTTGGGGTAGGGGCCCGCATAGGGGCCGACCACATACATGGTGCCGTCGATCACGAGCGGCGCCGCCTCCTGGCCGCGATCGGCGCCGACCGAGAACGTCCATGCGAGCTGCAGCCGCGATGCATTGGAGGCGTTGATCTGGTCGAGTTCGCTGTAGCGCGTGTTGGCGTAGTCGCGCGCCGCCATCGGCCACTGGGCCGGGTCTTTCATGCGGTTGGCGAGATCGCTCTGTGCTGACGCGGACGACAGCACCGCGCAACTGGCGCAAAGAGCACAAAGGATGCCCGGAAACAGGCCCAGCAAACGCGTGAGACCACGCACTAACATATGTAAAGATCTCCACGGCAGTGACGAGACCGTGCTGCGTTGCAGGCCGGTTTACGAACCTACAAACGTTCCGCCTTCGCTTGGTTCCAAAATGGTGAGATCGACGAGCTATCTCACGACGTTGCCGGATACGCCGGCGCCGAGGTCGACTGCGATCTGATCTTCCTTGCCGTTACACTTCGGGTGACCAAATCCAGACGGACTTTTGCCGTCAGGTCCGATGTCAAAGATGATCGCGTCCTTCATGTTGGGGCTGACGCCGGCCGGCACGCGGTCGAGCCCGAGCTGGTGACGCACGCGCCAGGCCACATTGTGATCTGCGCAGGAACTGTCACCGCTCACACCCAGCGCCCCGGCCACGCCGTTGCCGTCATAGAGCGCCAGCCCGCCTCCGAACACGATGGTGCCGCCGACCGGCTTGCCCACCATCGGATCCTGGGCCGTGCCGAAGTTGTCCGGAGATCCGGTGTACAAGGCTTCCGGAGACGGCGGGTTGCCGAGTGCCGCGCCGAACAGGAACCCGCCGGGCTGCGCACCGGCATAGAGATTGGCCGTCGCCATCGCCTTGTCCTTTAGACTGAACGCATTCGCCGTGTTGGCCTTCTCGGCCGCGATGGCTCGGCTGCCCAGCCACTGGTCGTCGACCTTGCCGCCGCTGTAGGCAATTGCGCAGACGACGCCCTGCCGATTGACGACGGCAGCCCATTCGTTGTTGTCGAGACCTCCGTTGCTCGGGCCGCCGCCCGGCTTGACACTCTTCTTGAGGATATCCGCGAGCTTGTCATGGTCGACCGGGCACGACACCCCCGGCCGGGGTTGATCCTGCGCGTTCAAGACTGCAGGCATCACGAATGTCGCGGTGAGGATAGCCGTTGCCGCTATGAGCGATCGTTTTTCCATGTGGCCTCCGTGGAGTGTCGCAGTCGGCAGGCGAACGTTCGAAGAGAAGTTGCGGTTCCTATGCAGCGTCGCTCAGCCCGGATGTTGAAGGAGCAGGCGCGTCCCCCCACCGTTTGCGATCAGCCACCGGTGAGCGAAGAACAAAGCCGCGCCGGTATAGAGTATGCCCATGGGCACCCACATCAGGATGCCGGCGAGTTGCTGGTCCTCAAGTGCCGAAAGGCCGAATTCACCGGCGAGGGTGCCCTGGCCTGGGATCCAAAGCCGCGGCGACACGGTCAGCAGAGCGCCGAGCACCCCCGAATGCAAAATCGTGATGAACAGGCAAGCGACAGCGATGCCATCGCGAATTCGTGTGCTGCGGCCCTGACCGCGGCCATGCAGCAGCACCCACCAGAACAACAGCGCGGTTGCAAAGAAGCTGATGTGCTGGAGACGATGGATCGCCGTATTCTCGAGCGCCCACGCATACAAGGGCGGTGCGTGCCAGACCCAGAGCGCTGCGCCGTGGAGGATGGTCGCGCTCATCGGATGGCTCACAAGCCGCCACGGCCACGCCAGTATCGGCAGATTGAGCACGCGACCCGCCGCAGGGCGGAGCCGGGCCGGGAGGCTCCACAGCAGCGGACCATTGATCCGGGCGAACGCCATCAGCGGTGCCGCGACCACCATCAGGAGTTCGTGCTCGACCATGTGCGCGGTGAACAGACGCTCGCCGAGCCAGTGCAGCGGCGAGGTCACGGCGAGCGCGGCCACCAGCCATCCGGTCCAGAATGCGGCCACCTGGCGGAAGCTGACGCCGTGGCCGCCGCCCGCATGATGCCAGAGCCGCTGCGTTCCGACATAGAAGGCGATACCGACGGCATAGAGCGGGGCCATGAGCCAGGGATCGTAGCTCCACAGCGAGCCGGGATCGACCTCCGATAGTCCGTGCGCGGCGGCCGGTCCCGCGAGCAGCGCAAGCAGCAGTGCTGCAAGGCTCAGCGCAGGCATGGGCTGATCATGAGCGAGGCGGCGAACTGGTTCGCAATCACCAACGCAAACAGCACGCCGGAGCCGACGCCAAGCCAGGCCATGAACGTTCGTGGCCCGCCACCCCGCGCATCGGCCCATTCAGCCCCCGCGCCGCGCCGAACCGCGCGGGCCGATATGACAGTGCCTGCGAGGGCGACGATAGCCAGAACCGCACTCATGATCGTGCCGCTGATCCTGGTCTGTTCGCAGGAGAAGTGCGCGAGCACGTAGGCGCCCTGCAAATTGATACCCCACGCGATGGGCCCAAGCGCAACGCCGGCCCAGTAGAGCAGTCTGGATTGTTGATCGGTTGCGGTCATAGGCGTGGCACCCAATCCAGCAAGACATAGAGCGGCAGCCAGGCGAGCACGACGAAGTTCCAATAAAACACGTTGTCGGTCACGTCGCTGAACCGGCGCGGTTTCGCATGACGCGTGAACATCAACACTGCCAGCACGACCGTGTCGCCGACATCGGTGGCAAGGTGGGTCGTGTGCAGCCCCAGAATGAGCCATACGATCGAGCCGTAGGCTGAATTGTCCCAGCGGGTGTTGAGATGTGCGAACTCGAAGCCGCGCAGCACTAGGAGCGCGATGCCGATCAGGGCCATCACGATGAGACCGATCCGCACCTTCGCGATATCCTGGCGGTGCGCGGCGCGGTTGGTGAACTCGTTGGGAATGATGCTCAACACATAAATCACGGTCTCGACCGTCCCCGGCCAGAGATCCGGCGGGGAGGCTCCGATCGGCCAGCTCGGGTTAACTGCGTAGAGATAAAGGTACGCGCCGATTGCAACGGCAAAGCCCATGCCTTCGAGGGCCATGAAACCCATGGCGCCCCACCACGGGCCACTGCGCGGGCCGTAGCCGTAAGTCGGCAGGTCCGAGACGTCGTGGACGATGGTCTGTCTCACTCCTCGTCCTCCTTGCTGCCGCTCGGCCAGAACCAGCCGATCAAAGTCACGGCCATCGGCGGCGTGCCCCAGAGCACCGCCCAAGGCGTGAAGATCGATCCGATGAAGAATATCGTCGTTGCGATGGCTGTGAGCAGGGGCCAGATGCTCGGCTCGGGCGAAGCCTCGCGGATCTGGGGCTCGGCTTCCGCAAGCGAGGTCAGCAGGACCTCGCGCCGCTCGGCACTCAGACCCGCGACCACAGACAGGCTCTCGCTATCGGCCCACAGCGGATCGCGGTGCTTGACAACCGGAATGCGGTCGAAGTTCTGCGGCGGAGGCGGCGACGAGGTCGCCCATTCCAGCGTCGAGGCATTCCAGGGATTGTCGCTTGCAAGCGCGCCTTTGCGAAGGCTGTAGATCACATTGGCCAGAAGAACCGCGAAGCTAAACGCGAAAACGAGAGCACCGCCGCTGGACACGAGGTTCAGGTGCGCCCAGTCCATGTCGGCGGTATAGGTGTAGACCCGGCGCGGCATTCCGATCAGCCCAAGGATGTGCATCGGGAAGAAGGCGACGTTGAAGCCGATGAAGGCCAGCCAGAAATTCCAGCGTCCGAGTCTTTCGCTCAGCATGCGGCCTGCGATCTTGGGAAACCAATAGTAGACCGCGCCGACCAGCGGGAAGACTGCGCCGCCGATCAGGACATAATGGAAGTGGGCCACGACGAAATAGGTGTCGTGCACCTGGGTGTCGATCGGCACCGAGGCGACCATCACGCCGGACAACCCGCCGAGCACGAAGATGACGATGAAGCCGATCACGAACAGCAGCGGCGTCCGGTACACCGGACGTCCATCCCAGAGCGTTGCCAGCCAGCAGAAAATCTGCAGCCCGCTCGGCACCGCGATCAGCATGCTGGAGGCCGTGAAGAGGGCCGCGCCGAGTTGGGGCAGGCCCGTGACGAACATGTGGTGGACCCAGAGGCCGAACGACAGGAAGCCGGTCGCGATCAAGGAGAGGATCACGACGGGATAGCCGATCACCGGCCGCCGCGCGAACGTCGCGAGGATCGCCGAGACCATTCCCGTACCCGGGATGAAGATGATGTAGACCTCGGGATGGCCGAAGAACCAGAACAGATGCTGCCAGAGCAGGGGATGCCCACCCGATGAGGAGTCGTAGAAGCGCGTATTGACGAGCCGATCAAGGATCAGTGACGTCGATGCGACCATGATCGACGGCATCGCGAACATCACAAGGAAGGCCGTCACCAGCATGGCCCAGACGAACAGGGGAATGCGGTCGAGCGTCATGCCGGGCGCGCGGAGCTTGAACACGGTGACGACGATCTCCACGGCGACTGCGAGCGCCGCGACCTCGGTAAAGGTGATCATCTGTGCCCAGACATCGGCCCGCTTCGTCGGTGTGAACTGCAGGCTCGAGAGGGGAACGTACGAAAACCAGCCGACATCGGGACCGACGTTGAACAGGAACGAGATCCACAGAAAGCAACCGCCGAACAGAAACATCCAATAGCTGAAGGCATTCAGGCGCGGAAACGCGATGTTACGCGTGCCGACCATCAACGGCACCAGATAGACGGCGAACGCCTCCATGACCGGGACGGCGAACAGGAACATCATCGTCGAGCCGTGCATCGTGAAGACCTGATTGTACTTGTCGGCGGAGAGAAACGTCTTCTCCGGCCCGGCAAGCTGAACACGCATCAGGATCGCGAGAATGCCGCCGAGAAGCAGGAAGGCGAATGCGGTCAGGATATAGCGGCGTCCAACGACCTTGTGGTCGACCGACATGAGCGCACCGACAAGTCCAGACGGCGTGCGCCACACCCGCTCGAGCTGCATCGAAAGCTGCAGGCCGTTCAGGACGTCGTCCCGCAACTCATTTGGTTCAGCGGCCATGCTCACTTGAGCTGCTCCAGATAATGAATGATCGCGATCATTTCGTCCGATTGCAGCGGCATCTTCGGCATCAGATTGCCGGGTTTGATGTGCTGGGGATCGGCGATCCAGGCGCCGAGCGTGGCCGACGTATTCGGCAACGTTCCCGCCGCGATCGTCGTGCGGCTGCCGATATGCGTGAGGTCCGGACCCAGCTGCCCGCCGGCCATCGTACCGCTGATGTTGTGACACAATGCGCAGCCGCGTCCTCGAAACAGAGCTTCACCCTGCTTGCCGAGTTGATCGGTAGGGCTGTTCGCGCTCTGGTTTTCATGATCGCGCCAGCGCCCGAACTCGTCGGGCGACATCGCGATCACGGCGAACGCCATATGGGCGTGCTGGATCCCGCAGAACTCGGCGCATTGCCCGCGATAGATGCCCGCGTTCTTCGCCGTGAATTGCAGCTCGTTCTTCTGCCCGGGGATCAAGTCCATCTTGCCGGTCAGGCTGGGCACCCAGAAGCTGTGGATCACGTCGGCGGATTCCAGCTCGACTTTCACCGGCTGGCCGGTCGGGATCCGGATCTCGTTGGCGGTCACGAAACTCTGGTGCGGACTGTCGGCTTCATAGCGAACCTCCCACCACCATTGATGGCCGATGATCTTCAACGTGAGGGCATTCTCGTCCTTGGCGAAGACGGTGCGTTGTCCGGCATAGCTGACGAAGGAGAGACCGAGCACGACGACGGTGGTCGCAATCCCAAGCGCCAGGACGACGCGCCCGGAGCGTTGTTCGAAGGGCTGGTGGAGGTCCAGCGGCTGATCGGCTGTGCGATTCCGGCGTAATAGCCCCAGGCCCAGAACGATGACGACGGCGGTCCAGACGATCGCCGCGACAATGAGGAAGATGAATAGCGTATGCCGAATCTGCTCAGACTGCAGCCCTTGAGGGTCAAGCGCCGACTGCTGGCCCGCGCACGCAGCAAGCGGCCAGGTCATGCACAACACCAGAAGCCTTCGCACCCAGACCTGCATTGACGCTTTGTCGCACTCCGCTTCACAGGCGGAACCGGGCAGGCCTACAAAGGTTCCTATGCGCTAACCGGAACGGTTGGCCGAAGAAGGACATGTCCGACATCGATCATCGGGCTAGAATGGCCAGCCCTTCACGGCGATCACGATCGCCGCGTCGCCAGCGGCCATCAGCAGCAGGACGGCGAGACCGGCGATGACCGCGCCCGGCTGGGCAAGCACGCGCAGCTGTCCAAGCATTTGTTGGCTCCAAAACGCAGCAATGCCGCGATGCGCCTGAGGGTTCCTGCGGGTCTGCCGGGGGTTGACATGCGAGCGCCGGAACGAAGACTCGAGATCGCGCGCTCCTGCGACGAATTTGAGGGTTCACGTGCCGCGCTATCATTTCGATCTGGTCGACTCCAAGACCGTTGCAGACGAGGGAGGTGCTGAATTACCCGACGACATCATGGCGCTGGATGTTGCCGAGGAGATCGCGAGGAGACTTCTTGCGGAGCGTCCCGAACTCAGGAATCGTCATTTTTCCATCCTGGTCACGAACGAGGAGGGTGAGGAGATCGGGAAAGTGCCCCTGGATGTCCTGCACTGAAGACCATCCAAGACGGTGCACAGATTGCATCGAATCACCTAAAGGTTGCTTTTGGGAATCTCGCTCTGAACGCGCCATGAATCGTCAGGAACGCCGGGCTGCTGCTCGAGAATCTCGCAAATCCAAAGGCCGCGCAGATTCTACCACACCGGTCGCTGCGCTTTTTGAGTCTGGGTTCGTCCACATGCGAGCCGGACAATTTCGCGACGCGGAGGTCTGTTGCCGCCAGGCTATTGCACTGGACGCCAACCACGCAGACTCGCTCCACTTGATGGGTTTACTATCCCAACAGGTCAAGCGCTATGACCACGCACACCAGTGGATTTCTGGCGCAATACGACAGGATCCCAAGCCAGTATACTTCCTCAGCCTTGGAATCGCCTTTCTGTCGCAAGGAGATCACAACGAGGCGCTGAAGGCCTTCGATAAGGCGCTCGAGCTGGGATTAGACGATCCCAGTCTGTGGCTGTCTCACGGCCAGACCCTGGTGAAACTGGAACGACCTGGCGACGCTCTGATCAGCTTTCAGCACGCGCTCAAGCTCAGTCCACAATATTGGGAGGCTGCGAACCAGTGTGGGATCCTTCTCCATCAACTGGGGCGAACCGAGGAGTCGCTTTCATATATCAACATATGCAACCAGTTGCGGCCAAATCACCTTCCAACCCTGCAACAGAGAGCGGCATTGCTGCACGGCTTGAAGCGGTTCGAGGACGCACTAGCGATCTGCCGCGATGCGTATGAACTCGACCCCGACAACGCCAACATCTGCAATAATCTCGGTATTGCACTAAGATTTTTGAAGGAAGATGAGGAATCATTGCAATGGTTCGACCGGGCCTTGGAGCTTCAATCAAACTTCGGAGATGCGCTTCACAATAAGGCGGTCGCGCTGACCAAGATGCATAAATTCGAGGAGGCTTTCGCGATTTATGATCGCCTAAAAGCTTCTGATCCAAACGACGTCATAGCAGATTTGGGAATTGCGCATCTTCATTTGTTAATGGGAGACTTCGAGGCAGGTTGGACTGGCCGCGAGGTGCGTTGGAAGAGTTCTACTCTTGGAGGGGACTATGCAAAAGTCCAGCAGCCCATTTGGCTTGGAAACGAGAGTCTCGAAGGCAAGACGATCTTGATCGCTGCGGATGAAGGCTTAGGGGATACAATTCAGTTCGTCCGCTACGTTCCTATGGTGGCGAGGCTAGGCGCTCAAATTATCCTTGTCGTTCAGGATGCGCTGCATTCTCTCTTGTCGCGTTTTTCGGGCATTGCTCAGTGCATTCCCTTGTCGGCGAGTAGTCACCTGCCGGCCTTCGATTTTCATTGCCCAATCATGAGCTTGCCGTTGTCGCTCAAGACGAGGTTGGAGTCTATCCCGTCTGCTATCTCGTATCTTCCCAATCCGCCAAGAGCTCGTGTGCGCGCTTGGAAAGAACGACTCGGCCCTCATCACAAGTTTCGCGTGGGGCTAGTATGGTCAGGAAACCCGGAGCATCTTGACGATTACAATCGATCGATACCATTGCGAACCCTCTCAAGTGTCCTGGATGTCAGCGCCACCTTCGTCAGCCTCCAGAAGGATCCGGGATCGAACGACAGAAAGGCTATGCAAGAGCGCCCGGGGCTTCTCGACTTCAGTGACGACCTAACCGATTTCGTAGAGACTGCGGCCTTAATCAAGTGTCTTGATCTCGTTGTCGCGGTAGACACCAGTGTTGCACATCTCGCCGCCTCGCTAGGACGGCCGACATGGGTTCTGTTACCTTACACTCCGGATTATCGCTGGTTGCTCGACCGCGACGATAGCCCTTGGTATCCGACCATGCGCCTGTTTCGACAGACGTCATCCCGAGATTGGCGAGAGGTGCTCGACCAAGTGCGAAGCGAGCTCAGACTTCGGACCTTTTTATTCGAAGGATTCCAGGCATCCGCGGCGTTCGAGAACCCTTTTCGTTAGGCGGATAGCAATGCTCTCTCTTGCCCGCCGTGATTTTTATTCCGGTTGAACTGGCCACCCGTTCAGGCGAAGGATGCGTGCGAGCCGCTTCAAGACATGAGGGCACACGCTCATGTTTCACCTTATCGAATGTGAGTTAGGCGTTTAAAATATTACGACGATCGCTTTTCCGTGGCCCCCATGATGGATTGGACCGAGAGTTCAGTATTTTCAGTTGGTTAGAAGGCGGCGCGTGCACGACGTGTGCACCGGGAGATCAAGAAGAATACATTGACGGCAAGCGTGGGCGATCACGCCTTGAGGCAATTTGACGTCTGCAGAAGCTAGCGCGCCTGGCTTCCGATTTTCACAGTGGGTGAATCCACCAGCGAAGTTTCTCAGAGCAGCTGACTCTTAATCAGCGGGTCCGAGGTTCGAGCCCTTGGTGCGCCCACCATCCTTAAGAAATTGGCCCGCAAGGGCTCTTTTAAACTCCTCGGCAGACCAAACCGGGTCTCGTACGACGCTCTTAATGGTCGTACGTCGCACGCCGTGCGACGAGGCGGATAATTAGGACCGAAGCCCATCCACTACTGTAACACGAGCCATACCGGTCTGCGTTCAGCTCTTCATGCCTTTCTTCCGCACCTGCAATTCAAGCCTGTGGATGCCGGAATCGGCGCGAGCCGCATTGCGGGCGCGGTAGTGCTTCACGATGGTCTGCGCACTTCGGTTTGAATGCCCAGTGATGTCGCAAATCGTCAGCAAGTCTCAGCCTGCCCGATCGAGCAGCATGACGCAGTTATCACGTAAGTCCTGGTCCTGCTTTTGGTCGAGTTCGCCGGCTCCGTGACGAACATCAGCGTGCGGCAAGGCTTCAGACGCCACGCTGCCTCATCGCTATTGCTGTCGCGTGCGGCCTGCGCACCCAGCTAGTCCGTTAATGCACGCTTGCGCCCATCGACCGCTCGAGCGCGTTGTCGCGCGCGAGAAAGCCGAAGATAGCAACGGCCCGGGCGGTAGACACTTAAATGCGAAATGTGCAGCACCTTGCTCAAGCCTCACCGCGGGAGGACAGTGAAGTTCACTCCCTTCAGGGCAGTCGAGCTGCACAGTCTCTACCTCGTTCACTAACGCAGGTTAGATCGGGTTCCAGTCAGTCCTCGGGGGTCTGCTCCCCCGCGGCTCGCCGTCGCTGCGATCGAGTGCTCGGAGGCGACCGCAATGCAGGTACAGCCGAGGCGCTTCGCTCCGCCTCTTTGACTTTAAGCCGGAGATCTTCCAGCTCTGACAGTTGACAAACGAGGTCGTTCAACCGTTGGACAAGAAGGACCGAGCGATAACCCTGCATCAACGCCCTCCTGAGTCTGCAGCTATCCAGACAGCAAAAGGACCCAGCCTCGGGGCGGATGAAGCTGGGGCTGTTGAGCTGCCTTGGCGAAGGCAGTCGCCCCTTGGGGAGGGCCCGGGAAAACTTGGCAATCGGCAAGTCGTTCCAAGCCGAACGAAAATGAGCTCCAGGCCCGCGGGGCAACGGGGAAAGCTTGGGCCGACTGCATTACCCACTTGGGGATGGGCGTTGGGAAAATTTGGTAACCGGCGAGCCGTTCCGCCTGCCGTGCCCCCGAAAATGTTTGTCGTCCTTGCCGTTGGGGCTGCCATCGCCGTCGCCGTTACCTCACGGCTCGCTTCTTCGTCGCCTCCATGAGCACGTGCGCCGGGGAGTGGTCGATCGATAAGCAGTGTCGACCGATCGAAAGCGCAGCCGGACGACTATAAATGAGGTTGAAATTATATCTTTAATCTAGTTTAATATCGAAAATTAAATCGAACGGTATTTTCGGGATTTCGGAATCATGCCTCAGTCTCCGTCCATCGTGCCCCATCCATATCCACGTGACGTCTATATTGTGCTTGAGGATTTCGGAGGTGGGCTCGGACGTGCCTGGAGCGAAACCTCCGAAGAGGACGCTAGTCGAGCGACGCTGATGCGCCAAATAATGGAAGGCCAATACAAGCATCCTGCTCGGATCGTAGTCTTCAACACGGTAGAGGGTTGGTCCCGTGATGTAACTGTAGAGATTGCAGATGAACTGCGCCGCTGCTTTGTCGAGTTCGATGACATTGCCCCAGCCGCGTTGGAATTCATCGAGAGAGTTGGAAGGAGTTGATTGTGGTGCCCACCGTACCCTAGTTTGCGCCAGTCTCACCAGCTTATCAGAGATGAGGATGATGCGACAGCACGAACGAACTAGCTACCGCGGCGAGGCGTGAGGCGACAGCTTGGTGCGATATTAGGCCATCCCGTTGTTATGTCTGGTTGTGTTGGGAGCTGCCATGTCGATGAACTTCCGCAGCCGTGCGCCTCAGCTGACTGCCGGCAAGCAGATATTGTCATACGATTGAAAGAGGCGGAGCATCGATCGATGGTCGAACGCAGCTTTCTGGCCGTCGCGGACCGGGTCCAATATTGGCACGTGACCGACCTCGACGCCGCTGAGCCCTGCGATGCCTGCCGCACCTGGAGGCAATGATCGCGAACCTGATCGCTATGTTGCGAACGGACGACCCGCGGTCCTAAATGCTTGCTGGTGAGCTCGAGGCAGTAACAGTCGGAGCCGCCGGGCAGCCTTCACTCATTCGCGATTCGTCAAGATCAATGTTCATCCTCGCAGGATGTAGCCGAAGGCGAGCCCAAGGCATTCACTTCTTCGACCTCGCTCTCCATCCGTATTCCTCATGCGGAATCGTTGCGGTGATCTCGACGTCATTGCCGGCCGAAACGCGCCAGGCTGCCACCCCGAAGCACAAGGTCAGCGTCAGGGCGAGGGCAAGCAGAAGCATAGAGACGAAATGGCTCACGCGCGTGTATCCGTAAATCTGAAACCAGTTGAGAGCGTGCACAGAGGCCCGATTCGGAAAATGCAGACGATCTGACCCATCGGCCGTTTTCCCCATCCTTACACGGGGCCAAAAGCGCTCACGATCCCGATCGTGATCGGCACGAGTGCGACCACCACCCACAGAGCGGGCGAGCTGGAGGACAGGCCGACGACCAGTATCAAAACACCGATACCTACGAGGGCCGCTGAGATTGCGTAGGCGACTGCCTTTTCCATCTGTCGATCCACGAACAATAAGGGACCGGTCGCGCAAGCACGACTCGAGGCAAATCGAAACGTTCCCGTCTCGATTTAATTTGGTCTCAAAATTTCATTTAATTCTGTTTCAGTGGCTTAATTTCGCCAAATTACAACGCGCTTTCTGCGCGTCGGGGCAGGGCTATTAACCCGGAGTCCTGCATGTTCAATCGAGTAGTCGTAGCTTTATTGCTCGCTTTTGTGACATCCATTTCTTCTGAAGCACGCCCCTTGCGCGCCGCTTCGCCACCTGAATGCAACGTGATTATGCCATGCGACTTTTCATCTTCGCTGGTGCAGGCGCAGAGATACACGAGACCGGCACCGCGCCTGCAGCGAGGTGCCGTTGCTAGCCTACGGGCCAGCTCAGGGGCCTTAAGTAGTGAGATCGTCAGCGGTCGTCCGGCCGGTTGCCCTCGATCGTTCTGCGGATGTGGTGCGGCGATCCGAGTGTTTGGTCGGGTAGTACCGGAACTGAACCTCGCAGCCAATTGGCTGCGCTTTCCCCGCACCTCGCCAGCACCGGGAATGGTTGCCGCGCGACGTGGACACGTCTTCGTCCTTGAACGGCACATCGCCGGTGACATCTGGAAGGCGTACGATGCCAACTCAGGTGGGCACGCAACGCGAATTCACCCGCGCTCCCTGCGAGGGTACACCATCGTCAACCCTCATGCGGCCTAGGGCCATCGCGCAGCGTTCCCATTAGATTTTTCTCGCCACGTTCCGGAGCATCCGGCTCGCGGCTTCCGCTCAAAAACAGGGCCGCAGCAGTTTTCGCTGCGGCCCTGAAGTTGCAACTTGATTCTGCGCCAGCGTGTTCTCGCAGTTGGTCCCGAACACCGAAGTTGATAGGTCCGCCATCATGGGAAGCTTCAATGCAGCCAGGGCGTTCCATGACGATCATTGGCGTTCACATCAGAACGATAGAATTCGACGATGCGGTGCTTCATTGAGACCCGGACACGATAACCAGCGGATATCCACGCTCTCGCTTGAGGACCTGCTCTCTTCAGAGTGCTCCACCACGCAGTGAAGGTGTAGGCCGATCTCGGCAGAGGCTTCCCCAAGATCGCTTCAATTTCTGAAAAGGTCAGGCGGAGACTTTGACCGTTCTCCGTTCGCAGCCTTTCATGCAATGGCTGGTAAATCGACCTCGGCATGCGAGCACTATATCGACAAAATGGGCCGGCTGCCCGGCATTGGAATAGCAGTCTGGTGCATATAGAGCGCGGAGGCAAAAGGCATTATCATTCAGGTCTGCAAGACCTCGCGGAGCCTGACGCAGCGACGCCTCTTTAGTGTTCCCTTAGCTCTAGGTCTCTCAGCAGCACGTGGAGAAAGTCGCTGGCGTGGTCATAGCATTTACGACCATTCACGATCTCGCGGGTGCGCGGCTCCAGTGTGCTGGCGATGGCTTCCGCGCCGGGTAGATCAGCCTGGTGCGACCACTGCTGTAGCGGCGGATCAGGAATGTTTTGAGCGGATCCAAACAGCTTCAGCACACAATAATCGCCGTCGTGCTTGTGATCAGCTTTCGCATAAAAAGCGAATAACCCTCGAAAGGTATTACGGGAAACGGCAGGTTTTGCCATTTAACATTCCCCAACGTAAAATCGACTCGCTTTAAGTCTAGAAATCTGACGCGTTAACAAAATAAAATCCACTGGAATTTAATCGCTTGCCTTCGAAAAAGAGGTCATCAGAACTGACGTAAATCGAAGCACCATACGTCACAGTTCGCGCCGTCCTGCGTCTCCGATACCCTATGCTGCTACGGGACAATCGACCTTAGCAGGCGGCCGAGTAGGATGGGCGGGCCAGGGGCTGCCCCGCAAAATTGCTACCAGACCTCGCAAGTGACTGAGACGACCGATGTTCGCTCAACCCTCTCCCGAAGTCGCTCTCGTAATCAGACAGTCGGTCTGGCGCTGCCCGGTGAATAGCGCGCGATAGATCTGTCCCCGATCGAGGCCAGTTCAATTTGCATCGGCTGCGGCGACCCACTCGATCGGGGTGTCGCGACCGCAGGCCGGCACCTAGCCGCTCGACAGGGCATTGTCTGGTCGCCATTTCATGGCTTGACGTAGGTCCATCCCTGCTCCTGCAACTGCATCACCCTAACGACGCCCGACCTCACCACTTGGGCTTGGGCAACGATCGGAATGTCTTTATTTTCGGCCTTTTGCATTTTCTCTTGCGTGTTTCCACAGGCTTTGAATGATACTTCCGGCGTGCTCAGAGCCATTTCCTCGATTCGTGCTTTCACCGGCGACGTGTCATCGCGGAGCATATGGAGGCCGGGGCCGAAGGTAATCACCTCAACTTTCACCCCTTCACCAACCTCCTTGTAGTATTGCGCGACGTTGAGTGCATTGTTCAATGCAAGATTCATTGACGCGGAGTCGCTTGTGTTGACCTGAAGGATTAAGCGGTGCTCGTTCTTGGCAGCAGACGATGGCACGATGCGCGCCAGCTCAAATTGTTTTGGCGTCGCGGCCCGCGCCGATGAATTCGCGTGCGTTCTTGCCACGCCATGTGTTGAGGCTGCAGGCAAACTAGGCTGTGCCGGGAGCAGGCGAGTCTCCTGTGCCGCGGAACTAGACAGCCCGACCAGGAGCGAGATGATTGTCGCGATCATCGCTGTGATAATCTTCGGAAATTTGGGCATTATGTTGTTTCTCCAAGCAAGCTGAGGTTCATGATCAATTGTTGGGCTTCGCGATCGCGCGTGGCCATTTGCATGTTGTCGCCAATTTTGCACGCACGCTCTCGATACCATCGAGAGCGAACACTGCACCGGCGCCGGCCCCCGTCCGGCGTGACACATGCACAGAAAGTTCGCTGTGGCCGGGGATCGATTGCAACAGGCGAACGACATCGCTTTCAAGTGCGACACCGCGCGCCGCCGTGATTGTCGAGACCTGAAAAGGTGGATCATCATTGATGCGCAGGGAGACGGTGTAATCCTCGCGGCGGCCCGATAGGCCGGCTCCATCAAGCAACACTTCGGTCAGGCCGCCGCGACACCGTATCGACAGGCTCATTGCTGCGTCGGAACTGCCCCCTTGAGATGGTAGTGTAGCCTTGATCATCGATGAATAATCAACCGGCGAGGTGGTCTCGCTGACGATCCACGCCCCGGCTCCATTTGCGGGCCGATCAGAGACGCGAACCGGCGCCATAGGGTCTTCGGCGCCTCGGGCCCGAGCGAGGTCATTTGCGATCGCGAGCGTCACGACGAGAGCGATCAGGGTGAACGTCATTGTGCCGCCTGGCTCGAACGCGGCAGACGATCGAGCCAGGCCTGCGCCGCGGGAAAGCGCGTCAGGCCAGGGACCGTCGCCGCCAAGTTGATCGACTTCCATTTCGGATCGAAACCGGGCTCCTGCAGCTTGTTGATCCGCGAGAACAGGCGGTCGACAAAGCGCGCCACACGATGAAAGCGATTGGATTTGATCGGCCAATTGAAAGCGACCAGCACGGTTGGAACGGCAATAGTCGTCACGCGTTCCCCCTGCCTGATCAAGTTCGGGTAATCAGCTGCGTCCAGCCAAGATGGCAGATAATAATCTTCGAACTTGCTCTCGTAGGGGACCGGCAAGAACTTGAAGCCGACATCCCAGCGACCACGTATGAATGCATCCACCGGCTTCGAAGTTATGAAAACGACGGCGGCCAGCTCACCCCTGCGCATTTGTTCCATCGCAACCTGATGGGGGATGAATGCCTTATCGACCTCGATCCCAAGCCGGCTGAAAATCAGCGGGCCCGAATAAGCTGCGGCGGTACCTTGGGTGTTGAAATTGACCTTCTTTCCGACCAGATCACTCAAGCTCTGAATTTCGGGCCTGACGAATACGTGCAGTTCAGATGGAAACAGGTTGAGCACATAGGTGATCCGTCGCTGGATGTCCGGCACTTGGCTCTTGTACTCGTCAAGTGCGTCGGAATTGATGATTGCTGCATCAATGCCCCGCAAATACAGCAGCGAATTGACGTTTTCGGTTGCGCCACGGGTGACGATGGGCAGCACGTGAAGGTCCGTTCCATCATCGGCCACTCGCGCCATTTCCGCGGCAAGCCGAATGGGAGCTCCTTCCAGCAGACCTCCGGCAATTCCAACAGTCCAATCGTTCATGGCCGCAATTTCCGTCCTTGCATGATCCGCACGCGCCCGCGGAGTCTGCTGGGCCATTGCCAGGCAACAGCCCATGATCAGAAGCGGAGCGGCTATCACGATGAGGAGAAACCAAGAACGTATTCCAACCAGCTGCTTCATCGATCCGGCTCCCCTAGGAACGTCTATTCTGTTTTGTCCGCTGCGCTCGTCACTTCGACACGTAAGTTAAAATTCGATCTGACTAGTCGATACAGCGCACGACCATTTGTCTGCACCGATGCTGCTAACGACCAAGTGCGTCGAACCGCTCCCTTGCCTCCTTGACCCCTCCGGCTGCTGCTCTGGCGTAAAGCTCCCGCGCCTTGGACGTGTCGCCGCGCGTTCCGCTCGCGCCCCATTTGGCAAGCAGGCTCGGATCATACGTTTCGGCGAGCGCGAAACTTGCCGGTGCGCTCCCTAATTCAGCAGCACGCTCCAGGACAACTCGTGCCGCGCCAATGTCGCCTTGTCGAAGCAATCCGGTTGCGCGAGCGATCAATCGCACGAGCGCGGCCGCGTTTTCGTTCCCGAGAACCGGGGATGGCGCCTTCGGCTCAGCTGCTGTGACCACGAGCTCTCGCGCGAATTGCGCGGGCGGCGCCTGCGGCGATCCCAGCAGCAGTGTTCGGAGCAGTTCCCTTGTTGGCGAATTGCCGGCCCCGCCTTCACCCGACACCCCGGCGGGTAGCCACGGTCCGACATTCGGGCGTGTTGCGGTAAGTTCTTGCTCATCTCGGCCGGATTGGTTGCATTCTCGCCGGAGCTGCTTTTTCAACTGTTCGGCTCGATCATCGTTTGCCGCGGCTTGCGCTTCATGCGCGAACAGCTTGGAACGCGCCAACGAGAGCTCTTGCGCCAGCGCATCTGCTCTTTCGTGCTCTTCCCTCAATGAGAGCTTCAGTTTGGCCGAGGTATTCTCCGCCGTTCGGTTGGCCTGCGCCGTCTCTTCGATTGCCTTCGCGATCTGCTGGGATCGGTTGTCGAGCTCGATTCGCGTCGTCGCGAGCGTCTCCTCCAGCTGTTTGGTACGATCGTGCTCCTGTCGGAGGCCTGCCTGTACCTGAGCCTCCGCTGCCTCTTTTGCACTGATCTCTGCGGCTTGTCTGGTTACCTCTGCCGACTGGGTCTCCAGGTCGTGATGAGCGGCTGTCAGATTCTGCTCCAGCCGGTTTGCCCGATCTTTCTCCCGCTCGACAGCTTGTTGCAGCTCTCTCGGATCACTCTGTGCCCGGCGTTCGGGTTCGCGACCTTCGGTGCCGATTTCGCGGCTTAGCCGTGCCTGCACTTCGAAATCGTTGCGCGCCTTGACAAGTTCCCGTTCCAGACGCTCCGTGTGCAAGCGCTCCTCCCGGAGCGATTTCTGCAGCTTATTGGTTTCATTCTCGGTGGCCTCCGCAATGCTGGTCCATTGCTCGCGTGCATGCTGCAACAGCCCCAGCACGGTATCCTGCTCCCGTCGGCATGTTCGAAGGTCAGCAGCAAGGGCCTGTATCTTCTCCTGTTCTGCGGCGAGCACTTGCCGCGATCGCTCGGTATTGCTGATTGTGGCTTGTGCGAACTTCAGGGGTGTCGTGTCGGCAGATGGTTTCAGCCGCGCCGCGCGCCACCCGTCCGAGCCGGTCGCGCCGCGCAAGTGCGTCGCCATGACATGGGCGTCGCTCGCCGGCCAATTTGGCTGCTGCGCGAGAACGGGTATGGTCAATACCGATATTACCGTCAGGACAGTCGGTGCAACCCAGGCCGACCTTGTTGCGCAGGTGCGCGCACAGCTACGAACACAATCCGAGACAATCCACACGTCTGTGCGGCGAACGGGCGATCCAAGGCCCGACCCTGCCTGCATCGGCGCTTGTGCCCACATCCGCGACATTAATGCGTCAATCCGCTTCCCAATTGCAATTTATCCATAGGCAAAAATAAACCATATTATATTTTATTCAATGATTTATATCGCTAATTAAAGTTTCGGCCGATGCGGCCGGTCGCTTGAGAAGGAGATCGTCCAATGCTCCACCGAATCCCTTCGTTGATCGTTGCGATTATCATGAGCGTATCTGTGCTGGCCCTGGCCCAAGCCGGCGGCGCAGTGGCGGGCTCCGCGGGTGCTGGCACTGGGACGGGCACGGGCAGCGCCAACACTGGTGGGTCAGCTCCGTCCGGCATGGGTACGAATGCGAGCAGCGCCAACCCTGGTCCATCGGCGCCTCCAGGAATGGGGACACGAGACGTTGGTGCCGGTGCAAACCTGGACCGCACCAGTCAAACCAACAGCCCGGACGTTCAACCCGCCACGTCGAAGTCGCGGGCGGCGGCGCAGGCCAAAAGAAATGCCGGCGCTGGCCATGCTCAAAATGGTCTGCCGATCGGAGCTATTGGCACCGGCACGAGCAACGAGGAGCAGATGATCGTTGGACCGTCACCTAACCGGAAAATACCGGCAGCGAAGGTCGACGGTGATATCGCCGGAATAGTTGGTAGGGGCTCCAGCCTTTCGGACCAGGTGAGCCGGCCGCGCGCCTCACGAGCTGGGGAAAAGGTGCTGGACGCCAAAGCGCAAGTCCAACGGCGAACGACAGTTTCGCATAAGCGCATTCCCGACCCAGAAAACAGAACTCGGTAGTCTGAGCGGCCCGAGCCGGGCAGCGAGCGCGCTTTGGCGTCCCTGCTCCGGTCTGCGCGCCGCCAGACAAAGGCGCCGGCAGGGCTTGGTTCTCCATGGGGCGCCTTGAAGAGGACTGACGCCCGGCACACGGCCGAGCGGGATTCGGGCTAAGCGAGAGCATTCACGCGGTTATGCGAGCGCTCGATTCCGCGGCATTCGGATCATGTCCGATCGGTCGGAGCGAGGAGCCAGCCGTGCATTGTCCGAAATGCTCGCGAAGCATGTCATTAGCCAAATGCTCCCAGAACTCAGCTTCGGCGAGAAGCTTCCAGCTTCGATCAGGATGATGCGCAGAAGTCTGTCGGCACAGCGACGCCATCGCGCGCAAGCGGCGTACGGTCTCCATCCACTCCTCCCATTGGTTTTCTCTGACCTTATTTCCTGTTTTGCGTCTTATTAAGTATGATTATATCAGATAACTAAATTTGCCTCCCGTGGCGCAACTACCGAAATGATTTGACGCGAACAACTTTCGCTTTGCTTTCAAATTGTCTTTCAGATGAAGCGCTGCTTCATAAACCTAAAAACAGATAAAAAGCCGGGGCTTAAACAACTCAGGTGCGAGACATGATCCGCAGCATGCCGCTCGTGGATGATCTCGGTCAGAGCCGGAAAGGGACGCCGGATCAAGCGCAGCACTTTTCCTGGCACAGAGCCTTCACTCGCATCGGCCTGCCTTGAAACTCCGCTGCGCGCACGCCTCATTGAGGAGCGATCGGGCGGCTTGGAGCTGTGCCAAAGGGTTATCAGAGGCTTCAGGGTCGATCCGTGAGACGATCGTCTTCGAGTTCGCTGAAATTACGCGCGCCGCTCGCCATCATTGAATCCGCGTGCGGCAACTCGTCCCAAACCGGGGCCTACGCATCCGTGACGCCGGCCCTAATCTCGCTCTTTCTCTGAGGCTTCGCCCTTCCGCCCTTCGCACTTGCTCTCGTAGCCTCTGCAATTGGGCAAGCAGGCTAACGAGCTCTATCGCCGTTTGACGCAGAACAGCCAAGCGGCCGCAAATCCCACTACTCACTACAATACCCCCAAACAGGCCCTTGCAGGATCAGCGATCGGAAGCGTTAGTTTGCGCCGACCTGCCGGTGTGACGCTTAACTTACGGTTCATGAGGGCGTCAGTTCGCTTTACGACGATAGGCCAAAATATTTCGCATCCCTCCAGTAAGCCCTCGCATGATTGAGCGCATCCAGTCCGTACCAAGACTAGTTCCCAGCCGGTGCGGCAGCCATGCCGCAACAGGTCAACTCCGCACACGCGGCGTCAAATGAGGCGGTCGGCCCAAATTCGTGTAATGCTAGTCAGTTCGGCTCCGCGTCTGTACCGAAGCCCGCTACGCATCAGCACAGCGGCGCTTCCTCGAATATCTCCCTGGGCCGCACGACCGGCTCATCGACCCAGGCCTCGCGAGCGAACCAGTTGTGATTGGCGCGACAGACCGGGCAACGAGTATTGCCATAAAACACAACGCTCCGCAGGAAAGCCTCACGCTCCGACCTAATACCAGTAGGAATCGCGCGACCGGTTTGCGGACATTTGACCATGATCATTCCCATGCGAGCCTCCCGAGGAAATTATTATTCGTTGTGGAACGAAAGAGAACCGGCCGGCTGGAGTGCGTCGTCATCTCAGTGTGGGTTACTTGGGGGGCATCGCACACTGGGAGTGCTTGTTCGAGCAGGGCGGGTTGCTCGTGACAACGTTTTTCCAACCGGCCGGATCGCTGCTTGAGCGATTCCTTGGACGCCGCCACTCTTTGGCTCGGCAGCGCGGGCGTTGATTATTCGTCTCTCGAAAGCTCCTGGGGCGCCGCTGAAAATGGGCCAATCTGAGCGGGTGGGAGTTTTGCGCGTGCTATGCCGCTCGCGACGAAGACGATCATGTCGCCCGTGATGGGCAAATTGGCTAATTCGATCACCGGTTTCACTCCACTCTCGTCAGCGAAATATTCGTTGTTAGAATTTAATCCTGCAAATTAAGCCTTGCGCTGTCGGTCTGGTTTGCGACTCTCGTCAAGTTTTATTTTTTGCTGTCCTGCACGCAGGAGGCCAAGATCATCGCGGCGATTTCTGCGACGCTGTTCTTGGTCGGCTGTTTTCGACGCAGGACCCGCTTCTTGGTATTTGAATGGTTGCATCCGGTTCAAACATGAAATAAATATTGATTATATTGAGATCATATAAATCTCGTTGTTAATTGTTGTCAATGACGTAAGCTGTTTTCGTCATTTTTTTGGTCGGAGGAGACGATGCGGGAATCAGTCCAGAAGAAGCGCAACTCCACCTCGGCTGCGAAGCAGTTGGCTCAAATGCGCGAGAAACTAGCGAGCATCAGCGAGAGGGAGCGCGTTCTACGAGAGCGGAGTGCTGCTCGCGAAGTTTACCGCTATCTGCTGGACTCTCACCGGTTGACCGCGCCGGCGACCTTTCTCGGAGGACAAGTGTTGAATATTTCTCCATCTGGGGTGAACGAGGGTGGTCAGCTGGCGGCGTGACCCGGGGCCGTATGGTCATTCGAAACGAATCCCAGTCAGGCGATGTGCATCCGCACTGAAGGTGGATTTGCGCCGCTGTAGCACGGCGATCAAACCGAATTTCCTCGGCAACTGCAGCTCGTTTGAACGCGCCGCGGACAGGACATTGCAGGATGTTGTCGCCACCGCGTCGACACGGCGCCGAAACAGATATCGTTCCTATCGGGCATAGCCATGCTGGAAAAAACATCGGCAGAGATGGTGTTGAGACCCGCCGCGGGTGCAGTCTTCGCGCTGGTGGACGGTCGATCAGTGCTTTTCAGCGAGACAAGGCAGAAGCTCTATGAGTTGGATCAGCTAGGGGCATTCATTTGGTGCAAGTTGGCACAAGGCGCTTCTTTGGAAGACGTCCATCAGGAGCTTGGGCAGCTAGGCATTGGCGAGCGCGCAGCGCGCGAGTTCACGTGGCAGGCGATGAACGTCTGGATCGATCGGGGGGTGCTCGATCTCGACTGGCGAAGGTCGGCCGATTGTGCCTTCTCAACTGTTCTTGGTCAGCGCAGGATCAGCGTCCGGGCTGCAAATCGGGACCTCTTACAACAGTTGAGTTCGCTATTTTGTGTTACGGACGACAGCGGCGAGGAGGAGGATATTGCGATCGAGACAATGATGCTCGGCGATCGGGTATTTTTCCGCGGGAATGACGCGAGCATCCAAAGATGTGAAGCCGCAGCTCTGGCCCCTACAATCAAAGCTCACATCACCGAGCGACTTATCCGAAGCAATCAGTGGGCTTTCGCGCTCCACGCCGCTTCTCTTGTAAAGTGCGGCATGGGCTTGCTGCTGTGCGGCCAACCGGGAGCCGGCAAGTCGACTCTTGCACTAGAACTGGTCGACGCTGGATTTCAGTATGCTGGCGATGACGTTGCGCTAATTGGGGCTGACGGAACGATCTGCGGCATCCCATTTGCCCTCACCCTCAAGCAGGGATCGTGGCGGTTGCTATCCCGACTGTATGGCGATTGGAACGACGTGACGCACCGCCGGTCCGATGGCGCCGAAGTGCGGTATTTGCCGATTCCGGATGCGCACAATGGGAGCCTCTCTGCCAACTGGATCATCTTTCTGAACCGGGTTGCAAGCGGCCCCGTCGAGCTGACCCCCCTGGATCAACTTGATTCGATCAAGCGGCTCATTGAGGGCGCTTTTGCCGCAGACGGGAAGCTGTCGCAGCCCGGCTTTTTCGCTTTGAAGCGGATTGTTGCGGGCGCGCGATCGTTCCAACTTATCTATTCGGAATCGGCACAGGCTCGACAGCTGCTGATGGACTTGTGCAATGACAAGGCATAGTGCGGCACTGACAAGCCTATGCAACTGCTTGCGAGGCTTGCCGCCCGTCGAAGTGGAGTGGACCTCCGTCATCGGGCTCGCAAACCAGACGTTGACGACGCCTGCGCTCATTGACTTCGTCGATCAATTTGCATCGGTGTTGCCAGAGGACGTGTGCACCTATATCCGCCAGATCCATCGCCGAAACGTGCTGCGCAACGATCGGCTGGCCGGTCAATTGGAAGAGGCCGTCATTGCGATGAATGGCCAGGGAGTTACGCCGGTGTTGCTCAAGGGTGCGGCAACGCTAGCCACAGCACCTGTCGAGCGGCGGGGAGTTCGGCTGATGTGTGATCTGGATATTATGGTCATGCCGGACGAAGCTGAAAGGGCGGTCGCCGCTCTGGGCGCAATTGGCTATGAAATTCACGATCAAGCGCGCCCTGAAAGCCGGAGGTGGTATGTCGAGCTAAGTCGACCGCGGGATGTCGGAACCATCGATCTGCAGCGGGCCGCTCCAGGCCCCGCCTACCTCTATGCTGGCTCGGGACATGCCCTGGACCATTGCGTCCCCGCGCTGCTGGGGCGCGGACGCGTGTACGTCCCGACGCCCACTTATCGAGCGCTGATGTTGATCATCCACGATCAGTTCCAAGACTACGGCTACTGGCTTGGCGAACTCGATCTCCGGCATCTGGTTGGGTTGCGCGACTTGAACGATTCTGAAGGGTTGGACTGGCAGGAACTTGCCTCTCATGTCTCGGGCGAATTGATGAAAAACGCGGTCGAAACCCAACTGCTCGCCCTTGCTGCGCTGCTTGGGGTCGAGATCCCGCGCTCAATGCGCACTCGGCTGATTCCTCGTCTGCAGTTCATGCGACAATTAATGCAAGCGCGCTTTCCGGCCACACGTGTGCCGTTCCTCGCAATGACCGTCCTGGACCTCAGAAACTACCGGCGGGAGGCGACCTCTGGCTGCACGCAAACCGGCATGCGCCGGCCTGGATTGTGGTCCGTGCCAAGAACGGACACCTTGAAGTTCCTGTTGAGGGCCGCCACCGCCGTTCGTGTCGGAAAGGTGTAAAGCCAGCAACGCTCGCACGCCTTCAAGGCCAAACAATTTAAGCAAACGACATGTCGGCAGTTGCGCGGAGTTAATGCCCTTGTCCACCGGCATTCCGATCGGACGACTCGTCGTTTTCGCGAATCCTGAACTCTTCGAGCGTGTGGCCCGATTGGAGCGCGGCAACTAGCCAGCGCGGCTGTTTGCCACGCCCCGACCAAGTCTCCGTCGGGCGGAGTGGATTGAAGTATTTTGGCACGACTTTCGGGTATTTGCGGCGCGGCGGCTCGCTCGGTCCAGCGTTGGCGGCCCGGCGTTCAGCTTCACCGAATTGATCCGGCTGGTTGAGTTGCGCAAGACGTTTTTCGAGTTCTCGCTTCTCGACTGTGATCTTTTCGGCAAGTATCTTTGTCAGCTCTTCGTGAAGGAGCCAGAGTTCCTCAAAGTCCATGGCTTCGAGATCTTGCCGACGCATAGCATTCTCGTCACCGTTTGACTGACGCCTGATCCATCTGTCATCCTCAGCTTACGAGCACATCATTGCCCGAACGCCCAAATCAACGATGGACCAAAGCCAGTGCTTCAAATCGACGCTACAGTAAATAAATAGTATATTATTTAATAATTATTACTAGGGTTATTTTATTAAATGGGGGTAGGCAGATCAACGACTTGCTGCAAAGCAAGAAAGGGGAGTCTCTCAATCGAGTTCCTCTCGGCGGCACAGTCGGAGCATCCTTCCCCGGCTGGCCCCTCGGACATTCGGGACCTGAAGCTCAAATCGAGTTCAGGCGGTTTGGGCTGAGGGACATTGAGTTCGTTGGCGCTCGTGCATATCCGAAGGCTGCAATATCGAGATTGCCCAGAACAAAGGACAGCCTACGCCGACCATATTCATCGAGAATATTGCGTCGCGGATGACTTGTACCGGCGCTCGATGTGATCCCATCATATCAGTTCGCTTGAATGGTTCCACGGCTGCCCGCTGGACGTGTGAATTTATCCGCTCAGCAATTAGATTATGCGGATAGCCCATTGTTTCGGCTTGATTGATTGCTGCGACGCAGTTATCTGGGAATGCGGATTAAGTGCGGTTCCATACATTTTGTTGGGTAAATCTAGTTCACCATCTTGATTAATGTCGATGCGGGGCATATTAAGTTTGGCGCAACTACAGGGTGCGAGCATGCCAGCTAAGAAACTCGAATTAGAATCAATGTCCCTTGACGATCTCTGGTCGCTTCATGAGGAAATTAGCGGGATCTTATCGGACCGAATTAAGGCAGAAAAGCACGAACTGGAGAAGCGCTTGGCGGTTCTCGGGGGCGGGGCGGCTGTTTTGGCGGACTCAAGCGGACCGGGCGTGTCTCCGACTGCCAAGGCGAGACGCAAATATCCGCGTGTGCTGCCGAAATACCGGAACCCCCAGACCTCCGAGACCTGGTCGGGGCGCGGCAAGCGGCCGCGGTGGTTGGTTGCTGCCATGAAGTCTGGCCGGAGAATTGAGGACTTTCGCATAGGGGATGCAAGTCCGAAGCTTCGTCAGCGCGCGTAACCTGATCTGCACTGTTCGACGGGGTGGTTGGGGTTAAATGGCCGCCGCAGTGCCGTGATCCTGTGGCCTAATAGGCGTTGCGTCCCCGCAGCACTTCGAGGGGAGTTCGCAGCAGGATTACGAGATCAAGCCGAAGGCTCCAGTTGTCGATGTACCAGAGATCGTATTGTACGCGTGTTTCGACCGTGATGGCTGTGGGGGTTGGACCGCGGCAGCCATGGACTTGGGCCCATCCGGTCAATCCTGGCCTGACCCTACGGCGTAGGGCGTAGTTCCGCACGAGCTTGTCAAATTCTCCGTCATGAGCCAAGGCATGAGGACGCGGACCGACCAGCGACATGCTGCCGTCGAGCACATTTAACAGCTGTGGCAGTTCATCGAAGCTTGTCCGTCGCAGCCATTTGCCGACGCGGGTCACCCGTCGGTCGAGGCGACGGGCCTGAAGGATCGCGGGCCCGTCCTCGAGCACATGCATCGTCCGGAATTTGCGGATCAGGAAGATCCGGCCATTAAAACCACAGCGTTGCTGTCGAAAGAATATGGGGCCGGGCGAGTCCAGCTTGATTGCAAGTGCGGCCAGCACAAGCAGCGGGGCAAGTATCGTCAAGGCGAGCGCGGCGCCGAAAAGATCAATGATTCGTTTGGTCGCACAGTCCAGCTGCGTAAGCGGCCCACGCTGGAGTTCAACACAAACCGTACTTCCAAGGCTTCGCGTGGGGTGTCGAAGCAATTCGGATGTCGTACCGACCGGCACGAACACAACCGGTAGCGGCAAGACCCGCAAGTCGGCAACGAAGGCCCGAAGTTCGGGCCATCGTTCCGGGGTCGCTTCCACAACCACCTGGTCGAGCTCGGAGCTGCGAATGTAGTCAATCACGCGAGCCGTGAGCCGCCTTCGACAGGCAGGACCGAAGCCGATTGGGGGCAAGCTGAACCGGCCTCGGACACAATAACCATGCATCGCCAGCGTTTCAGGCAGTCCGGCGTTTTTCGATGGCGGCTGGTCGCTGACCAGAACAATGTTTGTGCTGGCGAATTTTCTGCCGCTCAGGCCCTTCCCGAGAAGCGCTCTCACTCCCCACCGCTCGGCCATAAGCAAGCCCAGGCCCAGGACAGCGAAAAGTGTGCCCGCTTGGTGAGAAGAGCCCGAACCAATTGCAAAACCGTACCCGGCCCATATCAAGAACAACAATGACGCCCATGCAATCCAGACGGCGCGCATCTGACTTCGCAGGACGAGGAGCTCGGCTGGCCGATAAAGGCCGTGCGTCTTCAAGAGGCAAACGAGACATGTTGCGCTGACTAGGGCCAGGCCAAGTGCGTTGCTTAAGTCGCCTGCAGCCCATCCACTCTGAGCTTGGCTCAGCCACGTCGAAACGAGGCTCGCAAAAAGAATGGTCGCAATATCCGCACAGAGCGCCACGTATTCGATCGAGTCGTAACGGAGAGGCCATTTGTGCTGGCGGGATACTATCGGCCCGGGACTGACACGATCCGTAACTTCCCGATCGGGGAAATGTCGGTTCACGAAATTCATTGTCGGTACACCCGCGAGTTAATATTTAATAATATATTAATTAATCGGATTAATCAAGAGAAAAATCCTGGGTCCGGCCATTTTAAATATGTCGCACTGCTCAGAGGATCCTATCGAGATCCCTGTCGGGAATTCCGCGCGCGCATGTTGTCGAGGTAGGTCGGATCGAGCTCCGAAATTAGGGTCTCGAGATAGATCTTCCCCTCGGCCGAGGCTGACCGGTACGCGGCCACAAGCGCTGGTTTGATAGCAGGTCGACGCGTAACGACGAGGCTGACGTCCCGCTTGATCAAGTCCCGAAATTCAAGCTCGCGTACCACAGCATCTGTAACGAGCGCGACGGACAGCCTTAATGGAAGCAGATCCAGATCGTTCGGCGCAGTATAGTACGACATCTTAAGCATGGCTGCCGTCTGGATCGAATTCTGTTTCGGCGCCGCCGCGAGCATGAGCCAAATGTCGCCGCGGAGCGGCGACGAGCGCAGCGCGCGGGCAAACGCATTCGACGCTGCCGGAAGTTCCGTTTTTTGCTCGTCCGCGGCGAGAGCCGGATCTCCACGGGATCGTGATTCCCCTCGGATCCAAAGGTCTTCATGCGCTGCCGCAGCCGAAACTGGTTTCGAGATCCCGTTTGGCCATGCTGCTGCGGCCGAAACAGCTGCCGACAAAGAAGACTGACCTCCGAGATACCGGCCAGGGAGGACCATCCATATCGTCTGTATGATCAGCGCTATTCCAAGCACCGCCAGAGCAGCGCGCGGCCATGGGATGGCAAACGCTGGCGCGAGCCTTGGACGAGACGCCGGAGCTGGACCGGCCGTCCAGTCCGAAGCCTCTTTCGACTCCAAGGATATGGCCTCACGGCCCGCACCGGAGACGCTTTGACCGAACGCCAGCCCAAAAAGCGCAGCGACCAAAAGCGATGCGCCCAAACCCAGAATTCCATGGTCGGCAAAGGCCAGTATCGTCAGTGCAATCGAAGCACCGGCGCCCAAGGCGGGGTACACGTAGTCGTAAGCTCGTGACAGAGAACGCCTGATCAGAATACAAGCGCCGAGCATCGCTATTACTACAAGGCCGCAAAGGAACGCCCAGCCCATGTCTATAACCATTGCGGCGGCAGCCGTTGGCCTTTCTCGCGGGGCGCCGATTCCAATGTCCCGATAAAGCGGCAAAAGGACCGTCGAAGCGCCGGCACCGGATCCCGCCGGCCTGACCTCCTGTAGCATCCGTTCTGTCGCGATCTGACTGCTCGTTGACAAGGCGATCGTCACATCGGTGTTCGTCCTAAACGGAATAACCGTTACGCTGGCAATACAGAAGATTGCGGCGGTTGCGAAAACGCCAGCGGTACCCCACAAGCCCAAGAACCACCTGCGAATAACGAACACCGAGAGCAAGCTTGCTGATCCGAGGAGGGTAGCGACGACGACGGTGGAGTTGGTCCAAATGAGCAGCGCGGCCAAGCAGACAATCATTGCGACGGTCGCGGCGGACAGAGCAAGGAGCGGAACTGGCGCAACTGTTCCTGGCCGACTATGCCGCGCTATTTGATCGGCCGCGCGTATTGCCGTGGCGCAGGAGAGCAAGACGCCGAGCACTGCGACGGTTGAGCCATCGGGCCCGGCGACACCGGCAGTTTCCTTGCCGAACCACATGGCCGTGGCAATCGTGGCTATGGACAGTAGCATATGCAGGACTTGCGCTGCGCGATATCGGTCAAGCGTGATGACCGCAGTGACGAGGGCCGCGGCGAGCACAGCGTAATACTGCGCCAGCGAGAGCATAGTCGCCCCCATATCGACTGTGATTTTTTCGGCGAGGGGCTCGCTTAAGGCCGCCGAAGCAGTTGCCCAGATGGGATTTCCGAGCGTGTCCATAGGCATCGGCACCACCTGTAACGCCATCCAGAGGGCCGGAGCCGCGAGCACAACGACGGGACCAGGCCGGAGCAGCTTGGTGAGCGCGAGGGAGGCGGGCGATGGAAAGATCGCTACAACCAGCGCGGCTGTTGCTAGTATGAATGATGCCAATCCCAAGCTTTGCAGGCTTTCCGGCATTGCGAGCGCCGCGGTGATCGCCACAAACTCGGCTAACAGGACAAGCCGGATAATCATGTAAACACCATGGTGTGGTGCGGCCACTCCGGTGGCCGGAGAACGTGCAGGCCGCTACGAGACAGCATCAAGAGCCGGAAAGGCCATAACGGATATAGTGGCTGTCATGATAGTAATAGCTCCGATGGCCGTCATATCGAGCCATTGCCTTGGTATCCGTCTTGCTGAGAACTGCCCCAATCAACGATTCATGAATGTTGGGTGCCGTGTGCAGTGCGTGCTGCACGATATCTATTTTGGTGCGGCCCCACTCAACGATTAGAATATAGCCGTCTATTAGAGATGAAGTGACTCGGACATCAACTAACGGGGTCAGGGGAGGAAGGTCGACGATGACGTAGTCATAGTCAGCTCGCAGGCGGTCGAACAGCTTGCTTATTGCGTCGGCGCACAGAATCTCGCTGGTGTGAAGCAGAGATCCCCGCCGCACGGCGGGTAGAAATGCAAGGTTCGTCGTGGGATCTCGCCAAATCGTGTCCGCCAGGGATCGGCTGCCGTTTGCAACTTCGATGATTCCGTTGACAGCCTTAGGCGCAAAGATAGCAGAAAGTGAGGGATTCCTGAGGTCGCAATCGACGATGATAGCTTTCTTGCCGGTGTGGCCGATCAATTGCGCGAGCGAGGCTGCAATCGTAGTCTTCCCCTCATTCGGCAGGGCCGAGGTAATCCCGATGACCTGGGAGGAGATTTTGGCCGGATTGTGGTCGATGGCTAGCTTGATGGAGCGAATTGCCTCGGTATACCGAGATAGCGGCATCCCGACCACGGTGCGATGAATTGCCGTTGGAGACGGAACTATCCGTTGTTGAACATCATCATCGGTAAGCTGGGGGCGAACTGGTATCTTCGCGGATTTGCGGGCCGGTAACAATGGGACCAAGGATAGGCAAGGCAATTCCAACACAGTTTCGACTTGTGAGGAGGTACGAAAGACGCGGTCCATGATGTCTCTGAGCAGCGCCAAGCCGATGCCTAGCGCGAGACCGCCGACGATGCCGAGCGCCAGCACCAACGTCGTCTTTGGCTTGCTCTTGCTCGGCGGCGGCGAAGCGGGAAAAAGTACGCGCGTTTCCGAGATGGGGAATGTCTCCTGCTGTGCGGAGCCCATGTAACGCTGCAGGAAAGTCTCGTACAAGCTACGCAAGCCCTTTGCCCGGCTTTCCAAATCCTTGTTGGTTAGCTCGGCAGAATTGACTGAACGGGACTGCGAGACGGCCTTGGACAGTTGCTTTTCGATTTCTTGCTGGCGCTGTTTGGCGAATTCGAATTCGCTTCGGCTGACTTCGGCAAGTCTTTTGACTTCGTCGAAAATGGAGACGCGAAATTCCCGCGCGCGGTTCCGAACATTGACGACTGCCAGGTGGTCGCGACCAACCCTGGCCGTCAACTCGGCCTCACGCCTCAGGAGTTCCAGATACTGCTGGCGCAGCCCAGTAATGATCTGGCTGTTTGTCGCATCGGCCCCGATAGCATCCAGATTGCCCATCGAGGACGGCTTTGTCGGATCGGAGGCAAGAAGAGCTTCATAGCGAGCCAACTTGGCCGTGGCATCAGAGGTCTGGGCGCGTGCGGCAGCCAATCGATTGTTGATTTCTGTGACCTGCTGGTCGTTGATGGGCTTTCCGTCCGAAGAGACGATATTGTTCTGGGCCTTGTAGACGTCGACGGCACGTTGTGCAGCGAGGGCTTGGTCACCGAGATCGCGCAGCCTGTCCTGCAGCCAGCTTGTTGCCCTGCGATTAGCATCGAATTTTGCATTGAGCTGGTCCGCAACATAGGTATTGGCTACGGCGTTGACGATCTCCGCGGCTCGGGCTGCGTTGCTCGAATTGAAATTGATCTCAATGACGTTGCTGTAGCCGATACGCCCCGCGGAAAGCCGATTGAGAAATGCGTCTACGATAGTGTCGGAAGGTTCGCCATGGGTATCGGATGGGCCATCCTTCTTCGATCCAATCGACGCCCATGACCGAATTCGGTGCCAGAGCGCCTGTAGAGATAGCCCTGTCGCACTAAAGTCCGGATCGTCCGACAGTTTCAACTGGTCGATGACCGCGACCGCAGTGGCCTTTGATCTCAGGAGCTGAAGCTGGGTCTCGATTTGAGTGAGATCGAAGGCCGGCTCGGCAAGGAGTGACTGCTGCTGGACAAATTGGGCCCTTGGATTGGCCAACAGGATCTGAACCTGCGCGGTATAGGTTGGAGACACTAAGCGGAGATAGAGCAGACTGGCCGCAGTCACGAGTGCAGCAGTCACAAGGATCATGAGATATTGGCGTCGTAGAAGCCCGATGCCGAAATTGATAACGTCGCTGATTCCTCCGCTGTCCGTTTGAACGGGTTGGGCCAGCCCGGTCACAGGCAGCCGTACGCTATCCGTGTGTCGAAGATTGTTCTGGAGCATCACGTACCTGTCCGACGGTGGGTCACGTTGGGGCCGCTCGCCCGCAGACCGAGGGCGCGCAGGCAGTGGGGGATTATATGCATATAAAAATCCGCTTGCCAAATTAAATAAATCATATATTAACCGAGGCTGAAATTGAAAATGCTGATGGGTCTGTCGTTTCGGCCCGGCGTTGGCAAAATGGAAGGTGCTTCTGAGGGTTACAATCTAGCCGGTATTTGCATCGAAAATAATGTGAGCGTTTCGAGACGGATCGGCGGGCGGATAATTAAATTCCGTCGAATATTTACTTATGGTCCGTCGCAACGAACCCCGATGGGGAAATTGAGGGCCGGCAGGAGGGTGCCCAATGCTGGAACTGCGACCTTTAGCGATCCCTGATGTCAAAGTCCTTCGAACGGATCGGTTTTCCGATGCCCGCGGCTACTTCTGTGAGACCTTTCAGCGATCGGCTTTTGCTGAGAAAGGAATCCTGCACGACTTCGTTCAAGATAATCAGTCCAGCTCGGATCGGGTCGGCACGGTGCGCGGCTTGCATTTTCAGCGACCGCCCTTCGCCCAGGCGAAGCTCATACGGGTGTTGAACGGGGCTATTCTCGATATTGCTGTTGATCTCCGGCGTTCATCGCCAAGCTTCGGCAAGCACATCGCCATCCAGTTGGATAGCGAAAGCAGCGAGCAGCTGTTCATTCCGAAGGGATTCGCGCATGGTTTCTGTACGCTGCAGCCCAAGACCGTCGTCTTGTACAAGGTCGACCAAGTCTACGCGCCGAGCCATGACAGCGGCGTCTATTGGGCTGATCCCGCATTAGCGATCAAGTGGCCCGTCACACCGTCAGAGGCTCAGATATCGCCAAAGGACCAGACCCTTCCTGCGCTCAACCAGCTTGCTTGCGTTTTCGAATAGTGGAGATGAAATAGTGGAGATGAGTGGAATGCGTATTCTGGTGACCGGCGGAGCGGGCTTTATCGGTTCTGCTGTGTGTCGCCGTTTGGTGCTGCAGACCAGTGCCGCGGTGGTCAACGTCGACAAGTTGACATACGCAGCCGACCTGACTTCGCTGGCGAGCATCGAGGGGCTGGGGTCTTATGCCTTCCTGCAGTCCGACATCTGCGATCGAGAGGCTATGGGTCTCGCGCTCGCCGACTACGAGCCGGATGCGATCATACACCTGGCCGCCGAAAGCCACGTCGACCGTTCGATCACCGGACCCGAGGCCTTCGTCAGCACCAATATAGTTGGTACCTACACGCTGTTGGAGGCGGCCAGGACCTACTACGAACGTCTGCCGCTTCCGCGGCGGAAGCAGTTCCGCTTCGTCCACGTATCGACAGACGAAGTCTATGGCTCATTGGGGCCGGAGGACTTATTTCGCGAGGACACGCCCTACAGGCCGAGTTCGCCGTATTCGGCGAGCAAGGCGGCCTCGGACCACCTCGCACTCGCGTGGTTTCGAACCTACGGTCTGCCGGTCATCGTATCGAATTGTTCGAACAATTACGGGCCGTACCAGTTCCCGGAAAAGCTCATCCCGCTGACGATCCTCAATGCGCTCGACCGGAAGCCCCTACCGGTCTATGGCGACGGCCGAAATATTCGCGACTGGCTTCATGTCGATGATCATGCCGCTGGCTTGATAAAACTTCTGTACGAAGGAAGACCGGGCGAGAAGTACAATTTCGGCGGAGATGGCCAGCGATCCAACCTGGAGGTGGTCACCAGGATTTGTGACGTGGTGGATCGGTTATCCCCGGGCGCGGGAGCGAGACGATCTCTCATCAGGTTCGTGCCGGATCGTCCAGGACATGATGCGCGCTATGCGATCGACGCGTCGAAGGCACATCGCGAACTAGGCTGGGAACCGACGAGAACCTTCGAACATGGCTTGGCCGAAACAGTCGGATGGTATCTCGACAATCGTGCATGGTGGCAGCGTGCTCGCTGCGGTGTCTATGACGGCTCGCGTCTGGGCCTGCTCGCTACTCAACATTGAGGTGAAGATGACAGATCGACCCATCCTCATTGCCGGGCGGAACGGTCAGTTGGCAAGGTGTCTTCGCAATGTCGCTGCAATGCGCGGTCTGCCTGCGGTGGCTCTCGGGCACCGAGAACTCGATCTGGAGAACCGCGAAGGGATCGACGAGCTCATCGCATCGATCGCGCCGTCTGCAATCATCAACACGGCCGCTTATACGGCGGTCGATCGGGCCGAATCTGAAGCGGCGAAAGTGTTCAGCATCAACCGCGATGGTGCGGCAACGCTGGCAAATGTCGCTTGGCAGATGAATATTCCACTCATCCATCTCTCGACCGACTATGTGTTCGACGGCGCAAAACCGGATGCGTACGACGAAAGCGACATTCCCGCGCCGTTAAATGTCTACGGCGCGTCGAAGCTTGCCGGCGAAGCTGCTGTATTGGCCGCGCATCCGCTCGCGACCGTGATCAGATGCTCGTGGCTTTACAGCCCCTATGGCAGCAACTTCGTTCGAACGATGTTGCGGTTATGCGAGACGCAGCCCATCGCAAGGGTTGTCCGGGACCAACAGGGAAATCCGACCTACGCATACGACCTCGCGGAGGCCGTCCTTCAGATCGCAGAACGGTCAGTAACAGTCGATCGCAGGGCCGCGGCCGGCATCTTTCATCTCGCGGGTCAAGGCGAGACAAGCTGGCACGACTTTGCGAAGGCAATCTTCGACGAGCTTTCCCGTCGTGGAGCGCGGATTCCGACGCTCGAGGCGATCACGACTGAAGAGTTTCCGACCGCTGCGCGTCGGCCTCGAAACTCGCGCCTGGATTCATCCAAGGCCGAACGCGTGTTCGGAATTCGCCTGGCGTCCTGGCGCCATTCACTCGAAGCCTGTCTTGACCAGCTGGTCGAAGAAGGAGACACCGATGCTGAAGGGAATCGTGCTGGCTGGCGGCAGCGGAACGCGCCTCTATCCGATCACGCGCGTGGTCAGCAAGCAGTTGCTCCCGATCTATGACAAGCCGATGATCTATTATCCCCTGTCGACGCTGATGTTGGCAGGGATCCGCGAAATTCTGATTATTACCACGCCGTCAGACCGGTGCCAGTTCGAGCGGTTGCTGGGGGACGGCAGCCAATGGGGCATTCGGCTCAGCTACGCGGAACAGACCCGTCCTGCCGGTCTCGCGGACGCCTTCATTGTTGGTGCCGATTTCATCGGAAGCGATCGTGTGGCGATGGTACTTGGCGACAATATCTTCTTCGGCGATGGTCTGAGTGAACTGCTGGCCCGGGCGGCGGGACGTGAGGAAGGCGCCACGGTCTTCGCGTATCATGTGCGCGATCCGGAACGATATGGCGTCGTGGCATTTGACGAGGCGGATCGTCCGATACGGATCGAGGAGAAGCCGAGCAAGCCAGCGTCCAGTTGGGCGATCACCGGTCTTTACTTCTTCGATAATCGCGTTGTCCGCTACGCTCGTCGCGTTGAACCGTCGCCGCGCGGCGAGCTTGAGATCACAGATCTGCAAATGCGCTACCTTTCAGCCGACGCGCTCCATGTCGAACGCATGGGGCGGGGGTTTGCCTGGCTGGATACCGGCACGGTCGAGTCGCTCATCGATGCTGGGACGTTCGTGCAGACCCTCGAAAAGCGGCAGGGAATGAAAATCGCCTGTCTTGAGGAGGTCGCCTTCAGACTCGGCTTCATCAATCGTGATCAACTTCTCGCGCTCGCCGAGTCGCTGCAGAAGAGCGGGTATGGCAGGTATCTCAACGAAATCTTGCAGTTTCATCGCTAAATTAAATGCTAAAATAAATGGATTGAAATTGCGGTTGATTTAATTATTAATTGAATCGCGTTCTGTTATGCTGATTTCGAGAGGCTGACCATGCTGAATCAAAGGTCGAGCGTCTTCTATCGAGGAGCAAGGCCTCTCCTCTCGGAAGAAAGTGACTTCAACCCGACGATCCCAAGCCTGGAGCGACCGCCCTTCTGGGCCGCGACCTGGAGCAGCAATCTGCCGGTGTGGCAGCCGCTCTGGATTCCGCCCCGCGCAGACCTGCCAGGTGGGAGCTCGAATGTCGGGGCCGAGGTAAGTGTGGGCACAAGTCAAAGTGCAAGTTCCTGGCAGCTGACCGCTATCGGCGGTGTGCGCGGTCACGCTGCCGCAGCATTGCAGACAACATTGTCTGCCCAGCCGTCCGGCGCGACTCGTTGGATCAATGCGAGCGGCGGCTATTGGAATGTTGCTGCGAACTGGAGTGCTGGCGTTCCGGATATCTCGTCGACGGCGTTCATCGATGCGCCGGGATCCTATGTTGTTGCAACCGCGGGCAATATCGACGTAGGCAGGCTGGTTGTCGATGCAGAGGCGGCAGTCTCGCTCGCGGCCGGAAGCTCATTCGTCGTAGAGGGCGATGCGACAAACAACGGGAACATCACGCTCGGATCCTTGGGCGGAGATCGCGCAGCTGCGGCAGATTTTAAGGGAGACGTCCGCGGATCGGGGGTCTTCGCGATTTCCGACAAGGCAACTCTCGAGATCGGAGGGGCGGTCTCTGGGCAAGTCTTGAGTGGATCATTTTCCGGAATAACCGTGTCGTTCGAGACGGAAGCCGGCAGTCTTATCCTCGGTCACTCCGCCCAATTCCACGGTCTGATCGGAAGTTCATCGCCGGATCGACCGCTTTCGGCTGGCAATCTCATTGATCTCAGGGATTTTTCCTTCACGTCAACGATGTCGGCGTCGGTTCATTACGACAGCAGCTCAAACATCAGCACAGTCGATTTCGGCAACGGGGCCGGCAACGTCACGTTGCTGTTCTCTCGAAATGACCCGAACTGGACCTTTGCAAGCGACGGGCAGGGCGGCACCATTGTTGCGGACCCAGCTGCAACGAACCCGATCGTGCTGGAGAATCAGAAACAAGGCACGCCGCAAAGCATCTGGCAGATCGACGCTGGCGCAGACTCAACGAAAATCCAGGGCTTCACGACGGCGATAAGTACCAATATCGGCGGCACCGTTCAGTTCAAGATCAACAACCAGACCGGCGCGCCGAACTATCATGTCGACATCTACCGGCTTGGTTACTACGGCGGCAACGGTGCCCGACTGATTACGAGCTTGCAGCATCAGGCTGCCACCTCGGTTGTGCAACCGACCCCGTTAAAGGACGCGTCCACGGGTCTCGTGGACGCCGGCAACTGGAGCGTGACTGACTCGTGGGCGGTTCCGACGAGCGCCGTGTCAGGCGTCTACATCGCTAATGTCATTGACGGCACGCAGGTCTTCCAAATTCCGTTTGTCGTCCGTAGCGACGCGTCCACCAGCGCTATCGTGTTCCAAACGTCTGACCAAACCTGGGAGGCATATAATCCTTGGGGCGGGGCCAATCTGTACACTGGCAACGGACCTGGCGTGAACGGTTCCGCTTACGCCGTAAGCTACAATCGTCCTATCACCACGCGTGATGGGGGGCTCGAGGGCACCTCCAATGACATGGTGTTCTCGGCGGAATATCCGGCGATCTACTGGCTTGAGCAAAACGGATACGACGTCTCCTACATTTCGGGCATCGATGCGGCAACCAACGGGTCGCTGCTGCTGAATCATCAGGTTTATATGGAGGTCGGTCACGACGAGTACTGGACCGATAGCCAGGTCTCCAACGTCCGGGCCGCCGGTCACGCTGGCGTCAATCTGACCTTTCTGAGCGGTAACGAAGTCTATTGGCAGACGAGGCTTGCAGCCAGCATCGATCCCAGCCACACGGCAAATCGCACCTTGATCACGTATAAGGACACCCATGCCAATCAGTTGATCGACCCGACAGGGGCGGCGACGGGAACATTCATGGACGCGCGTTTTGCGTCAACCGGAGGCATGTCAGGCATTCCCTCCAACGCGCTGACCGGCACTGTCTTTCAGGTGGACGGGGATTCCTACGGCACGATCAAAATTCCGTACGGGATGACGCAGTTGAGGCTTTGGCGTAACGCGCCGATCGCAGGGACGGCGCAAGGGCAAACTGCATCGCTGACCCCGAACCTGTTGGGCTATGAATGGGATTCGTCGCCAGACAACGGCTTCCGTCCGGCTGGACTGGTGGATGTCTCGTCGACCACTCTCCAAACCACAAAATACCTACTTGACTACGGCAATACGACGGGCAGCGGTACCGCAACCCACAACTTGGTAGAATTTCGTGATCCTGTGAGCGGTGCTCTCGTCTTTAGCGCCGGCACTGTGTTCTGGTCCTGGGGTCTTGCATCGGATCACGACCAGTACAACTTGGCGCCGGCGACGCCGACTGATCCGAATGTACAGCAGGCCATGGTCAATCTGTTTGCGGACATGGGAGTGCAACCCGCGACGCTGCAGGCGAGTCTGGTGATTGCCGCCCAATCGACCGATCATACGGGGCCGACCTCGACTATCACAAATCTTTCCGCCACAAGCGTCGTGGAAGGCCAATCTATCACTGTGACCGGCACGGCAAGCGACGCCGGGGGGGTAATCGGTGGTGTCGAAGTTTCAACCGACGGCGGCAGCACCTGGCATCCGGCCAGCAGCACCGTCGGAGCGTCGAATGTATCCTGGACCTATACGTTCGCGGCCGGCGCGCCTGGGCAATTGAAGATCCGGAGCAGGGCTGTCGATGATAGCTTGAACCTCGAAGTGCCAGGTACGGGCGTTGCTTACACAGTGACGCCGTCGTCGAACCTGACGATCTTCAGTCCCTCGGACACGCCGGCGGTTATCAACACTCCCGACGCCGGAGCTGTGGAGCTTGGTGTCAAGTTCGTTGCCGCGGCTTCTGGCGATATTACCGGCATCCGGTTCTACAAGAGTACCCAGAACACGGGAACGCATCTCGGCGATCTCTGGACGGCGAACGGGACGCTGCTTGCAAGCGCTACATTCACCAACGAAACGGGGAGTGGCTGGCAACAGGTCAATTTCACGACCCCGGTGCATCTACAGGCCGGGACGACCTACATCGCCTCATACCATACGAACACCGGCCACTATTCGACCTCCGACTTCTACTTCGACAATGCAGGGCACACCAATGGCTCATTGACAGCGACGGGCGGCGGCCTGAACGGCGTCTTCGCTTACGGGACAGGACCACTTTTCCCCAACAGCATCTCGATGGCAAAGGGAGACAATTACTGGGTTGATGTCGTCTTCAGGGACAACAGCCAGCTGCCGCAGGCCAACAACGACAGTGGGTTCACGGTCACGGAAAACGGGACGCTGAACATCGCGGCATCGGCGCTGCTTGCCAATGACACGGATCCCGCCGGCCTATCGTTTTCGATCAGCGGCGTGAGCAATCCGGCCAATGGCACCGTAAGCTACAACGTCCAGACTCAGACGGTGACGTTCACCCCGATCGCGAATTACGCGGGAGCGGCACAGTTCGCTTACACGATTACCGACTCCGGTGGCGCCAGTGGAACGGGGCAGGTGTTTCTCAACGTCAACTATCCGATATCTGCCCAGAGCCTGTTTGGCACCAACGACACGCCGAGCGTGACCAATTCGGGTGATACAAGCTCAGTCGAGGTGGGCGTCAAGTTCAGCGCCTCGGTCAACGGGACGTTAACCGGCCTGCGCTTCTACAAGGGCTCGTTGAACACGGGTACCCACGTCGCGCATCTCTGGACTGCGACGGGAACGCTGCTGGGCACAGCGACCTTCAGCGGCGAGACAGCCAGCGGCTGGCAGCAGGTAAGTTTTTCGAGCCCGATAGCCATTACCGCGGGCACGACATATGTCGCTTCCTATCATACCAACGGCAATTATTCGGACACTCAGAGCTATTTCACAACGTCGATTACCAATGGCCAGCTGAGCGCCCCCGCCACGGGAAATGGCATCTACAGCTACGGAACCGGAACCGTATTCCCGACCAACATCTTCAAGTCGAGCAACTACTTCGTCGACGTGGTCTTCAACGGATCCTCCAGCACCAACGCGCCGCCGACAGCGGTCGCCGATACGGGCGACGCCACGGAGAAAGGCGGCCTCGCCAACGGCACGAGCGGCTCGCCCGCTACGGGAAACGTACTGACCAATGACACTGATCCAGATGCCGGTGACACCAAGACGGTGACTGCGGTCAGCTTCGGCTCGACTTCCGGCACGTTGGGCTCGGCTCTGAATGGAGCGCATGGCAGCCTCGTGCTCAATGCCGCGGGAGCCTTCACTTATACCGTCAACGAAACCGATCCCGCCGTGCAGGCCCTGCGGCTTGCGACCAACACGCTGACCGACACCTTCAATTACACGATGCGCGACGCCGCCGGCGCGACATCGTCCACGACACTCACGATCACCGTTCACGGCGCCAATGACGCGCCGGTGCTGGCGGTCCAGACCGGCAACCAGACGGCAACAGTTGGTTCGGCCTTCTCGCTGACGCTGCCTGCCGGCACCTTCACTGACGTCGATTCCGGCGATTCGCTCGCCTACACGGCAACCGCCGCCGACGGTTCACCACTGCCTGGCTGGCTGAGTTTCAACGCAACGAACCGGACCTTCAGCGGCACGCCGGCGTCTGGCGATGTCGGCACGCTCAGCGTAAAGGCAACCGGGACCGATCTCGGCAGCCTAGCCGCCAGCGAGACGTTCAATATAGCCGTGACGACGACGCCGAACGCGCCGCCGACAGCGGTCGCCGATACGGGCGACGCCACGGAGAAAGGCGGCCTCGCCAACGGCACGGGCGGCTCGCCCGCTATGGGAAACGTACTGACCAATGACACTGATCCAGACGCCGGTGACACCAAGACGGTGACTGCGGTCAGCTTCGGCTCGACCTCCGGCACGTTGGGCTCGGCTCTGAATGGAGCGCATGGCAGCCTCGTGCTCAATGCCGCGGGAGCCTTCACTTATACCGTCAACGAAACCGATCCCGCCGTGCAGGCCCTGCGGCTTGCGACCAATACGCTGACCGACACCTTCAATTACACGATGCGCGACGCCGCCGGCGCGACATCGTCCACGACACTCACGATCACCGTTCACGGCGCCAATGACGCGCCGGTGCTGGCGGTCCAGACCGGCAACCAGACGGCAACGGTTGGTTCGGCCTTCTCGCTGACGCTGCCTGCCGGCACCTTCACTGACGTCGATTCCGGCGATTCGCTCGCCTACACGGCAACCGCCGCCGACGGTTCACCACTGCCTGGCTGGCTGAGTTTCAACGCAACGAACCGGACCTTCAGCGGCACGCCGGCGTCTGGCGATGTCGGCACGCTCAGCGTAAAGGCAACCGGGACCGATCTCGGCAGCCTAGCCGCCAGCGAGACGTTCAATGTTGCGGTGAGCACAGCACCCTCGACGGTCAGTTTGTTCTCGAGCGCCGATACGCCATCAGTGCTATCGACGTCTGACACGTCGCAAGTCAATCTTGGCGTGCGGTTTACGTCCTCGGCGGCCGGCACCATTTCCGCCATCAAGTACTACAAGAGTGCGAATGACACCGGCACTCACGCCGGCTCGCTGTGGAGTAGCACAGGCACGCTCCTGGCGACCGCAACTTTCTCCAACGAGACCAGCAGCGGTTGGCAAACCGTCACGTTCAGCAGCCCGGTATCGATCGCGGCCGGTACCACCTATGTCGCGAGCTTCCACAGCAACGGCCACTACGCCGATACGCCCAACGACTTCACCACGGCTCAAACGAATGGCCCGCTTACGGCCCCCGCGAGCAACAATGGTGTCTACACCTACGGCACAGGAAATCTGTTTCCCACCAGCACGTTTGCCGCTACCAATTACTGGGTCGACGTCGTGTTCAACAATTCGAGCGGCGGCACGAACCAGTCCCCGATCGCCAACAACGACAGCGGCTTCAATGCGACCGAAAACATACCTCTCGGCATTTCCGGTTCAGCGCTTCTAGCAAACGATACCGATCCGAATGGGGATGCTCTAACGATCACGAGCGCCAGTGGGGCCGTGAACGGTACAGTCGGTTTCAATTCTCAGAACAACACTGTGACGTTCACGCCAGCCAACGGATACACCGGACCGGCTTCGTTCAACTATGCCATCGCAGATGGCCGGGGCGGTACGGCAAGCGCGAGGGTGGACGTGATCGTCCATGCGCCGTCCGCGAGCACTGTGAACCTGTTCAGCACGGATCCAACGCCCAGCGTGGTTACGGCGAATGATCCGAATTCCGTCGAGCTGGGCATGAAGTTCCTGGCGTCCAGCTCGGGCGACATCGTCGGTCTGCGCTTCTACAAGGGGCCATCCAACACGGGAACGCACGTCGCCGATCTCTGGAGCAGCACAGGGACTTTGCTGGCCACCGCTACCTTTTCCAACGAGGCAGCGAGCGGCTGGCAGCAGGTCAGCTTCAGTACGCCGGTGACGATAGCAGCGGGCACGACCTATATCGCCGCCTATCACACTGCGGGAAATTACTCGGCAGATCCCAATCTGTTTGCCAGTTCGGTAACCAACGGACCATTGACAGCCCCATCATCCGCGTCCAGCGGGGGGAACGGCGTCTATGCGTACGGATCTGGAAGCCTCTTCCCCACCAACACCTTTAACGCGACGAGCTACGCGGTGGACGTCGTCTTCAGGCCACAGCTCGCAGCATAGGGAGAGTCGGAATGCATACGGAGCTCTATACCGACGGGATTGACGAGGTCACAATTGGCGGGGCGATCGTGCGGGTGGACTTGGTCAGTCTCTCGCCCACGGAACGTGACGCCAACAATGCGCCAAAGAAGGTGTTTCGGCAAAGGCTGATCTTTTCGGCGGAGTCGTTCGCGAACTCCGTCGAGGTAATGCAAAACGCGCTTCAGGGTCTCGTGGATGCCGGCGTCGTCCAGCGCAATCGGCCAAAAGCGCCGACTGCAGCGCCTGCGCGGGTGGAGCCTGCGTCATCTGTTTCGGACAGCTCACGATCTCCAAATGTCTCAGCCAACTTCCGTTGAAATCGAGCGGTGTGAACCAGCACCGCTCTCGTCTGAGGACGAGCCGCGTTGGGCCGCTCAAACCGCCCTTGAATGCCTGTCGAGGGTCGCCACCCATCACGGTATCGATCTGCCGTCGGACCGTTTGCGGCATGCTTATGCCGTCGATGATGCCGGCATCTCGACCGACCTCTTGCTGCGCATGGCGCATGAGGCCGGGCTTCGCGCCCAGGCGACGCAGCTCGATTGGAAGGCGCTGTGTCGGCTCGGCGAAGCCTACCCGGCTCTTGTTCAGCTCTCGAATCAGAACTGGGTTCTTGTTGTCGAGGCCGGGCCGGAACGCGATGCCGTAGCTGTCTTCGATCCCTTGGCTGAACGGACGGACGAGCCGCTGCTTGTCGATGCTGAACGGTTTTGTGCCCGATGGCTCGGAAAGGCGATCTTGTTCAAGCGCGAGAGTCGTTCAACACAGGGCCCTAGGACCTTTGGATTGCGCTGGTTCGTACCCGAAATGCTCCGGGAATGGCGCTTGTTCTCTGACGTCGCGATCGCCGCCGTCTTCCTGTATGCGCTCGGCCTCGCGCTTCCAATCTTCTTTCAACTCGTGATCGACAAGGTTCTTGTCCACGAGAGTCTCACGACGCTCTACGTACTCTCGGCTGGCGCGATTATCGCGCTCTGCTTCGATGCCATATTCAGCTTCTTGCGTCGTTACCTGCTGCTTTATGCCACGAACAAGATCGACATCCGGGTTGCGACCAAAACGTTCCGGCATCTTTTGGGGCTTCCCGTAACCTTCTTCGAGCATATCTCGGCCGGTGTGCTGGTGAAGCACATGCAGCAGGCCGGGCGGATTCGCGAGTTTCTGACCGGTAGGCTGTTCCTGACCGCATTGGACGCGCTTTCGCTGTTCGTCTTCCTGCCTGTCCTCGCGCTCTACAGCGTTAAGCTGACATGCGTCGTCCTGGCCTTTACCGCCATCAGCGGCAGCGTGATTGTGATTTTGATGGGACCGTTCCGACGACGGCTCTACCAGCTCTACCAAGCCGAAGCCGGCCGCCAGGCTCTTCTGGTCGAGACGGTGCACGGAATGCGCACGGTGAAGTCTTTGGCCATGGAGCCCAACCAGAACAGGGCATGGGACGATCGCTGCGCGCAATCGGTATCGATGCGTTTCGGGGTTGAAAGGATCTCGGCGGGCGCCCAGGCACTGACCGGTTTTCTCGAGAAGATGATGACGCTCGGTATCGTGGCCCTGGGCGCGCTGGACGTCTTCGGTGGCGAGATGACGATCGGCGCACTGGTCGCCTTCAACATGCTGGCGGGACGCGTCTCGGGGCCGCTGGTTCAGATGGTAACCATGGTTCACGAGTATCAGGAGGTCGCGCTGGCGGTTAAGATGCTGGGCGAGGTCATGAATAAGCAGCCGGAACGGGACGGTCATCGCGACGGGCTGCGTCCCGATTTGGTCGGCCAGATCGAGTTTGAAAACGTGACCTTCCGCTATGGCGAGGGAGCGCCGGCGCTGGACGACGTCTCGTTTACAATCGCTCCCGGTTCGGTCTTTGGGATTGTCGGTCGCAGCGGCTCTGGCAAGACGACGCTGACGCGACTGATCGCGGGAATGTATCCGGTGCAGCAGGGATTACTACGGATCGACGGCCATGATTCGCGCGAGATTGATCTTACCCACCTGCGGCGGAATCTCGGGGTTGTGCTCCAGGACAATTTCCTGTTCCGTGGCACCGTGCGCGAAAACATCGCTTGCGTGAAGCGTGACGCGACGTTCGACGAAGTTGTCAGGGCGGCCCAGCTCGCCGGCGCCGACGAGTTCATAGAGCGGCTGCCGAGGGGATTCGATACCATGCTCGAGGAGCAGGCATCGAACCTGTCGGGCGGGCAAAAGCAGCGGCTTGCGATCGCCCGCGCCTTGATCGTCAACCCGCGCATTCTGATCCTCGATGAAGCGACCAGCGCGCTGGACTCCGAGAGCGAAGCGATCATCCGGCGCAATCTGCGGCGTATCGCCGAGGGACGGACCGTCATCATCGTATCGCACCGGCTTTCGATGCTGTCGGATGCGAGCCAGATTCTGGTCATCGACCGTGGACGAATCGTCGATGTGGATCGTCACGACGGCCTGCTGTCGAAGTGCACCATCTACAGGCATCTCTGGAATCAGCAGACGAGGCAGGTCGCATGACCGGTGCCGAGAAAAGCAGGGCGGAGGGGAGCTCCGGCAGATCGGGGCCTTCGACCGTTTCGCGGAAGCGGCGAGGGCTGTCGAGGCCCGCGTCGACGGCATCTCGCGTAGTTGCGGAATTTCAGTCCGACGCCGCCGAGATCGAGCAGGGAACGCCACCGCGCGGAGGACGGATCACGCTCTATTGTGTCGTCGCCCTGATCGCGACCGCGATCGCGTTCGCGTGCGTGTCGCGTGTCGACATGATTGTGACGGCACAGGGCAAACTGATCACCACACGTCCCAACCTGGTCGTCCAGCCGTTGGAAACATCGGTCATTCGGGACATTCGCGTTAAGGCCGGCGATCCGGTTAATCGCGGCGATGTCCTTGCGATCCTCGATCCGACATTTTCTCAGGCCGACCTTGATCAACTGCGCAGCCGCCTGGCGGGTTTCGACGCCTCCATCGACCGGGTCCGGGCGGAATTGGACGGCGTTGAGTACGTCCTCGAGGAGTCCGCGAATACCGATCAGGCGCTGCAGCGAAAGGTATTTCTCCAGAGAAGGGCGGCTTACGATCTTCAGATCCAGAACTACGACGCGCAGATTGCGTCCGCTCAGGCCAATCTGAAGACGGCCCAGGATGAGGAATTCGTTCTGACCCAGCGGCTGGAGACCATGCAGTCCATTGAGGCCATGCGAAATGTGTTGATGGCGAAGGAGGTCGGTTCAAGACTGAACTTCCTGCTGTCCCGGGACGCGCGGCTGGAGGTTGAAAGCAATCTGGCGCGTGTTCGTGGCGCCATTGTCGACAACATGCATCGTTTGGACAAGGCCCGTGCAGACCAAAAGGTCTTCGCTGCAGAGTTTCGCCGTACTGCCTATCAGGAGCTCGTGGAGACGTTGCCCAAGCGTAACGGCGCCGCGGAGGAGCTCAAGAAGACGGAGCTTCGCCGGCAATTGATCGTGCTGCACGCACCGGCTGATGCGGTGGTACTTGAAATTGCCAATCGAACGGTGGGTTCGGTAATTCGCGAGGCCGAGACATTTTTTGTATTGGTCCCTCGCGACGAGACGCTCCGGGCGGAGGTCAACGTCGAAGGCAGGGATATCGGACAGCTGACGGTCGGGCAGGCCGTACGAATCAAGTTTGAAGCATTTCCGTTCCAGAAGTACGGCACGGCAACTGGTGAGATTGGGGTCATCAGCCAGGACTCATTCTCGCCAGACGCGAAGGTCGAAGGTGCGCGCCGCCCGTCAGCTCCCTTTTATCGCGTACTGATCGATTTGCGCGACATGCATCTTCGGCTGCCGCCGGAACGCGTTCAGTTCATGCCAGGTATGGCGGTCACCGCCGAAATAAAGCTCGGAAAGCGGACGGTGATTTCCTATTTCCTCTATCCCTTGCTTCGCGGATTGGATGAAAGCATCCGGGAATACTGACCCGATTGACTATGGTGTAGTGCGATGATGATCGGTCCCAATTTTGGTGTGAAGCTGGCAGTGCCGGCCGCGGCGAACAGGCCGTCCCTCAACTCACCGCTGATAAACTATGCGCTCAAGGGCCTAGAACGCTGCTGGTTGCCCGGGGAGCGCCGTTGGTCGCACATTTATCACCTCGACGGACGTGCTTCCCCAAACGAGTCGATACGGCATAGTGACGTGTTTTATACCCTCAATGTCCTGCTTGGGATGTCGCGGGTCGTGGAACGTCCGATCGGTATCGATATCCCAGAGATATTCCATCGAAATGTCATGCAGCTCACCGCACTTCCAGTGCGCAAATATGCCTTTGGCATGGCCTTGTGGGCCGCCGCCGAGCTCGACCTTCCGATTCCGGAGCAGGTGACGGGCGAGGTGAAAGGAATTCTTTCGGATGAGTCGCGGTGGAGTACGTTTCGGGCGCAGGATCTGGGCATGCTGCTGACGGGAGTCGTTGCTCAGGCAAGGGCAGGTAACAGGGAGTGGACGTGCTTCGCCGCCCCGCTCTTCCGTTTCCTGAAGGAGCGTTTCCATAGCGAGTCAGGACTGTTCTTCGATGCCCCGTGTGGTTTTCGACGCCGTTTCGCGTCATTTGCGACCCAGACCTATCTCTCCATCGCCTGCTATCAGTATGGCGAATTCCTTGGCGATGCGTCTGCGCTTGTCATGGCCGATACTTGTGTGCGCGATCTCATAGCGCTTCAAGGGCCACAAGGCGAATGGCCCTGGTTTTTCGACGCGCTGAGCGGCCGCGTCCTTGATTTCTACGAAGTCTATTCAGTCCATCAGTATGGAATGGCCCCGGCGCTGCTGGAATGGGCCGAGCGCTTTGGGCGGCGAGAAGCGCGGGAGGCCCTGATCAAGGGATTCAACTGGGTACTTGGTCACAACCAGCTAGGCCGGACCATGCTCGTGCCTGAACTCGGCCTGACCATCCGTTCGCAGGTACGCAAGCATGAATTGAAGACCAAGGCGCCGCGGGTGTTGCGCGCGGTCAAGAACGTCTGGCGCGACAAGGGGGGTACGCTGATCGACAACGCGAACGTGGGTGTTCGGCTTGAGTGCCGCAGCTACGAACTCGGTTGGATTCTGTGGTCATTCGGCCGCCGTACCGGCTTGCCGGAACTGACGCACAACCACGTCTTTGCCGTGGAACCTGCTGAACTGGCGTGAACTAACGGTTCCAAGCCATTGCTCGCCGCCCGCCCAGGTGCGAAAGCATCGTCATGGCACGATGTGCTCGGACAGCACACAGAACGGCGATAGCCTTGAGACGGGGGCTGCCGCCATGTAGGCGGTCGCTGGTTAGTATCGTAACAGCGCCTGGCGCAAGTGATGCCAGGACCAGCAAAGCCTGCGCAATCCAACGCAATTGCCATGCTGGATTACCTTCAGCCATGTTGCGATAGTGTGCGATTTGTCGATCCCATTTTGCATAGAGCTCCCGAAGGGAGCTCCGGGCTGGATGGAAGACGATCATGTCGGGGATGTACCGAAATCGGAGTCCGGCACGTAGTGCACGCTGCCCCCACTCCATGTCTTCCGCAACATCGATGCCAGCGAAAGGGCCGACGCGATCGAAATCGCGACGAAGCACTGCCATATTGCCTGTGCCGGAATAACCGTGGCGCTCGATATAGAGCTTGAAGCGGTAAGCGAAGACGGTCTCATAAGCTGCAACGGCATTAAGACTCTCATTCTCCGCCGTCCAGATGCGAACGTCGCCCCCGAGGACCGTGTCAGGCGGCGACGAGCGCGACCATTGCACTATGGTGTGCAGCCAATCCGGATGCGCCCTGCAATCCGCATCGATGAAGGCGAGCATCTCACCTCTCGCAATCGTCACGCCGGCATTGCGCGCTGGACCGGGACCAGGCTCCGACTCATGCAGCAAAGATACGCCGGGATGTCGAGCAACGACGTCCGTTGGGGGCGTTGCCGAGCCGTTGTCCACCACGATGACCTCGAACGAGTGCCGACTCAGGGTCTGTGCATCCAGGCTACGCAAACAGGATTCCAGCGCGTCAGGCTGGTTGAGGTGGGGAATAATGACCGAAATCATCGTTTAATTCCCTATTTAATTTCTGTTCCGTTCGCCGCCTGCCTCATCTGCCCGGCAGCTTTCATTCTCCGCAGCGTGTGGCCAAGTTCGATCATTTAAACCTTGCAATTAAATATCCGCCGCGTATTATCTCCATAATAAGCTTAAATGCAAACTTAAATGAGGTCTGATTTTCTGGGAGTAGGTTCTAATGCGCGCATCATTTCTTGGATGCCCCGTCGACTTCCTGACAATGGCTGAAACCGTCGAATTGGCGCGCGGGGCCATGCGCAGCCGTCAGCGGTTGCAACATGTGGCGCTGAACGTCGCCAAGTTCGTCAATATGCGATCCGATCCCGTGCTTGCGGCCGATGTCGCCAACAGCGATGTCGTTGGCATCGACGGCATGGGAATTCTCTGGGGCACCCGAGCGCTCGGGCTTCCGGCGACGTCGCGGGTCGCGGGCGTGGATCTCCTTGCCGAGTTGCTTGCGGTATGTGCGCACGAGGGCTTCAAGCCCTATTTCCTGGGAGCCACTCCCGTCGTACTACAACAAGCTGTGCAAGTGGCGCGCCGGAGGTATCCTTCACTTGCCTTTGCGGGCTGGCACGACGGCTACTTCAAACCTGAGCAAGAGAATGACGTCGTCCGGGACATCCAGTCCAGCGCGGCTGATTGTCTTTTCATCGGCATGCCGACACCGAGGAAAGAGCGCTTTCTCGCCGCCCATCGCGATGATCTCGGCGTACCCTTCATCATGGGCGTGGGTGGTGCGTTCGATGTTCTAGCAGGCATTGTTCGGCGCGCGCCGGTACAGATGCAGCGGCTCGGGCTCGAATGGCTGTACCGCATCTATCAGGAGCCTGGACGGATGTGGTGGCGATACGCCACGACGAACACACTGTTTGCGGGCGTCTTGGCGCAGGGCCTCATCAAGCGGGCCCTTCGGTACCGGCTTGGTGCGCCCGGCGTCGTTCCGCCGGGTCCCAGCCGGATCGGAGGGTAAGGCGTGCGCAAGCATTTTTTCGTCCTTCTGGGAACCCGGCCGGAAGCAATCAAGCTTTTTCCAGTCATCAACCTGCTCAAGGCCGAAAAGAGCAAGGACATTTCCGTGACGATCTGTGCGACCGCACAGCACCGGCAACTGCTTGATCAGGTCCTCAAGCTGGCAAAAGTGGTCCCGGATTTTGATCTAAACGTCATGACGACCAATCAGACGCTGGATCATCTGACCGCGCGGCTGCTCGGACAAATTGGCGAACTTCTGGAAAAGTTGAAGCCCACCAGGGTCATTGTCCAAGGCGACACGGCGACGGCAATGACGGGTGCACTGGCATCCTATTACCACCGTATACCGGTCTCGCACATCGAGGCCGGGCTACGCAGCGGTGACATCTTCGCGCCATGGCCCGAAGAGGTAAACCGCAAGATCGTCGGCTCGATCGCCGATCAACATTTTGCCCCGACAGAGCGCGCGGCGCGCGCGTTGCGTTCTGAAAACGTCGCGGATGACCGCATTCACGTTACCGGAAACACGGTGGTGGACGCTCTCATCCTCGCCAAAGCCATGGTCGAATCCGACCCAGGACTGTCGTGCCGCTGGGATGGCATCAAGAAGCGTCACGGCAATCGGCGCATCATCCTGGTGACCTGCCATCGCAGGGAAAATTTCGGGGGCGGGGTCCTTAACATCGTGAACGCGTTGGAGACCATCCTGCAACGGGAGGATGTCGCTGTGGTGCTCCCCGTGCATCCGAATCCGAATGTCCGTGACGTGTTTGCGTCTCGGTTTTCGGACCACCCGCGGGTCGTACTTATTTCTCCTCAGGAATACACTGACTTTGTGAGCCTGCTCTCGCTATCTTATCTGGTCCTGACAGATTCAGGCGGCGTACAGGAGGAAGCACCGACTTTCGGAAAGCCGGTGCTGGTGATGCGGGAGACGACCGAGCGTCCTGAGGGGGTGGAAGCGGGAACGGCACGCCTGGTCGGTGCGAACTACGAGAGGATCGTTGCGGAGACATTTCGCCTGCTCGACGATGACGAGACCTATGCTGCCATGTCGCGTTCGCACAATCCGTTTGGTGACGGGCACGCGAGCGAGCGGATCGTGAAGGTTCTTCTCGATGCATGAATTCCAAAAAATCAATGTCCTGGGACTTGGCTATATCGGTCTGCCGACCGCAGCGCTTATTGCGAGTCGAGGTCTGCAGGTGGTTGGCATCGATACCAATGAGCGCATCGTCGACACCGTTGCGTCTGGCAAAATTCATATCGCCGAGCCCGATCTGGACGGCCTCGTGTCCAAGGTCGTGTCGAGTGGTACGCTCACCACGTCCAAAACGCCGCAGCCGGCCGACGTTTTCATCATCGCGGTGCCGACGCCCATCGATCGCGAGAACCGTCCGGACCTGTCGAGCGTGAATGCGGCCGTCGACAGTATCGTAGATCTCCTCGCGCCAGGCAATCTTGTCATTCTTGAATCGACATCGCCGATCGGAACCACCGAAGCTATCGCAAAGCGGATCGTTGGACGCAGGCCAGAGTTGCACATAGGCGTCAACGGCAAGGAGGATGGAGCGATTTACGTGGCCTACTGTCCCGAACGCGTGTTGCCGGGACGGATTTTGACCGAGCTTATCAACAACGACAGGTGCATCGGCGGGATTACGCCAACCTGCACGCGGCGTGCTCAACGGTTCTACAAAATGTTCGTTCGCGGCGCTTGCGTCGGCACAACGGCGAGGGCGGCCGAGCTGGTGAAGCTGACGGAGAATGCCTTCCGCGATACCAACATAGCATTTGCCAATGAACTCTCGCTGATTTGCGACAGGTTCGACATCAACGTCTGGGAGGTGATTGACATCGCCAACCGCCACCCGCGCGTAAACGTATTGCGGCCGGGGCCAGGTGTTGGCGGGCACTGTATTGCGGTAGACCCCTGGTTCATCATCGATTCTGCGCCGGACCTCGCACGTGTGATGCGAACAAGTCGGGAAGTGAACAATGCCAAAACACAGAAGATCATCGAGCGCGCAGAGGCGCTGATCGACGATCATCCATATGCGAACGTTGCTTGTTGCGGATTGACCTTCAAGGCCAATGTCGACGACTTGCGTGAAAGCCCGGCCATGGAGATAGCCACGCATCTCGCGGCGAAATACGGCGAACGGATTAAGGTTGTCGAGCCGAACTTGCGCCGTCTGCCTCCTCAGCTGGCGGATCATCGTGTCGCATTCGTGAGTATCGAGGAAGCCCTGCGCAGTTGCGAGATCGCGCTTCTCCTCGTCGATCATGATGAGTTCAAAATGGTGCCGCTGGCAGAGCGGCGGCACCTCGACGTCATCGATACGCGAGGCATATGGCAGGATATGCCGGCGCGGACATAATGCTGCCGCTCGCTCGGCAGGCGACGGTGAGTGATATTCGCGGAAGGAATTCGAGGAAAGCATGCACAGCAGCCAATTGGGAATCGGCGTAGTGGGGTACGGCTATTGGGGGCCGAACCTTGTTCGTAGTTTTTCAGGCAATTCATCGGCGCGGGTCGTGTGCGTGAGCGATCTCGATTCGAGCAAGCTTGCTGCGAGCAAGCGGCTTTATCCGGGGGTGGAGACGACGTCCTGCTATGAGGACCTGCTGAAAGACCCAGCCGTCGATGCGATCGCCATTGCTACACCAGTGCACACTCACTATGAGCTGGCAATGGCTGCACTTAAGGCCGGCAAGCATGTGTTGGTCGAGAAGCCGCTTGCGCAAAGTGCGGATAGGGTTCGGCGCCTGATTGACGAGGCCGACCGGCGCGGATTGACGCTGATGGTCGATCACACCTTTCTCTACACGCCGGCGGTCCAGAAGATCCGAGAGCTCCTATCGAAGAAGGAGATCGGAGACATCTACTACTATGACAGCACGCGCTCGAGCCTCGGCCTGTTCCAGAAGGACGTGAATGTGATCTGGGATCTGGCGGTGCACGATATTTCGATCATCCACTATATTCTCGACGAGGAGCCGGTTGCGGTGTCGGCAACGGGCTCGTGTCACATCGCCGGTTCTCCGGAAAACATGGCGCATATCACGTTGTTCTTCGCCAGCGCCTGCGTGGCGCACGTGAGCGTCAATTGGTTGTCGCCGGTCAAGGTGCGCCAGACGTTCATCGGCGGGAGCAAGAAGATGATCGTCTACGACGATGTCGAGCCGACCGAAAAGATCAAGGTCTATGACAGGGGGATAACTCTTGATACTCCGACTGAAAATGCCCATGAATTCCGTATTGGATATCGAGCTGGCGACATGTGGGCTCCTCACATTTCCACGAAAGAGGCGCTGCAGACGGAGGTCGAGCACTTCATCGATTGCGTCCACAATGGCGTGCGGCCAATTTCCAGCGGCCTGTCCGCATTGCAGGTGATTGAGGTGCTGGAGGCGGCGTCGCGCTCGATAGCCGCGCAGGGGAAACCAGTCCTCCTCAAGCAACCGCATCAGGTCCGGGAGCGCGCCCGGGCCACGGTCTAAATCGTGATGCCGGCGGGGCATTGCTATCCGCCGAAGGGCGACGGTTTCGCGATGAATTCGGTCCAACGTTCCATTCTGTTTTCGGCGGCCGACCGTTATGGCAGCCTTGTCCTATTCTTTGTGGCTACCGCGGTCCTTTCCCGTTTGTTGTCGCCAGCGGAATTCGGGGTCTATGCGGTCGTCAACGCCATCGCGGTGGTTATTGCTGCCTCCTTTCAGGAGTTCGGAGGCGGAAATTATCTGATTCAGAAGCGCGATTTGTCGCCCGACGACGTGCGCTCGGCCTTCACCATCACGTTCGGCATTTCGGGCGTAATTGCCGCTCTTCTGTTCGTCCTCGCTGACAGTCTGTCGCAGTTGTTCGCGCAGGACAGCCTCAAGGGAGCCATCGAGGTTTCAGCCCTGAATTTTCTGCTACTGCCGATCTCCGGGACGATTTCTGCCTTGCTGCGACGGGACATGAAGTTCGGAACGTTGGCTTTATGCAACTTTGCGTCTGGTGTGGCGGTCGCTCTGGTCTCGATCGGACTTGCGATAGCAGGATTGAGCTATATGGCCCCGATCTGGGGTGGTCTGGCAGGAAACGTGATCCTGACCCTGGCGCTGCTGGTAGGCCATCGAGACCCCAGCGCGCTACGTCCTTCGCTTTTCGCCTACCGCGACATCGTCAGCTTTGGCGTTTATTCCAGTGGGGTCAGCGTCGTCAATGTCTTCTACAATTTGGCGCCCCAGCTATTTCTGGCCAGAATTATCGACTTTGGGTCCGTCGGTCTGTACAGCCGCGCGATCAATTTGACGCAGATTTTTGACAGGCTTGTCACGCAGGTCCTGAACCCCGTCATCATGCCGGCGATTGTCGCAAGGCGCCAAGCCGGGGAGGACTTGAAGGCCATTTACCTTGAGGCGATCCAACTGCTTTCCGTCGCGCAATGGCCATTTCTGATATTCGTGGCCTTGATGGCCCGGCCGATCATTGCGATCTGGCTCGGCCCGACCTGGCTGGATATCGTGCCGCTCGTGCGCCTGCTGTGCATCGCGAACATGGCAGTTTTTGCGGCGTGCTTGAGTTATCCGGTACTCGTAGCCGTTGGAAGTGTCCGGGATGCGTTGATCTCCTCTTGCATCTCGCTACCCCCGTCGCTTCTTGTAATTCTAGGAGCATCCTTCTGCGGTGTGCAAGCTGTCGCCGGATCCGCACTTTTGACGCTGCCTTTTCAGGCCGCGGTCGCGATTTATTTTATCGGACGGCACCTACGCTTCGGGCTAAAGGATCTAGTGCGGGCGCTGATGAAGAGCGGACTCGTTACGGCGGCAACTGCCTTCGGCGTCGCCGTCTGTGCGGCGTTGACGGAAGCTGGATTGCTGACGTCCCTCACCGGGCTCGCTTTGGCATCGTGTGCTGCGGCGCTTTGCTGGTGGCTGGGGCTGCTACTGACTGGGCACCCCTTGCTCTATCAGCTTCATCAGGCGGTAGCGGGTCTCGCTCGCATTACGCCAAGGTGGCGACTGTCGCGTTCGGCCCTGTAAAGCCTTGCGGCTATTTTGGAGACGAAGATGCCGATTACGAATGACGTACAGCTCGGCCGCGATGTCAGGATCTTCCATGCGGAACTGGTCAATCTTTATGGCTGCACGGTCGGCGACGAGACCAGAATCGGGACTTTCGTCGAAATCCAGGCGGGCGCCACGATCGGTGCGCGCTGCAAAATTTCTTCGCATAGCTTCATCTGCGAGGGCGTCACGATTGAGGACGAAGTGTTCGTCGGTCATGGCGTGATGTTCACGAACGACAAGCACCCGAAGGCAACGACGGCGGATGGTCATCCTCAGCAAGCGTCGGACTGGCCGCTGCAGCGCACTCGCGTCGGTAGGGGAGCTTCGATCGGCTCGAACTCCACGATTCTGTGCGGAGTGACGATCGGAGAGGGGGCCTCGGTAGGCGCGGGCGCGGTGGTGACGAGGGACGTTCCGCCTGGCGCCGTCGTCGCCGGAGTGCCCGCTCGGGTATTGTCTGCGGCTGAAACGGCGGTCTTGGGCGATCGCGGCTCAGCAGAGGCGCTTCGTAAACCATTTTGAATTCCCACATAAACGACAAGATTTAATGATTGATTAAATATAATAATGCGGGTTAAATACATTATAATGTTAGTCCAATAGAGGGACTTGAATCTTGATACCCTTCCTGGATCTGAAAGCCCAATATAGCCAGATCAAGCCGGAAATCGACGCCGCGGTCGCGAGAGTCGTCGGCAGCGGGCACTTTGTGCTCGGCCCAGAGGTCACTGCCTTTGAGGGTCGCTTCGCGGAATATTGCCGGACCGCCCATTGCCGCGCGGTGAACAGCGGAACCTCGGCACTTCATCTTGCCTTGCTGGCGGCGGGCGTCGGAACCGGTGACGAAGTCATCACGGTATCCATGACCTTCGTCGCGACAACCGCAGCGATTCTCTACAGCGGAGCCAGGCCGGTGTTTGTCGACGTTGACCCGGTAACATGGACGATGCATCCCGGCTCGATCGAGGCTGCGATAACACCGCGAACGAAGGCGATCCTGCCGGTTCATCTCCACGGGCTGATGGCCGACATGGATCCCATTATGGAGATCGCGCGTCGTCACGGTCTGGTCGTCATCGAGGACGCCGCGCAGGCGCATGGCGCGGAATACCGCGGACGTCGGGCGGGCTCGATTGGCGATCTGGGATGCTTCAGCTTCTACCCCGGCAAGAATCTTGGAGCCTTTGGCGAGGGCGGGGCCGTCGTAACCGATCGGCCTGAATTGGCACGCCGCGTGTCACTGCTGCGGGATTGGGGACAGGAGACGAAATACAATCACGTCATTCCCGGATACAACTATCGCATGGACGAAATTCAGAGCGCGATACTGAACGTCAAGCTGAACTACATTGAGCGCTGGACGGAAGCTCGTCGTTCGCTCGCTGAGCGATACAATGCACTGCTGTCTGATCTTTCATGCCCGCGTCCCCAGCCGCCCCCCTACGCCCGTCACGTGTATCACGTCTATGCGGTCAGATTGCCGTGGCGCGACGAAGCGCTGACGCTATTGCGTGAAGCCGGCATCGGCGCCGGGATTCACTATCCCGTTCCGGTGCATCTGCAGACTGCCTATGCAGAACTCGGTTATCGTGCCGGTGATCTTCCCGTCACCGAGATGCTGGCGAACGATTTCCTCTCTCTTCCCATCTATCCAGAGTTGCTGCCGGAACAGGTGGTCGAGGTTGCCTCCACACTCAGGAACGCGGCACTGCGGCCCAGCGAAGTGACAAGCGACCGAGCAGAGCATCCAGAGAGTCTCGCGACAAGGTCCCACAACAGGAGAGCGTCTTGATCGATCTCAAGGGAAAACGCGTTCTGGTCACCGGCGGCGCAGGTTTCATCGGCTCCCACATCATTGATCTGCTCTGCGATGAGGGCTGCATCGAGATCGTTGCCATCGACAACATGATCAGAGGCCGGCCGGAAAATCTCTCGCGCGCGCTCGGACGTGGCCCGGTGAGGGTGGTTCATGGCGACATACGCGATCGCAAGCTGATGGAAGCGTTGCTCAAGGCTGCTGATATTGTCTTTCACCAGGCGGCGCTCCGAATCACTCATTGTGCGGCCGAACCACGCCTTGCCAAGGAGGTCATGGTGGACGCCACCTACGACCTGCTGGAGTTGTGCATCAAGCACGATGTTGAGAAGATCATCGCGGCGTCGTCGGCGTCCGTATACGGCATGGCAGAGGAGTTTCCCACCACCGAGCGCCAGAATGCGTACAACAACCGAACTCTCTATGGAGCCGCTAAGGCCTTTAACGAGGCTCTGCTGCGTACCTTCAACGATGCGTATGGCATCGACTACGTCGCATTTCGATATTTCAACGTCTACGGTAGCCGGATGGACATCCACGGCCGGTACACCGAGGTCTTGATCCGCTGGATGGAGCGGCTGGAAGCCGGATTACCTCCGATCATTTTTGGTGACGGTCATCAAACCATGGATTTCGTCCACGTCCGTGACATCGCGCGTGCCAATATCCTTGCGGCCAGGGCAAAGATCACTGATGAGGTGTTCAACGTCGGGAGCGGCACGGAAACCAGCCTGACGGAGCTGGCTACGGTGCTTGCCTCCGTGATGGGACGCCGCGGCCTGGCACCCGAATTCGCGCCGGAACGCTCCGTTAATCCGGTGCCTCGACGGCTGGCATCAACTGGCAAAGCAGAGCGTTTACTGGGGTTCCGCACCACGGTTTCGCTGGAACAGGGGCTCGCCGAGCTCGTGAAATGGTGGCGATCCGAACGCGAACTTGCTTCCGGCTCCCAGCGGCAGGCGGCGGCATCGTGATTCCGATCGCGGCGCCGCTGCTTGCGGATGAAGAAGCCGATGCTGCGCGCGCGGTCGTGCTGTCGGGCTGGGTGTCGCAAGGCCCGGAGGTGGCCGCGTTTGAGGGTGAGTTCGCCGCACTTGTTGGCGCGCCGCACGCCTGTGCCGTCGCCAATTGTACGACCGCACTTCAGCTTGCTTTGGCAGCGTTGGGTATCGGCACCGGCGACGAGGTGATCACGGTTAGCCACTCCTTCATTGCGACGGCGAACGTCATCCGATACCAGGGCGCCACGCCGGTTTTCGTCGATATCGACCCGGAGACCTACAATTTGGATTGCGCTCGGCTGGCCGAAGCCATCACCGAGCGCACGCGTGCGATCATCGCGGTCCATCAGATGGGCATGCCGTGTGATATGGCAGCGCTCATCGCGGTGGCGCGACGCCACGGCATCGCGGTGATTGAGGACGCGGCCTGTGCCGCCGGATCGCAGATCCGTATGAACGGCGAATGGGAGCCGATCGGCAAGCCGCATGGAGACATTGCCTGCTTTTCCTTTCATCCGCGAAAGGTAATCACGACAGGCGAGGGTGGAATGCTCACCACCGCGGATGCCGAGCTTGATCGCAAGTTCAGGCTGCTGCGGCAACACGGCATGAGCGTTCCGGATATTGTACGTCACGGGTCGCAGCGCGTCATTTTCGAGGAGTACGTCCTTCTCGGCTACAATTATCGAATGACGGATATGCAGGCTGCGATCGGGCGCAAACAGCTCGAGCGGCTTCCGCAGCTGATCGCGCGGCGGCGCAGGCTGGCATCCCGTTACGCCGAACTGCTTGGGAATATAGAGGGGCTGCGGTTACCTTTGGAGCCGGGGTGGGCGCGATCCAACTGGCAGAGCTACTGTGTACGCTTGCCTGATCGCATCGACCAGAGGGCGACGATGCAATCGCTGCTAGACCAGGGAATCGCCACCCGTCGGGGCATCATGTGCTCGCATCGGGAGCTGCCTTATGCGACGGCGGCGCAGCGTCATGACCTTAGCCAGTCAGAACTCTCCCAGGATCGTTCGATCCTGCTGCCGATCTACGCGCAGATGAGCCAGGCAGAGCAGCTTTGCGTCGCAGAGTGCCTTAAAGCGGAACTGGCCCATGGATAGCTATTGCGAGGCTGACATTCGGCAGACACTTGGTCGCTGTACGCGACTCCCCTTCCCTTTACGCGCAGACGAACGCCGATGATCAGGAAAGAGTAGCAAGCTAGTCCGGGTTGAACGCCGCTACATGTGAGGCGACGGTCGCCGCAGTCGGCTCTTATTTTTGAGAGGTCGCCACGACGAGAGAAATCAAAGCGATGGCTAAGTTTGACGTCGTTGTCCCCTGCTACAATTACGGACGCTTCCTGACGGACTGCGTACGAAGCGTGCTTGATCAATCCGTCGCCGACGTTCGTATCCTCATCATCGATGACGCATCTTCAGATTCTTCGGTCGAAATCGCGCGCGGCCTCGCGGACAGAGATTCGCGTGTACGGGTTGTGGCGCATGCAAGTAACAAGGGACATATCGCAACGTACAACGAGGGAATCGATTGGGCGAACGGCGACTACTTTCTGCTGCTTTCCGCTGATGATCTCCTCGCGCCGGGAGCGCTCGAACGTGCGGCGAAAATCATGGATTCGTGTCCGGAAATAGGATTGACCTTTGGCGAATGCCTGGTGTGGCGTCGGGACACTCCTCGGCCGTTCGTCAACTTTGTCCAGGACTTGCGATGGACCAAGCAAGATCTGGTCGCGGAGATGTGCCGGACCGCGTCCGACTTCGTGGCCACGGCGACAGCGATCGCGCGAACAACCGTCCAGAAGGCTGTAGGCGGCTATAGACCGTCGCTTCCTCACAGCGGCGATCTGGAGATGTGGCTCCGGTTTGGCGCGCATGCGGAAGTCGCCAAAATCGAGGCCGTGCAGGCGATCTATCGGAAGCACGACTCCGCTATGTCGAACGCCTATCTCGCGGAAATGCTGGCGGAGTATGGACAGAGGAAAGCGGCGTTCGACAGCTTCTTCGAGACCTGTCGCGATCGACGCCCGGACATATCGTTGTTGCAGCGGCAGGTGGCGCACTCGCTCGCCGATCAGGCCTTCGACACCGGGATCAGTTATATCCGACAGGGGCGCATCGAAAGCGGCTTGACGCTTCTGCGCTGGGCCATGAGCCTAGACTCGCGATCGCGCTACCTTCCACCGGTCTGGCGGCTTCTGCGGATGCCTGGGCCGGAGGGACGCCAAAGACTCCTGTCCTTGATGGGCAAGTCGAAGGCGCGACGGCGAAAGGTGTTGCAGAAATCAGCCGCCATTCCCGTTTTACGCGCGGACAGGGAGCGCCAGAGATAGGTTATGACGAACAAGGTTCTCTTCCTCAGCCATGAGGCGTCGCGGACGGGGGCGCCAATCATGCTCCTCAACATACAGCGCTGGCTCCGGCGCAACGATTCCATTTCCTTCCGTACTGTGACTGCGAGCCCGGGCGACCTCAGCAGGGAACTCGCCATGCTTGGCAAGGTCGACTCCGTCGAACCCGGCGATCTGCTTTATCGTGCGATGAGGCGCTTCGATGTGCATCATTTCGCGCAGTCAAATCATCTGGCGCGCCTGCAAAAGGATCTTTCCAAGGACCGCTTCGGTCTCGTCTATGTCAATTCGATCGCTTCTGGGCGGTTGCTCGAACGATTGCCCATCGGGGATTGCGAGGTCCTCTGTCACGTCCACGAGCTTGCTGGAGCCATCCGAAGCGTCGGATTGACCAATCTCGCGGCGCTTGAGCGGCGGCGCCCCCGATACATTGCGGTGTCCGACGCCGTGAGGGATTGCCTGATCGAAAATTTCGACATAGCACCGCACCGGATCGAGGTCGTCGAGCCGTTCATTCCCGAGCTCGAAGGGGCTTCCCCCGACGCGGAGGAAGCGCGCCTCAGGCTCGCGCACGAATTGGACATTTCGCCTGACGTAAGCATCGTGTGCGGTTGCGGCTCGATCGAGGCGCGCAAGGGCACGGACCTTTTCATAGAGGTCGCTCGCCAAGTCGCCGGCGGCGTCAGTGGGCGAAATGTCCAATTCGTGTGGGTGGGCGGCGCCCCGGACAAAGTCAAAACCATGCAGCGCAGGCTCAAGAGCGAAGCGCCGGCCGCGCAGGTGCGCTTCGTTGGGCGAAAGGCGGACGTCGATACATATTTTGCCGCATCCGACGTTTTTCTTCTCACGTCGCGCGAGGAGGCGTTTGGCCTTGTGGTTCTGGAGGCAGCGCGGCGCAACACGCCCACGATCTGCTTCGATGCAAGCGGCGCGGCGCGCAGATTTGTCGAACCGGACGCCGGTTTCAGCGTGGCCGAATTTGATGTTGGGGAAATGAGCAGGAAAGTGATCGAATTCCTCTCGTCGCCTGCGCTGCGCGAACAAATGGGACGCGCGGCGAAACGAAAATTTGAGACGTGCCATACCCCCAAGCAAGGGGGGCGAGCGATCGCGTCGCTCATCCAAGATGCGATGAGACGGAAAAGTGCCGCGGCTCCGAGTGAAGAGTTCACCTAACTTGCGCGAAATGAGAATGGAGCAACAGCAGCGCCATGCCCGGCCCGTCGGCATTCTGCATCCCGCTACCGTTTAGGGGATTCGGCGGCAGTTTCGCTCGCCGTCCACTGCCGCCAAGCTGTCAGAGCGCGATGCTGACTCCCATTAGCGAAAGGGCTGGGATCTGCGCCGAGCAAATGACTTTATTTTATTCGTTGAAGGCTTGATTGCGATTTGTCCCAAGTTAATGTAGTTGCCTATTTAATTGTTATTGTATGGTGATCTCGCAATGTTTCCGGTCGCTGGCTTCCACGTCTATACCTGTGCTCGATCGAGTGATGCCGAAATCCTCGATCGTGACCTTCGGCGCTCGCCGGCGATTGCCAGGGGCGACGTAAAGCTCACGGTCTTATGGAATCACCCTAGCGCTTCCAGCGCTTATGCCCGGGCGATCGCAAGTGCGAAGGAGGACATCCTCATCTTTGCCCATTGCGACGTGTTCTTGCCCGAATACTGGTTTGAGCGGCTGGATTGGGAAATCCGACGGCTCACGCAGCAAGACAGCCGGTGGGCCGTGGCTGGAATGAGCAGCGTCACTGCGGCAGGGGACGTGGTTGGTCGTACGTGGGATGCCTCGCTAGCCCCGTTATTTCCCGAAACTGGAGGGATTCATGGGGGGGAATTGAAGGTACCTGTACGCGTGGTCAGCGTGGATGAATTGGCGATCATTGTTCGCCGGGACTCGGGCGTGTCCTTCGATCCCTTGCTGCCGGAGTTTCACCTCTACGGGGCAGACATCGTGCTCGAAGCCGAGAGGCTGGGCAGGTCCTGTTACGGTCTGGACCTGCCGTTGATCCACAACGCCAAGGCACAGCTATCGTTAGGGCGCGACTACGTTCGAGCCTATCGCTACATGGTGCGGAAATGGCGGGATCGCCTTCCCGTCCAGACCACGTGCGGCACGATCACCCGCAATCCGCTCGTCCTGCCGATGCGTCGCCTGCGCATGCGACATAAGGCGATATTCCGGAGGTCAACTTATTCGACGCAGCGGGCCTCGGACCCCTGTGCAATATCTAAGGAATTGGGGTTGGACCGGATGCTGGCTGCTTCTTTGTCGGAGATTGGCTGCCTGACGCCGGCGTGATTCATTCCGCCTTCTTGGGCAAGCCCGGGGTCTCCCCAGGTGGGCCATTAACGTTCCTGATTAGGTTTATTTAATTAGCTTGATGCATATAATATCATAATGTATTGTGATTTAATAATGCGGCCGGCCACTCGAGAGAGCGGCATTCGAGTGACGTCATTTACCCCGCTGAACGGGGAAAGAGGTAGAAATGGTTGCCACAGCTGTGCTGCCGCGGTCTGCGGAGTCTCAATGTCTCGATACCAAGTCCTTCCTTCCGTTGGATAAAATGCGTCGCCATGCCGACGCATGGGCCGAGCAGTATCGGGACAACCAGCCCTTTTCCCACATCGGAATTGATACCTTTTTTGATGACGAGGTCATTGAAAGAGTCGCCGCGGAGTTTCCCGGGGAATTCGAGAGCTCGTGGAATCGGACCTTTCTCGATGCCGGCGCGTATGAAGAGCAGAAGCTCGGACTTGACCGCTTTGAAGACTTTCCTCCTTACATTCAGCAATTCGTCAGCTCGCTGAATTCGCGGCTCTTTCTGGAGTTTTTGGAGCGCCTCACGGGCATCGAGGGCCTTATTCCCGATCCTTACCTCGTTGGCGGCGGGTTGCACATGATTCCGCGCGGAGGTCGGCTCGCCATTCACGCCGACTTCAACAAGCACAAGAAGCTCAGGCTGGACCGCCGGCTCAATCTGCTGGTCTATCTGAACCACGATTGGAAGCAGGAGTGGGGCGGCGCCCTTGAGCTGTGGGATAAGGACGTCAAGGCAAGGCAAAAAGCATATCTGCCGATCGCAAATCGAATCGTTGTATTCTCAACGACCGATACTGCCTATCACGGACATCCCGATCCCCTGACGAGTCCCAAAGGAAAGTATCGCAGATCGATCGCGCTCTACTATTACACTAATGGTCGGCCGGAAGACGAAATGTCCGAAGACCACACGACGATTTTCAAAATGCGGCCGGGCGAGGTCAGAAACCGAACAACCCTCGAGATCATCAAGCCTTTCATCCCGCCCATCGTCTGGCAGATTCCGAGAATGTTCAGGCGCTGATCATCTTTCATTCGACGGCGTCGGCATGGCGAAGAGCGTCCCGGGGCAGGCACTGCGAGCCGACCGGTCCAACAGGTGGGGAGACATTCGTTGAGGAACCGCCTCCCCAACGTTACGGTAGACAAGGGCCCGGTGGAGCAGGAGCCTTGGACAATTGCGAGTGCCGGTGCGGCTTCGCAACGCGCCCATAAATTCGCGACCTGGTTGTTCGTTCTTGGGGTAGTATTACCCGGCGATATGAGTTTTCTGCTCGCGGGCGCGAAGTTCAATCCTGAACGGCTCATCATCGCTCTGCTCTTGATTCCGGCCTTGTTCTTGTTGCTGCAGAGGGGACGGCGGTTCGTCGTCTGCGATCTGTTCGTCTTGCTGGCGTCAGCATGGATGCTGGTCGTATCAGCAGACAACCGTTCGGCCGAATTGTCGTCGGCAGGTGCAGTGGCGCTCGAACTCCTGGGCGGCTATTTCGTCGCGCGCGCATACTTCTTCGGGCACCTGGCGGTCGCCGAGTTCATCAGCGGCTTGAAAGTCGCAGTCGTGGTCATCGTCGCAGTTGCGATGGTCGACCATATGTCGGGAAAGCTCATCGTCAACAGCTTTCTCGGGCTGAATAGCGAGCCGGAGTACAGAAACGGCCTGATGAGAGGAGCGTCGGTCTTTCCGCACGCGATCTCCTATGGGACATTCTGCACTGCTGCCGGAGCGATATTTTTGTATGCGGAAAGACACCGGATGTCTCAGATTTGCTGGGTTGGAGTTGCTTTCGTCGGATGCTTCTTGGCGATGTCTTCAGCCCCCATGCTGATGTTCATGGTGGTCTTGTCGGTCTACAGCTATGATCGGCTCCTGAAATCCTCGCCATGGCGATGGAAAGCGTTCGCAGCGGTCATCGGAGCCGTGCTCGCGTTCATCTACCTGACCACAAACAATCCGACTTCCTGGATCATCGCGCACCTCACCCTCGATCCCTCGACGGGCTATTTTCGTAAGGCCACATGGGATCGAGCATTCTACAACATCGGTTTTGCTCCCTGGATAGGCTTTGGATTTGGCGATATTGGCGAAGGCCTGGAGTTCTTCGACAACGCTTCGGTGGACGCCGTTTGGCTGGTCATCGCGCTCCGGTTTGGCATTCCGATCGTTGTCTTCTTGCTGCTGGCCAATGTGACCTCCTTCTTTGTCGGGTTTGGACGAACGACCGTTGGCCCGACGCTCGATGAGTATATGGACAGGATGCGGTCGGGCTTTACGTTTGCGGTCATAACGTTCGTGCTGGTCGGACTAACCGTGCACTATTGGAACACCATGTGGATGCTTTGGGGGGCATATATCGGAATACGGGCTTCGCTCTACGAGCATTTTCTGGGAACGCGACACCTCGGCCAGCTGTATTCTGCTTGGCATGGTCCTCCGGTCTACGTTCCGGCGACTACGCGTCGATGGTAGGTATCCATGCAGTTACCTTTGACAACCGCCGTTAGGGGCTTGATTGCCTTCTCATCCGCCGCCGTGGTGGCACTACACACCGCTTGCTCCCTCGCAGGAGCGCTCGAGGACACGGGCGCGCCGCGCGCATACAGCGAGAAGAGCGATGGGGCCTCCGGTGCGCCCCATTGCGATGTTCAATATCCATCGCTGCTAAGCCGATATCGCGCTCGTCCTTCTTGGCCTGTTGCGGGGGTCGACTATTGCGTGGGACATCCAGCGGCCATCGAACCCAAGGATCCTGCTGCAATCTCGAGGGCCGGGGTGACTGTCGATCGCAAGATGCACCTCATCACCATAACGGCAAGCGGCATTACGCTGGACGGTTATGACTTCTCTCTCGATGGTGGCTGGGGCGTCGTTGTCCAAGGAGACGATACAAAGATTCAAAACTGCAATTTCTTTGTCGGCGCCCATCGCAACCAGCCCATCCTTGCGGCGCCATCGTCATCCAATGTGAGGGTCGCCAACTGTACGATTGATGGTCACAACGACCCCAACGTCAGCGGCCTCATTGAACATCGTGGTTCAGGTACGCTGACGGTGCAGTATTGCTGGCTGAAGAACGCCGGCGGCGACATGGTTCAAATGCACAATGGTGGCCGGGAGGCAGGCCTCGTTCTTCAGTACAATCTCATTCAGAATGCTGGTATGGCGCCTGGCGCCCACGGCGACTACACGGAGTTCATTGACGGGCCGTTTACGGTGACGATCGAGTACAATACCACTGCCCAGAGTGGAGGAGCGAGTCAGGGGTTCATGGTGGAGCCCGATATTGGCTCCAGCCCCGGCAGGATCATCTCGGGCGAGATCGGCAACAACACGTTCACCGGCGCCGTCAACGCATTCACTGGTGTCACGGTCGCCGATATCGTGAACACGTTTATCGTGCGCGATAATTATTACGATCCTTCGAGGACCTCGTCGGGACTGGCTTTTGGTGGTCCCATCCGCGGCGGCCCCAACGACAACAGCGCCAAGTCGATTTATCTGCGCAACGTGAACATGCTCACGGGCGCCATTATGCAGGATGTCAAGACAAGTGGAATATCCCGTCGCTGATCGCCCGAGCTCGTGTAGCGGCCTGGCTCCATCGGTGGCGTGTAGGGTCGGGAATGAGAGCCGAGGGAGTGTTCATCAGGTCAACACCATGAACGAAATCACTGCGCGCCACCAGATCAGGGTTGTCAGAACACGTTCCGAGATCGAGTCGCTTCGGGAGTTCTGGAACTCGTGCAATCCCCCTCGAGACGCAGATATCGACTTCTTCCAATTTATCCTGGACATATATCCGCAGGTTCAGCGGCCGCACATCGTAGTCCTCTACTATGGAGGGCTTCCCATCGCACTTCTCGTCGGTCGATTGGAGGCGAGTCAGGTGCCGGTCAAGCTGGGGTATTTTGCTCTTCCGGTTCCTGAGTTAGGAGTCCTGCAGATTGTGCACGGCGGCTGGTTGGGAGAAATCTCCGAGCAAAACGCACGGATGCTGCTCGAGAGCATCATGAATTCGCTGGCGGCCGGGGAGGCCGATGCGGCCTCATTCCATTCTCCGGACGTCAATTCTCCGCTCGTCAAATATGCCCGCGGTCTTCCGTCCTGGTTGTGCGCCGATCATTTGATCAACCCACTAGCTCATCGGTTGTGCGAAATTCCGGAGAAAGCTGGTTCGTTCCTGGCTGGCCTTCCGAAGAAGGGGCGATACAACCAGCGCAAACGCGCCGAAAGTATTGCTTGTGATTTTGCGGAAAGCAGGATCGAGCGATTTGGTTCACCTGCCGATTTGGATCAGTTGATGCGGGACGCGGAGACCATCGCAGCCAAATCCTATCAACGGGGGCTGGGCGTAGGCTTCTCGGAAACGCCCCTCATCCGATCGCGGCTCTGTTTCGAAGCAAGCAAGGGCTGGCTGCAAGGATACATTCTTTACCTCGACGGCCAACCGGTCGCTCTCTGGATCGGCTCGCTGCGCAATGGGGTCTTTCTCAGCGAGTATGTTTCCTACGATCCGGCCTACGCGAAGTACGGCCCCGGCCTCCACCTCATTCTAAGCATATTGGAAGAACTACAGGCGTCTTCGGGCCGGCCGGTGCGGCTGGTCGACTTTGGTATCGGCGATGCAACTTACAAGGAATTGCTGGCCAACCTATCGAGGCAGGAGTCGACGGTTTATATCTTTGCCCCGCGATTCAAGGCGGTCTGCGTCAACCTCCTGCGCACCTCCATCGGCAAGTTGAATCGTCTGGCCCAGAGTTTGCTGGGGAGATCATGGCTTGCCGGAATTAAGCGAAGGTGGCGTACCGGGGTTAGCAGTCAACCATTCTATCGGGCGCCTCCGTCATGATTGCGAAGCTCCCTGGATCGCACCGGAACAAGCATGTGCCGGAGGATGTACTTCCCCGAGTTCTTGCGGAAGAACCTGGACGCGTTCACCAGAGGCGGGATCAAGCTTCTGAGCGCGACGCCGCAATGAGCATCTCGCTAGGCGTGATGATGCCGCTGCCACTCAACGGGATGGGAGTTGGCTATACGTGCAGTTCCCTCGCAAAGGGCATGGCGAGCGAGAATTTCGATGTCACGATCGTGACGCCGCGGGCGCAGTGGGCGTTGCCGCCGGTACGACTCATCGAGGTGCTGCCGGATTGGGCGCGATACGTCCCATACGGGTGCGTGCGACGTTGGGTCGGCCGTACGATCGAGGGCGTATTTCTCTCTCATATCGACAAGTTTCAATCCAAGAGGTCGGCAGCTTATCTTTGGCCGGATGCAAGCCTGGACACGATCAAGGAACTGAAACGACGCGGAGTCACTGTGTTTCGTGAACAGTTCAATTGCCACACCGGGACTGCAAAGCGGATCCTTGATCATGCGTACGAGCGGCTTGGAGTGGCGCCGGCGCATGGGATCACGGCCGAGAAGGTCGATCGTGAGGCTCAAGTCCTGCAGGCGGTGGATCACGTGTTTTGTCCCAGCCCGCTGGTCGAGGCCTCGTTGCTGGAGAACGGCGTGCCACGATCCAAGTTCTTGAACGCGAGTTACGGCTGGGAGCCGGCACGGCTTTTCGGAAAGAAGCCGTTGCTTGAGCCGAGCGCAGGCGTCACGGCGGTGTTCGTCGGCGCCATTTGCGTGCGGAAAGGGGCCCATCTGCTTCTGCATTATTGGGCAAGGAGCGGGGTGAAGGGTAGGCTCGTGCTTGCGGGGGAGATGGAGCCTACCATTAGGGAGAAGTGCGCCAGTCTTCTTGCCAGGGATGACGTGATCCTCTTGGACTATGTTAGAGATGTTGGCGCGCTTTATCGATCGGCCGATCTCTTCCTATTTCCTTCATTGGAGGAGGGTAGTCCCTTGGTCATATACGAAGCGAGCGGCGCTGGACTTCCGGTGGTCACGACGGAGATGGGGGCGGGGCGGTTCGTGCGAGACGGCCATGAAGGTTTTGTGCTCGATCCCTACGATGCGCCCCGTTGGGTCGAGACTATTCGTTCGCTGGCTGGCAACCTCAAGCTTCGACGAGCAATGTCGGAAGCCGCTGCCGAGCGTGCGGAGCATTTCGTCTGGGCTGAGGTCGCCAGTCAGCGCCGTCAGCAGATCAAGGAATGTCTTGGCGATGGCCTCTGATCGCACAAAGCTTGTCGTACTGATTGTCGCGTATCGCAATCCCGATGACATTCAGCGTTGTTTGAGGTCGCTCGCAGCGTCCGATTGGCAGGAGTTTGAAATCTTTGTTTGCGAAAATGGAGGGAAAGACGCGTTCGAAACGTTGGCGGCTGCGCTTATTGATCAGGAGCGGATGCTGCCGTGCATTCAAGATGCAGATGATGCCGTAGACGCCCCCGGCGGACGGTTTGGCTCTGTCTTTAAATGTCGATTTCCGAACCGGGCAGTTATTGTTCGACTTGGACTCGCGACAGATAATCTCGGTTATGGCGGCGGGATAAATGCCTGGCTCGAACGCCTGCTCGACACGGGGGGCTGGGAAGCTGTGCTCGTTCTTAATCCCGATACCGAGGTCCACGATAGCTGCCTGACGGAGTTCATGTCCAAAGCAGATCAGGGTTTCGGAATGATTGGCGGCACCCTGGTTTTCGATCATGCGCCCGACAAAATCATCAACTACGGGCTTCGATGGTCGCCCGTGACAGGCCGGGTTCTCGCAGTCGGCAGAAATTTGGCGGCCGGCACTTCTCCCACAGCTGAGGTGCTTTCACGGATCGATTCGATTAGTGGCGCCTGCGTGTTAGTCACGCGAGCGTTTATCGAGGACGTCGGACTAATGGCCGAAGATTATTTCCTCTATATGGAGGATATAGACTGGGGTCGTCGCCGCGGTAAGCACAGGATTGGCTTCGCGGAACGGGCGATCATACGTCACGTTGGCGGCACCGCCATCGGTTCTGCGATTGATCCCAGAAAGCAGTCATTCCTTTCGGTCTATCTGTCTGCGCGCAACAGCATCCTCTTCGCACGCCGATGGGCCGGACGCCGGTGGGTGCTTCACTTTGGATGGGGATTGCTGCACGCCGCCAGGTATGCCGCTATTGGCGCTCCTTTGGCCGCGAAGATTGCGCTCATCGGCCTAATAGACGGCGCGCACGGAAAGTCCGGGAAACCCGACGCTTCTGTGCGATTGCCTCAGTCCAGCTAGGCGCTGCACATTTCCAGCTTCGGTCTCTAGGGGCGGCTTGTGTCTGTCGGTCTTGCGCGAGCCGGGATTTGGGAAAACGCGTTGATCGAGCGGCAGAGGCACTGTAATACGCGCTCCTCGCACGAAGAGCTGGGTCTGAGCCCGCGCGGCCTGGATCGGAGCGACCAAAGTTCTTTAACCTTCCACCGCAAAGAGCTTCGCTGGATTGGTTAGACTCGGCAAAATATTGTGGCATTGCTTGGCGCACTGCCTTACTTCGATTTACTGTTTGGATGGTTCTGGTTATGTCCCTCGATTAAGACGGTTATGTCGAGCCGGATTATTAATTGGCAATGCAAATTCTCTAGGACCTCTTAGTGTCAATCTATCTCTGGCAAATTTGGCCGCTTCGTTTTCTGCGCTCGGTAATGATGCTGTTCTTGTCTGTGGATTGCGTCGCGGTACCGGGTTTAATTCAATAAACGCGTGAGTATGGCGGTCTGAGCCAAACATCACCCCAGCACGGCCTAGATGTAGTCCAAAAAAAGTCCGCCGTACTCGGCCAAAAGTCGCCGCGGCCGAGATGCTCGGCTTTTAAAGATGGCATGTCGCTTGGGGGACCTTCATGGTTGAGCGCATCCCTATCGGGTATTAAATCAGGAGAACAGGGTAGATGGCAATTAACGACGGCTTCGCAAATGCTCCAACTGGAACGCCGCAGCTTCCGAACTTGCTCGATTCCTACGGTGCGAACCGGCCCGGATGGAATGTCGCGGGCGTGGATTACTACGCCGGGACACCTCAGGGATTAGCGCTGAAAAGTCCGGCGACGATCTCGATGGCCGGGGTATCGGTGAATACGGCGAACCACACCATCACGGTGACGGGCAGCGAGGTTACGCTCGACGGCTATGATTTCTCGCTCAACGGTGGCTGGGGCGTTGTCGTCCAGAGCGCAAATACAAAGATTCTGAATTCCAACTTCCAGGTCGGGGCCAATGGCCTCAAACCCATCTTGGCGACGGATTCGTCGTCGAATTTGACTGTCATGTACTCCACGCTGGACGGCAACAACAACGGCAGCGTCAGCGGGCTCATTGAAAATCGTGGTTCAGGTACCCTGACCGTGGAGTATTCTTGGCTCAAGAATGCCGGCGGCGACATGATTCAAATGCACAATGGCGGCAAGTCGGCCGGCCTTATCGTCGAGTACAATCTGATTCAGAACGCCGGAATGGCATCCGGTGCGCACGGCGACTACACCGAGTTCATGGATGGGCCGTTTACCGCCACCATCATGTACAACACCACCACCCAGAACGGCGGGGCGAGCCAGGGCTTCATGGTGGAGCCTGACATCGGCAGCAGCCCGGGCGAGATTGTTTCCGGCGAAATCGGCAACAATGTATTCACTGGCAGCGTCAACGCCTTCACTGGCGTCACGGTGGCAGATATCCAGAATACGTTCACCGTTCACGACAACTACTTCGATCCGTCCAGCTCGTCTTCGGGACTGGCATTCGGCGGCGTCCGGGGCGGTCCCAACGACTCCAGTTCGAAGTCGATCTATATCCACAACGTCAACATGAAGACTGGTGCCGTCCTTCAGGACGCAAATGCACCGACATCACCGACATCACCGACATCACCGACATCACCGACATCGCCGACCGGGCCGACTGCGCCCACTATCGACTCCATCTCGAACGATAGCGGCACCGCTGGCGATCGCATCACGAACGACAACACTCTCGAGCTGAAGGGTAAGGCGGCTGCCGGCAGCGCGGTCAAAGTCTATGACGGTACGACCCAAATCGGTTCGACCACTGCGGATTCGAGCGGGAATTGGGACTACATCACAAAGGTCCTGACTGACGCCAAGCATACGCTCACCGCAACGGCGACCAATTCATCGGGTCAGACCGGCGCGACGTCGGCTGCGGTGGTGGTCACCGTCGATACCAAGGCGCCGACTGCGCCGACCATTGCCGGCAACAAGGTGAACAGCGCCAATCAGGTGGTGATGTCGGGCAATGCCGAAACGGGCAGCGCCGTAAAGGTGTTCGACGGCACGACCCAGATCGGGACCGCGACGGCAAACAGCAGCGGTGTGTGGGCCTATACGTCCGCTGCCCTTGCGGTCGGTGCGCACAGCCTGACGGCGAAGGCCACGGACGTGGCAGGCAACACCAGCGCGGCGTCCTCCGTGGTCACGGCCAGCATCACCTCGACGTCCCCCACCGCTCCGACGTCTCCCACCAGCCCGACGTCGCCTACTGCTGGCACGGTGATCGAGTCGGCCGGTGCGACACGTCTCGTTGAGAGTGGTGACAAATTCTACCTCAACACCAGCACCGGGACAGGCCCCACACTGAAGAATCACGGTGTAGACTTTATAGACGGCTCAGACCACACCTGGGCGCCGATCGGTGCGGAGCAGACGGCGACGGGCTACCAGATCGTCTGGAAGGAGGCGAGCACCGGTCAGTACACGGCCTGGAATACCGACAACAACGGCAACTACGTTTCCCATGTCGGCGCCCTGACCGACTCCACGTCGGGCGGCACCGTGTCTGGTACGAGCTCTGCCCTCAAATCGCTCGAAACGACCTTCCACCAGGATCTGAACGGTGACGGACAGATCGGTTCCAGCACGTCCACACCGACGTCTCCGACATCGCCCACTGCTGGCACGGTGATCGAGTCGGCTGGAGCGACACGTCTCGTTGAGGGTGGCGACAAGTTCTACCTCAACGGCAGCACCGGGACGGGCCCCACGCTGAAGCAAGGCGGCGTGGATTTCATCGATGGGTCAGATCACACCTGGGCTCCCATTGCCGCGGAAAAGACCACCACGGGCTATCAGGTCGTCTGGAAGGAAGCGAGCACCGGCCTTTATACGGCGTGGAACACCGACAGCAACGGCAACTATGTTTCGCACGTAAGCAGCCTGACCGGTTCCACGTCGGGCGGCAGCGTGTCGGGTACGAACTCCGGCCTTAAATCGCTCGAGACGAGCTTCCATCAGGATCTCAACGGCGATGGGCAGGTCGGTACGTCGAGCGTGGCTACGTCGTCCACGAGCACCACTTCCCTCGCTGCGACTTCGAGCTCGACGAGCAGCAACGTACAGACGAGCACGTCAGGAAATGACGCCTTCGTTGGCACCACCAAGGCCGACACGTTCTCGTTTGCTGCGAATTTCGGCAACGATGTCATCAAGGACTTCACTGCCAGCGGACCTGCTCACGACACGATCCAGTTCAGCAAGAGCGTGTTCGACAGCTTTGCGAGTGTTCTTTCCCATGCGACCCAATCGGGTCAGGACGTCGTCGTCGCGACGGGGGGCGACACGCTCACGCTGAAGAACATGAAGGTCGGATCGTTGACCAACCAGGACTTCCACTTCGCGTAAGGTATGGGCATCCACACCGAGTAGTACTCAACAACGGCCTTGGGGATCTCTTGCGGATCTTCCGACAAAGGCATGGTTTAAGGGCGGCTACCATGATTGACTTTGGACGGCGGGGGGTATTCCCCCCGCCCGCGAATCTCGTACGGATTCCACTTCTTCACATATCAGAGCTCTGGGCGGCTGGACGGCAGTGGGCGGAAGACGCCGAATTTGGGACACCGCAACTGATTGGCTGGGCAAAGCGTCCGATCGAAGCCCTGCGGCAACGGATATTCGCTGGTCGACCCCGGCCGGTGAATCACTATGACGAGTCGCAGTCAGAGATGTCGGCATTCCTGCGGTCTTGCCGCCGGATTTTCTGGGCTCTCGCCGCCTTCAGCGGCATGAGCAATCTCCTTATGCTCACCGGCTCGTTCTTCATGCTGCAAGTCTATGATCGGGTGCTGCCCGGACGCAGCATACCGACGCTAATCGCCTTGATGGTTCTGGCCACGGTTCTTTACCTGTTCCAGGGCGGGCTCGATCTCGTCAGGAGCAGGATCAGCTCCCGGGTCGGCCGGTATTTCGATGAAAAGCTCAGCATTCGCATATTCGACTCGCTTGTTCGCTTGCCTTTGAAGACCAGAGCGGATGGCGATGGTTTGCAGCCGGTGCGGGATCTCGATCAGGTCCGCAGCTTCCTGTCGAGTGGAGGGCCGACTGCGCTCTTCGATCTCCCCTGGATGCCGATCTATCTCGGCATCTGCTTCCTGTTTCACTTCTGGATTGGCGTGACTGCGCTGGCCGGCGCGCTGGTCTTAGTCGGCATTACGATCCTTACGGAAACACGTACGCGAGGGCCGGCAAAGGCAACCTCCCGTCTCGCCGTCTCGCGGACCGCACTGGCGCTCGAAGGGCGGCGAAATGCCGAGGTCCTGCAGGCAATGGGCATGCGGCAACAGGCGGGCTTACGTTGGCGGGATGTCAACGCGAAGTACCTCGCGGCCCATGAGCAGGCAAGCGATGTCGCAAACGGACTCGGTGGCGCCTCCAAGCTCTTCCGGGCGATCTTGCAATCGCTGGTTCTTGCCGTGGGCGCCGTCCTCGTTATCAATCAGGAATCCACGGCCGGCATCATCATTGCCGGTTCGATCCTCACCGCGCGAGCACTGGCGCCCGTCGAAATGGCCATCGCGAACTGGAAAGGATTCGTCGCCGCGCGGCAATCGGGGCAAAGGCTTGATCACTTGCTGAAGCTTTTGCCTCGCGAGGAGGAGCGGTTGGCATTGCCTGCGCCCGTTGAAACTCTCACTGCCGAGCACCTCTATATTGGTGCCCCGAACTCGGAGAGGCCCACCGTCAGTGAAGTTTCGTTCCAGCTGCGGAGCGGGCAAGCCGTCGGAATCATCGGTCCGAGCGGGTCCGGCAAATCGACGTTGGCACGCGCGCTGGTGGGAGTGTGGCCGTGCATTCGAGGCAGGATCCGGCTCGACAACGCTTCGCTCGATCACTGGTCTTCGGACGCCCTCGGCAAGCACATCGGTTATCTGCCTCAGGACGTCGAATTGTTCGACGGCAGCATTGCAATGAACATTGCACGGTTCGATCCGCAGGCAACGGCCGCCGCAGTTCTGGAAGCTTCGCATGCCGCGGGCGCGCACGATCTCATCCTCTCGCTTCCAGACGGCTACGGCACGAAGATCGGCGAAGGAGGGTTAGCGCTGTCGGCAGGGCAGCGGCAGCGTATCGGGCTCGCGCGCGCCTTTTACGGCAAGCCGTTCCTGGTCGTACTTGATGAACCCTCTTCCAATCTCGATGCCGAGGGCGAGGACGCCTTGACCGAAGCGATCTTGAACGTGCGCCGTCGAGGCGGAATTGTTGCCGTTGTTGCGCATCGTCCGAAGGCGTTGGAAGGTGTGGACCATGTCTTGTGCCTCGGGGAAGGCAAGGTGCAGTCCTTCGGCAAGAGAGAGGAGGTCCTCAAGAGAGTGTTGCGAAATCCCACACCGCTCAAGGTCGTCGCGGAAGCTCAAGGAGGTGGCCGATGAATGGCCAGGTGACGCCGGCGATGCAATCCATCCAGCGTTACATGATCGTGGGTATGATCATGTTTGGTTTGGTAACCTTTGGGGTCGGCGGCTGGGCGACAACGACCCAACTGTCGGGCGCGGTGATCGCCCAAGGCGTGGTCGTGGTGGATTCGAGCGTCAAGAAGGTTCAGCACTCCACTGGCGGGATCGTGGGAGAGTTGCGCGTGCGGGAGGGCGCGCGGGTTAATGCAGGGGATATTTTGATCCGCCTCGACGAGACGCAGACGCTCGCGAATGCCACCATCGTTACCAACAGCCTCGATGAGCTGTTCGCGCGGCAGGCTCGTCTGGAGGCCGAGCGCGATGGCGCCGAGCAGGCTGTCTTTCCCAAGGTGCTGCTCGACCGCGCCAAGGAGAGCAACTCCGAGGCGAGCCGTGCGATTACTGCGGAGCGAAAGCTCTTCGAGCTGCGTCGTCAGGCGCGGAGCGGCCAAAAAGCGCAGCTGCAGGAGAAAAGCGCGCAGCTGGAAAACGAGATCAAAGGCCTTACGGGGCAGACCGAGGCCAAGCAGAAGGAAGTCGAATTTATCCGGCAGGAGCTGGAGGGCGTGCGCAGTCTCTGGCAAAAAAATCTGGTGCCGATCACGCGGCTCAATTCCCTCGAGCGTGATTCCGCTCGTCTCGAAGGCGAGCGCAGCCAGCTGGCAGGAATGATTGCTCAGTCGAAGGGCAAGATCGCCGAAATCGGACTCCAGATCATTCAGATCGACCAAGACCTGCGGACGGAAGTGGGCAAGGATCTGATCGAAACGCGATCGAAGCTCTCCGAGCTGAGCGAGCGCAAAACTGCAGCGGTCGATCAATTGAATCGGATCGATATCAGGGCGCCGCAAACCGGCCGCGTCCACGAGCTGAGCGTGCACACCGTTGGAGGTGTGATCTCTCCCGGCGAGCAGATCATGCTGATCGTGCCCGATGCGGACTCGCTTGCGGTTGAGGTCAAGATCGCACCGCGCGACATCGACCAGGTCTATATGGGGCAGACCGCGACAATGCGCTTCGCGGCGTTCAACCAGAAGACCACGCCCGAAATCGACGGGGAGGTCAGCATGGTCTCGGCCGACATCACCCAGGATCAGCGCGCCGGCACGAGCTACTACACGGGCCGCGTCCTGCTGAAGCCGGAAGAGCTGGCGAAACTCGGATCGGCCAAGCTGTTGCCCGGCATGCCGGTCGACGTCTTCATCAAGACGGCAGGCCGGACGGCGCTATCCTACCTGCTCAAGCCGCTGCAGGATCAGGCGGAGCGCGCATTCAAGGAGCGCTGACTCTTCGCGGGAAGATAGTACCGCTCGACTGCGCGAATTCGGGCTGGCGCCCTATCCGTGGGCGCCAGCGTTGCGATTAGCCTCTGAAGGAAGGCACGGCTGGGCGGCTGGAAGCATCCGCAGCGGGCGTGGCTGGCCGACGAGTGCGCGTCACAAGCCAGGACGGAGCCTGCGGTCTGGTTTGAAGGCTCGACCGCGGCGTTCTGGTAATGTCTGGTCGTCGCAAGAGATTTGGTGGGGCGAGCGCGGTGAGATCGACCCACCTCCTGATCAACTGCAATAGATCGCGCGGCTTTGGACGGATCGACCGCAGCGGATGCCTGTTGTCCGTGGACAAGGCTTCGGACCGCTCGAACGACCGTCCGCTCAGACGTCCATCCGCCTGACGTACAGGGTCATCGCCGCGACGAAGACAAGTATTGAAGCCTCAGCCCCAGGGATGACGAGTAGCTCACCTGGCATATGAAGTAGCTCACCTGGCATATGAAACTGTCCTGCTCGAGGAAGCACCGTTTGACGACCTCGGTGGATGATTAAAATCAACAAATCATGGTGGGGCGCTAAATTGTTGCCTGACCCTGGATGCGCGAAGCACGTTCCGTGCGGCGCTTGACGGGCCTCTCCACCGGGACACTCGCGCCGATCAACCTCCCGCTCCATTCATTCTTCCCGTCTCTCCCTCGGCAGCGCCGCTGGCGCGACGACTCCTTGCAAGCGACTTTTGCATCAATTTAATTGTTATTTATTCTTGCAGGTCGAATTAAATCTAAATAGGATTAAATATTATAATATGAGAGATAATCGTCCCCGCGGCCGGGGCCGCCGCGCTGGGCGGTGAATCCGGGCCTCAGCTTGGCGTTCGCAGGGGATCGGCAGATGCAACGAACCTCCGGGCCAGTCGTCGCGGCAGCCATAGCTGTCATGATAGGAGGCGCTCCGTGCGGGCGAGCGGCGTTGTTGACCATGCCGACGGCTCCGCAGGCGGCTCTTGCACATATCGAGCTGGGGCGCCCGACGCTTCCGCCCTTCAGCTACACGGTGTTTTGCCAGCGCTATGAGACCGAGTGTCGCCCGCGGCGCTTCTTCCGCGGCGGGCCGGTGCGGTTGATTGAGAAGCGATGGGCGGACCTGAGGGAAATCAATCGCACGGTCAATTCGGCGATAGCGCCGGTTCGCAACGAGCTCGGACTCGCTGGCGAGACCTGGATCATCAACCCCGCTGGCGGCGATTGCAATGATTACGCAGTCAGCAAGCGCCACGAGCTGCTTCAGCGGGGCTGGCCGGCGCGGGTCCTGCTATTGAGCGAAGTCGTGGTCGGCTCCGGAGAGCACCATTTGGTGCTTCTCGTGCGTACCAGGAGCGGCGATGTGGTTCTCGACAATCTCACCCCGCAGATCAAGCCGTGGTGGCGGACGCCCTATCGCTGGGTTCGGGTCCAGAGCCCCGGCAGGGACAGGCTGTGGGCCGTGGTTGGGCGGCCAGGGGCATGAGCTCGAAATCAATGAATTTAGATTGCGGCGCGGCACGCTTGTACGAGTTAAAGCGTTAGGGAGAATCAAATGGAGTTCCGGGGATCCACTGAGATGGAGACTGAGGGATTGCGAAGGGTGTTGCTGATTCCACCGTCGGAAAAGGATGCGAGTCCATACCTCGACTTTCTCAATCAAACGCGATCCAAAGGAAAACCTCATCGGCGCGGACAATGGCACTATCCAGTGGTGTGGTATGCCATGTGTGTCGTGCTGCTTTTGCTATTTCCAGTACTGACCTACGGGATGGCATTTTGGCGGCTTCCTCCTGCCCAGTCGCTTCCATTTGGCTGTCTTATGGCGTCTTTCGTCCTAAGCGCCGCATGTACTCTCTTAATTAGGCCCTCATCACCGGGGCGGGGATTGGGTGGGACAATCGCGTCCACAATGGCGATTTTTGGTGTGGTCTTCTTGGGGTTTGTCCTCACCAGAACCGATTATTCCCGCGCCATCACCCTCGGGATTTTCACGTCTGCCCTGGTGCTCGTCCCCGCCCCGTACTTCGTAGGAACTGCGGCGCTGCACCAAGCTCTGGCGCTTGGCGGGCTGCTGGCAGCGGCGGCCGCGGGGTCGTTCGCATTGCGGGTTACACCCGAGGTAGCGGTGCACAGTAATACCTTGATCAAGACTGAGTTCTACAATTTGGACGTTCACACTTATTCGAACGCGTTTCCAAAATCTGCGGTGCGCGGCGGAGCACTGGCCCGGATCGGCGATCGTTATCTTCTCGTGAGCGGAGACGGCCATCTCCATGTCTTCTCCTGGGAAGCGGTCGACCACATGACCGTCCACACGCTGCCGTATCTGGTACCGATCAACGGCGAGGCGTTTTCCGCGGCTGCAGGCCGTCCATGGGCAGACCGCTCCGACTGGGTGCCTCAAGAGACCCAGAGCAGAGAGGCCGGACACGAGATTCTTAATCCTGAGTGGTTCCGAACGTATGACCTGCTGGTTCAGGAGGTCGGCGCCAGTACACGCATTTTCGTCTCGCACGCTTACTGGCGTGTTGGTCAGGAATGTTGGACCGAACGCATCTCCGTCCTCGAGGCGAACCGCGCGGCATTACTTCGCGGGGAATCTGTCTCCGGATGGAGAACCCTATATGAGACCTCACCTTGCCTGCCAACGCGCGGCGAACACCGCCGCCGCGGGATTCCTTTTGTCGGTTATTTTGGTGGGGGCCGGATGGCTCTCTTAAATCCGGAAACGCTGCTGTTGACCGTCGGTGATTTTGGCTTCGACGGGGCTGCCTCGGTTCACGCCTATGCACAGGACCCGGCAGCCTCGTACGGCAAAACACTGGCCATTAACATTACGGATGGAAACACTCAAATTTTTACGATTGGTCACCGAAATGCGGAAGGCCTCTATATCGATCGGTCTGGAACGATTTGGTCGACCGAGCATGGCCCGCAGGGCGGCGACGAACTCAATCAGCTGGTCCGGGGCGCCAATTATGGTTGGCCATTTGCGACCTATGGAACAGACTATGGTTCGTTCTCGTGGCCGCTGAATAAACCTGATGCGGAGCAGAAGGGCTATGAAGCTCCAGTGTTCGCTTGGGTCCCCTCGATCGCAGTTTCTAATTTGATCGGGGTGGAGCGCGGATTGTTTGCGCAGTGGCAAGGTGATCTCCTGATCGCCACACTCAAGGCGGCGTCGCTGTTTCGAGCGCGTGTGCGGGACGGTCAGGTCAAATACCTCGAGCCGATCGCGATCGGGAGTCGCATCCGCGACCTCATCGAGGGCAATGATGGCAGTCTCTTGCTATGGACGGATGAACAGAAATTGATCTCCCTTCGTCCCAAGGAAGGTGCCACGGGTGAAACTCTTTTCGCGGAGAAGTGTAGCGGCTGCCATCAGCCGAACTTGATGAGTGGCAATCGGATCGGACCAGATTTGCTCGGCATTGTTGGTCGTCAAGTCGCGTCGGTCACGAGCTATCCGGATTATTCATCAAGTTTGCGCCGGGTAGGGGGCACATGGACCGAAGAGCGCCTTAACGAGTTCCTCAAAGCACCAAGCGTCTTCTGTCCTGGAACGAGAATGGATTTCCCCGGTGATGTCAGCGCGACAGAACGCCGAGCCATCCTCAGTTATCTACGTGCGCTTTGACGGAGCACGTTGTGCCGGCTTTGTAATTTTGCCCTGCCTGTGAGCTGTGTCCGATATTCGCCCCAACGTTTAGTCGTTAACGAGAAGATCTTTGGTCCAGAACAAATCCGCCTCTGCCATCGTGGACTCTAACGCAAGATGTGTGGATGTGTGCGCGGGTGGACACAGAAAATCGGCCGTACGTTGCGGCAAGATGGATTGTCTTGATCGTGTGACGGCCTATTCGATGGCCACAAGCCGGAGCTAATTGTGCCCGACTTCAAGCGCTCCGTGAGCGGCATGGCGACGCGCCCCGACGCATGGGCCCGCTTACGAGTTTCCGGATCTCGTGGAGCAGCAACATGCGCTTTTGTCTGCGCGGCATTGAGTAAGCCGTCGAACAGGACCAAGAGCTCGCGCGCCTGCGCGTAGACTTCCGTGTTGATGGCGTCGCGTCGAATCCATAGGACGCAAGACGCGCGTTGATCTCGAACGTAGCGATTGGATCGATCCGCCAGCTCAGCGCGTTTTGCAGCGTGTAGTACACGGCCTTGTCTTCGAACTCCGAGGCGATCACGACCATGCCGATGCGGCGGAGCGTGGCCTCAATCGCCTTTTGGCTATAAGTCTCAAGAAGCTTATGGCGCAGTACGCGGTAGCGCTGAATCTCCCAGGAGAGTTCGGCGACTGAACTCTGCCGGCAGCGCGGGCGCGCCGTTGGAAGGCCCCGTTCGTAGCGGTGAGGCCTCCTCCCCGGTGCGTGAGGGCACGGCGCGCTCAGGACGGCGGCACTGGACGGGCTGTGGACTGGGCTCGCCACCCACAAGTCCTGCGCCACCGGCAGCGGCGCGATCTGCATATTGGCCCACCAGGCCCGTTCGTTGCCATGCCGGTGCAGCTCCTGGTGATGGGCGCGACACAGGGGGACGGTGAACTCGTCACTGACCTTGCGGCCGAGCGCCTTAGGTTGGGCGAATTTCAGATGGTGGGCATCGCATGGGGCTCGCTGGCAGACGAGGCAGGGCTGCTTGCGGACGAACAGCAGGTGGGCCTTGCTGCGCTTGCGGGAAGGCTCTTTGGGATGAGCGAGCCTCGTTTCGGGCGCCGCTGGCAGGGCCGGCTGCGGCGCGGTCTCGGTGCCCGCATCTGCTGCCGGCAGCGGTTCTTCTGCCAGGCTTGGCTCGCGATCCAAGGCGTGCACTTGTTCGACCCTGCTGGCTGCGGGAGGGATGGCGTCCTCGAGCTTGCTCTGATAGGCGGCCTCGACCAAGCGGGCGTCCGCCTCCAGCAGGCTGTTCTTGAGAGGAAGGCTGGCCTTGGCCCAGGCAAGCAGGTCAGTGCTGCCAGACAGCTCTGCGAGCCGGCGCAACAGCTGCTCGCGGAGCTCGGCGGACCTTGGCGGCCCCAGCACCGGCGCGCGGTTGAGCACGCCCTTGGCGGGCTTGGCTGTGGCGCCAACGGCTGGTTGCGACGCCGCAGCGGGCGGGCCGGCTGACGCATCGGGGGCGTCCAGATCGTCTTCGCCGGCAATGCCGACCAGCGTGAACAACGCATAGCGCCGGGCATAGGTCAGGGCGGCGCCCATCCGGTGCGGGGCGGCGGTGTCGGCGACCGGGCACACCGGCCAGTCGGAGGCAATCCATTCGCCCGAGGCGTGGAGCAGGGTGGTCGTGAGCCTGATCAGTCCGGTGTCGACATCGATCGCGGTGGCCTGCACGGTCGCGATCTCGTGCTTGGTGAGGCACTTGCGCACGATCTGAAGCCCGCTGGCGAGCGAGGCATAGCGGAAGGTGCGGCTCTCCTCCCGCGGGAACGGTGATACGATCGTCGCGGTCAATACCTTTTCCGGATTTTCAAGTTCACTTTGCGCCCGCGCAAGCGCGCCGGCGATTTGGCTGATGGTCACGCTGCAGCGCTGCATTGGCTGTCTCCACTGCTCGAGGTTATCGGTCCTTCAGGAGGTCCAGCTGGATCGCCAGGATGAGTCCGGCGACGATCAACTGGTGCTCCAGGTCACGGATCAGGGCGACAAGGGCGTGGTCCTGCGCGCAGCGCGCCTCAAAGCCACGCAGTTTGGCCCAGAGTTCAGCGAACAGCTCGAATGCCGATTCGTACGGCTCCGGGGGATCAGAGAAGGGATCGAGATGGACAAAGTCAAAGGACGGCTGCATCGGCAGACCCTCTGAACCGGGAGCTCAGGCTCGGCAAGTTGCCCGCCCCGTGGCTGAGCTCGGCGGCAGGTTTAAGCGACGTCGACCACCTCGAAGCTGATTGCGCCGGCCTTGGAGCGCTTGGCGCGCAAGCCGTGGCCGCTCGCCTCCTTGGCGTCTTCCGGCACCAGCGCCTTTAGCTCCGTTTTTGCCCGCTCGTGCTCGAGCGCCGCGCCGCGAGTTTGGCGGTAGAGCGCGCCCAATTCCGCCCAGGCGTTTGAGCCGCTCATGTCGACCACCCGGATCGCCGCCAGCCGCGGCCGCGGCGGCTCGATACCAAACAGCTGCGGCGCCTCACCGTTTTGCACACAGCGCCAGAACTTCTACTCGGCGATGAGCAGCAGATGTTGATAAAGCGGATCGGCATGGACCCTGATTTCGACCCATCGGCCACCACCGGTGATGATCGACAGCACCGCGGCGCGGGCGGCGACCACCCACATGTTGTGCTGCAGTTGGGCCATATGCTTGTCCGCCGCCGCGTCCTCGGAGAAATTCCAGGGCAGCGCGAATTTGCTTTCGAATACGTCTCCGGTTTGGTGCACCCGCCCATCGAGAGTCGCGGCCAATGCACTGCTGGCTCAACTGTGCGCAACCGCGTGCGGCTCTGATCCAGCTTCAGGCCCGGTGGCGTCAGGGCGAGGAGACGCCTGTGTCGGTCTTGTTCACGACCTCAAAATGGTCGAGCGCTATCTGCGGCGTGCGCAGGCACGGCGCGACAGGTTGCTGCGACGTCGTCTCTCCGACGCAAGCCGGTAGGAGGCTGTGCAATGCCGCCCCGCTGGACGCGGGCCAAGACCGCGCAAGTCGGCCGAGGCGGTTGGTCACGCGGAACAGGCCCAGTGATCGGCGTCCGGACCGGTTTTCATGCCGATCGGTTCGCGCCAATGCGCGCGTGCGCGCATTGGCACACGGCCCCGGGTGTTTGTGCGCTCCGGCAACAGGAGGGGAGCTCGAAATGCGCAGAACGAACCCAATTAACGTGAAGGATTACAACGTAGTCTTGTTCGTTGCCAACGCCGAGATGTTAGAGCTGAGGCCGGTTTGGCGCAGCCACGGCGGCGACGCTTCGAGCCCCGGCCTTGGGGCTTCGATATTGAACAGGCAGGTTCGCCGGTCTGGACGGAAGGGCGTTCGCGCATGGCAAAATGCCAAGGCTGCGTCAACTGCGGACAGCGGATCTCACTGTCCATTCGTCGCGGTTGTGCAAGTGTGGCGGGAGCGAAGAAGTGTAGGCCATTGAAATGGTTTAAATAATGTCGGCCTGACGACGAACGTCGTGCCGAAGCTAGTATCGCCCTCCGATACCTGCATTTGGCGCGGCGCATCGGGAGGAAGTTGTAATTGCATTCCAAAGTCGCTTATCAAATTAGCCGTACGTCAGGATTGCCGATGTTAGGCAGTTGGCAATTCAAACCAAGTGGTGCTTCCGATGCTACGAGATCCCAGAATGTCCGATGACCGTGTGGATCAATGGCTCGCATTTGCGCGCCAGTTTTTGCGGGCTCTCGCAGTTCGCAAGAGGAAGCAATTCGATCGGAGGGTGCCGATCGGAGACCTTCTCACCGAGCGCGACGATAACGCCGCAGCGTATGGGTTCGGCGAGGGCACCACGATGTACGACAACGTGCTCGTTCTGGGGTCTGTCAAGGTCGGACGAAATACCTGGATTGGACCAGGATGTATCCTGGATGGCTCGGGGGGAGATTTGCAGATAGGGGACTGGTGCTCCATCTCCGCTGGCGTCCAGATCTACACACATAACACCGTAAATCGTTCTATTTCGCTCGGCAGGGACCCGATCGATTACGCACCCACCTGGATCGGCAATGGAGTATATGTGGGCCCTAATTCCGTGATCCAAATGGGTGTAACGATCGGCGACCGCGCGATCATAGGTGCAAATTCACTGGTCAACAGGGATATTCCTACAGGTGCCAAGGCGTTTGGCTGTCCTGCGCGCCTTCAGCAGCCCTCAACGTCGAAATAAATGCAATCCGCGGCCGGCCCAAGTTTCCATTTTCGCCGCAACTCCGGTCGCCGCCGATTTAATGGCAAGTATCAACGGGCAAGCTGAGGAATAAATTACTGCATTAACAAATTTAAGTTGCTCTTCCGCTAGTTTGACGTACCATTTAATTGAGGGCTGGCTGTTGCAGGATGATCCCCATGACCCATCTCGATACCGACGGCGAAGATCGTCGTGAGTTCTTGAAGAGCTGCGGAAAATTTGCCGCCGTCACCCCTCCTGCCATGACGCTGTTGCTGTCCACCTCTCTTACTTCAGCCGCGATAGCCAGTTCAGGCGGTCATATTGTGCACGGCAACAATGGCTACGGCAACGGCGGCGGTGACGGCAGTCCGAACAATAAAGAGGATCGCGATCGCTAGATGTTGCTGTGGACAGCCGCGCCATAGCGGTGTCTACGGCGTCGCGACCGTCGCGGGGCTCAACCGGTGCGGCGGCGCTTGCGGCTGGATGAACGGTTGATCAACAAATCGTCCAGCTTCTTGCCGGCTCGGAGCTGCGCCTTCAACCAGCGGGGTTGCTTGCCACGACCGGACCAGGTCTCGGACGGGTTTTTCGGATTTTGATACTTCGGCAGCACTGGCGGGTAGGGGCGGCGCGCACGTTCGCCGTTGGGGGCCCCGGAAGTTCCCTCGATCCTGCGAAGCCGCTCTTCGAGCTTGGCTTTTTCCGCAATCATTCTCCGACTAAGAACAGTCGTCACTTCATCGTAAAGCCGCCACAGCTCGGCTGTGGCCGCGGATGCCCACTCGTCGTTCCCCATGGAAGCCGTCCCCACTACTTCCGATTTGAAATAGGAGGGGGGCTTATCAGGTCGAAGCCCCGTCGGGCAAGCCTGATCGGCCTGCCCACAGAACTCTAGTGTGCAGTGCGGTACTTCTTGGGGCTACCAGCCGGGCCTGTGCCTTCGACCGGCCGGTCGCCTCCCAGCCGGTCTCCGCCGGCGGACCCTTCGCATCGGGCCGAGCAAGCGCTGCTCGGCCATCGACACACGACTACGTAAATTCTGCAATTCAGTGAATTGAACGATCAGAGATTCATGCGTTTGCCGCAAAACAGCCGAAGAATACATGTGACCACCTACTCATTACCAGCGATGACCCGTGACCGCAGATTGAAGTTTGCCGGGTTAACGAAAATGTCGCCCGAACTTTGCTGACCAGGTTTTCATCGGTGCCCCTGCCGAAGCAGCCGTTATCGTTCGAGACGTCTGATTAATGGTTAGAAAATTTCCACTCCTCATATTGATGTTGGATGAATAGTCTTACTTTTTGAGCCTCCTCTCCGTGTTATGGGTCGAGGCTTTTCAGCCGCCTCGCTCCGGTCAAGTTTGTCGAATGTTAGATTTGAATCATGAATGTGACTATATATCGTTCGTAATAAGTGGTCGGTGATGAGCTTGATGGCTGTTAACCAATCCTGACAAGGCAGCCACATACTGGACCGCCAGATCTGCGGGAGAGTTTTGCAGATCATAGCCAGCTGAGAAGGCACTGTTTTGTAGATGAATCGGCTGCTTCGGATTTTCCATGGAGGACCGCAATCCTACGGTGCTGCATGCATTCTCAAAGCGAGTTACAGTGGTGTGGCCATCATGCGTTGCCGATACGCGCCGCGACCAATCGACAGTGCGGCGTTTTGGCAGAACGGATTGGTTGTGCTTCCCGCGCGTCTTGAGGTGAATGCAGGAATAAAAACTGCCGCGCGGGGTATCAGGGATAGGCAGGGGAAGCATGCGCCGCATCAGAGTCGTCATCGCGGATCGGCACCCGATCGTCTTGCAGGGGATCAGCAGCGTCCTTGCGGCGCAGCGCGATTTTGCGATCGTGGCCGCCTGCGGCGATACTGCAAGCTGCATTGGGGCCATCCGACTTCTGGTGCCCGATATTGCACTGGTCGATATTGCAATGCCCAGTATCAGTCGACCGGACATTCTGGCTATCGCAAACACCGCTGGCCAGGGTACCCGGGTCATTTTCTTCGCTGAAAAGGCCGGCGATCAAAGGTTGCAGACGCTGGCCGCGGGCCGCGCCTGCCTCGTCCTCACGAGGGATGCTGAGCCGGAGATGCTGGTCGCGACCCTGAGGAAGGTCGCGGAACGCCAGGGACCGGCATCGCGGTCGCCGTGCACAGGTGGCGAGGTCCGTGGGGAGTCTCACACCGGTGAGGAAAAGGCTCCGACGCAGCTGACCGACCGGGAGCGGCAGATCATGAGACTTGTATCGGAGGGGCTGTCGAACAAGGAGATTGGGCGTTTCCTGAACATTACCGACGGTACGATCAAAGTCCACCTTCACCACATCTTCCAGAAGCTCGATATCAGCAATCGAACAGTTCTCGCGGCATTTGCAATTTCGCAAAACGGGAAACATGCGGCCGCACGTGAACTCGCCTCTTCCGGCCTACTACAGCAGGATTCGGCGGTTCGAAACGACGAGGACGTTAAGCGAAGCAATGTCCTTCCGGAAGGTACGCGTTAGCTGGACACCGCATCATGCTGGGCGGTGAGCATCGGTTGCGGCGCGCAGATGCTCGGCCATGTTGCGGCAGGCTCCTTCGGCCTCAGCCAATGTTCGGAAGGGCGACCCGCTGATCTTGATCGCGCCATTGTTCTCGTAGAGTGGTCGCCAACTCGCCAGGTATCCGGAGCGTCCGTGAAAGCCTGGACCGGTAGGGCTCTCCAGGCTGATCACAAACGAGAAGCCATCGCCGCTCGCGCTCCAGATCTCCATGTTTTCGATGGGCCGGTGAAATTGCAGTGGCATGGCAATCATCCGTCGTGCGCTGCCCTTAATCAAGCTAATCAGATATATGCATATTAAATATTAGTTTGACACTCCAGATTGGGGTTTCCCGGCGCCGGGGCGAGCAAGCCCGAGGCCATGGAAATGCTGGCAATCTGCTGGCGGCGCACGCTTCGTAATCTCCATCTTTCAAACAAAATTCTGGTTGAAAGTCTATTTAATATATAATAGGAATAAAGCAAATTTAAATCAAGGGGAGCGCATCGTGAGCCAAAGTGGCAATGAAGATGACGACCGGCGGGCGTTCCTGAAAACCTGCGGAAGATTCGCGGCCGTGACACCCCCCGTCATGACGCTGCTGCTGTCGACCTCGCTGACCTCGACGGCCATCGCGCGTTCAGGCGGACAGAACGGAGCAACGCATGGCGACGACAGGGGCCAGTCGTTCCTCGACAACGACCGCCCGTCCTCTGCAGCGTCGGGGTCCTCTGGCGGCGGGGCACCTGGAGGCGGTGGCGGACCTGGGGGGCGGCGTGGAGGGGCATCTGCTGCTGGAGGGCCATCCGGCAGTGGCGGCGGATCCGGCGGAGCGGCCGGTGGCAAAGGACCTTTCGCGACGGGAGGGAACTCCGGAGATCCGACCGCATATGGAGGGGTCGATTGTGCAGATGAAGAAGACGACGAGCGGAGGCACAAGCCCGAGTGCGAGCGAGCCGCCACTCGACTTTCGAGCGCAACCCGCTCCGAGCATTAACAACGGTTCGACCCGCTGTTGTTGCATGCTGAGCAGCCTAGCCCAATGGAGCGTGCCGCGCCTGGGCACATGAGTACTCTATTAACGCGCCGCCGCATCGTTATCGGCAACGCAGCATCCGAATGTTAGTCGCGTTTTTCTCTGATTGCATATTTTTTTGCCCACCATCGAAGCTGGCGGAATTCTCGCGGACATATTGCCAGGAGACCTCACATGAAAATCTGCGCTCGAGTGGACAACCCCGCTGCTGTTCTTCGCCAGCGTCTCGAAGCGCTTGCCTCCCAACTCGCGGAACTTGAGAGTCTCAGGGACCGAGTGGATCGAGAAGAGAACCATCAGCGCGAGCTGCGCCGGTCGGGCTATCTCGGACGGCGCGCGAGCTCAGAGCGCAACCCTGCAACGTCGCAGATTTAAAGCTTATGCCTGCTCCGCCTGGTCGCAACCCATCAAATTATTCAGCGAGAGTCCGAAAGCGAACGGATGGTTCGAATTTAATCGATCATATTTGGCTCGGCGGGGGGCGAGCGGTTCATCCGCAGCAGCATCCCGTCACGCCGAGAACAGGGGCGCTAGTTTTCTGGCGCAGTACGTGCGGGGAGCGGGGGGTCTTCAATCTACTAACTAGTTTCGCTTGAAAGGATGAAAGCTCGTGAATGATGCCAATGTGAAAGTCGAAACGCAGGCCGATCCGGTGAATGAGAACGCGAATGGTGCAAAACCAAGGTTCGATTTGCCGCTTTTGAATTTCCAGGAACTCCTCCGTGGCTTCGCCGAGCGGGGCGCCGCACAGACCAAGAAAAATATCGCGAGCATGAAAGCGACTTCCGAGGAGATCAGCGACATTCTCCGTGAAGCCTGCTCTATGAACGCCAGAGGGGCCGTTGATTACGGCGCCAAGGTCATCGAGATTTCCAAAGACAATACCAGCGCCACCCTGGAGTTTTTATCCCGGCTCGCTGAGACCAGGTCGCTGCTGGATATCGTGCATCTTTCGACCGCCCGAAGCCGCGAGGCTTTCGAAGTTGTCTCCGCACAGAATCGGGAGCTTTGGGAGCTCGCGCAGAAAGTTGCGATCGAGACGACCGAGCCCATCAAGACCAGCTTCAACAGAGTGCTGCACAAGACCGTCTGAACCGAGGCTACCGGCCGCGCGGATCGACTGGACAGGCGTTTCCGCGACGAGGGGACGCTCGGTCCAGTCGATGGCGGGCCAGCGTGCTCAGGGTCCGCAACAGATTGCAGGAAACGAAGATGGGTGTGGTAATGATCAAATGCCCGGAAACGGGCGACGCTATTTCGACGGGTATCGAGACTGATCGCGAAAGGTTTCGCTGCAGCGCGGTATTCTTCTCGCGCACCTATTGTCGGGTCTGCGCGGCTACACACGAGTGGTTCGCGCGAGAGGCCTGGGTCTACGAGCCTGCCCTGGATAGTCGGTCGCCGGGCGGCTGGCGGGCGTCTCGCGCCGGCGCGGCTTGAATAAGTCCTGCTCCGCCACGCGAAATTATCCGATCGATCCTGCGGCTCATCACCTTGTAGCACTCGCATGCCACGGCTTCGAGCCGCGGCCGGTCAATCTCGAGCTGACCGCGGCGGTTGGATTTCAACGCTCTTGACGCGCGCAACGCCCTCACAACATGCGTGACCGTGGTGCGTCGGACGCCCAGTAGCTCCGACATAGTCTCCTGGGTCAAGGGGAGGAGATTGCTGCCATTCGCCCGGTCGTGAATTTGAAGCAGCCAGCAGGCCATCCGGGCTTCGACGGAATGCAGTGCATTGCAAGCCGCGACGTGCTGAACCTGCGTCAGCAGCGATCTCGTGAAAATCTGCACCATGGATGCGATCGCGGCGCTGCGCCCCAGAGCTGACAAAAATTGCGCCGCCGGGATCTGCAGCACGGGCCCCGGTACGCGGACGACTACCGTCACGGATGAGTGGGATGTACCAAGCGCCAACGTTAGACCGATCGCACCTTCACGACCGATCACCGCTATGGCGGCAGTCTGCCCGTTCGGCAAGTCCACGATGTAGGAAATCGCGCCGCCACAGGGGAAGAGAAGGTGCTCGATTCGATCTCCCGATCGGACCAGTACGGCGTCGCGCTTGAGTACGACTTTCCGCAGGTGAGGCGCAAGCAAAGCGAAATCCGCCGCCGGCAACGCTGCTAACAATCGATTACCAACTCTTGTCGCGTGGTCCATCATGGGATTCGTCCCCCACGGAGGTCCGGCGCTAGGTCTCCTGCCGGCTGGTGCCGGCTGGTCTGCACTACTCAACAGCGCTCCAATCGGTCACCGGAGATATGGTTCCAATTGGGAGTCGTGCGTGTGCGACGGCACCGCCACGCACGATCCCGCTAGATCCTGCGATTGGCTCCAACTGGAGACCGGCAGGCTCGCGGGGATTGCAGTTGATGTCGGCCAAGCCTATCGCTCGTCCGCCTTCTCGGGAACCGGAAAGAGTGTCATCGAAGCGGACGCTCTATGCCTGTGCGACGGATGCCAATTTTCGGCCGAGTATGCTCAGGCGGCGACCGCCTAATCATTGAACGTTCTTAACTCGTGGCTGACTCTTAATCAGCGGGTCCCAGGTTTGGGCCCCGCCCACCGCACCTCGCAAAGCCTTAGGCCGATCCACGGTTTGAGAAGACCGAACTAAAACGGTTTTTCAAACGGTGCTTTTTGGATCCCACCGGACGGTTGCTCCCGACAACGTGATCGGCGGTGCCGGTGACAAGCGGCTCGCCGAGCGGCTTCCCCACTAAGTCACCATTTGCCGAACGAGTGTGCCGCAAGTTCGAACGACCCTGCTATTGAGCAGATCGGCCCTTGGTGCGGCTTCCTATTTTAGGCGAATTGCTTGTGACGTTCACGGAGGGAATCCATCCACAGGGTGAGATCCTGCACGTGCTTGAACATATCTTCGGGAGGCGGCGAAGCGGCATTTTCGCCCGCGGGAAAGATCGTGAGCGTCCGTGATATCGCAACAAAGTTTGAATCCTGCCTCCCAAGCGGTGACGTCAGCGGCTTTCGGGTGCGGCGCTTCAGCGCCTGCTGGAGACGCGCGACGCGCTGGCGCGTCAATCTCGTCGCCAAGGCCTTGCGAGAAAGCAACCAGATCAACGACGAAATCAGCCGCGCTCTTGGTTGTGACTCCGCATCCTCGTTTTCGCAGGCTTTCACCCGTCACATAGCTGGGCGCCTGGCCCGTGTCGCAAAGGCTTTCACCTGTCAGACGTGGTCCAATGATTGCCTGTCGCGTATGCTTCTGACACAAATTTACAGGCCGAATCTACCGAATGCGCAACGTCTGGAACAGTCTGACGATCCGTCCCATCGGTATGAATTGCCGGCGGTTCGTCTCAAAGTATTTGATTAGCTCGTCGAGTTCGTCTTGCGTGGGCTGTCGGTTACGCTCTTTGCTCTTTCCAACCAAATTGAGGTGACTTAACGCGACGCGTGCGAGGCGGGCTTCCTCGGCTGAAACCTCGACACCGTGCACGGCGGCGGCGTTCGTTATGATTGTACGGAGAAGGACAAATCGATTGCCAGTGTCGCGGGGGCCAGCGCCCAGCTTGGCGCGCTTTCTTCCGAACTCGATCAGCGACTCTCTGTTCAGAGCGGGCAGCTTCACACTGCCGAGTTCGGTCTTGAGCTAGGCCATCACAGCAGCTTTTGATCGGCGAGGGGGCTTACCGACCTCGCGCATGTCTTGGTCGTGCAAGTCAATCAGATCGCCAAACGTGCGAACGTTCCGGACCACGCGTGGCTTCGACGATCCATTACGGTCAATGTTGCGCTCCATTTCGAGCGCCCATTCTTCCTTCGCCATCCTTGCGTCTTCGGAACGTCTCGGCCACATAACGGGTCTTGCGCCGGACTTGGACGCGCCGGTTTCCGGATGCAATTTGTGTAGGTCGCCACGCGTGTGCACTCCGGCTTTCGTGTGCACGACGTGTGCACCGGGAGATCCAGAAAAATCCATTAGGCGCAAGCCTGCAGGGCCCGCCCTTTCATGCCAATGAAACAGCCTTGACGTTCGGAAGCTTTTGACGCGAAGCAGGCCTGCGAACGATGCTACTTGCCTTCGTTCCAGATATCGGTGGCGAGCTTCCAATCATTTCCGACCTTTTCCCAAACCACGACATATTTTCCAGTCACTTCCTGTGGTGTCGGTCCCTTGGTCTTCAGCACGAAGGTGCCGATCTCGCGTGCCGCCATAGGGCCAAGCGGCTTAACGTCAACGGTGGTAAGTTTCGGATCGCCAACTTGCTCCGCCATGCCTTTCCACATTGTCTCGATGGCTGCTCGGCCCTGCACCATCGCAGAGCCGGGCGGGAATGCAGTCGCATCCGTGCTGTAGAGTGACCCAATTCCAGAGAAGTCGCCCTTGTTGAACATTTCAATCCATTTGGCGTTGATCACTTCAATTTCGGCCTTCTGAGCCGATGCTAGGCCGGTCAACGAAATCACGAATGCGATCACCAGTGCTATGCTGCGCATGATCATCTCCAATTCTGATGTAGATACGAATGCGAGCGGCAATTGTCCTGACGTCGAGTGGATGCGCTGAACGCCGCATCCCAGACCGCGTTTGGCGCAACAGCAACTCCGGAGGACTACCGTCAACAACATTGACAGGTAAGAACAAGGCCGCACCGGGTGCGATCGAGCGACGAGGTTGATTGCTCGTTATCGAAGGTTCACCGATAGAGTGACAGGCCGCAAGGCACCGGTCCAACAAAGAGCGTTCCCATGTTGCTGAACGTCGTACTTCGACTGAGAAGGGAGAAGTGCCACTCTTGATGTGCCTGATCGCATTCTGCCCTTGAGGCGCGGTCGATACTCCGACAAGGGATCGCTTTGTAGCGATGTCATGGAAGCCCGCGCCTCACCTCGTGGAGATTAGTAGCCGAGCATCAAGCGGCCACCCCGGCGCGTCTTGTGGCGGGCAGTCTTACAGGCGGACACCGGTTGTAGCAAACGCTTGGGCAACTGGTTTCTGCACCTGATCCAAGAGCGCCATTGCTGCAATTGCGATCACAACGGCAGCAGCGCAACCGAGCAGAAAAGCCTTCATGCGCGAACTCCATCATTTACAAGCCGTACTCATCTTACGATGCCGCTTCCTGTGAGTAACTGTGGCGAACGATCTCAAGCTCGCCCGCAGTTGCTGCCGGGTCTAGGGGCTCTTAAAAACCGGGTCGATCGAAAATGCATCGCTCATCAACCCCAGCGATTGAAGGTCGGCGCTTTGCAAGTCCACTTCCAATATGAGGAGGAGCAGCATGAGCACGACAACCGTAAAAGCGAGCAGAGGCGAGGCTTTTCGGGTAGCTGGCTCTGGAGCGATCAAGAACATGCGCATGGCGCGTAGCCATGAGATCATCCGCAGCAATGGCCTCGATTGCCCCAGCATGCCTTCTTCCTTGACATGACGAGCAAAAACCAAGGCTAGGACTCGCGCTGCCGCGATTCAAGGGAAGATTGCGGGCGGCGGGCGAACTGACGCAGTGCGCGTCGAGGAACGGATACCGATCCTTCCTCGTTGAAGCTTGCGCCCCAGAAGGAGGATCTGGCCGTGAAGGCACTGACATCCATACTATGCCTGGCAGCGGTCGTGGCCTTCGATAGTGCGCTCGCCCAATCCCGTCAGACGGGGGCGCCTGCGCCACAGACGGTTCCCGAAGAGAGGGGCCAGCCGCAGCCACAGGGCTGGACCGGCCCGGTTAATACGGGTTCGGGCGGCGCGCCCGCCGAGAGTCCGCAGGGCCAGAGCCCGCCCGGGATGCAGGCGGCGCCCGAGGGCTCGTCCAAGAAAGTCGTGGCGCCGAAGAAGTAAGTGCGGTGCCGCGGACACTTATTTCGGGCATTCTTGACGGCATAGAGTGACCATGGCTGGCAGTGATTGATGCGATGGGCTTCGTGCGCCCGGGTTGCCGCAACCCTCCTGGAGATTGTTGCTGCGTCAGCGGCGCACGCGCAGCTTGCGGGTCACGGCGGCCCCGTCCGTGCGCTCGCCGTTTCGGCTGATGGCGACAGCCTGTTGTCGGGCAGCTTCGACACTTCCGTCATCCGCTGGTCGCTTAAGACCAACGCGGCGGGCGAGGTGCTAAGGTATCATGCGGACGCCGTTAACGCCGTTGCTTTCCTGCAGGACGGCCGCATGGTCACCGCGGGGTCCGACGCCCGGCTGGCGGTATGGACAGCCGGCCGCCAACAGCCTGATCAAGTCCTCGAGGGGCATACCGCTCCCGTCGTGGCAATCGCCGTGGCGTCGGACGGATCGAGCCTCGCCTCGGCCTCTTGGGACCATAGCGTGCGCCTTTGGTCGTTGGCTGATGGCGCCGCCCGGGTGTTCGAAGGTCACGCGCAGAATGTGAACGGTGTGGCCCTCGCTCCAGACGGCATGTCGCTCGTTAGCGTCGGCTATGATCGTGCGTTGCGCATCTGGCGCTTGCCCGAGGGCCGGCCTGAGACGGTGGAATTGCCAGCGCCATTGAACGCCGTCGCCATCGCGCCCGATGGCGAGATCGTCGCGGCAGGGGCTGACGGCAAGCTGCGCATGTTGACGAGGGACGGGGAGCTGGAGGGCCAGGTGGCCGCGGGCTTGGCACCGATCGTCGCTTTGGCGCTTTCCGATGATGGGATGCTGATCGCCGCCGCAGGCATCGACGGCACGGTTGCCATTGTGCAGCGCAAGCCGCGGAGAGTGTTGCGGACGCTCGTGGGCCCCGTTTTCCCGATCTGGTCGGTCGTGTTTCTGCATGATGCAGCAACGCTCGTGACCGGAGGTGCGGACGGAAAGATCCGGCGCTGGAACGTGTATACCGGTGAGCCCGTCGATTCGAACCTGTTCGGGACATCAGCGGATCCGCTGGCCGCTTATGCGGGCGATCATGGTGCCGATATTTTTCGCGCTTGCGTTGCCTGCCACACGCTGTCGGACAAGGAGCCGCAACGTGCAGGGCCAACGCTTGCCGGATTGTTCGGACGGAAAATCGCCTCGCTCTCGGGCTATCGGTTTTCCGAGGCGCTCAAGACGATGGATATCGTCTGGAGCCCCGAGACCGTCGCAAAGCTGTTTGAAGTCGGGCCCAACGCCTACACGCCGGGAACGAAGATGCCGGAGCAGCGCATCGGATCGGCCGAAGACCGCCGCGCGTTGACCGACTTCCTGGCCCGGGCGACCTCGCAATAGGCGAGGCCCTAACCTGGACGAGGGACGTCGCGCCTACGTCTTGCTGTCCGGCCGGCGCAAATAATCCTCGGTGGTTCGGGGCGGCGCGCGTTCTGGCACGCCCTCAAACGGATTGAACCGCTGTTCGCTCATCACGATCACGCGGCAATCCGCGCACATCCTGATGGCGTCGAGGCGCTGGTCGCCCGCCGGATACATCCAATGATTGCCCTCGAGCTTGACCGCGATGCGATCAATCGTGCTCTTCACGCCGAATGCCGTGCCGCAGCGGATGCAAAGGGCAGGCTCTTCCTCTTTGATCACAATCGCGGGCGCGCGGCCTGCGCGGAAATCGATCTGCGGCTTCAGCGTTATGACCTTCTCGGGACAGGTGCTCTGGCAGAGACCGCATTGCACGCAGGCATCCTCGACGAATTTGAGCACTGGACGGTCGGGATCGTCGCGGAGCGCGCCCGTCGGGCAAACGGAAACGCAGGACAGGCACAGCGTGCATCCACCGGTATCAACACTCACCGCGCCAATCGGAGCGCCCTGAGGCAAGGCAATGACGTCGACCTGCTTCGGTGCGAGCCGATGCAGTTCGCTCAACGCGAAGCGAAGCAGGTCGCGCCGCTTGCCGACGGTCTTGAAGGTCGCAGGCGTGTTCACCGCGGCAAGTCGCTCGATGCCCCTCAGGTGCTCCAGCATTGACTCCGGATCGTCAGTTTCGATCACGGTGACCCGGCGCCCTTCAAATCCGAGGCCCGCAAGGATGGTCTCTGCCATGTTGATCGTTTGGGTCAGTCCAGCCACGTCATGCCGCGGCTTGCCGCGGAGCAAAAGCCGGAACGCGGTCGCTCCGTAGGCAAATGCGCCGATGACAGCCTCAATCCCGATCTGCGTCACCTCGTTGACGGCCAGAGGGATGACGTGGGCAGGCAGGCCATCGCCGTGCCGCGCCAGCGCGTCGATCAACGGCGTGCCGTGTTGGCGGTCGTGTAGCAACAGGACGGGGTTCGATCCGCCCGCCTGATGATAAGCGAGCAGCATGGCGCGGATGGTCTGAAGCTGGGTGTCCGCGGGCGGCAACGCGTAGGACGCGGCGCCCGTCGGGCAGGCGGCGGCACATTGGCCGCAGCCGGCGCAAATCTCGGCATCGATAGCAACATGATTGCCGGCTGGCGTGATCGCATTCGTGGGGCATAGATCAAGACAGCGATGACAGCCGGTCAGATTCGAGCGCGAATGGGCGCAAAGATCGGGCGTGAACTCGACATATTTAGGCTTATCGAAACGCCCGACAAGTTCACGCGCGCTCAGGACGGCTCGCAGCATGGCGCCCGGCTCCTTGGGATCGGCCCGCAGGTAACCGTCGCGCAGATCATGCGCCTGAAACAGCGGTCTCTCTCCCGATAGGTCAATGACGATGTCGCAACGCGAGGTGGCGCCGTTGCGTGGAGTTTCAAAGACGTAGTGGTCGCGCGAGGAGGGGCGCGGGGGAGCGTAGTCGTTGACGGTGAGCTCGAAAGCGCCAAAATGTCCTCTGGCGTTACGGATGGTTCCTTTAACGACCGGGAAGGGCGTTGCCACAGGCGAGATGATCGCGCCCGGCTCCCTCAGCATCACGGTCACATCGAGGTGATCCGAAAGGAGCAGCCCGGCTTCGATCGCCGCCTCGTCCCGGCCATAGATCAGGATGACGCCGTCGCTGGCAAGCGTGACAAGTGGATAATCGGGCGCCTGCACGGCGCTGGCTGCGAGCAGCGCTGCCATTTTGGGGCCCGCATGCGTGCCTTCGGTCGACCAGCCTGCCGTCTCACGAATGTTCACGAAAGCAATCGGCGCGGAACGATCGCCGGCTTGCTCCGCAAACAAGGATTGCTGATACGTGCAGGCAACGGTCAGAGGGCCCTCTGCCTTTGCGCATGGGCCAAAGTGGTCGAGCTCGGCGCCGCACAGGTGACGAAAACTCCTGATGTCGCCATTGTCGCATCCGCGCTTGATCGCGGCCACGTCAAGCCGCATCGTGTCTTCACACGAACAAATCAGGATGGTCTTCGCTGGCTGCTCCAGGTTCATCCCTCCGAGAAGGCGACGAATGACGGGCTCGCTCCGATCCTTCGCTTCGTATAGATATTGTCAATTGGGGAAAAGGAGAAATTGGAGGAAGGCCTGCGGTCGATCCCAACCAGCCTCGCTTCCACGGCGGAATGGATCCAATTGCCGCCGCCCTTTGCCTTGGTCCGGTTGCGCGAGAGCGGAGACGCGTTCGCCCATGCATGCTGCATTGCACCCGAAAGCGGTGCCGGCACGCTGGTCTATGTAGGGCGGTTCGACGTCGCCGAGTTCGCGGTGGTGCTGGAGCCCACGGAGCCGCTGATCACCGCACGCCGCGCCTTTTACGCCGGCATGGTCGCCCTGACCGACGCCCTGCGCGCCTATGCGCCGCCGGCCAAGGAAGTTGCGATCGGTTGGCCCGATGCGGTGAGGATCGACGGTGGACTCGTCGGAGGGGGACGGCTTGGCTGGCCTGCATCCGCGGACGAGGATGAGCCGCCGGATTGGCTCGTATTTGGGGCCATGATTCGAACAGTCATGATCAACGATCATGATCCCGGTGTTCGCCCGCTTGCCTCCGCCCTCGATGAGGAAGGGTTCGGCGAGGCCGGCGCAGTACAGATGACAGAGAGCTTTGCGCGGCACCTGATGCGGGCGATCGACAGTTGGCAGGTCGATGGATTTGACAGCGTCGCGCGCGAATATCTCAGCCGTATCCCTCGCGAGCGGCAAACGCTCCGACGCATCGATGATCGCGGCGATCTGCTCACGCGCCACACGGGTCGTGATACGACCGAGCGGGCAGCTCTCGTCGACGCGCTGGCCTCGCCATCCTGGCTCGATCCGACGCTTGGAGGGCCGAGGCGGTGAAAAAGACTATCAAACTTCTACGCACGATCGCCCTGGATCCCTCCGACACCTTCGTGTTCGACGTGCCGGCAATGCCAGGCGAATGGGCCGTCTCCGGCGCCTTCCGCTTCTGCGGTCAGGATCCGGCGGAGCTGAGCCGAAAGGCACGTGCCGCCTTCCGCAGCGGCTTTCTTGGCGTGCAATCCTGGGGATGGTCGACGCTCGCGCAGATCGTTCCGGCAACCGAGGACGATTGCCAGGTGCTGATCGAGCTCCTTGCCAGACAACTTGTCGATCGGTTCGGCGCACCGGACATGGCAATTGCGAGGGCCGCTGCGGAAGAGGAAGTCACCTTTGCACAGTCGCTCTGCTCGCACCCGGTCAGCTCGCTCATTGCGGTCCACCGCTCGGGCGGCGACGGCGACGTCCACGAGAGCTTCCGTAAGCTGCAACTGCGGGAAGGGCAGCGTCATGGCAAGGCATTCTCGTTCATGGAAATCGAGGATGATGTCAAAGCCGACAGCGATCTTAACTATTCTGATGGGGGCCAGGAGCGGCTCCTCCGATGAGTGATTTCTGGATCGCATGCGGCCATCATCTGCTCGATCGCGACGAGAGCGGCGGGCTTCGTGTCACCGACGAATTCTTGAAGGCTTATTTTGCCCGTCCCGAGCTGATGCCGCCGAAGGACGCGTGCCCGGTCGAACGAAGACTGCATCGTGAGATGCTTGCTGATCCGCGCCGGGCGGTCGCAGCCGACGAGGTCGCTGCGATCGCCGATGAGGACGCGCGGGAGAACTGGCGCTTCGTGGTGGAGTTTCGCGATCTTATGTTGCGGCACCCGACGCTCGAAGCTGCGTATCTCGCAGTTCTGAGTTCGTCGTCAAACGTCCTGCCGCCGCTGTTCATCAACCAGCTCGTGCATGTGATCTTGCGCAATGCGCTTGACGCCAACGACGATGTGTTCGTGCTGCGCGCCGCCGAGCTGTTCTTCCGGCCGCAGCGGATCCTTCCACATGAACAGGCCTTGCTGCTTGGCGACGAAGAGGTTGTCGGCGATCGCAGCCCGACGCCTATCTTGTCGCTGATCTCGATGCTGGGCACCAAGACTGACGCCCAGCTCGATGTGCTGAGCGAGGAAAATGCCGAGAGTTATTGGCAACGCAGCAACCAGTTCGATATGGCCCTCGATCTCACCGCGGGTGGGCGAGGCCCTCGCGCGCTGGCACAGGCGATGACGCGCTGGGTCTCCCATCTGCTCGGGATCGATGTTCGCATTGAACCGCTGACGGAACTACGCGAGGTAAAGCTGGCCTGGTATATCGGGTTGGACGCTGACGCCACCAAGATGGGCGATCGGCTTTGGCATGGCGAGGAGCTCGACGGGCTCAGCGCAGGGCGAGTTCTTTCGCTGTTTCGCCTCACCTTTGCGGATCCTCAACTCGCCCTAGAGACCCTGCGGGGCGAGCCGGTCTATCTGATCCTAGCGATGACAGCCGATCGGAAGCTCCGCATGAAACCGCAGAACCTGTTGAGGGGACTCCCGATCAGGCGCCTGGAGGCGATCTCATGAGTGTTGCCCTGCCGCTCCAGCGTATTCCCGTCGGTATCGTCGTCGAACTGCGCAAGGCGGATTCGCCGTGGGGCGATTTTATCTGGCGGAGCGCCGCCGTGTTGCCTGACATACCGGACACGGAGCCCTGGACAATCTTGCGCGAACAGGGCGGCACCACCTGGTTCTATGCCGGCAGCGCAACGGTTGATCTGTACGTGTCGGAAACTGCGCGTTACCGCGACAATATTGCCTCCGGCACGCCGAGCCTCTGGGTGGTCTTGAGCCCATCCGAGGGAGCTTGGCCTTATGCGATCGCCGCCACGACCGCTGATCCCGCCGAAGGAGAGGGGTTTACCGGGGCCGCTGACAATCTGGTTGAAGCCGTACCGATGCCCGAGGTAGTGCGCGAGCTGATTGAAAGCTTCATTGCCGAACACCACGTCGAGCGAGAGTTCGTCAAACGCGAGCGCCGGCGCGCCGACCCCGAGGCTTTGGCGCGTCGGCAGCATGAAGGCGGGCAAGAATGACCGAGGAAGAGTTTCTCGCACGTTGGTCGCGTCGCAAGCGCGCGTCGAATTCGAATGCTCCGCCAGCGGAAACAGCCGGGCCGGCCGGTGCAGCCGCGGTGCCATCCGCCGCGGCCGAGCCCGAACCGGACGTGGATCTTGGCAGCTTGCCGTCGATCGACGCGATCGCGGCGGGAACCGACATCACCGCCTTCCTGCGCAAAGGTATTCCGCCCGAATTGATGCAAGCGGCCCTTCGCCGCGCCTGGACGGCCGATCCGGCGATCCGCGATTTCGTGGGGCTCGCCGAGAACGCCTGGGACTTCAACGATCCGAATGCCATGCCCGGCTTCGGACCACTCGATTGCTCGCAGGCGGAGCTGGCAGCCTGGGTCGACCGGATCGTCGGGGGTCTGCGTGACGCCGCAGAGACTCAGCCTGACACGCCGACGCAATTGCAGGAGTCCTCGGCCGTTCCGAATGGCGATATTGTGCACTCCGTTGGGCTTACCGAGACGCCTGATGAAACCGGTCCCACAGAGATCGCGACTCCCGTTGCATCGCAATCGGCCATGGAGCCCGATACTGTTCCGCGCCGCGTACATGGTAGTGCCCTGCCTCAATAGTGTTGCTACCAAAGGCGCTATAGCCTCAACCTATTGAGCGGCGATTGACCGTCTGCGGAACTAGGTCTAGGTTTGCTAGCGCTTTGTTGCGCAAGTAAAATTGGTCGCTCGAGGGTCTCAGGCAACGGAGGTCCATGTGCGTGACGCCGGGCTATATCGCGCCATTGACGCCGCAGGCGGCGTGGCCCAGCTTGCGCGCAAAATCCACATCAGCCAGCCCTCGATTTCGAACTGGAGCAAGATACCCGCTCAGCGGGTGATTGCGGTCGAAGCTGCAACAGGTGTTCCTCGGGCCGAGCTGCGGCCTGATCTCTATCCCGATCACCATCACGAACACACGGCATCGCAAGACAGCATCGATCCGATCGATGTCGCGCGAGCGCAGGAATATGTCCTTCTCGCCGCCTTGCTCGCAGCTGCGCCGTCCAAGCGCTTGCTCGATCGGCTTACGGGTTTGAGCGGAGACGGCACGCCACTCGGTCAGGCTCACGCCGGCTTGGCGGAAGCCGCTTCGCACACGACCGCAGCTCAGGTCGAACGTGAATATTTCGACCTTTTTGTCGGTCTCGGCCGCGGTGAGTTGCTGCCCTACGCCTCCTACTATATGACCGGCTTCCTCAACGAGCGGCCGTTGTCACGTTTGCGGACGGATCTCGCGGAGCTCGGCATCGCGCGCGCCGAGGGCAATTCCGAGCCTGAGGATCATGCCGCCATCCTCTGCGCGATCATGGCCGGAATGGCTGATGGCCGCTGGGAAGCGCCGTTCGTTGCGCAGCGTGCGCTGTTCGAGAAACACGTTTCGTCCTGGATGGGACGTCTGTTTGGCGACATGGAGCAGGCGGCGAGCGCAAGGTTCTACCGCGCGGTCGGCACGTTCGGCCGCCTGTTTATCGAGATCGAGAGGCAAGGATTTTCGTTCGCGAAGTGGCCATGCGAGGCTGGTCCGGGAGAGGTGCGATGAGCGATGAAAAGAAAGCGATCGTCGGACGGCGCGACTTCCTCCGCAGGGTTGGCATCGGCACGGTAGGCGCTGGGGCCATGCTGACGACGCCACTCGTCGGTTCCGCGCAGGCCGACAGCGAGAATGACGATGAGAAGCGCAAGTCGCGCTACAAGGAATCCGATCACGTGAAGGCCTATTACCGCGTCAACCGCTATCCCGCCTGAGGGAGGCCGCCCGTGCTTATCAAGCGAACACAAGAGCATTCCGGATCCGACCGCCGCGGCTCGGTCGCGGACACCATGGCAAGGCAGACCGGCGGTCTCGATCGCCGCGCCTTCCTGCGCCGGTCCGGTCTTGCGGGTGGCGCGCTCGCGGCACTCGGGACCATGCCGATTTCCGGCGTGCGCAAGGCGGAAGCGGCCGTGGCGGGTCCGCTGACCGCCGGGGCCACCGTCAAGAAAAGCATCTGTACGCATTGTTCGGTCGGATGCACCGTGACCGCGGAGGTGTTGAACGGGGTCTGGATCGGCCAGGAGCCGAGCTGGGATTCCCCCATCAATCGAGGATCTCATTGCGCGAAGGGAGCTTCCGTACGCGAGTTGGTGCACAGCGAGCGGCGTTTGCGCTATCCGATGAAGCTCTTAAACGGGCAATGGACGCGCGTCTCCTGGGAGACTGCGATCAACGAGATCGGCGACAAGATCATCGAAGTTCGCGAAAAATCGGGTCCCGATTCCGTTTATTGGCTCGGCTCGGCCAAGATGACCAATGAAGGCGCTTATCTGTTCCGCAAGCTCGGGGCGTTCTGGGGCACCAACAACACCGACCATCAGGCACGCATCTGCCATTCGACCACTGTCACCGGCGTCGCCAATACTTGGGGCTATGGCGCGATGACCAATAGCTACAACGATATCCGCAACGCCAAGACCCAGATGATCATGGGCGGCAATCCGGCCGAAGCGCATCCGGTTTCGTTGCAGCATCTGCTCGAGGGCAAGGAACTGCAAAAGGCCAACTTCATCGTCATCGACCCGCGCATGACACGCACCGCTGCGCACGCCACGGAATATGTGCGGATGCGTCCGGGCACCGACATTCCGGTGCTCTACGGCATCATGTGGCACATCCTTCAGAACGGTTGGGAGGACAAGGAATTCATCAGGCAGCGCGTCTACGGCTTCGACGATCTCCGCAAGGAAGTGGAGAAATGGAATCCGAATGAGGTGGAGCGCGTCACCGGCATTCCAGGCGAACAGCTCAAGCGGGTCGCCAAGCTGTTCGCCACCGAGAAGCCGTCGACCTTGATCTGGGCCATGGGCCAGACCCAGAAGACCGTCGGCACCGCCAATGTGAGGGCGAGCTGCATCCTGCTGCTCTTGACCGGCAATGTGGGCGGACCGGGCATGGGTGCCAACATCTTCCGCGGCCACGACAACGTGCAGGGGGCGACCGATGTTGGGCTCGATATTGTGACGTTGCCGTTCTACTACGGTCTCGCCGAGGGCGCGTGGAAGCACTGGTCGCGGGTCTGGGACGTTGACTACGAATTCCTGAAGTCGCGCTTCGATTCCAAGCAGATCATGGAGACTCCCGGCATTCCTCTGACCCGCTGGTTCGAGGCAGTAACGCTGCCGAAAGATCAGGTCGCTCAGAAGGACAACGTACGGGCAGTGTTCGTTCAGGGGCACGCCAGCAACAGCATCACGCGCATTCCGGAGTCTCTCAACGGCCTGAAGGCGCTAGACCTGCTTGTCATTGCCGACCCGCATCCCACGACGTGGGCGTCATTGGCGGTCGAGGCCGGCCGCAAGGATGGCGTCTACATTCTTCCCGTGGCCACGCAATTCGAGTGCAAGGGATCGCGCGTCGCCTCGAACCGCTCGCTGCAATGGGGCGAGCAGATCGTCAAACCGATCTTCGAATCCAAGGATGATCTCGAGGTCATTTATCTTGTGGCCAAGAAGCTCGGATTCGCAGACCAGATGTTCAAGAAAATCAAGGTCGAGAACAATCTGCCTGAAGCAGAGGATGTGCTGCGCGAAATGAATCGCGGCAGCTGGTCGACCGGCTATTGCGGGCAATCGCCTGAGCGGCTCAAGGCGCACATGAAGCACCAGGCGAAGTTCGACATGCTGACGATGCGTGCCCCAAAGGACGATCCCGAGGTCGGCGGTGACTACTACGGCCTGCCGTGGCCGTGCTGGGGCTCACCGGACGTCCGGCATCCGGGCACGCCGCTGCTCTACAACACCAATCTCGCGGTGATGGATGGCGGCGGCACGTTCCGGCCGCGCTTCGGTATCGAACGCGAGGAGAAGCTGCCAGACGGGTCCACGCGCAAGGTCAGCCTGCTGGCCGACAAATCGTACTCTAAGGATTCCGAGATCCAGGACGGCTATCCCGAATTCACGCTGGCGAGCCTGAAGAAGCTTGGCTGGGACACGGATCTCACCGAAGCGGAGATGGCCACGATCATGAAGATCAATCCGACCAATCCGGATTCGGTGTCCTGGTCGCTCGATCTCTCAGGGGGCATCCAGCGGGTCGCGCTCAAACACGGCTGCGTGCCGTACGGCAACGGCAAGGCACGCATGAACGCCTTCGGCCTGCCCGATCCGATTCCGGTCCATCGCGAGCCGATCTACACGCCACGTGTCGATCTTGTCGAGAAATATCCGACGCTGCCCAATGCCAAGCAGTTTCGCATGCCCAACATCGGCTTCTCGGTGCAGAAGGCTGCTGTGGAGAAGGGGATTGCCAAGCAGTTCCCGCTCATCCTCTCGTCGGGCCGTCTGGTCGAGTATGAGGGGGGTGGGGAGGAGACGCGTACCAATCCGTGGCTTGCCGAACTACAGCAGGAGATGTTCATCGAAATCAACCCGGCCGATGCTGCTGATCGCGGCGTCAAGGATGGCGGCTGGGTCTGGGTCACCGGCGCAGAGAACAATTCCAGAGCGAGGATGAAAGCGCTCGTCACCGAGCGTGTCGGCAAGGGCGTCGCCTGGATGCCCTTCCATTTCGGCGGCTGGCTGGCAGGGAAGGATCTTCGCAGCGCCTATCCGAAGGGGACAGATCCGATCGTTCTCGGCGAAAGCGCGAACACCATCACGACCTACGGATATGATCCCGCGACGGGCATGCAGGAACCGAAGGTCACTCTTTGCCAAATCGCGGCGGCATAAAGGAGCAACGACGATGGCCCGTATGAAATTCCTCTGCGACGCCGACCGTTGCATCGAGTGCAATGCCTGCGTCACCGCCTGCAAGAACGAGCATGAGGTGCCCTGGGGTATCAACCGGCGCCGCGTGGTCACCATAAATGATGGCAAGCCAGGCGAGCGTTCGATCTCGATGGCCTGTATGCACTGCACCGACGCGCCCTGCGCAGCCGTGTGCCCCGTGAACTGTTTCTACACCACCGCCGATGGCGTGGTGCTGCACTCCAAGGACCTCTGCATCGGCTGCGGCTATTGCTTCTACGCCTGTCCGTTCGGCGCGCCGCAATATCCCAAGGTCGGGAATTTCGGCTCACGCGGCAAGATGGACAAATGCACCTACTGCGCCGGCGGCCCCGAGGCCGATGGCAGCAAGGAGGAATACGAGAAGTACGGCGCGAACCGGCTGGCGGAGGGCAAGTTGCCGCTGTGTGCCGAAATGTGCTCGACGAAGTCATTGCTCGCCGGCGACGGGGAGATCATCGCCCAGATCTACAAGGAACGCGTGATGAAGCGCGGCTACGGCTCCGGCGCGTGGGGCTGGAAGACCGCGTATCGCGAGACGATCGAGTCCTGACGCGGACGACAGTCAAGGACGCGATACCGGGAGGCGCAGATGGCGTCATTTGGAAAACTCGTTCGCCTGGCATTTGGCGCATGCGCGCTGCTTCTGGTGATCATGGCGGCTCCAGCGAGCACCCAGCAGGTCAATCCGACCGCAAGCTCCGTCAAGGAGCAGCAGTTGCTGCAGGAGCTGAACCGAATCCAGGGCCGTGTCAGCATTCCGGATCAGAGATCGGGCGTGCTTGAGCAGCCACAGGGACGCGAATGGCGGGAGTTTCGCAATGTCACGCTGCGCTGGATCGGGGGCGTCGCGATTATCGGCATGCTGGCTTTGCTCGTGATCTTCTATCTCACCCGCGGCATGGTGCGGCTTGAAAGCGGGCGATCGGGCCGCACCATTGTGCGCTTCACGCTGTTTGAGCGCTTCGTGCATTGGATGACAGCGACCTGCTTCATCATCCTCGCCATCTCGGGTCTGAACATCACCTTCGGGCGGCCGTTGTTATTGCCGTTGATCGGTTTTGAAGCGTTCTCCGAATGGTCACAATGGGCGAAGTATGCCCACAACTATCTGAGTTTCCCGTTCACCGTCGGCGTCGTCCTGATCTTCCTGATGTGGATCGCGGGAAATCTCCCGAACAAGGTGGACGTCGCCTGGATCAAGCGGGGAGGGGGCATTGTCGGCCATGATCATCCACCGGCCTATCGCTTCAACGCCGGCCAGAAGATGATTTACTGGATCGTCGTAATCGGGGGCGGCCTCGTTGCAGCGACGGGATACGAGCTGATGTTCCCGTTCTACGTCAGCGGCATTGAAGGCATGCAGATGGCCCAGATCATCCACTCCGTGGTTGCCGTGCTATTCGTGGCCGCAATGATAGCGCATATCTACATCGGCACGATCGGGATGGAGGGGGCTTTCGAGGCCATGGGTTCGGGTGAGGTCGACCTCAACTGGGCACGCGAACATCATAGCCTCTGGCTCGACGAACAGAGTGGGCGAACCGGGCCGAACGATCAAAAGCCGCAACCAGTGACCGCTGCGGCGGAATGAGGGGGAGCGGCTGAAGAGGGCCGGTCAGGTGTGCTCTATTGCGTGCGCCCTCTGGCAAACAGAACGGACCGGTCCTCGATCTCCTGCTCGGCCAGCGTGCTCGCCTGGGCTGTCTGCAGCTCTTGAATGTTTGGCATGCCGCTCTGTGCAGAGTGAAGAAGTGCATGCGGTCTGAGCACGCTGGTCGCCGCACCGATGACGAGCAGGGCCGTGACGAGCGAAAGCATAAGGCGTTTCATTCGACATCTCCGTCCGGTGTTGTATCCGCCAAGACGGCGTAGGCTCTAATTGGTCCCGGTGATGTGAGCCGCCTCACATCCTTCGAGCCTTTTTTCCGGTTCCGACGGCTGAACGAAGGTCGGGCAGTCCATCGATGGTTTGCGCCGCCAAACAAGAAGTATGGACCGCGCACGTGTTCCGGAGCTTAGAAGGGCCGAAGGTCCAACAATGGAAGACAGCTGCGAGTTGCCGACCTATATCGCCATCTCATCTTGCCCTGTCACGACACCTGGAAGGTCGCGATCATGTCGGACGGGCAGCAAGATGCGAGGAGGTGATCGGAGCGATCGTGGGCCGGCTGCGCACCGAGTACGACTTGAAAAAGCTGAACCAGCGGCTTCACGCGTACTCAGGTCGTCCAGGACCTCGCCAAACTTCCGTATCACGGTTGCGTCTCCGAAGTGGCCCATCGCCGCATCCCCGCTGCGGCTGAAGGCGACCGCGCTGAGAGCTTTCGATGAAGCTCGGATCTGCAGCTTGACCGAGGCCGCCTTTTCGACGGGCGGTTTCGAAGTGCCTACTTGGTCAATTCGGGGGGACGGTCGCGCGGACGACGAACGGGCCGCGCGAGTAGCCGGCGGAAACCGAGGCTCGCAATCCTCGACCTGCGCCTCGAGGAGCCCGTTTGCGACAATGAGCGCCTTGACCGCCTCCCGGGTGTCTCGACCGCAGGCAGCGATGGCCTGGTCAGCGGCAGCCTCCAATTCGAACGGTGCCGATCGGGATGGCTCCCGATCCCGATTCACTAACCCAAGTCTACCTAAGTATGGTCACTTCATACCTGCGCGCGATGGCGCCGACCAAGCGCTAATGTTACCGATACATCCAGACTGAAAAGCAACGGAACCGGCCCTGCGAGCCGACAGTTGCGGGACGAGACCGGCGGCGTAGCGCCCGCCGGCTCTTCTCCCGATCTAGCGGTGCTTCGCCGCTCAACTGACGCTTACGGCCGTAGTTAGTGCAGAGAGTCCGCCATGAGAAACATCGCCGACCTCCTGATGCGGTTCAGACGGGGAAGCCAACGCGTGTCCAATACTCAGGTTGCAGCTATGGCTGAAAACCAAGATCGATCCAGCATGGCTGATTTTGTCCGGATCCTGCAGGCCTACGATCAAGCCCAGTAGGGCAGGGTTTGGTGCGAGCGCGTCAGTCCGTGATGCGGACGTCCGAGCAAACCAAAGCCAAGACCTCACACCACACCGCGTCCAGCTGTTTATGCCTAGCATGTCCGTTCAGGGTCAAACGGCGACAAGAGCAGAGGACTCTGATTTGCAGCTTCGGGCAAACTGCGGAAGTCACTCGGCTCCAGCCTTGGTTCAGTTCGGCGCTGATGTCAGTCAGCCCCAACGGTTCGGGCGCCGCATACAATGAAACGAGCGCGGGGATTCTGCTAGGCCCGGGCCGGGCCCAGCAACCGCCTGCTGAGACATCCAATGACTTCGCACCCTTGCATGGCCCCCGCGCCGCGCTGCCAGCAACATGAACCGCCTGCATGTCCTGTCCCTGCAGGGCACCCGCCGCATTGACAACGACATCAACGTCGGCAAGAGCGTCCTTCCATTTCGAAGCGTCGGTGGTCCGACCATATCGAGGGTGATGTGGTGCGTATCAGGTGCCGCCGGGTGGCGCGACACCAATACGCATTCGGGCCCTTCGGCGGACAGTCTGGCCTGGATTGCCGATCGAACAAGCCCCGTGCCACCAACGAGACGGATGCGCATTGACTGGTCCTTCGATCGGCGGCGGCGGCTTTCGCAAACTGTTGATCGAACAAGGTGCGGACGGCTAAAGCACGGCTGATGCAATCGTTCCTTGCGGCGGAACAGGTGAGTTGGCCGCAAGCAGCGCCTTATCGTTTGCAAGATCGCTTTTCGAGCGCACGACGATCGCCATCGACGTTGCGGCGTCACCGATATCGACGGCAGGTCATTCAAGGGCCAGATCCGGCATTACGGCTTCCACTTCAGGCCGCTTAGCCGAAGATCTCTTGAATCGGTGACATGTCGGCTTTCGGCGGCAAACCACAAGTAAGTTCAGCCTAGCATCTACCGCTGCTTTTGACTCCAAGCAGATGAAGTCTTGGGATGGGTGTACGACTGCCGAACCCGTCGAACTCGGCCAGGGACTTGCGGGAGCACAACCACATTCTTGGTGAGCTCTTAGCCAGTGTTTCTGACCGCCTCTGCCAGCATGGAGTAGAGCTGCTGCTTGCTGAATTCCTTGGGCGGCTGCCTCTGCACTGTGTTCCGCGACACCTTCCGTGCGACTGGACGGGCGCAGGCCGCCGACGAGGTCGGCCTCAGCTTCGGGCGCGGCCTTATCTTGGGCCTTGCTGTGGGCGGCTTGTGGCCGCGCTTCAAGCCCAGACGGGTCAGCATGCCGCAGACCGCGTTACGACTGCACCCGAGACGACGCGCAATCTGCGCCGCGCTCTGTCCTGCGGACCAGAGTCTGTTGAGGAGCGCTATGTCTTTCGCATCCCAGCCCATGAGAGATATTATAGCGCCGACTGCCGAACACGCCAGTCTAGTCTTCGTCCGGCTCGCGCACGACCGGCGGGTCGTCAGCGTCATCTTCCTCTTCGTCGTCCTCGTCGTCTTCATCGGGATCTCTTGGCGGCATCGCGGTGCCCATAAGCACAAGCGGTGTCCAGTAGATCGCGGTGGCGGAAAATGCTTCGAAGGTATGTTGCTTCATGTGGCTCTACTCCTCGAAAACACGCGTAGTCGCATATTCATGGCGGACGGCACGCGCGTCCAGGGCGCGACCGGTGCAAACGAGATGGGAACATCAAGTCGACGACAGGAGCAAAGGAGGCCAACCGCCGCGCAAATGGCGGCGTTTTCAGCTACTTTATGCCCGAGAATTCATTCGGCTCTATGTTCACCAAAACGTCGCCGGTGGTGATTTCGGGAACTCCAAGATCGAGGTCATGTAGACTTGCTTGAACAAACGCGAGTATCTTGGCGTTCGCTGCATTGGCGCTTTCGCGATCGTCAAATATCATCACGGCGATACCAACGCCGTCGCCCGCATCCAGCACATAGTAAGATCTGAATCCGTGCGATTGCCTTAGGATCTGGCCGACGCCGCTCTTGGCGCGGCGAGCGGCGTCCGCTACCGAACGAACCTTGGTGTACTTGCGAATGACCATGTACATAAGGCCACCACGCGCCACACGCCCCGACGCATCAAAGCATATCGGTCCCGGTCGGACTAGGGCCAACTTCCGAGGCCGGGCCACAGTGTCCGGCTAGGCGAACCGGGCAACGCGCCTTTTCCAATGAGTCCTCCTCGCCCTGCGCATCGGGCGAGGTGCTGAGGCTCAGGAGCCCTCGAACTTGAACGATACGTTGAGCTTGGCGCGATAGGCCTCGACCTTTCCCTTGTCATCGAGCTGCATATCCAGCTTGACGACCTCTGCAATGCGAAGATCTCGGAGAGATTTTGCAGCTTGCTCGACCGCATTCGCGGCGGCCTTCTCCCACGAGTCGTTGCTCGTACCGACCAGTTCAATGACCTTGTAGACGCTATCAGGCATGTCGTCCTCCTGTCCGGGATGAAGCAGGAAGCAGGTGCTCCCTGCCATTGTGAAATCTAGAAATCGGAAAAAGGCGCTCGTAGCCCTCAGCGGAAGTATGGATGTGCCCTCGTTTCGTCCGCGGCCTAATAGCACGCCCTGTTCCCGCGAGTTCCGATTTCGCGGACTGGCCAGCAGTAGTATGATGGAGGTCACTAAGCCAATTCTGAGGGAGGGAATCATGCCGAACCTGGCCTCCTCGACGAACTCCGACGTGAGAGCCGAAGTTACCGGAGCTTATGCCGCGTGGGATACGGCGTTCAACAAAGCTGACGCCAAAGGGGTCGCCACAGCGTACGTTTCAAACGCGAAAGTGTTACCACCAACGCATCAGGTTATATCGGGTCCGGAAGAAATCGAAAAATTCTTTGCTGGGCTGTTTTCAGGCGGATTCACTGATCACAAACTAACAATCATAGATGCGGGTGGAGACGAGAAGGTCGTCTACAGTACCGCAAAATGGACGGCCAACGGCAAGGGACCGGATGGGAGCCGCCAAAGTGCCGGCGGCATTGCCACCCATGTGTTCGAGCGTCAAGCGGATGGCTCACTGAAGCTGAGGTTACATACCTTCAACTGAACTCGCCGTCGTATCGCTTGGCGCCGCGCGAGGAGACGTCGCGTGGATATAGCCGAATGGCTTCGCAGTCTTGGGCTGGAGCGCTACACTCGCGCTTTCCAGGAAGCCGAAGTCACGCCTGATGTACTGCACGACCTGACTGAAGCCGATCTGCGAGAACTCGGCTTGCCGCTCGGGCCGCGCAAGACCGTATTGAAAGCGATTCAGGCGCGCATGTCATCGATCGCTTCCGTCGCCACTGATGCTGGTGAGCCAACTGAACGTACAAGGCCGTCACTGCCCTCAGAGGCGGACCGTCGGCAGCTTACGGTCATGTTCGTCGACTTGGTCGGTTCCACCGCGCTCGCCTCAGGGCGCGACCCCGAGGAGCTGAGTGACCTCATGCAGGCCTACCACAACGCCGTGGCGGGCGAGATCGCCCGGTTCGAAGGCCACATAGCCAAGCTCCTGGGCGACGGCGTTCTCGCGTATTTCGGTTGGCCGCGGGCGCATGAAGATGAGGCGGAGCGTGCCGTCCGCGCCGGGCTTCGAGTGACCAAGGCGGTCGCCTCCCTTACCGAGCCGGGCGGTGTAGCGCTTGCCGCGCGCGTCGGCATTGCAACCGGTCTCGTCGTGGTCGGCGAACTGATAGGCGAGGGAGAGGCTCGCGAGCGCGCCGTGATCGGCGAAACCCCGAACCTGGCTGCCCGACTGCAGAGTCTGGCCGAGCCCGGTGATGTGGTGATCGCCGAGTCAACGCGCCGCCTGCTGGCCGAAGCCTTCATTTACCAGGACCTCGGCACAGTGCCGCTCAAAGGTTTCCCGGAGCCGGTGCAGGCCTGGCTTGTCAGTGGTGAGGGCGCAGCCGAGAGTCGATTCGACGCCCAGCACGGCATGGCAACGACCGCGCTCGTCGGACGAGACCAAGAACTTGCATTGCTCCTGGAGCGCTGGGAGCACGCGAAAGAGCGAGAGGGACAGATTGTCCTGCTCGGCGGCGAAGCAGGCATTGGCAAGTCCCGGCTCGTGCGGGCGCTGCGCGACCACCTCGCAGGTGCGCCGCACACGCCACTGAGCCATTTCTGTTCTCCGTTCCATACCAGCACCGCCTTGTATCCTGTCATTGGGCTCCTTGAGCGGGCAGCAGGAATACGACGGGAGGATGCTCCCGAAGAACAGCTCGATAAACTCGAGGCCATGCTCGCTCTTGCCACAAACGACGTGCATGAGAGCGCGCCGGTTCTTGCGGACCTCCTGGCAATCCCGACGGGGGAGAGATACTCGCCACTCGCACTTAGCCCACACCAGAAGAAGGAGCGAACGTTCCAGGCTCTCCTGGAGCAGATACAAGGCCTGGCGGCAAGGCAGCCGCTGCTCGCCGTCTACGAGGATGTTCACTGGGCAGACCCTACCATGCTCGAACTCCTCGACCGGGCCGTTGACGAAGTGCAGCAACTCCCGATTCTGATCATCATCACCTTCCGGCCTGAGTTCGTTCCGCGCTGGGCAGGTCATGGGCACGTGACGGCGCTCTCTTTAAGCCGACTAGGCCGCAGGCAAGGGGCGACTGTCGTTGACCGGATCACTGGCGGCAAAATACTTCCACAAGAGGTGCTTGAGCAGATTCTGGCTAAAACTGATGGCGTGCCGCTGTTTGTCGAGGAACTCACCAAGGCCGTCCTCGAATCCGGGCTGCTCAAAGACCGGGGCGGCTACTATGAGTTGATTGGTCCTTTGCCGCCCCTAGCGATCCCGACGACGCTCCAGGACTCGTTGATGGCGCGCCTCGATCGATTGGCGCCGGTAAAGGAAGTCGCCCAGATCGCGGCATGCATTGGGCGCGAATTCGGACACGAGCTTCTAAGATCGGTAACGGCGCTCGACGAACACGCGCTGCAGCGTGCTCTCAATGATCTAATGACAGCGGAACTGATATTCCGCCGTGGAGCACCTCCGGATACGGGCTACAGCTTCAAACATGCGCTGGTCCAAGACATCGCGCATGAGAGCCTCTTAAAGAGCAAGCGGCAGCAGATCCATGCTCGCATCGCTGCAGCTCTCGAGGAACATTATCCTGCCCGTGCAGAAGCTGAGCCGGAGACGATCGCTTTGCACCTCACGCAGGGGGGACTGGCGGGAAAGGCGGTCGGCTATTGGCTGCGGGCGGGCCGGATTGCCGCGGGGCGTTCCGCCAATCTCGAGGCGATCGCTCATCTCACAAGAGGGCTGGATGCACTCAAGTCGAATCCAGAAGGGCCGGAGCGCGATCGCCAGGAACTCGCCCTGCAAACGGCGATCGGAGGTCCGCTGATTGCCATTCACGGATACACGGCGCCGCAGCTTGGCACGGCCTTCAGCAGGGCCCATGCGCTCTGCTATGAACTCGATGACACGGATGCCTTGTTCGCCACCCTTAGCGGCAAGTTTGTTTTCCACTTCGTGCGAGGCGACTTTGGTGCCATGCAGAGCCTTGTCGCCGAGGCCCAGCGCGCTGCCGAGCGCACCGGGGACACGGCGCTCAAACTAGCTACGCATCGTTTGGCGGCGCTCACCGCCATGCACGCCGGCGACTTTCTTACGGCGCGCTTAGAGCTCGAAGCGATCGTGAGGCGCTATCAGCCGGATACGCATCGGCCGCCACCTGTCCACTATGTACATGATCCGAAGGCCTCGGCGTTACCCTACCTGGCGATCGTGCTTTGGATACTTGGCTATTCCGAACAGGCGCAGAGGGCCAGCCGCGCGGCGTTTGAATACGCTGCGGAGTTAAATCAAACGAACCTTACGGCGCACGTGCAGGTCTATGGCGGAGCGGGGCCTGCGGAGCTGATGGGTGACGTGGCGGGTGTGCATGCGCACGCTGAAGCCATCATCGATCTCGCCGATCAGCACAGTTTGAATTATTGGCGCTTGAGCGGTCTCATCCTGCGGGGTTGGGCAATGGCCCAAGAAGGTGACGTGGAGGGCGGCTTGGCGCTCATGCGCCTCAGTCTGAACGAGAGGGCCAGGCTCGGAGCCAGTTGGTACCAGGTCCGGTACTTGTGGATGCTCGCGGCGATGCACCACCAGTTAGGTGACGACGAAAACGGGCTGGCCACCCTGGCCGAAGCGAAGGCCATTGCTGCGCGCAACGAAGAACATATGTGGGAGGCGGAGCTTGCATGCATGGAGGGCGAACTGCATCGCACTCGTGGTGCTCCAACTGAGGAGGTCGAGAACTACTTGCAAGCTGCGCTCAAGATTGCTCAAAGCCAAAGCGCGAAATCCTTTGAATTACGTGCGGCCATGAGTCTGGCTCGGCTTTGGCGCGACCAGGGCAGGAAGGCCGACGCGAGAGGCCTCCTTGGTCCCGTCTACGGCTGGTTTACGGAAGGGTTGGAAACATCAGACCTTCGTTCTGCCAAAGCACTCTTGGAGGAAATCGCTGAAGTTTAACGTCACGTGTTCAGCGGTGCACCATTCGCATGGTCCGGGGCTTCCGGTGGACCGAAGCTTCTGCTGAGGCTCGCGCAATCTGGAAAACTAAATTGGTTGTTGGTGGGCACCCGGGCCCGCACTCGCGATCGTACTGGCAAGACCCAAGAGGGTGCGGCAGCGCGAGAAGCGGCAAAAAGAGCAGCTGCTGGGCAAGGGCTTTAACGAGGCAGAGCGCGTCTTCAGATCGATGCAACAAGATCACTTGGATGCGCTGATGGTATCTGATGAAAGCCGAGCATTTCACCAATCGTGCGATGATTGCCGAACTGGCGGCTGAAGCCCAAATTCCCACAATGTATGCTTATGGGGACTTCGTCCAAGTTGGCGGACTGATGGCTTATTCGATTGACCTACCGGACACCCTTTCGCCGCCTCGCCAATATCATCGATAAGGTTCGTGAAGGTACGAATCCGGGTGCTATTCCGTTTTACCGGCGCCGAGGCATGTGTGCTTGCACGCTCGTCAACGCGATCCCCGGCCTGAGTTGCATGGCGCCGAGTGGTGCGTTCTACCTCTATGTCAATTGCGGTGGCTTGATCGGCAAGGCCACGCCCGACGGCAAACGGCTCGACGCCGACGGCGACGTGGTTTTGTATTTCTCGACAGCGCCGGCGTCGCGTTGGTTGCCGGAACGGCCTATGGACTTTCGCCCTACTTCAGGTCTTCGATCGCCACCGATATTGAAACATTGACCGACGGCGTCGCGCGCATCGCGCGGGCCGTGTTCGATTTGCGCTAATACTCCACACAGGATTCGAAGCCATGCAGACGTCCGGTCTCACGAAGAATGCTTCCGCACCGCAGATATCGGCCGACATCATTACTGCGCTTCGCGGCATCCCCGTGGCGCTCTTGAGCGACAATATGCAGCGGAACAGCGGCTCCGTCGGGCTCGCGCCCTACCACAAGCCCGCCCCGCTCGGCGGAACGGCGGTCACAGTGCTCACTCGAGGGGGAGACAACCTCGCAATCCTGCGCGCCTTCGAATTTTGCCGGCCGGGCGATGTCATGGTGATCGACGCGGGTGGCGACATCACGAATGCAGTGATCGGCGGTATTCTATCCTTTTACGGGGCAACGATAGGTCTTGCTGGGATGGTGATCGATGGAGCTATCCGCGACGTGGCGGAAATCCGGGAGCGGACGTTTCCGATCTATGCACGCGGCGTCAATCACCGCGGCCCCTACAAGGATGGTCCTGGCGCGATCAATGTGCCGGTCACGGTCGGTGGGATGGTCGTGCGGCCAGGTGATCTGCTCGTTGGCGATCAGGATGGCCTGCTCGCATTCGCGCCCGATGCGGCTCGCTCGTTGATCGCGAATGCCGAGACTCAGCGTGCCCGTGAAGAAGCCACGATGCAGCCCATGCGTGGCGGCCGGTGGGATCGTTCGTTCATCGACGCATTGGAAGCGCGGTGCGCGAACTGAAGCGCCAAAGCGGAGGAAGCAGGGACCTACCGGGACGGCTTGCTGAGCAAGGAAGCCCCGGATCGAGCATGCCATGGTGAATGATCGCGTTCTCCGAATATCCCCACGTGTAAAGTACCGGGCGGGCGATTGTCGATCTTGACGGCAAGCAGCCGTCCGTTGATGCCGACCGGCATGATCGCGTCGACGAACAGGACATCAAATCCCGCCGCCCGATCCATCAATCCAAGCGCTTCGGGGCCACGATTGGATCTGGTTGGCCCTCGGTTGCTGTAGTTCGCTCAAACTGGCCCATGATGGACTGGAGCGAGAGAGGATGATCGTACCGGTAGTCATCCGCGCAGAGGATTGAATTGCTGGTCGGCATCGTGAGGTCCTCCCCAGGCGACGCGGGAGAGGTTTGTGCCCGTTAGGATCGCGGCGGCGCCGGCCGGCGTGTCGCGCCCTTGGGTTCCCGAGATGACCAGAGCGGCGTGTCCCGTTGCGCAATGCAGCTTACATGGGGACGTCAATTGCCGCGCATCTGTGTCGACGAGTCTGGATTTGTACGGGGTTCGCCAGCATGGGCGGGCCGGTGCTCACGAAGCTGGGGCATGAAAGCAACAGTCCACAACACGTTGCACTAGCGCCCCAGTGTTAATTTGCGCGATCGGGACGATTCAGGCCTGCTCTCTGCAACGAACCTAGTAGCTGTGGGGGATGACAATGACTGTCACGCGTGCGATTGGCGCTGCTGCCTTGTTTCTGATGACGCTGAGCTCTGAAGCCTATGCTGCGCGCCAGCACAGACCGGGAGAGCGGATTTCTTGCTCAGAGGTCAAATACTACGTTGCTAAGTATTCGGCGGCCCTGGCTGAGATGTATGCCCGTAACCACGGGGCGACCGGCGCCCAGATCGAGCGGGCGCGGCGTTGCTTGGCCTCGAATGAGGCTGCTGAAACAGGGCAACGCCGGTCCTATAGCGAATGAGCATGACGCAGCCTTCGTGTGGCCGGGGATATCCTCCAAGGTCAGGGCTGCGGTCGCAGCTGACGATCGAAGTTAGCTGATTGCCTTGCACGGGCAGATAGGCGTTCCGACTAGTGGCGACGCGAGCGCGCGATTGCACTCCCGCACGCGAGGCCGCTCCGCAGTCATGTCCTCCTTCACCGCTCATCGCATGCTAGTTCCCAATCATCGGTGTGGGGGCATATCCTCTTATCGCTCCGATTCGGTGCCAAAGGCTGTCGCAGCAATTGCACGCTCGACCTCGGAAGCCAAGACGCTCAGATGATCGGCAAGCCTCGCGAACAACTCTCGCTTTTTCAGGTCGGTGGCCAGATCGCTGATCGATTTGCAGTCGGCTGCGTCTTTGAGGAGGTTCTCGAGCTGCTCCTGCATGTCTCTCATCGTCTGTGTGCCCCAGAGGCACCCTCTGCTTCATTCAGTTGAATTGATTGAGGCGTACTTGAGCTCCCGTCGATCCATCTCCGAACGTAGCGGTTCAGCAGGTGCGCAGATTGTCACCAACAACGCGGGAGCGTCCGCCATTCGCGCGATCAGCCAACACTTGTCGCCGCACGCTTTCCCAAAGAGACAATAAGGTCTGATCTTTCGTCTGAAAAGTTCATCCACAGACCCCCAGTACATGGCGCGCCGATAGTACCGCGTACCTCATGAGCGGGATTGTTCGGTCGCGGACATTGCCGTGGAGAAGCCAGGCGCCCGTTGCACATTGGCCACATCGTCCATGTCCGGGATAACGGGCTATCACGCCGAAAGGCGCGATGGTTTGCGGCATCCCCCGTTTCAGTTACGGCGTCGGCAGAACCAAAGCGCGAGATCGGGCTGCATTCATAGAGAAGATCCCCTCGATTTCGAGACGCATGGTATCGTGGCATTCGCACGCCACCGCTGCGAGCCGCGATGGGTCAATTTCGATTTCTCCTCGCCGTTCAGATCTGATCGCTCCGGAAGCGCGCAGGTTGCGCATCAGGAGCGTCACTGTCGTTCGTCGCACACCCAGTATTTGCGAAAGCGCCTCTTGGGTGAGTGCGAGGACGTCGTGGTCGGCGCGGTCGCGAAGATGGAGCAGCCAGCGTGCCATGCGGGCTTGGGCCGGATGCAGAGCATTGCAGGCGCCGCCGATTTGTAGCTGTATCAGCATCGCTTTGAAATGAATCTGGACTGCGTGGCGGATCGCGGGGCTTCGGCTAAAAGCGGCGTGGAATCGCGATGCGGGGATCCGCGAGGCAATGCCCGCGGCACGAACGACGGCGGTAACGGCCGAAGGGGACGGCCCCAGCACGGAAAGAGTGCCTACTGCTCCCTCGCGCCCTATTGCGGCGCTGGCGACCGTCTGTCCGTTGGCCATGTCGATCATCACAGAAATGGCGCCACTATGAGGAAAGAGGACGTGCTCGGTCTGGTCACCCGCCTGCGAGACGACCGCATCCCGATCGAGCACTACCACCTCTAGCTCGGGCGCCAGCAGATCGAGGTCCGCCGCGGGTAGTGTTGCCAGAAGTCGGTTACCAATTTCGCCGGGAAGCGTCACTGCAGTTTACCTCGAACGATCCGCCGCATCGCATTTTGAGCGTCATAGGGCGGCCAACTCGAACTTTGTTTGAATCCGCCTACGCCTCGCGCCCCGAAGTTCAATTCAGCTGCGGAAGCTCTCAATCTCAAAAGAAAAAACTCCAACTACGCGCGCCTCGGAGGCGAATTGTTGTGTCTCAGGATGATTGAGGAGTTAGGTCCCAGCGCCCCGCTGTACAATTGCGAAATGCGCATGGGTAATACCATAGGGAGTTCCGCTTTCCGGGACGCGGCAAACGCCGCGGCGATCTCGGAAGTGTGGGGCTCGGCTTGACCTAGAAGCTCGACAGCTACGTGATGAAGCCCGGTCATTTCCGCCAGGACAAACGAGACAGTCTGCTTAGGAAGGCCCGGCAGAACGAAATCACGTCTCAGATAACCGAGTGGCTGACCTTGCCAAGATGGCAGCCACCGAAATAGGGCGCCTCCGTTGGCGGCACGAGTGGCGGCTCAAACGAGCATCCACATCGTAAACGCGGCGCAGAGGCAGATCGTGCCCACGATAGTCATTCCGGCAAAGAAGTGCTCGGTTCGATCCATGTCGATCATCTTCCAGATCGATCCACGCCCATGAACTTTTAAGCTGCACGCTGGCTCCTGCTTGCGCGCGTCGTAATCTGTCGGAGCTTACGTCCCATTAGATGGTGTGAGCGCACTGCGAACTGGCATTCCAGAAAATTCGATCTGCGGGAAACCAACTGAACCAGCTGTTGTTAACCGCGATCTGCAAGCCGGCACTGAGCAAGCTCTTGACCCTGAGTACGGCACCGCTCGTTGCGTGTGTCGGGCTCTTAGTGTCCACGTTGCAATAACTGACAGCCCTCGGAGGCTTGCGCAATAGCGGTCGTGTTGATCAATTGCCATCGGTCGTCGAGCAGGTTCGTAGTCCAATGCGGCGAGACAAAGTAAGGATCAAACGTCGGGGCGATGAAAAGCTAACCATAATCGAAGAAGGATCGCTCAAAAGTTCAATGCTGCTGGTGCGAACCTTATTGCATGCCTGCGCAGAGCGCAGGCGGACGACGCTCTGGCGCTGACATTCGACATTGCACTCAGCTAGCGGCAAAAGTCAGACTATTGCGCTGTCATAAAACCAGTCAAACACCGGGCTTGTCATTTCAATCTGCGAGACTTTAACTCTGACACTCAGAAATAACAGGTTTGTGAAGAACAAGCCGAAGGGGGTCCGCAGTGGAGAAGGTGCGACGCTTACGCGCGATGGGTTCGCTGTGTCGTCAACAAGCCGCGTACAATGGCATGAATAAATGGAAGCTCCTCGCGGAAGCAGAATACTGGGAGCACTTGGCTGAGCTTGAGCTGTCGTCCCATTTCCAAGAATGCAACGCCGCTTGTGCAAATGAAAGAACAGAGCCTCAAGCACGCACAGGGGCGAATGACTACTCGCGCCGGGAGACGATTGCCCCCGAAGCAACGGCGACCACGAATGACGCGCAGTGTGCGCTTATGCTCCTATGAGCAAGATCCTCGTCGCGGCAATCGAAATGTGGGTTGGTCCAGCGCGCCAGTGTCGGCGACCTTACTCTTCTGGCCTATATGTCGCGATTTTGCGCGCGCCTTCCCAAAGCTCGACGTCTTGGCGGTTAACGAGCTGCTTGGCTCGTTCGCTCGCTGTTGGTTCGTCGGCGCAATCAAGTTCAAGGCGAAGCTGTATGTGGCCGTCCGATCCAAGAATGTAGGCTCGATACTCCGGCATGAGTTTGCTCCAAAACATTAGTTCCGAAGCTGAAACCGGAGAAAGTTAAATAACATCAAGAAGCTGTCCAGTTAATTAGGACGATACTCCCATCCGTTCCCGACGGATCACTGCTCTGGACATACTCAAGACTGCCACCGCCGCTGAGGAGGTACCCGCTCGGATTCACGCAACCCGGAACATTAGCTGCATTCGTTACACGTCGTGAGCGACTGATTTAATCTGCTTAACTTATTTAAATTCTGATAAGTGGCCGAAATAATATGGCGCCGCGCCTGTCCGAACGTCCATGACGTGGATGTCATGCCCACGACAGAAGATGACGATCGACGTGAATTTTTGAAGACCTGCGGTAGATTTGCGGGCGTAACGCCGCCCGCCATGACCTTGCTTCTATCGACCTCACTCAACCTTGCTTCTATCGACCTCACTCACTTCTAAAGCCATCGCTGCGTCTGGGCAAAAGGTGTGAACGGAGGTGGGGCAGAGCACCATCACCATGAGCACCACCACGAACGCCATCATCATGACCGGGACGACGATTAGTTGATGAGGGAAGAGGCCCGCCTCAGGCACTCCGGGCCTCTGCCTTGTAAGCACATGGCCTACTCACCGTGTCGTGAGTTGGGTCGCTGTCGGCGCTCTACACATCTCGGTCGGGTTAATCGAGACGGTCTCTCGCCCATGGGCGCGACCTGCGCCGATAGTGCCACAACCAGCATCAACGTCGCTAGGGGCACCATTCCGGCGCATCGTGCTCGCGCGTCGAGAGCGTCGTCGATCGTGGCGACGTGCAGCGTGTTCAGACTGCGGCCATCGGGCAGCGGGACGGGATCAGCAAACACCCCGCTGTCAGTCTCGATTGCTCATCATGCTTGGCGCTACTGCAGTTTCTGGTTGTTGGCTACTTCTCGCGCCAAACTAAGCTCAAGCTCAGTGAGCTTTTCGATCAGGTGCTCCACGATCTCCGCGCAGTCCGAATGCGTCAGCGAATGCACTCCGCGCGATGTCAGTTGGTTCTGGAGGATAGTCGCCATCATGGCTTGAACGCTCATGGACCGGCCTCGTCTGAAAAATCGGATTGTCACAAAATCAATCTGAAGTAGACGTTGAATATGGAGTAAGCGATGTTCTCAGGCCACGCGCCAGCGTTTTTGGGTAGCGAGATAGGCCCAGGGTAGCAATTCGTCGATCTGGCTGTTCGGGTGATCGTTGACGATGCGGGTGATGACGTCGGCGAGATAGGCGTGGGGTTCGACGCTGATGAGCTTGCAGGTTTCGATCAGTGAGGCGATGACGGCCCAGTGTTCGCCGCCGCCGTCCGAGCCAGCGAACAGGGCGTTCTTGCGGTTGAGCGCGATTGGGCGGATAGCGCGCTCGACGACGTTGGAATCGATCTCGATGCGGCCGTCGGCAATGAAGCGCGTCAGCCCGTCCCAACGCGACAGCGCATATCGGATAGCCTCCGCGAGTTTGGTCTTCTGGCTAATCAGACTGAGCTTGGCGCGCAGCCAGGGTTCGAACTCGTCGGCGATCGGCCGGCTCTTCTCTTGGCGGACGGCGCGACGCTCGTCGGCGGTGCGGCCGCGGATCTGGGCTTCGATGACGTAGAGCCCGGCGATACGTTCGAGCGCCTCGCTGGCGATCGGTGCGGGACCGGCCGCGGCGAGTTCGTAGAAGCGCCGGCGCACATGGGACCAGCAGAACGCCAGTTCTACGTCACCGCGCTCGGCCAGGACCCGATAGCCGGCATAGCCGTCGACCTGGAGGATGCCGGCAAAACCCGCGAGGTGGACGATCGGCCGTTCGGCCTTGCGATCGGGAGCGTAGACATAGGCGACGGCGGGCGGGTCCGTGCCGCCCCAGGGCCGGTCGTCGCGGGCATAGGCCCAGAGCTGGCCGGTCTTGGTGCGGCCGCGTCCGGGATCGAGCACCGGGGCGGTGGTCTCGTCGGCAAACAGTTTTGTCGACTGCTTCAGCCTCGCGAGCAGTCGCTCATGCACCGGCCGCAACAGGAAGGCTGCCCGCCCGACCCAATCGGCCAGGGTCGAGCGATCCAGCTCGAGGCCCTGGCGGGCGTAAATTTGAGCCTGCCGATACAGCGGCAGATGGTCGGCATATTTGGCGACGAGTACCTGCGCTACGGTGGCTTCGGTCGGTAGCCCGCCCTCGATCAGCCGCGCTGGCGCCGGTGCCTGCACCATGGTCTCGCAGGCCCGGCAGGCATACTTCGGCCGCCTTACGACCAGGACCCGGAACTGGGCCGGGACGATATCCAATCGTTCGCTCACATCCTCGCCGATCCGGTGCAGCGCCTGCTGACAGCAAGGGCAGGCGTGATCGTCGAGGTCGATCAGCATCTCGACCCGCGGCAGATGCGCCGGCAGCGCTCCTCTGTTCCTGCGGCGCCGTGCGGCTCGGCTCGATCGCTCGGCAGCATTGGCTGCATCGGTTGCGGCATCACTGCTCGCCTCGACCTGCTCGACCTCCTCCAGGCCGAGCAGCAACTGGTCCTCCGGCAGCGTCTCGGCCCGGCGGCCGAAGCGATGACGCTGCAACTCCTTGATGATCTGCTCGAGCCGCGCGGCGCGCGCCCGTTCGGCCAGCAGCATCGCCTTGAGCGTGCCGGGATCGTCCGGAAGCGTGTCGGCCGTCGTCGCCATGATGCGATTACACCATGCGTCGCGGCATCCCGCGAGCGCGACATGCATACTGATTCACTGTGCCGCAGTTCAACTCGCCTGGATCGGCGACGGTGTCTCGCGCGCGGCGTGGACGCGCTTCCAGTCCAGTCCTTCGAGCAAGGCTGACAGCTGCGCCGCGGTCAGGCGAATGACGCCGTCCTGCACGTTGGGCCAGCAGAACGAACCGGTCTCAAGCCGCTTGGCGAACAGGCACACACCCGTGCCGTCCCAATAGATCAGCTTCACCCGGTCGGCGCGCTTGGCGCGGAACACATACACGGCGCCGGAGAACGGATCGGCCTGGATGCTCTCACGCACCAGGGCCGCGAGCCCTTCGGCACCCTTGCGGAAGTCGACCGGCCTGGTCGCCACCATCACCCGCACCGCGCCCGTCGGACCGATCACGTGCAGGTCTTCAGCGCATGGATCACGGCCGCAACCGTCGCGGCATCCGCGCCGCGGCCGACCCGGACGGCGACGCCGTTGATCTCGATCTCGATGATGCCGCTGTTCTCCGCCCCCTCGGGCGTCTTCCGAAGTCGTCGGCGCTGCCGCGGTGAGCGCTCCGGCGGCGTGCACGATGGGCTAACGACAGCGGGCACGAACGTCTGCGGCTCGGATCCCACAGGGATCGCAACCGGCTGTCGCATTTGCCGGCGCCACGTAAACAGCTGTTGCGGCGACAATCCGTGCCGCCGCGCGACCTCCGATACCACGGTTCCCGGGGCCAGCGTCTCCTCGACGAACCGCGCCTTGTCGTCGGCCGAGAACTGCCGCCGTCGGCCGCTCTCCGTGATGACCTCGACCCGACGAACCGAGGTCCTGGGCTCAAGCATATGGTCAAGCTTAGACACAAGCCGATCTCCAATCAGAGATCGATCATTCCTCGTTCGACGCCTTCAATGGAAGGTGGGACCGAAACAGCGCTTACAATATGGACGACATGCAACGGCAAGAAGTTTGGTTCAACCCTTCGTGCAAGTACGGGCGGTGCTCGCGCTATGTTGCGTTGCGAAGCACGAGCCGTTGCAACGCCAAAGCGGCGCTTCGCTCCGAATTCCGGACTTACGAAACAATTCGTTAGCTTTTATTTGGCTAGCTAGGTGCGTGCCGATTTACCGCCGATTGCGGCACATGGAATGGGAATACCGGCCCCGGCTGTTCCTCCCAACCTGCGGCCGGGGCCGTTTGAACTTGCACTGCATCGTTCAACCCGGTCCACGACGATGTTTAGAGGCATTGCCATCACGCTTTTTGGGCTGACCATTCTTTCGCAGCTCGATCAGACGCTCTTTTATGGTCGAAATACTGAAGCCGCGCTCAGGCTTGTGCGGGACATTAGTCGTGGTTTCGGCCTGTAGGTCAGCTGTGGTGCGCTCCTTCGGGCGGGGCATGCGCGAGCTTCCTCGACGGCTACTTCTTCAACAATACCCCTATCGTTCGCGCCATTCGCCTCACTGATCCTGCATGACGGCCCAGCTCGGCTGCAATCTTCGTTACGCCAGCGCCCGTCCGTGCCAGCTTCGACAATTGCTGGACCTCGCGGTCGGTCCATTGTTTTGGCTTCGGTGTTTTCATGGTGCGGTGCTCACCCGCACCACTTAACCAGCGCGCCTCGTTTCGAACACTTGGGAAATTTACGGGTGGGTCCGTGGGCTGCGATCGAGGTTCACCGAAAAATAGTCGACCACTTCCGTAGCCTGGGCGCCTTGGCTGAAACCCCGCTGTTCTTCGAAATCGACGGAAGGACCAAATGGATGAACTGCTGGCGGCGTACAATGACATCACCGCTTCCGGATTGGGCCCCCCAGCCGCAATATGCAATGCGATGCGGCGAAGGCGGAGCAGCGTTCGCTGGTGGAGCCATGCGCAAAGTTCCGTTGTGCACGCCGATCGAGCCGGCTTGACCTCTTCCGCATCAGCCGCGCGTTCGCTGAGAGGGCGGCTTAAACTCCACGACCTCGTGCTGGTCGCACGGATTAGCTCGCTCATTTTTCTTGACGATTAGCTCAAGCTCGAGAGCCTCGAAGGCGAGTTCATCCGCCAAGCGCTTAAACAGCTCGCGCTTTTCTATGTCCGTCGCCTGCTGACTCATCAGCATAAGCTCTCTGGCGTCAGCGCGGACCTTTTCCAAACGTCGTCGGAGGTCCTTCATGTGTGCCGGCTTAGCTTTTAAACTTATCCTTGGCCCGAACAAATCAGTTTGCTTGTTCGGATCCACCCGGAGTCAACTGCCGAAACTCGATACTGGTTCTATGCGGACCGCCAAATTCGCCGCTCATCGTGCTGCGATATTTGGCCATGCTCCATGACCCAGCCCCTGTTCAGGATTGCGGGCTGAGGACGGCCGTCTTGGCCGATGAGCCATCCCTGTCCGGCTCTCGCCGGATGATGCATAGAACTAGCATACCTGAAGGGGCATGAATGTTCGAAAGCGCACAGACGCGAGTGTTGCGCCGGACTAGGCTGCGATCGATCTGGACGCTCGCAAAGCGCTCGGGGCCCAACGGCGCCGGGGGATGCGAAATGTGCCGGCTGCGCTGAAGCGGCTCCGTCCGCGAACGCAGTGTTGCCGGTTGCGTGCCGGGTATGAGGCAGGAGTAAGCTCGGCAGATTCTAGATCCAACGATGGTCGTTCCTCGTGCGTACTTTTCTTCTCATTGTGGGAATATGGCTACTGGTGAACGTTCTGTTCGTTGTAGTTGTCCTGCCCTCGCGCAGACCGGCACCTACTCGGCGAGCAGGAACTCCATCTCCGGTGACGATTAACACAACGGCCGGTCGCTTGGACGATCACGACCCACCACTCCTGCAGCGCGCAATGAGGCCGGTTGCAATCAGGGTTCTTTTCATCGTGCTCATCTTTCCAGTCCTTCGAGCGTGGAATGCGGTTAGGCGGCACTTCAGCGGGCACGACAACCAGACACGGCCATCGCGTGCTTGAGATTCTCGTCGATGTCCTCACTGCGTCCTCACTGCGCCGCGGGCCCCCCGAGCGATTCAGCGAGACCATCAGCCCAGCGCTCTCGCTATGGCCATGCCTCGAAGCATGGTTATGACCCGCGTTTGAACGATGATGTGAGAAGCTCAGAGCCCAGGGGGGAACAGCCGGCGCCAGCATTTCCATCCCAAAATGCCGCAACGCGCGCTCAACTTGTCTGCCGCTTTTCGGCTGAAGCCCGATCGATTAGGAAATCGTCCAATTTTCGGCCGCCTCGAAGCTGCGGCCGCAGCCATCGAGGCAGCCTGCCGCGACCCGACCATGTCTCCGCCGGGTTCTTCGGATTGCGATATTTGGGACGAACGGGCGGGTATGGACGGCGCTCGCGATTGAACCGCGTGGCCTCGTTGGCCAGTCCAATCCTGTGGAGCCGTTCCTCCAAATGTGCTTTTTGCACCAACATTTTCTGAGTGAGTTTGGCGGCGACCTCTTGGTGAAATATCCAGAGCTCGTCAACGGAGAGCGAATTGAAATGCGCGGTGTTCATGGCTCCATCCCTAATCTTGGGCAGAAGGCCCAGGCAGACAAGTCGGGAATCCGGGAGCAGACAAGCCCTCAGTGAAATATTGATCGTGCAATCCACATTTAATACGAGAGGTAGCAGGGAGAAAGGCGCGACAGTGGTAATATCGTGGCGGAGTATTTAAATCGCCGCGCGGGGTAGCCACGTCTCGTGACCTCCACAAACTCACCCTTGGCCAGTTGCGCTTTCGTGCTCGGGGACGAGCGCAAAGATGGCGATCGACCGGACGGCGGCGCGGACGGCTCGATGAATCGCGCTGCCTCGTGACCGGCATATTAATCAGGTAGCCAAGAGTACAATTAATTAATTCATCGCGCCGCCCGATTTAAGCCGCATGGGAGCCGGTTGTCGCCGCTAAGGTTCGAGCGGGGGTGGGGCGCACCCGGGAGCTTTCGATGTCCGGCCATTTGCGATTGTACTTCGCCAGTTTGGTGCTTGTCGGAGGTTTATCGGCGGCGCCTGCGTCTGCCAACCCTCTTGCCGACTTCTTCAATACTGCTACGCCCCAACCCACGGTAACCTCTCCGCCGCAAGCCGAATGCGTGCCGCGTCCCGGTCCCTCGACCACTGGTGGACAGCATTGGGTCTACCGAATGGACGGTCGCCGCAAATGCTGGTTCCTGGCCGAGGGCATCGCGACGGTGAAGAAGCCCATTCGGGCTCGCATGGCCAAAGACCGCAGCGCCAGTTTGGACGAGAACGGGACGAGGTGGAGCGCGGTCGTTGATGCGCGCGCGGAGGTGCTGCGCTCCGCACCGCCCGAGCAATCTCAGCCGCCTGTACCCGAAATGAAGGTAGCTGATGCCGCTTCCAATCTCGGCACGGGGTCGGCGGCCCCCATTGTCGATCTTCCCAACCAGATCACCTCCGAACACTCCGTGCCGGGCCAAGTCGACGTTGGGCAGCTTCTCGCCGACGCACCTCAAGATATGCCGCTGGGCGCGCGCACTGCAGAGGCGCACGGCGAAGCGCGCAGCTGGACGGCCTGGTTCGGTGTACTGCTGATGACGCTTGGTGGCCTCTCGCTCTTGAGCTCGAGCCGCACGCTTCGGCATGCGTGGAGATTACGTTAGCTTAGATGCGAGGTACATCCGCCGCGCAATCAATGGATTCCACGAGCCGGTATAGCCGAACTGCCACACGTACAAAGATTCCGTGCGCCACGCCTAGTTTGGCACCGGCTTAGACGGACATTCGAGTACGATGACGGTCGCCTTTGGGATCGGACTGCATTATGCGATACAAGGTGTTCGTGGTGGACGGCAGCCGGCAAGTGATCTGCGCTGCAAAGCTCGACTGCATTGATGAGCAGGCGGCGAGACGCCGAGCCGAGCAAATGCATGACGAGCACGACGTTGAGCTTTGGCAAGGCGATCGACTCGTTGCTGTGTTCCGAAGTGCAACGTCGAATGAAGGTCGGAGTTAACGCGCGATCCTGAATAGACGGCCGGTCTCGCCGCCGAGTTAGTTCGAGCATTGTGAGGCACCCCGGCCTGGCTGGTTGCCGACATGTCGCAGCGACGTCGTCACCGAGGCTCGCTACTGCGGGATGAAGGCGCCAGTCCTCTTTCAAAATAGTGGCAGATGCGAGGAACGCGGGCAATCCGTCCATCGACTCGCGCGAGTGAGCCAACGCGGGTCAGCCTTCGGTCCCGGCGGTCTCTAAACGGCTCTTGCTCTGCCGCTCGCTTTGGTACGCCGCCTTCTGCCGATTGTTCTTGCTTCTACATGTCGGAGCTTGCTTCGAAGCTTCTCCACCTCTCTAAGCTCCTCCAGAAGCGCCTGGTGCCGTTCGTTCAGAACAGCACTCGAAAAAATCTGACGCGTACTCGACATCACATGCCTCAGAAAATGACTTGAAGTAAGAAGTCGACGAAAGCGAAAGAAAGAACACTCGACCGAAGCTCAATGAGCTAAAGCCACAGCCGCCAGATGCTCCCAGTACTCTGCCTCTGCAAGCAGTTTCCAGCTTCTCTCAGGTTGGAGTGCGGCAGTCTGTCGGCAAAGCAGCGCCATTGCACGCAGGCGGCGGGCAGCTTCCATTTCAACCTCCCATGTTTTCCCCCAACATATTTTTCAATTTTACGATGGAGTCATCATGATTATATGAGATAATCAAATTTCTCATTTAATGGCGATCAATTTGGTTCCATTTGTAAGCCGACCGGGAACTGCTTTCGGTTTAAGCTTCACATGGATTTCGAATGCTTGCTCGCCGACCCCCGTTGCGCGGTAAAGCGAACGAGACTACACGGGACGGTGATCTTCCCCCAAAAAAGTGGACATGGATCAAGCCGATTTTAGCTCCATCTCGACCGGGCTGATATAGGCGATGGCCGAGTGTCTTCGGGTCTGATTGTAGAAGCCTTCGACGTAAGCGAAGATGTCGCGCTCGGCTTCATTGCGGGTCTCATATTGACGGTGA
>NZ_JBEPRQ010000018.1:0-141555 GCF_040548425.1 Bradyrhizobium sp. i1.15.2 | reverse complement strand
AACCGTTTCGGCCGCACAATGGTCTGGAGGCACTACATAGACGGCCATCCGCGCGTCCGATGCTTCATGCCTGGCAGTATGACTTAATGCCCTTTGAAAGGTAATCCGCTTCGGTCAAAGGCTGCCCTCTCCAGCCAGCATGGCCTTGGTCGGGTCAGTTGCCCGAAGCGGACATGCCCGCGCTCCGGGCTGAGGTCAGCCACGGGCCACAACCAGACCTCAGGGCCGACATTGGCGAGCGATGCCAGGGATCTTTCCGAGCAATCAGTTACCGCGCCGGGATCGCCAAAACCTGATGCCAGCAGATACTGCCCTGTCGTAAGCTGCGAGGGCCGCGTCGGTTGATATCTCGACCATCTCTCGGAACCGTGCGTCGCTCACCTGCGTGAAGCTTTGGCTTATGGCGTCGGTGAGTTCATCATCGCTGACCGATGGCTCCTTGGGGATTGTTCGCCCCGTGAGCTGACAGAGCAAATTTAGCCGGTAGGTGTCTGCCGCAACTTGCGAAGCCCAGTCTTGCAGGTCCACTGCCTTCCGCATCTTTCCAGCTGCCCAGAACGGTCGATCATTCGGTCAGAATATCCTCAAACTTTCCCATATCAACTATAAGGTTCTCATCCGTTTGGCCCAGGCTAAGCAACGACTGCCGCCATGTCGTCAATGCGTCTAACTCTCGGCTCATCTTCTTCCGGAAGCACAAAAGCTCTCGCATCACACGCTGAAAGCCGAATTGAAATGTTCGCTAAGAAAGCATCGTTGCCCAAGCCAAATTCACAGTAGTTGACCTAGACACGCCCTTTTCAAGGTGGTCAGCTTCCATGTCGAAACGCTTTTCCTAGCGATAGTCAGGTCATCTGTCGTTTTAATCGCGGGGTAAGCCTACTGAGTCACGGAGCCTACCCGCTAGCGCGAGGCCAGTCCCTATGGTTTGATCTCTTGGCTTAGATCATAGGGGTCCTTCGTGGCGGGCGAACGCATCGAGCGTCGACTAGCAGCTGTTGTAGCCGCTGACGTGGCGGGCTATTCGCGGCTTATGCACAAGGATGAAGAGGCGACGCATACCAGGCTGGCATCTCTCTTAGCGGAGGGTGTAGCCCCCGCGATCGCGGAGCATCGGGGCCGCTTCGTGAAGAACACCGGTGACGGTTTCCTGGCGGAGTTTCCAAGCGCGGTTGAGGCGGTTCGAGCTGCTTTGCAGTTCCAGACTCGAACCAAGGAACTTACAGCCGGTGAGATTGAAGAAAGACGTATAGCTTTCCGTGTGGGCGTCAATATTGGCGACGTAATCATCGAGGCCCATGACATCTTTGGAGACGGCGTCAATATCGCGGCTCGACTTGAGAGCATCGCGGAACCCGGTGGCATTTGCATCTCGTCTTTTGCCTACGATCAGGTTCGTGGCAAGGTCCCGGTTGAGTTCGTCGATCTAGGCGAGCAGAACCTTAAGAACATCGACCGGCCTGTTCGTACCTACGCAGCAAAATTGAAGGATGGAGCGGTTTCTGTGCCCGACCCATGGGCCAAGAAGCCGCTGGCGCTGCCCGACAAGCCTTCTATAGCTGTCCTGCCGTTCGAGAACATGTTGGGCGGTCCCGGCCAGGAATACTTCACGGATGGTATGGTCGAGGACATCATCACCGCGCTCTCTCGGTTCAGATCGCTGTTTGTGATCGCCCGCAACTCGACCTTCATTTACAAAGACAGAGTCGTCGACATCAAACAGGTCGGACGTGAATTGGGCGTGCGTTACGTACTTGAAGGGAGCGTTCGAAAGGCAGCTGGCAGGATTCGCATTACAGGACAACTTATAGACGCCGTCACTGGTTCTCACTTATGGGCGGACAAATTCGACCATCACGTTGCCGATGATGTTGAGAATATTTTCGATCTACAAGACGGCCTTGTCGCTCGGGTAGTAGGCGCCATTGCGCCTCGGATAGAGCAAGCCGAAATAGAACGAGCGAAGCAGAAATCCACCATCAGCCTTGATGCTTACGATCTCTACCTGCGTGGACTCTCGAGCTGGAATCGCTGGACCAAGGATGATAATGACCAAGCAAAGAAGCTTTTCTACGCGGCGATCGATCATGATCCTGAATTTACAACGCCTTACGGGCTAGCAATTTCTTGCTACATTATGGATCGATCAAGCCATTGGTCCAACCATCAAGATAAAAGAGAAATTGCGCGGCTAATTCATCGAGCGCGAGACATTGGGATGGATGATCCAATTGCGCTTTGTTGGGCGGCGCATGCGATGGCGATGTTCTTCGGTGAGAATGACGAGGCCATCTCCCTGGTTACGCGGGCCACCGAGTTGGATACCAATCTTTCTGTAGCATGGGCCCGCGCTGGATGGATCAACGCGTACGCAGGCGATGCTGACCGGGCGATCGACAGTGTGCATCGTGCTATAAGGCTCAATCCCTTAGATCCGCGTATCTTTCTTGCTTATTCCGCTATGGCATTCGCTCACTTTATTGGACGAAGAGAAGCAGAGGCAATTGAATGGGCTATCAAGGCGTTGCGGCTGAAGCCCGACTGGCCTCCGGCGCTTCGAGTGATCGCGGCCAGCAATTCGGTACTTGGATTTTACAGCGAGGCACAACGAGCCATTGCGAAGCTGTGTGCATTGATTTCCGATGAACGGATCTCCACAGGTTTAGTCAACTATCTCAAGAGACAGCAAGATAAGGAACATTACTCCAACGCGCTGCGTAAGGCCGGCCTCCAAGCGTGAGACGGAGCGAAATCCTAGCCGTGGGTGACGATGCACGACCGGAAGAGCCAGTTCCTGATAAAGAACCCGATCAACCGTTACTTGATCAACTCTCCAATGTTGTCGGGTGAAGAAAGACGCGGGCGGCACGGTGACGCTCTACATCCAAAAAGACAGCCCCGGTGCGTACAAGGAAGCAAACTGGCTCCCGGCTCTAGACGAGGGATGGCTCCAGCAAAGTCCAATCGACTTGGTTGTCGTTGTCAGGGGGGGCTGATAGCTCCTGCATTCCCGCTTAGTGGCGCGTGGCGACGGAGGCGAACAGACAAAGCGCCCCGTTCACGACGCCGAACGCGGCGCGACGGAGGATGTATCAAGCGTAATGGAGGCACACCGCGGGCGCTTCGCTCAACTTCTTCCACCAGATCTCGAAGATCTTGCAACTCTGAGAGCTGAGAAGCGAGTTCGCTAAGTCGTTCGTAAAGGATTGCGCGAGATCCTCGCATAAATGTCCTCCCCACCACAAAAATCACTATCAGGACAGCATCAGAGCAAATGAGAAGACTAAATCAGCGACCGCGCTCGGCTTCATTAAAGCATGTGAATCCCGTCTGCGAACCCGAGTAGTTCCGGAAATTCGGAACCCCACTGTCTCCACTCAGGTAGGGGGCTGCCGTCTGCTCAAAATGAATTTCTTGACTGCTTCAATCGTGCGAGCAAGCTGTCGCGGCCGGCGCGACCTACGCGGCGGAGTGACTAGCACAACGAAGAGCAGGTTCAGCAGCAGCCAGCAGCCGACCGCGATGAAAATGTACTTCATAACTCCTCAGAGGTACCCTCGGCGCGCCTGCGCCCGACTTCGCGATCGCATCCGACGTGAGGGATGTCGACTGGAGTAGGCTACGGCAGGTCGCCGATGGCGCCGACCCGCCATCAGCTCTTGGCAATCAATGGCGTTCAGCGCGGATCTCTCCTGACACCTTCTAGCTCACCCCACGGAAGTCCCTCGCCATTGCACGATGAGTTCACCGCTACGCTAATGACGGGCGTAATGTGCTTAATCAATCCAAGCTCGCGAAGAAATTTGGACCAAAAGTAATCGAGTACTGTCCAGAATACGGGCTGTTGGACGTACACCGTGCCGCGAAAGACAACGAACGAACGATCTGTACCTGCAGCAAGATGCCGAATGAGATCCCGGTTCGAGCCATCGGGAATAAGTGTCGCGATCTGCAGATGGCACGAGGCTCTGCTCGCCCGGATAATCGGCGTGTAATTCACGACCTCGTCGGTCACGACGACGTCGAAGTGGTTGCGTTCAAAGAATTTGATAAGGTCGTCCTTTAAATAGTTTTGAGTTTCGGGCTGGCTTGCGATCTTCCATCCAATCGTCAACAAAAGCACGGCAGCAATAGACCACCTAAATGCGCTGGAATAGTTCACGCCTCACCCCAAGAACACTGAAGCCGACTATTAGGCCGAGTATGATTGTGTTGCCGACCGTGTCTCCCCATGATCCATGGACGGTGGCGTAATGCCATTGGCTCAAACCCATCAAACTAATCCGCGCGACGTTCACTGCTATTACTGAAACGCAGGCCAAAAGGCACCACAACACGTCGTAAGCGGATTTCTTGGAGCCCGCTAATTGGCTCACGGTAACCCAACACAGTACTGCAAGAGACACGTTCGCAAGCGAAGAACAAGCTGGCCAGATTACAAGAACTCCGGATCCGTCAGCAAATTCCACGATGTCCCCGGTCCGATGCGTCCCCAGTATCCAACCAACGAGGGACGCGTCGATTTGCAATATTAGGTTGGCAAAAAACTGAAATAGCAACCGGCTCCAAAGCATGGGCACGGTGATAGCCAGTAATATGAAAGCGCCCCGTCGAGATGAGACGACATCGGCGGAGATAATGATGTAGAGACTAAGAGCGGTTACTGCGAGCCAGCTCAGGGCTCCGATCGGAAGAACGACGAGAAAGAGAAAACCTGCCCCCAGGGCCAGCTCTGACGGACGCACCCCAAACGTTCGGTCTCGATGAACAAGAGATACCCCGGCGGCACACGAGATCCACACAATTATGCTAATCCCGAAGGTATTGAAAAGTGCCTCCGCCCATCCAAGCCGGTTAACTGATTGGATGATGCGTGATGCGAGGCCACTTACACAACCGAGAGCGAATAGTCCCGCAAAGAATTCTCCGCGTGACAACTGCCTCGATATTCGCAATGTACCACGTGCAATCCACTCCTTTGAACATGCGACCACAATCCAGTGCCTCGCCTCGTTTCAGCCGCCGAGTGTTTCCCAGACCACGATAGAGCCTTGCTTGAGAACCGAAATCCCTTGAACTCTGGCGTAGACGAAAGCGGACACAACGATTTCGTCCGGCTAGTATCAGCGGAGATTGCGATTAGCTAACTGCAACGCCTCGCCTGCGCGGCGTGCTCATTATAACAGGCTAGCAATCGCTCTCTTCGGGATTGGCGTGCACCCCCTTGCGACCGCTTGAAGTACCCACCGAAATGTCAGGTAAGACAGGCTGCCCCGGGGCAGGCGAGCTACCAATGTCAGCCAACCTTACGACGGCGTTTAACCAACCAGTAGACACCGTAGCCAATGGCGAGAATCGGAAGGCCGGTGCCAGCAATCGGACCGGGGGCTCCCTTCACTTGGCCGGGCGCGTTTTCGCAATTTCCATTGCCGTTGCAGGCTAGGGCGGGCGGCGCAGAAATTATTAGAGTGAAGGCCAGAGCTAATGCAGACAAAACTCCCGAGGCGATCTTCATTGTTCTGCTCCACATTTTTAAACGGGTCAGATCTTGTTTTGCGCATTTATTGCGAGTTAATTTGCATTTATTTATAATTAATGCCTACCACAACGTCAATAGCTGGAAAACCCCCGAGTGGCAGTCATGCTGACCTTTAAGCGGCTCCTGCAGGATATCGCCTTTAACAAGATGTCGATTGGAATCGCGCATGCGCATCGTTTCCCCCTGCTGCATGAGAAGCATGCGCTCCGCGAACTGCTCGTCTATCTCGACGCCGATTGCGTTTTTGACGTTGGCGCAAACGAGGGGCAATATGCCGAGTTGCTGAGGTCTATCGGTTATGATGGCCAGATTGTTTCGTTCGAACCTATCCCGCAACTTGCGAAGGCGCTGCGCGAAAAAGCTGTCTACGATGCGAGTTGGTATGTTGAGAGCGTTGCATTGGATTCAACGCGACGGCATGTCGAGTTTAATGTAGCATCGTCGCATTCCCTATCGTCTCTGCATACGCCGCTGTCGGGTGGCGTGTTTGAGCGGGATATAGCCGCGTCAGAAAGAATCGGCATCGACACAGACACGCTCGATGATTACTTTCGCAAATATCAAAAAGCGCTTGGGTTCAAGCGTGCCTTTCTGAAAATGGATACTCAAGGGCATGACCTCTCCGTTGCCGCGGGAGCCGGCGAGATGCTCTCAGAATTCTATGGCCTCCAATCCGAAGTGGCAATCGCTCCGTTGTACCAAGACCAACCGAGCCTGAGAGAAGCCGTAACATTTTACGAAGAACGGGGCTTTGCCGTAAATGCAGTCCTTCCCACGCACTACGCCTTTCCCACGCTGATCGAGGTCGATTTCCTATTCATAAACAGGCGTCGCATCCACACTGGCCCAACAACGAGCTATCGACGGCAGCGCCGTAAATCCGCTGAGGTATGGGCAGGCGCGAACGAAACTGACAAGGTCGGATAGGGGCCCAGTCGTTTTGGCAGCCTTCAGCGGTGGTCCTTCCGCACGGTAGATCTAAACCATTCAACTGCAGGCCGCACCAGCTGCCATCCTCGCAACCCAAGAACCTTCTTGCAGGCGAGAAACCACCAACGACGCGATCTTTGAACGCTCGGATCGATACTCACGGCAAGTTTAGACAGGCGTGCTGAGCTCGCCATCGCGCCTTCATTGAAGGCAGCGCTTGCGCAGCCGATCGCTTCAAGTGCCAACATGTGGTTCATCCGGATACGAAGATCAGCAGCGTTGGTCAACCTCGCGGCGCTACTATCCAGGAAATGTTCTATCGCTGCCTTGCGTTGGAGCAGGTCTTGCTCCCGCGAAGGCTCACTTGACATATTGGCCGAGTGCGCTCGATACACGGCTTGGTCAGCGGCAATGACCCCGACATCGCCGTGTGCGGCCAGCCGTAACCACATTTCCATATCAGAGGCGTACGGTAAATCAGCTAAATACCCGCCCAATCTTTTCTGCAGGCTTGTGCGAACCACAACGGTTGGTGACAGCACAATGTTTTTTGCGCCACTAAGTGCAATGAAATCAAGTCCGGACAAAACGCGGGTTGTCGATCCAACGCCTGTTCGACGCCGCGAACGCTCCCCGCGTTGATCAAGAACGACCGCACCGCCGAAGGTGAAAGCGACGGACGGATGATCGTCCATCAGCTCGACTGATCTCGAAAGGGCACCGGGCAAGAGGTAATCGTCCGCAGACAGCAGAAGCATGTAGTCGCCTCTCGCCCAGGCGATGCCTTCATTGGCGGTAGCAATCAGCCCTTGTTTCGAGGTGTGCCTGCAATAACTGACGCGGGGATCGGAGCAGACTAACCCTTCCGCAACTTCCGCTGTATTGTCCGGCGACGCATCATCGATAATAAGCACGCGCAGTTCGGGGCCGGATTGCGTCAAAACGCTCTCGACGCACTCTCGCAGGAAGCGCCCATAACGGAAGCAGGGAACAACCACGTCTACCGAACTCATTTTCGCAAACAGACCGTCACAAGAGGGCTGAGCCCGCCTGTCTGAGAATAAAACAAATCCGATTAAAAAGGGTTCCTGGCCGGTTGCTGCAACAGGCAGCCCGTCAACTCCCTTCAAGGCAGCTGCTACAGCAAGCCTTTCCATTCTCCTGAACTGGCGGACACGGAACGGTACCAAAGGAACAGAACGCGCAGCGGTTGCCGAGGAGCGGCTTAACGCGCTGGCCGCCCCGACATTCCCGCGGAAGACGCCTTACGCGACTACACCGCAAGCTGGTTAGTTGACGAACCGGTGTATTTGCTCGACGCGCAACGAACAAAAGCCCGGCGCACGTCAGCCCAGTGGACCAGCCCACTCCCTTCTAGGTCAGCAAGAGGCCATGCGGCGCGAATATGAAATCCTGAGGCCTGAGTGCTTCCTCGCTATGGAGAATCACGTCATTGCCTGCACTGAACGTGATCGTGCTCTCGTGTGTGGTCGGATCAAATGCCGAGATCTTGAGTTCGCTGAAGTTCTCGATACCAAGCGCAGCGACATCGATGTGGTCGGTTCCTAAATTCGAAAGACCCTGACCGAGATCCTCGACCTTGTCGTGGCCGTTATTGACGCTGAACACGAAGGTGTCGTTGCCTCCTTTCGCGAGCTCAAGCATCACCTGAGCGTCGCCCCACATGTCATCGTTGCCGGTGCCGCTGATCAGCTGGTCGTTCCCTCCACGCGCGTTGTCAGACATCGTCTGCGCATCCCCGACAAGCATGGTATCGTATGTTCCGGCAGGAGCCGGGCTTGGAACATTGCCTCCGGTCAGACTGTCGTTGCCGCCCTGAGCGTCGCCGGACATGGTCAGCGCATCGCCGTAAGCTCTGCTCAAGCCGGATGCGATGTCGCCGCTTTGCAATGCGCTGCCGCCGATATAGGTGTCATTGCCGCCGACGGCATGATCGCCCATGTTGCCTCCGGCGTCGCCGTAGAACGTACTTCCCTCCCCGCCGGTCTTGTTGAAGGTGTCGTTGCCGCCCTGAGCGTGGCCGGACATGTTGCCGCCAGCATCGCCATAGAAGATGTTTGGGAAGAAAGTGCCGCTAAGCTGATTGTAGGTGTCATCGCCACCCTTAGCAAAATCAGACATGTCGCCGCCAGCGTCACCGTAGACAAAATTGTCGGTTTCAATTCCGTGCATCGTGTAAATGTCGTTACCACCAGCAGCGTGGCCCGACATATCGCCACCGGCATCGCCGTAGAAATAATTGTTGGTTTCAGAGGAGCCGTTTTTTGTGAAGCTGTCGTTGCCGCCGTGAGCATAGTCAGACATGTTGCCACCAGCGTCGCCATAGAACCGCAAGGTCCTCTCTGGCCCGTTACTGGCCGTCAAGGTGTCGTTCCCCCCTTCCGCGAAACCGGACAGGTTTCCGCCAGCATCGCCGTAAACAGTGTCTGTAAAGTGCCCATCTCCGAGAGAGAGTGTGATGCCGTCGTTACCGGCTTTGGCGTGACCTGACAGATTGCCACCGGCGTCAGCAAAGACATTGACTATCGGGCCAAAGAGCAGCCCACCAGACGGAAGTCCGGTGACTTGAACGTTCAGCGTGTCATCCCCAGCATTGGCATGATCGGAGATGCTGCCGCCAGCATCACCGTACATGTTGACCGTAACTGCGGGCTGAGAAAACGAGGGGTAAGTGACTTGGGCGGATAGCGTGTCATTGCCGCCCTTGGCATGATCGGAAATATTTCCGACCGCGTCGCCAAACATGTTGAATGTGAGGGGAGTTGGTGGCGGAGCGTTGAAGACAAGTTGCGCAGTGAGAGTATCGTCACCACCGATGGAGTGATCCAGCAGGCTTCTTCCGGCATCACCATAGAGGAGCGGTGTGTCGGTGGTGCCGGTCAAAATGTCCTTTGTACCGATCTCATGGTCCGTCAAATCACCCGGATTAATAGGAACGCGCCTGATCATGACTGCCTCCTCAACGATGCAACAACCTAGAGGCGACGCAGATTATCAGAATACGTCTGGCGCGTTGAGGCAGATAATACGGCAGTAGTACTTTCTTAAGTTGCGCGTTCAGGTCTGCATTGCGTCACAAGCTGACGGTCGGCAGGCAGCGCGACAGGGTCAGCCAAGGGCCCAATAGGCGACGTCACGCCCAAACTTGACTGACACAACGCCGCGGCTACCGAAGCGGGCGGGACCGGCTGAACAAGAAACGGCTGGGAGTGAACTTTCGGGCTACTGCGAGCGCGCTGCTCTCGCACGTTTCAAGCGCGATCTTCTGGGCCAGCATGACGTCTCCAAGCACGTACACTTCCATTGGATTCAGCGGATATGAGGAGCCAACAATTAAGCCGGCAGTGTCCCACAGCGCATCAATGTGCGTAATGTCATGGACTGTCAGATTGGGAAGGCAACTAGAGATTTTCTCAAGAATGCCTTTTACACGCTCCCGAAACACGATGAACGAGGTCTTTAGGCGAGTAGCCTTCTCGACGTCCTTCGGGTCGACATTTTTGAAGACGCGGCTCCAAATTTCACACTCTCTAAAATCGCTTGTCATCGAATCATTGACCTACCGTCTGCAGTCCAATCTGCCGAACCCAACCTAAACGGGCAAGCCGCTGCCCAAGCAGGTGACCTACAACCTTCGAACATGCGAACCCGCTCGGCGCTTCGCGAGCTATGCATCACGGGCTCACGATTCCAAATTAGCTCTACGCTCTCACGTCACAGCCTCTTCTTCTATCCATGCAGAAACGAATCGCTGGGATTCCAAAGTGGGCATTGATCCACTGCCCATATTCGTATCAATTTCTCAGGAATGACGTACGTTTGTTCGGCATAGGTAAGGCGTTCGCTTTTGAGGACCTCTTCAGCGGCCAACATTGGCGAGGACAAGGACAGCGGCCGAAGACAGCTGCAGGCCATGAGCGTTTTGCGAAGCGCGCCGGCATCGACCTCGTCGGCACCTATCATGATGAGGCTGTGAAGGTCTCCGACCCGATAGACACCCGGCTTGGGTTTGCCGAGATGCTGGAGGCTTTGGAGGCCAGCGCGGGACCTTATGGTTCAAGAGGTAGGTTCGCGCCGCTCAAGGCGCGCGGCTTTGATCTGATCGCTGCTGATTTCCCTCGCCGAAGAGACGCGCGTTGGCTGGACCGTCTGGCTCACCAGCTCAGCAACGTTTACCCCGCCGTGTACCCCACGCCGGCAGGCCTCACTGACCCGAGCTAGGTTTCCTAAGTAAGTCCTTGAAAATGCTGGCAGGAGTGGCAGGGCTCGAACCTGCGACCCCCGGTTTTGGAGACCGGTGCTCTACCAATTGAGCTACACTCCTACGGACCCTGCGTTGCCGCCCGGATCAGGCCGCTTTGAAGCACAGGGGGCGGCCGGATTGCAAGGGTGAAGCGCGCTGGCCTCGCTTGTTTGTGCCGCGCCTTCTGGGCCACAGTCCGCTCCGAACAATAATAAGCAACTGGGAGTGCCCATGACTGCCCAAGCCTTTGCGACTGCCCAAGCGTCCGCGACAGCCGCCCACCGCCCCTCGACCTCGCCGAAGACCCCGCCTCTGCCGGAATCCCGCCCTGAGACGCTGGGGCTGTCGCGCACCCGCCTCCAGGCCATGTCGGACGCCTTCAAGCGCGAGATCGACAAGGGAACCGTGCCGGGCGTCACCGTGCTGGTGGCGCGGCACGGCCAGGTCGGCTGGTTCGAGGCGCTCGGCAGGCAGAGCCCGACGGGCTCGGCGCCGATGGCGCATGATTCGATCTTCCGCATCTTCTCGATGACCAAGCCGATCGTGTCGGTCGGCATCATGACGCTGGTCGAGGACGGCCACCTGATTCTTGCCGACCCCGTCGCGAAATTCATTCCGGAGTTCGCCGATCAAAAGGTCGGCGTGGTCAGCGGCGGCAAGCTGGAACTGGTTCCGCCGAAACGCCCGATGACGGTGCAGGATCTTCTCCGCCACACCTCTGGCCTGACCTACGAGCACCAGGGCGACGGCCCCGTGCACAAGATCTACCAGGAGTCGCGGGTGCGCAGCCGCAAGATCACCAATGCCGAGCATGCCACCCTGGTGGCGAGCTTCCCGCTGGTCTGCCATCCCGGCGACGAGTTCAACTACAGCCGCTCCACCGACATCCTCGGTCGCATCATCGAAATCGTCAGCGGCAAGTCGCTCGGCACCTACCTCTCCGAGCGCATTCTCGCGCCCTTGCAGATGGCCGAGACCGGTTTTGCGACAGCGGAGGCCAATGTCGGCCGGCTCGCCGAGCCGTTCGCGGCCGATCCCTGGACCGGCGACAAGGTCGCGCTGTTCAACATGCTCGAGCAGCCAATCATGGAGTCCGGCGGCGGCGGCCTCGTCTCCACCACCATGGACTATGCCCGTTTCGCGCTGATGCTGCGCAATGGTGGCACGCTCGACGGCAACAGGATCATCGGCCGCAAGACGCTGGAGCTGATGGCCTCCGATCATCTCGGGCCTCACGTCGTGACCAACGGCACTCTGCTGTCGCCCGGCCACGGCTTCGGCCTCGGCTTCGCGGTGCGCCGCGAAGCCGGCATCGCGCCCTTCCCCGGCAGCGTCGGCCAGTTTTTCTGGAGCGGAATTGCGGGGACGTTCTTCTGGATCGATCCGAAGGAGGATCTGTTCGTCGTGTTCATGAGCCAAGGCCCGGGACAGCGCGATTTTACGCGGACGCTGGTGCGGTATCTGGTGTACGCGGCGGTGGATTGAGGGCTTCGCCTGATCGCAGCGTCGCACCTCCACACTCTCTGTCATGCCCCGCGAAGGCGGGGCATCCGGTACTCCGTGTCGGATGTGGTGAGAGCGAGCTCTCCAACGCAGGCCGCGGAGTACTGGATCGCCCGCCTTCGCGGGCGATGACAGCTACTGGGGCCTCAACTGATCGTCGCGCCGCCGTCGATCACCATGGTCTGGCCGGTCATGAAGTCGCCGGCCTTCGAGCCCAGGAACACCGCAGCGCCCGCGATCTCGTCGGGGATGCCGATGCGCAGCAGCGGCGAACGCGCGGTCGAGGCTTTCAGATTCTCCGGATTGTCCCACAACGCTTTCGCGAAATCGGTCTTGATCAGACCGGGCGCGATGCAGTTCACGCGGATGTTGTGCGGGCCGTATTCGCAGGCCAAATTGCGCGCGAGCTGCATGTCGGCGGCTTTCGAGATCGCGTAGGCGCCGAGGATGGTCGAGCCTTTCAGGCCGCCGATCGAGGAGACGATGATGATCGAGCCGTCCTTGCGCTCGATCATCTGCGGCACCACCATCGAGATCAGCCAGTTGTTGGCGACGATGTTGTTGTCCAGAATCTTCCTGAACTGATCGTCGGAGATGCCGGCGAGCGGTCCGTAATACGGGTTCGACGCGGCGTTGCAGACCAGCACGTCGATCTTGCCGAAGGCGCGGTTGCTCTCGTCGATGAGGTTTTGCAGGTTTTCCTTCGACGAGATGTTGGCGGCAATCGCGACCGCCGTGCCCTTGCCGAACTTGTCGTTGATGCCCTTCGCGACCTGGTCGCAGACGTCGGCCTTGCGCGAGGAGATCACCACCTTGGCGCCGTGCTCGGCCATGCGCTCGGCGATCGCAAGCCCGATGCCGCGCGTCGAGCCGGTGATGACGGCGACTTTCCCCTTCATGTCGAACAAGGTCATGTTTCTCTCCCAGATTGATCTTCGTGTTCATTGTCATTCCGGGCGGCGAGGCCGAACCCGGAATGACTGCTCAGTCAGGCGAGCTTCTTGACTTCCGGTCCCGCGGGTTGATGCATCGCCGCGTGCGCATCGTCCGCAATCCACGGCTGCTGGTTCACCATCGGCAGCCGCCAGACATTGCGCTCGGGGCTTACGAAATAGTCGAGCCGCGTCACCGAGCAATTGTCGATATCGAACGCGAGCCCCCGCTCCGGCTGATTGTCGAGCGCCAGCCCCAGCGCCGCCTTGATGGTGCCGCCATGTGCGACGGCGATCACGTCCTGCCCGGCTGCCTCGAGATTGATCCGATCGATGACGCGGCGGGCCCGGTTGTAGAGATCCATGAAGCTCTCACCGCCGGGCGCGGGCTCGTTGATGTCGGCAAACCAGCTCGATCCAACGGGACGGCTGGCGATGAACTCGGCGCGATTCATGCCCTGCCATCGCCCGAGATTTTGTTCGGCGAGGTCCGCTTCCCATGTCATCGCCGCAGGCCTCGGGAAGCCGGCCGCCCAGATGGCTTCGGCGGTCTGATGCGTGCGCATCAGATTGCTCGAATACCAGACCGCCTTGCGTGGCAGCACCTTGGCAACAGCATTGAAGACGTAGGTATCGCTGGTGTCGCAGGCGAGATCAGACTGACCGTAGATGTTGCCGCCGTCATTGCGCACGGGCGCGTGACGGACCCACCACCAGCGTGTCGTCACCACTTTGGGCTTGTCTGCACCTGCCATCGAAACCCTTCCATCCCGTTTGATGTCGCTGTACGTCAGTAGCGAACGTGTCTCAAGACACTTTACCGTTTGAAATCTTGTTTGAAATTCCGTCGCGCGGCAAGCGTCGCGTGCGAACCAAAGGGAGAAACCGCATGGGCCGTCTGCAAGGCAAATCCGTCATCATCACCGGTGCCGGCAGCGGCATCGGCCGCGCGGCCGCGCTGCTGTTCACCAGAGAAGGCGCCAAGCTGATCGCGGTCGATCGCACCGAGGCGGTGAAGGAGACCGTCGACGAGGTGAAGAAGGCCGGCGGTGTCGCGGAAGCGATGATCGCGGATGCAGGTTCCGAACAGGACGTCATGGCCGTGATCGACAAGGCGGTGAAGACGCACGGCCGGCTCGACGTGATCTGGGCCAATGCCGGCGTCTCCGGCGGACTCGTCCCGCTCGGCGAGCAGACCGTCGAGCAATGGCAGGAGGTCTTGCGCATCAATCTGATCGGGCCGTTTCTCGCGGTGAAGCATGCGATGCCGCACATGGTGAAGCAGCAGTCCGGCGCGATCGTGCTGACCGCGTCCGTGGCGGGCCTCAAGGCTGGCGCCAGCGGTCATCCCTATGCCGCGAGCAAGGCCGGCGTCATCTCCCTGGTGCAGACCACGGCGTATTCGCTCACCGGCACCGGTGTGCGCATCAACGCGGTGTGCCCCGGTCTGATCGAGACCGGCATGACCAAGCCGATCTTCGACCGCGCCAAGGAGCGCGGCACCGCCGACAAGATCGGCCAGCTCAATCCGCTCAAGCGCCCCGGCCAGCCGCACGAGCTCGCCGCGATGGGATTGTTTCTGGCCAGCGACGAGGCGTCGTATGTCAATGGCCAGGCCTTCCCGGTGGACGGCGGACTGACGGCGTCGATGCCCTATACGGGAAAGCCGGTTTAGTTCACGCGCTCTCGCGTCGCGGACGCGCCGCAACGTTCTTGGCGTTGCGCAGCGTCCGCGGCACGAGACAGGAGTTTTGTCGCGCAACTGCTTCAGCACCGTCATTGCGAGCGCAGCGGCGCAGCGAAGCAATCCAGAGTCTTTCCGCGGCCGCCCAGCGTTGACCGACAATTAGGGAGTTTTGCCCGACGGGCAATACAACGTCTCGTAGCCCGGATGAGCGAAGCGACATCCGGGATTCCGACTACGAGCTGTCCCGGGTATCGCTTCGCTCACCCGGGCTACGGGACCGACATGTTGATTTGCTCACAGGAGCACGACGTTGGTATGGTTCGTGCAAGCATCTCAGCTTCCATCCCCCTGACAAGAACGTGAAAATGCCGAGCTCAAGACCCGACCGTATTCGCAAGCTGCTCGCCGACCTCGTCGGCTTCGACACGATCAGCGATCGCTCCAACCTGCCCCTGATCGCGCATATTGAAAGCTATCTCGCCGCGCATGGCGTCAAGGGTGAGCGCATCGTCGACGAGACCGGACAGAAAGCCTCGCTATGGGTCACCATTGGACCCGAGGACCGCCCCGGCCTGGTGCTGTCGGGCCATACCGACGTGGTGCCCGTGGTCGGCCAGGACTGGAGCCACGATCCGTTCAAGCTGGTCGAGCGTGACGGCAGGCTCTATGGCCGCGGCACCACCGACATGAAGGGATTCGTCGCGGTGTGCCTTGCCATGGTGCCCGAGATGCTGGAGGCAAAGCTTGCGACGCCGATTCATCTCGCCATTTCCTATGACGAGGAGATCGGCTGCGTCGGCGTGCGGCCGATGCTGCGCGAGGTCGCAAAAAAACGGATCAAACCGCTCGGCGCCTTCATCGGCGAGCCGACCGAGATGAAGGTCATCATCGGCCACAAGGGCAAGCACGGCGTGCGCGCGACCTTCAAGGGCCTCGCCCGCCACTCCTCGATCGCGCCTGAGGGCGTGAATGCGATCGAATATGCGGCCGAGCTGATCGTCGAAATCCGCCGCCGCGCGCTGCAACTCGCAAGCACGAAAGCAACGAACAGCCTCTACGACGTTCCGCACTCGACGCTGCTCACCAGCATCGTCCATGGCGGCGCCGCGCTGAACATCGTGCCGGATAGCTGCACGGTGGATTTCGAATGCCGCGGCATCGGCATCGCCGAGTCGCGGGAGGTCACGGATGCGATCGTCGCCTGGGCCAAGGCGGAGATTGAGCCGGCGATGAAAAAGCAGAATCCGGAGTGCGGCATCGATTTCGAGGAGATCCTCGACTACCCCGCGCTCGACACGGCGGCCGATGCGACCATCGTCACGCTGGCCAAGAGCCTTGCGGGGCGCAACGACCACGCCAAGGTCGCATTCGGCACGGAGGCAAGCCTGTTCGCCAGCATGGCCGATATCCCGTCCGTCGTGATCGGCCCCGGTTCGATCGCACAGGCTCATACACCGGACGAGTTCGTGGAAATCGCGGAGCTGGAGAAATGCGCAGGCTTCGTGGAGAAGCTGATCGCGCATTGCGCGAAGGGGTAAAGCTTCTCCTCGTCATTGCGAGCGAAGCGAAGCAATCCAGAATGGTTCCGCGGGGGCAGTCTGGATTTGCTTCGTTGCAAGAGCTCCTCGCAATGACGGGAGTATGTGGGGCAGCGCGTATCCCACGTGAGCGGTGCGCCTCATCGCTCCTGCAACGCCAGCCGCACGCCAATCGCGCAGTAGATGGTCCCGACCACCTTGCCCTGCCACTTAACCACGGCTGGATGGCGGCGTAGCAAATTGCCGAGGCGGCCGGCGCCGACGGCGAACACCACCGTGCTGACGAGGCCAAGCAACACGAACACAGCGCCGAGCAGCGCGAGCTGCAGCGTCGTCGAACCATGTTCGGGACGAACGAACTGTGGCAGGAACGCAAGGAAGAACAACGCGGTCTTCGGATTGAGCACCTCGGTCAGCACGGCCTGCCGGAATGCCCGCGCCGCGCTAATCGCGGGCGCGCCGCCATTCACCTCGAGCGGCGTCTTGTCGAGCATGGCGCGAATGCCGAGGTAGATCAGAAAGCCTGCGCCCGCGTATTTGACGACGCTGAACAGCAGCGCTGACGTTGCGATGATCGCAGAGAGGCCGACGATTGCCATGGTGGTGTGGACCACGTCACCGGCCGCAATTCCCGCGCCCGTCGCGATGCCGACCCTGGTGCCCGAGCTCGCGGCACGCGCCATGGTGAGGAGTGTCGCCGGTCCGGGAATGAAGACGAAGCCGAGGACGATGAGGATGTAGGTGATGAGGGTGGCGTGATCAATCATGCGGCCAGCTCTCTCGTCATTCTGTCCCGTGTCCCGGACACGAGAGGAACGCAAGCAAAGGCGCGGCCATCAGCCGCGCCCCTTCGGATTCCTTAAACTGCGCCCGCCTTCTGCGCGTATTCCCATGACGACTTCGACAGCGGCACGGTGCGCTTGGCTGACTCCAGCGCCTTGGCGTTCGCGGCGGTGCCGTCGCGGACCCGGCCGGCGATTCCTTGCGTGATGCCGGCGAGGCGGAACAGGTTGTAAGCAAAATACCAGTTGAGATCAGGCACCGTCATCTTGGTGACGTTGCAATAGATCTGCGCGGCCTCATCCACGCTCGGAATGTTGAGCGCCTTGAGGTCGGCGCCGTCCAGGCCGGGCATGACCCACTGCATCAGCAGATAGGTGAAGTCGGCCATGGGATCGCCGAGGGTCGACAATTCCCAATCGAGCACGGCCTGCACGCGCGGTTCCGTCGCATGGAAAATCATGTTGTCGAGGCGATAGTCGCCGTGGACGATCGAGACGCGGGCCTGCTCCGGCACGGTCTTCGGCAACCATTCGGCGACCTTCTCGAACTCCGGGATGGTCTGGGTCTCGGACGCGCGATACTGCTTCGTCCAACGATCGATCTGGCGCGCGAAATAATTGCCGGGCTTGCCGAAGTCGCCAAGACCGATTGCGACGGGATCGAACATATGGAGCTTGGCCAGCGTCTCGATCTTGCTGGCGAAGATTTTTCGACGATCTTCCGGCGTCTGGCTCGGCAGTGTCGGATCCCAGAACACCCGGCCGTCTTCCATCGACATGATGTAGAAGGCCGAGCCGATGATGCTGTCGTCCTGGCACAGCGCATAGGCCTTCGCGACCGGAAAGCCCTGCTTTCCCAGCGCCGCGATCACCCGATATTCGCGATCGACCGCATGCGCCGACGGCAACAATTTGCCGAACGGTTTTCTGCGCATCACATAGGAGCGGTTCGGCGTGTCCAGCCGATAGGTCGGGTTGGACTGGCCACCCCTAAACTGGAGGACGACCAGCGGTCCCTCATAGCCTTCGACGTTGTCGCGCATCCAGGCTTCGAGCCGCATCTCGTCGATACGATGACGCTCCTCGACGGGCTTGGTACCCGAGAATTCTTCGTCTTTCCTGACGCCGTCAGCCACGATGACGCTCCCTCTTCAGTCCGGACATGATCCTAATCGGTAACCCCCAGCGCACTTGCGTCAAGCGGTCATCCGATCACGGATCATGCCCTGTCGTTTCTTCAAATCGGGAGCGCCAGCATGCTCTCCCGCTTAATGACTGGAAGAGTTTGCATACTTCCGAACCTCGAGCCTGGCAATGGCGCGATTGTGCACCTCGTCCGGGCCGTCGGCGAGACGGAGCGTGCGGATGTGGGCGTAGTCCTTGGCAAGGCCGGCTTCGTCCGAGACGCCTGCACCGCCAAAGGCCTGGATCGCCTCGTCGATGATCTTCAGCGCCATGTTGGGGGCTGCGACCTTGATCATGGCGATCTCGGCCTGCGCGGTCTTGTTGCCGACCTTGTCCATCATGTCGGCGGCCTTGAGGCACAACAGCCGCGTCATCTCGATATTGGTGCGGGCCTCGCCGATGCGCTGCTCCCACACCGAATGCTCGACGATCCGCTTGCCGAAAGCGGTGCGCGAGGTGAGCCGCTTCACCATCTTCTCCAGCGCCTCCTCGGCCTTGCCGATGGTGCGCATGCAGTGATGGATGCGGCCGGGACCGAGGCGGCCCTGTGCGATCTCGAAGCCGCGGCCCTCGCCGAGCAGGATGTTCTCCTTCGGCACCCGCACGTTCTCGAGCAGCACCTGGGCGTGGCCATGCGGCGCGTCGTCGAAGCCGAACACGGGCAGCATCTTCTCGACCTTGATGCCGGGGGTGTCGAGCGGAACCAGAATTTGCGACTGCTGCTGGTGCTTGGCCGCCTTGAAATCGGTCTTGCCCATCAGGATCGCGATCTTGCAGCGGGGATCGCCGACGCCGGACGACCACCATTTGCGGCCGTTGATGACGTAATGGTCGCCGTCCTTTACGATGCTGGTCTCGATGTTGGTGGCGTCAGACGAGGCCACCGCCGGCTCCGTCATCAGAAAGGCGGAGCGGATTTCGCCGTCCATCAGCGGACGCAGCCATTTGCGCTTCTGCTCCTTGGAGCCGTAGCGCATGAACACTTCCATGTTGCCGGTGTCGGGCGCGGAACAGTTGAAGACTTCCGAAGCCCAGGAGATGTGGCCCATCTGCTCCGAGAGCAGCGCGTATTCAAGATTGGTCAGTCCCGCGCCGCGGAATTCGTCGTCCTCATGCTCGTTCGGCGGCATGAACATGTTCCAGAGGCCTTCGGCCTTCGCCTTCTTCTTGAGATCCTCGAGAACCGGGATCACCTTCCAGCGTTCGCCCGTGCGATCCTGCTCATCATAGACCGGCACCGCCGGGCGCACGTGCTTGGTCATGAAAGACCGCACGCGGTCGAGCCATTCCTTCTGCTTCGGCGACAGATCGAAATCCATGGGACGCTCCTCGTCTTTGCCAACTTGTTTTGGCGAACTTGTTTTGCGCCGGACTGTCCACCCGCATTGTGCGACCCGCAAGTGCGAATGCGCGGCTTGCGGATGCTCCGGAACCCACTCGCGCATTTGCGAACGAGTCCCGATTGCGGATTGACTTTGCCGACCTTCAAACGATAGTTTCATACAACTGTTTGAATTGCAACTCCCTCCCCGAGGGGCTCCCATGGCCAGCGATCATACCCGGACTGCCATCCTCGCCGCCGCCGAACGGCTCTATGCCGACCGCGGGTTCGGCGACGTGACGCTGCGCGACATCGTCGCGGAGGCCAACGTCAACCTCGCGGCGGTGAATTATCATTTCGGCTCGAAGGACGAGTTGATCGCGGAGCTGTTCGTGACACGCTCGATCGCCACCAACCGCGAGCGCCTGCGCGAATTGAAGGCGGCGGAAGAACAAGGCGGCGGCCGCGCGCCGATCGAGGTGATCCTGCATGCCCTGGTCGGCCCGACGCTGCGCGGCTGCCTTGGCCCCGAGAACCAGCGCTCGACCGCGGCGCGCTTCATGATCCGCGCCTCGATCGAATCCGTGCCGCCGATCCGCCGCATCAAGAATCGCGAGATCGACCATTTGCGCAAGTTCGCCGGCGCGATGCGAAGGTCCCTACCCGACCGCAGCGACATCGATATCTACTGGGGTCTGAATTTCGCGCTCGCCATGGCGCACCACACTATACGCGAGAGCGAGCGGCTGACGAAACTGTCGGAAGGCAAATGCGATCTCGACGATGTCGAGGACGTGGTCGCGCGCGTCGTCAGCGTGGCGACGATGGCGCTGACGGCGGGACGGACGGAGGCGAAGGCACCGTCACGGCTGGCTGCGCGTTAGCGCAACTCGTTGCCGCACTAACGGTGCGCTCCCTCGCCCCGTTCTTACGGGGAGAGGGTTGGGTGAGGGGCCTCTCTCCGCGCATGAGATCGTCGAGGGACCTGCACCCCCTCACCCGGATCGCTGACGCGATCCGACCTCTCCCCGCGAGCGGGGCGAGGTAAGTAAGCGCGGTCACATCATCGCGATGCAGTCGATCTCGACGTCGAAGGGGCCGAACCATTCCGGCGTGCAGAGGAAGATCCGCGCCGGCGGATCGCGCGGGAAATAGCGCGCATAGACGGCGTTGAACGCGGCCAAGTGTTTGGTCGAGGTGCAGTAGACGTTGCACTTCATGACATTGTCGAGGCTCGCGCCCGCCGTCTGAAGGCACAGCTTCATCTGCTCCATGATCAGTTCGCTCTGCCGCTCGATCGGCACGTCCGCGATCTCTCCCGTCTCGGGGTCGAATGGCGGCAGGCCGGCGACGAAGATCATGTTGCCGGCGCGCGTGACCGGCGAGACCGGGGCTTTCCAGCGGTCAAGGAACGTCGAGATCGGGTCGACGTGGAGCGCTTCGCGTTTAATTTCGAGATTCATGGGCGGTCACCTTCGGTGCAAGCGAGATGACGGCTTGCTACATCATCATGCAGCCGTCATGCTTCGCTTCTGATCGAAGTTTGCCCGCCGAGCCGCCTAGGCGTGCTGCGGCATCTCCTCGGCCTCTTCCTTGGCGAGCAGCAGCAGCATCTCGATGCCCATGTCGCCTTCCTGCGGCGAGCGGATGAACTTTATTTCGTCGGCGCTTTGCCGCAATGCGGCAACGATCGCGACGGCTTGGTTGGCCGTTGCCGCCTCGGTCGCCAGAATTGCCTTCTGGTTCTTGGCCTGAAACCCGATCGTGTAGGACATGCGTTCCCTCCCGGACTGAGTGGACCGATCGAATCTGAGTCGCGCGCCAAGCGGAAGCCTGTGTGAGTACGGACCGGGATTATCTGGGGATTGCGCGCAAGGCTCGCACAAGGCCGCAGGCGCGTCATGCTGACGTCACTTTTTTATCCAAATGGCGATCAGGCCAAACTGCGAGGGCCGCTTCGCCGAAGCTAGATAATGCCCTGCTGCTTCAGTGCCTCGATCTTGCCGGCATCGTAGCCGAGCTTGCCGGCGAGCACCTCCTGGGTGTGCTCACCCAGCAGCGGCGGGGCGCGGTAATCCTTGATCGGGGTTTCCGAGAGCGTCAGGGCGTTGCGGATCAGCGAGAGATCGGGCTGGAAGGGATGGTCGACCTTCACCCGCATGCCGCGCGACTGGACGTGCGGATCCGAAAACACCTGCTCGAAATTGTTGATCGGGCCCGAGGGAACGCCGGCCTCCTCCAGCCTGTCCAGCCAGTAGGCGACCGGCTGCTTCAGGAACAGGCCGGCGAAGATCGCCATGATCTCCTTGCCGTGTACGACACGGTCGTTGTTCTTGAGGAAGCGCTTGTCATTGGCGAGCTCGGGCTCGCCGAGCACGGCGCAGGTGCGCTGGAACTGGCCGTCATTGCCGACCACCAGCATCAGCTCGCCGTCGGTGCAGCGGAACACGCCGGCCGGCATGCCGCCATTGCCCCAGGTGCCGCGGCGCGGCGGCGTCTTGCCGTTGACGAGGTAGATCTGCAGCCAGTGCGACAACGATGCGATGACGGTGTCGAACAGGCAAACGTCGATATGCTGTCCCACGCCGTCATTGGCGTCGCGATGGTAGAGCGCCGAGAGAATCCCGATCGAGGTGTTCATGCCGGTCATGTAGTCGACGATCGAGGGGCCGACCTTCATCGGGCCCTCGCCGGGCTCGCCGTCGATATGGCCGGTGACGCTCATCAGGCCGCCCATCGCCTGCAGGATGGCGTCGTAGCCGGCGCGCGGCGCATAGGGGCCGGTCTGGCCGAAGCCGGTCACCGAGCAATAGATAATGCCGGGATTGATCGCCTTGATGGTCTCGTAGTCGAGGCCGTAGCGCTTGAGATCGCCGACCTTGTAGTTCTCCATGAAGACGTCGACGTCCTTGGCGAGCTCACGGATGATCGCCTGCCCCTCGGGCTTGGCGATGTTGACCGTGACCGACTTCTTGTTGCGGTTGGCGCAGAGGTAAAACGAGTTGTTGTTGTTGGCTCCGCCATCAGGGTCGGTCAGATAGGGCGGGCCGAAGGCCCGCGCGTCGTCGCCGGTGCCCGGCCGCTCGATCTTGATCACCTCCGCGCCCAAATCGCCCAGCATCTGGGCCGACAAAGGCCCGGCAAGCACGCGGGTGAGGTCAAGGATCTTGATGCCTGAGAGCGGCAGGGCCGACATGTCGAATTCCTCCGGGAACTGGATCTTGGCGCGGCCGCGAGATCGCGGGCCGCGCTCCCTGCGGATACACCATTTTGGCGGCCCGAGCACTGCACTGTGGGCATACGGCCATCCGCCCGCCCGCCCGGCGCAGGTCATCCGCCCGGTGAATTTCCGCCGCGCGAATATTCTCAGGTTACGGCCGCTGCGGCCACCTGCGGCCGTCGGCGGCCGAGCAGGACCAGGATCAGCACAGTGGCGCAGGAGCAGACCAAGGTGAGACCGAGCGCGCCGCGGCTGCCGAACTGGGTGAGCAGGCCGACAAGGAGCGGCGGCGAGAGCGCGGAGGCGAGATTGAGCGGCAGTGCGATCATCGACATGGCCTTGGCGAACTCGGTCTGATCGTAGAACACGAGCGGGATCGTCGCCCGCGCCACCGCCATCGCGCCGCTGCCGGCGCCATAGAGCAGGATGAAGGCCGCAACCGCCCAGGTCGCGCCCTCGCTCGTCATCAGCAGCAGCATGGCGACCGGGAGCGCCGTGCCGGCGACGAGCCCGGTCGTGATTCCGTCCCACCGCCCTCCGCCGAGAAAATCGAGCCCGCGGGCGCTGACCTGGATCACGCCCAGCATTGAACCGAACGCAAGCGCCTGCGCCGGGGGAAGCCCCTCCGCCCGGAGCAACTCGATCATGATGGCGCCGATGCCGAAATTGACGAAGGCGTTCAGTGTGATCGCGGCGGCGACGAGGCTGAAGGTGCTCCTGGGAATCGCAGGCGGCGGCGAGGATTTCACCGGCTCACCGCCATGATCACCGGCGATTTTCCGGCGCGGTGCGAGGAATGCGTAGAGCGGAAGGTTGATGACGATCATCATCGCCGCGTAGACGAGGCACGTCCCGCGCCAGCCGAGCAGACCGCTGAGGAACGACGTCGTCGGCCAGAAGATGCTGCTCGACAGGCCCGTCACCAGCATCAGCGCGCCGATGGCATTCTTGGCCTGCCGCCCGGCGACCTCGTTCAGCATGATATAGGCGCCGGTCGAAAGCGTGGCGCTGCCGGCGATGCCGAGGACGATCCACGCCGCGAAATACAGCAACGGCTCGCGCGCGAGGGACAGCAGGATGAAGCCCGGCACGGTGAGGACCGTACCTGAGATCATCACCTTTCGTGCGCCGTGCCGCGCAAACGACTTGGCGAGCCAGGGCGCGCACAGCCCCATCGACCCATAGAGAACGGACGTCCCGGCGAACACCGCCGGCAGGCTCATGCCGAGATCGGCCGCGAGATCGCGTCCGACAATGGCGGGAAGGCCGATCGTCCCCCACCCGACAAGCTGGGAGACCGCGAGCACCAGCAGGACCCCGATGAGCCTGCTGTCAGATTTCAGAAACCGCATTCCAACTGTCGCCTGCCCGGCAGGCGCAGATCACGCCTGTGACGGCAGTCTTACCCGGAGACTCAGCGCACGGAAACGCCGGCCGACGAATGGCAGCAGGCGGCCGGGAGCATGTCAGGAGGCGGCAGGAGCTCCCTGCCCCGCGAGCCCGAGCAGGGATCGCGCCTCGGCCGCAGTCGCCACGCGCCGGCCGTGGCGCGCGACAGCCTCACCGGCGATGGCCACGAGCTCCGCGTTGCTGGCCGCAAGGCGTGCCTTGTCGATCCTGATATTGTCCTCGAGTCCGGTGCGGACCGCATCGGCGCCCCGCGCCAGCGCCCAGCCCATGACCTCGGCCTGGTGGCGTCCGATCCCGGCTGCCGTCCACGTCGCCTTCGGGATCAGGCGCCTGAGCTCTCCCAGCAGGATGTCGAGGACATGCTCGTCCGCAGGCATGGCGTTCTTGACGCCCATGACGAACTGCACGTGCGGATGCTGGTCGATCAGCCCCGCCTCGATCAGACGGCGAGCGCCATGCAGATGCGACAGATCGAAGATCTCGATTTCCGGCCGGATGCCATTCGCCTTCATCCCGGTGGCGAGCGTCTCGACCAGCGCGGCACTGTTCTCGTAGACGATGGTCGGAAAGTTCACCGATCCCGTGGACAGCGAGGCCATGTCCGGCTTCAGGTAGAGCGACGATCCGCGCGCCGAGGGATCGCGGCCCCGCCCGCCGGTCGAGAACTGAACGATCATGTCAGGACAGTGCTTCTTGATCCCCGCCTGCACCAGGGCGAAACGTTCGGGATCGGAGGACGGCGTCTCGTCATCGTTGCGCACATGGATATGGGCGAGCGTGGCACCGGCTTCGAACGCCTGGTGCGTCGACTCGATCTGCTCGGACGGCAGGATCGGGACGGCGGGATTGTCCTTCTTGCGCGGAACGGAGCCGGTGATTGCGACGGCAATGACAGCAGGGTTCATCTTGCAACCTCATATTGATTGCGCTCACGCGCACAAATTCGGATCGGCAGCCTGACTATGCAGTGAGGCCCTGCCGCCGCGAACATCATCGATCGCGGCGGCAGTTGCCTCTATCATACGCGTCAGGTCCGAACCGTGGCAGCCCCGCTCACCGCATCGCCGGCGCGCTGACGGTCATAATCTGCCCGCGGCATCGGAACAGCATTGGGATTGCCGAGATCGTCGATCCTGATCCGATAGGTTTCCCGCGCGGTCAGGGCCGCCAGCGCGGCGATGATCGTGATAGCGAAGGCAATCGCCCCCACCGTCAACGGAATGTTGGTCGAGCCGGGAGGCGCGACGGTCGCAAACAGGGCGGGAAGCAATGCAGTGATTGTCGTGCCGATGTTCTGCGAGATCGCCATGGCCGACACGCGGGTGCGGGTCGGAAACAGTTCGGGGTAGAAGCTCGGGAAAATCGCGTTGTAGCCCTGATAGACGACGCCCCACATCAGCAGCGACACCAATATTGCGAGCGGCACATTCCTGATGCTGATGGCATAGAGATAACAAAAGGCGAGCAAACCGGAGAGAAGCGCGCCGACGATGATCGGAGGCTTGCGGCCGACCTTGTCGGAGAGATTGCCGACGAAGGGAATGACGAACACGGCCAGCATGTTTCCGAGGACCGGGATCCACAGATAGACGTCCTTGGCAAAACCGATCCCGTAGGCCGGCTGCACCGCATAGGCCGCGCCGAAGATGGTTGCAACGACAGGAATGACATTCATCAGCGCCATGCAGATGACCCTGAGCATGTCGCGCCAGCTCAGCTTGATAGCCTGAACGATGGGCGCGCGCGGAGCTTCTCCCCGCTCGCCCTCGCGGGCAAAAGCAGGGGTCTCGTCGACTTCGCGACGAATGATGTAGCCCGCGACGATGACGAAGAAGCTGAGGAGGAAGGGAATCCGCCAGCCCCAGCTGTTGAAGGCCTCGGTCGGCATATAGGCCGCCAACGGCAGGAAGATTGCTGCGGCGAGGATCTGTCCGGCCTGCACCCCCTGAAGGGCGAAGCTGGCATAGAAGCCCCGCCGACCGAACGGCGCGTGCTCCAAGATCATCGAGCTTGCGCCTGAGATTTCGCCGGCAACGGCAAATCCCTGCACGAGGCGCAGAATGACGAGCAGAATTGGCGCCAGGATGCCAACCTGCTGGTAGGTCGGCAGGATACCCACGGCCATCGTCGAGATGCCCATCAGGAACATGCAGATGATGAGAACCGTCTTGCGGCCATGGGTGTCGCCCCAATGTCCGAGCACGAAGGCACCGATGGGACGAGCCACATAGCCGACGCCATAGGTCGCCAGCGACGCAACGATCGCGACGGTGGGATTCTCCGACGGGAAGAAGATTTGCGGGAAGATCAGCGACGCGGCGGTCGCGTAGATGAAGAAGTCATAATATTCGAGAGCCGACCCGATCCAGCCGCTGGCAGCGGCTTTCCTGGACTGACTCATCTGATGGATCGCGGTCATCTCAAGATTCCTCCCTTGGGTTTTGCTGACGTCCCGTTGACGGGCTTCGCTCAAAATTGGGCAGCACTCTCCGGCCGCTCTGCGGAGTTTCGCGAGCGCTTGTCATTGCCGATGGGTGTCTGCTTGGTGGCGACGATAGGCTTTCGCCGGGCTAACACAATTACCCAGTTATGCGACAAACCTAACATGATGTTATTTGCGCGCCAGGCGCAGATCACGCCTCTAAGGTCCTCTTAGCTGCAAATCGCAGAATAGAGGAATGTCGGTTCCGAATGGTGTGGAGCGCTCTTCGCAGAACAGCGGGGTGAGGCGGTTGACATTGGACCATTGCATGGTCCATTTTATGAAACTTGAGGAAGGACAATGAGATGCGGGTCTCCGTCACCGACGCAAAAGGACAATTGACCGATCTTGTCCGCCGCGCAGAGGCCGGCGACGAGGTGATCCTGACGCGGCATGGACATCCCGCGGTGCGGCTCGTCCCGGTCAGGCTTCCGCCGGACCGCGCCGCCCGCCGGACCGTGCTCGAGGCGGCGCGAAGGACCGGCGGGGCCAAAGCTATCCCCGGACCGAGCGCCGCGCGCAGTCAGGACTTTCTTTTCGGCGATGACGGACTGCCGGAATGATCGCGCTCGATACCTCCGCGCTGATGGCGATCGTGCTCGACGAACCGCAGGCCGATGCTTGCATCACCGCGTTGGAAACCGCCGACGAAATCCTGATCTCGGCGGCCTCCATTGCAGAAAGCCTGATCGTCGCGGCACGGCGGGGCGTCGACGAAGAAATGAACAAGCTGATCAACGATCTCGGTTTGAACGTGATCTCGGTGACCCAAGCATCGGCCGAACGCGTGGCGCAGATCTACTCGCGTTGGGGCAAAGGCATTCGTCCTGCCGGTCTCAACTTTGGTGACTGCTTCGCCTACGATGTCGCCAAGGAGCATGGCTGCGCACTTCTTTACGTCGGCGACGACTTTGCCAAGACGGATATCGTTGCGGCGGCGTAAGTCGACGACTGCCGCGGCGGCGACTTACCGGCCGAACAGAAAAGCCGCGGGGCACCCGTCAGGCTGTATGGCCGGGATCGACGTGCTTCGGCGTTTTCTTGTCGCGTTGGGGCGTCATCTTGGCCGGATCCGGCGCATCCGGCACGCCACGCGGCCCGAGCTGGTCGCGCTGAATGTCGTCTTCGGAGCGGGAGGGTTCAATGCCGTTCGGCTCACGGGGCTTGGTCATCGCAGCCTCCTGAAGTGTTCTGCTCGGAGTGTCCGGTCAAATTCCCAGCGCGTTCTCGCCGGCTTCGCGGCCGGGCACGCTGACATGGACTTCGTGTCCCTCGCGAAGCGCCAGCGATGCTGCGGCAACCGCCGACTCGAAAGCCGCCTCCTTGGTGCTGTATCTGTTCTTGACGTCGCCGTCGTGCAGCACGCCCTATTCGTCCTGCACCGGCACGATCGTGTATTGCGCGAGGCCCATGGTGTAACTCCTCGAGATCTATCGCTGCGTGAGCTGCGGGTGCGCGGCGGTCACGCGCCAAACCGTGTTGCCGCTGTCGTCGGCGACCAGCAGCGCGCCGGTCTTGTCGATGGCGACACCGACGGGCCGCCCGCGCGCGTGGTTGTCGCTGTTGAGGAAGCCGGTGACGACATCCTGCGGCGGGCCGCTCGGCTTGCCGTCCGTGAACGGCACGAACACGACCTTGTAGCCGTTCAAGACCTGCCTGTTCCAACTGCCGTGCTCGCCGACGAAGGCGCCGCCGCGATAGGCGGGCGGCAAACTCGCGCTCGTGTTGAAAGCCATTCCAAGCGGCGCGACATGCGAGCTCAGCGCGTAGTCAGGCACGATCGCTTTGGCAACGAGGTCGGGTCGCTCCGGCTTGACGCGAGGATCGACGTGCTGGCCGTAATAGCTGTAGGGCCAGCCATAGAAGCCGCCGTCCTTCACCGATGTCATGTAGTCCGGCACGAGATCGGGACCGAGCTCGTCGCGCTCGTTCACCACCGTCCATAGCGACCCGGTCTGCGGCTCGAAGCTGAGACCGTTGGGATTGCGCAAGCCGCTCGCGAAGATGCGCCAGCGGCCGCTGGCACGGTCGACCTCGAGGATCGCGGCGCGATTGTGCTCGGCCTCCATGCCGTTCTCGGTGATGTTGCTGTTGGAGCCGACGCCGGCATACAACTTTGAACCGTCGGGGCTCGCGACCAGGCTCTTGGTCCAGTGATGGTCAATCGGTCCGCCCGGCAGCGGCGTCAGTACCGTGCCCGGCGCGGTGATCTTGGTATCGCCTTCGGTGTAGGGATATCTGACGATCGCATCGGTGTTGGCGACATAGAGATCGTTGCCGACCAGCGCGACGCCGAACGGCGAGTTGAGATGGTCGAGGAAGACGCTTTGCGTATCCGGGACGCCGTCGCCGTTGCTGTCGCGCAGCAGCGTGATGCGGTTGCTCTCGCCGGTGTCGCCGCCGGATGTCGCCCAGGACTCGACATATCCCATCACGATTTCCTTGGGCCGCTTGATCGGAGCACCCTTCGGCGCCTTGGATTCCACCACCAGCACGTCGCCGTTGGGAAGCACGTAGAGAAATCGGGGGTGCTGCAAGCCGGTCGCGAAGGCCTTGGCCTGCAAGCCCTGCGCAACGGCCGGGGTCTCGTCCTTTTTCCAGCCGACGATGCGGGCGATGTGCATCGGGGGCAGCCAATATTGCTGGATGTCGGGCAGCGTCGGGTTGGCGCCGGTTTGCGCCTTGGGATCGCCACTGCCGTCATTGCAGCCGGCGAGACACAGCAGCGAGGCGCACAACAGCGCCCTAGCGATTGCGGAGTTCATCGCGCAACTCCTACACCGTGGCGATACACCATGGCCCAGCCGAGCCAGCCGGTGACCGGCAGGATCAATACGGTGATGGCTGAAAGAATGAGCCCGGTCGGCCACACCGAGGTCCAGGCATCGCGCGTGTGGATCAACGCATTGATGGTTGCCAGGATCAGCGCCAGCGCGTTGCCGATCAGATGCGGCCAGGCTGGCGCCTGTGCCCGCACCAGGCGGTTGCCGAGGAAATCGGTCAGGCCGGCGATGGCGGCCAGCACGCCGAAGATGACGCCGACGACCAGAAGCCAGGCCGAAAAATCCGCCCACATGATCTCGGCACTGACGACATAGGCGATGTCGGTCAGCAGCGCCCCGATGAAGCACGCGATTGGGATCGGCACCAGCATCGGATGAATCGGATGGCCTGCGATTTGCGCGGTCGAGCGCACACGCAAATTGTCTTGCACGATTGACCTCGTGTGACTTTCGCCCCGCCCGACGGCCAACTCATGCTGGCGGTGAAGGTTCCTACGCTTGCGCAGTCACCGGCGTGCCGCCTGATACGCCGCGGACGCCCGCTTCCCCGGGCTAACCGACGATTTGCATCAGATGCACGCAGGCATCCGCCATGTCGTCGCGAGCTCGTGCCCTCGAAAAACGCAACGCAATTTGAACTCAGTGATCCCCGATCCCCGCAACGCCGATACCGGTTATCGCAATGCCGCCCACACCGTCACCGGCCGTCCTGTCGAAATGCCAAGCTCCAGCCGACATTGGGACTGACCTGCCCCCGGAGAGGGTCGGTCCATCGAGATGCAACAATTGTTGGGATGGAGCGGGTGAAGGGAATCGAACCCTCGTATTCAGCTTGGAAGGCTGCTGCTCTACCATTGAGCTACACCCGCGACAGGGGCTCCCTAACACGGCCGGGCGGCGGTCTCAACTGCCCAAGATCAACGGCCCAACACAAGATCAACTGCCCAAGAGTCGGCTTTCCAGCGCCTTCCCGGCCCTGCGAACAGCCGCTGGTTCCTCCCGACCCGCCTCCCCTTAACAACACCGGAATTGCTGCCTATATTGAAATCTTCCGCAACCAACGAAAGGAGGTGATCCAGTGTCTTTTACCAAGCGCTGTCACCTCGCTGGGATCGCCCGCTAAGCTTTGAATAAAGGCTTGGCATCGGGGCGCTCTCAGCCCTGGACCAGCGAGCAACAAATCGGGCGCGACGGGGGCCTCTCCGCCGCGCCTTTTTCGTTGGCATCGCGCCTGCTGTTCAGGGGAGCGCCTCGCCGGCGAGCACCTCGCGGATCCTCAGTGACAGGTCCGCCTTCCGGTACGGCTTCCTCAGCAACGCAACGCCGGAACCGAGATGACCCTCGTGGTCGAGGGCGTTGTCGGTATAGCCGGACGTATAGAGCACTCTCATCCCCGGGCGGAGGCGCCGCACGGCCTCGGCCAATTCCTGCCCGTTCATGCCGCCGGGCATGATGATGTCGGTGAACAGCAGATCGAATTGGGCGCCCTGCTGCACCAGCGCAAGCGCGGTTGCGCCGTCGCCGGCCGCGAGGGTGCGATAGCCGAGGCTGCCAAGCTGGGCGATGACATAGCCCTGCACCAGCGGATCGTCCTCGACGACGAGAATCGTCTCGTGCCCGCGTGCCGCCGCGGGCGCCTGCAGTGGCCCGGTCCTCGTCTGCGCTCCGCCCGCAGATCGCGGCAGAAACAGCCGAATCACGGTGCCGCGGCCTTCCTCACTCTCGATCGCAACGCTGCCGCCGCTCTGCTTGGCGAAGCCGTAGACCATGCTGAGGCCGAGCCCGGTGCCGCGACCGACCCCTTTGGTGGTAAAGAACGGCTCGAACACGCGGTCGCGGAGGTCGGCGGGGATGCCATGACCGGTGTCGGCCACCGCGACCATGATGAAGGCGCCGCACGTAGCGTCGCCGTCACCAGCACCATCCAATTCGCGGTTTGCCGTCTCGAGCGTCAGCGTGCCGCCGCCAGCCATCGCATCGCGCGCATTGACGGCGAGATTGATGATCGCCGACGACAGCTGCGACGGATCGGCCATCGCCGCCCAGGCGTCGTCCGCGAGGCGGGTGACGATTTCGACGTTTCCGCCCAGGATCGGCTTCAACAGCTTCGCCGTCTCGAGCACGAGGCCGTTGACGTCAAGCTCGCGCGGCTCCAGCGGCTGGCGACGCGCAAAGGTCAGGAGCTGTGAGGTGATCTCCGCGCCTCGCGCCGCCGCATCGTCGATGAGCTGGGCGATCGCGGCGAGGTCGGGCTTGTCCGCCAGCCCCTCACGGATGATCTCGATGGTGCCGGTGATGACAGTGAGCACGTTGTTGAAGTCATGCGCGACGCCGCCGGTGAGCTGGCCGATCGCATCCATCTTCTGCGACTGGCGAAGCCGCTCCTCGGTCTCGTGCTGCTCGGTCAGATCGGTGGCCGAACCACGATACCCCATGAAGCGTCCGTCGGCGCTGAACACCGGCCGGCCGTTGACGCTGAAATGGCGCGCGCGGCCAGCCGCATCGCGGCCGCGATATTCGAACTTGCGGAACGGCTCGTGGCGATCCAGCGTCGCCAAGTGAGCGCGCCATTTCTGGGGCTCGGCATCGCGGTCGAAGGCGGCGTCTGAACGGCGCCTCCCGATCAGCGCCTTGTGGTCCATGCCGAAAGCATCGGCCCGATCTGAAATGTAGGTGAACACGTGATCCGGGCCGGTCTCCCAGAACCAGTCGGATGCGGTCTCGGCATAATCACGGAAGCGCTGCTCGCTCGCGCGGGCGTTCTCCTCGGCGCGCTGCCGGATCTTCAGGTCACGCTCGAGATTCCCATTGGCCTCGCGCAGCTCGCCATAGGCATGTTCGAGGTTGGCGCACATGGCGTTGAAAGCAACGACCACCTTGTCCAGCTCGTCGGCCTCGTAAGGCGACCGGCGCTCCAGGCGCAGCGGCGGCGGCGGCCGTCCGAGGCTGTATTTGCCGACGTACTCGGCGATGGCGACGAGATGCCGGGTCACCAGCAGATGAAACATGTAGATGATGAACAACGAGACGAGGAACGTCTTTGCCGCCTGGCTTGCCAGAATGACGAGGGCCCTGTTCAGCAATTGCTGATAGACGTCGGTCAGCGTCGCCTCGACCCGCAGCGTGCCGATGGCGCGCGAGGTCCCCTGCACCATGGTGCTCAGCGGAAATTCCCGGGTCATGATCGAACGGGTGTTTCGCTCGCCGACTTCGACACGGATCGGATTGGGCCGATCGACGATCTCGCGGACCTCCGCCGCACGGATGTCAGGCAGCCGCAGAATGCCATCGAGCTGGAGCTTGAGCTGGTTCTGGTCGAGATTCCATAGGCTCTCTCCGAGGCTGCCCGTGGTGCTGCGGCCGATCTCGTCTAGCCGCGTCTCGATCAGTCCGACCTCACGATTGTAATCCAGATAGAGCTGGAGCGCAGTCAGGGTCAGCGTCACGACCGATGAGAACAGCAGCACGGCGGCAAGCAGCCGGGGCCCGACGCCGCTGCGCGACCAGTTGAAGATCCGCGACAGGAGCGCCGCGAACATCGGAGGCGCGAGCGCGGCGCCGATGCCGGTCAAATCCTGCTTCGCAGCCACCGGCGCAATGGCGCGGCGGCGCTTGGTATCATCGTCACCTGCGTTGCCCATGCACCACGTCCCCGAAAATGGCGGCACCTGCTCAGCCGGCCGACCGCAACCGCGAGCAAAGTGAACGGTTGAGGCCCTGCCTCAGCACGCGGTGCGCGTGGCGATCCTGTCGGCCGATGATCCTATCGGCCCTTGATCCTGTCGGCCCTTGGGCGGCCTGAGTTCGACGGGGTCATATCTTGCGCCCAGCAGCAGGATTCCCGGGCAAAGTACCACCTCGCGTGCTAGAATGACATCGGTGAAAGTCCGGAGCTCGCCCGCACAGCGGGAACGTGCTGTCAACGTTGCGGACTGGCGCAGCTGCCATCTCCGGTAGATCGCGCGGCCCCGGAATCCGATGTTAGCAGGGCACGCCCAAAAGGCATGGCCAGGGAGATGCGTCATGAGGCGGATAGTCGTGGTCTGCCTGTTGCTGCTCGCGGCAGGCCCGTCGCAGGCGCAAGAAGTCATCCGGCTCGCACGCATCGCCGATATTCCCGACCAATATGTCGGCGGCGAGATGCTCCGCGCGGTTTATGCCAGGCTGAACATCAAGCTCAAATTCGAGGATGTCCCCGGCAAGCGCGCGCTCGCGCTGTCGAGCACCGGCCAGGTCGACGGCGAGGTCCAGCGGATCGGAACGCTCTCTCGCGACTACCCGACGCTGATCCAGGTGACACCTGCGATCAATTACATCGAGCCCGCTGTCTTCACCACGAAACTGCAGTTCGACGTCGCCGGCTGGAATTCAATCAGGGACTACAGCATCGGCATCGTACGCGGCGTCGGCTCGTCGGAAGCCGGTACGCGCGGCATGACCCGGGTCACGGCGACGACAAGCCTCGACAACATGGTCAAGATGCTCGATGCCGACCGCTTCGACGTGATGGTCACCGACCTCTTCAGCGGGTTGGCTGCGGTGAAGAAACTCAATCTCCAGGCCAGGATCCATCCGCTCTCGCCGCCACTCGAGCGCATCAGCATCTACCACCATCTGCATGAACGGCATCGCGATCTCGTGCCGAAGGTCGGAAGGATGATCGAGCAGATGGAGACGAGCGGCGAACTCGCCCGGTTGCGGGAAACCCTGATCAAGCAGGTGCTGAGCGGGATGTGAGACGCGGTCAGTTCGTGCGAGTCTGCTCCCGCACCGCAACCGCGTCGGGTCTAGAAGCCGCAAACGCTCATTGCGCGCGGGCGCTTGCCGCGCCGGCTTTCGAGGATGCGCTCGCCGCCGCTCTCGGCCGAGCTGCCGTAATAGCGGTGGTGGCCGCTCTGGTCGTGCAGATCCGCGGCGTCCGACTTTCCCGCCCGACGCGCGTCGCAGATGATCTTGCAGATGATCTTGATGGTCGACATGGCCGCCTCCGAAGTGTTCTTAGTGGCCATCAGTCGCGCCGATTTCGAGCGGCGTTCACACCTTTCGGCCGCAATCGGGTTTCGGGAAGGTTTCGTCGCCGCACCCCGCGACGCAATATTTTCCTCAAGCCCATTGTCGGCTGCGACGGTGGTGATACGTCCTTCGGACGCGCGCAGCGAAAATCAACGAGGTGACGATGCTTTACGCCATCCTGGCCTATCACGTGGAAGACGAGATCTTGTCCTGGACGCCCGAGAAGGACGCCGCGGTCGTGGCCAAAGTCATCGAGGTTCAGGCACCGCTGCGGGCAAGCGGGCATTTTGGCCCGGCCGCCCGCCTGGATGAGACCCGAAAGGCCCGCACCTTGCGTGGCCCCGGCGCGGGCGTCGTGCTGGACGGCCCGTTTGCCGAGACCAAGGAGCAGCTTCTGGGCTTCCACCTCGTCGAATACGACACGGACGAGGAGGCGATCGCGGCCGCGCGGACGCTGCGTCAGGTCAATCCGTCAGCGGTCTACGAAATTCGCCCGGTCAAGCTTTACGTGCCGGCCGACGGGTTCGGCACGACGCAAGGCTGAGCCGCGGCCCTACGCGTCCGTCCCGGTCGGCCCGACATAGAAGCGCTGGATCAGCAGGCCGCCGAAGGCGATGAACCACACGAACGGCGCGACCTGCGGCGCGAACGCCGCAACGACCGTGCCCGGAATAAACACCAGCAGCGGAAACAGCGAGGCCATGATCTCGTGGCGCCAGCCGCCCAGGATCCTCCACCACAGCCAGGCATTGAGGCCGGCGATGGTGGTCAGGTGCAGGCCGTAGAGCACGGCGACCGCACTGCTCGTGGGGTAGTTGGTGTAGAGGCCGTTGGTCACCGGCAGCAGCACGATCGACAGCAGGAAAAACAGATTGAGGATCACCGCGCCGCGGCTGCCGACGGGCTGGCGCGCCAGCCGGCGGTGATGGCTGATCCAGAACACGCCGGCGATGATGAAGCTGAGCGCAAGACCCGCGAGCTTGCCGGAATAGACCCGGGCCAGATCGTTCCAGTCGGGCGCGCTTGTGAAGACCGCGGCCCTGGGCAGATCGTAGGCGAGCAGCGTCATGGCAACGCCAAAAATGGTGTTGCTGAGCGATTCCAGCCGTCGCATCTCGAACTGGTCGGATTTGAGCTCGGTCATGCCGGGTGGCGCTTTTCGGAATGGAACCTTGGGCCGTCTTGTCCCTAGGTCTTAACATCGGTCCCGTCCAGACGCATTGCGATTCGCAGCGGGATCGCCGAGTCTGGCTGTTTCACCGGGGCGATTCGTGGCGACATATCTGGACACGCTCAATGCGGAGCAGCGCCGCGCCGTGGAGCATGGTGTGGCCGATGGTGCGACCGTGGGCGCGCCCCTGCTCGTCATCGCCGGTGCAGGCTCCGGCAAAACCAACACGCTGGCCCATCGCGTCGCGCACCTGATCGTCGCGGGCAGCGATCCGCGCCTCATCCTCCTGATGACGTTCTCGCGGCGCGCCGCGGCCGAGATGGCCGGCCGGGTCGAGCGCATCGCCCGAAAAGTGCTTGGCGAGAACAACGCCGCGATCATGCGCGACGCGCTCAGCTGGGCCGGCACGTTCCACGGCATCGGCGCACGGTTGCTGCGCGAATATGCCGAGCGGATCGGCGTCGATCCTGCCTTCACCATCCACGACCGCGAGGATTCCGCCGATCTGATGAATCTGGTCCGGCACGAGCGCGGATTGTCGAAGACAGAGAGCCGCTTTCCCGCCAAAGGCACCTGCCTGTCGATCTACTCCCGCTGCGTCAATGCCGAGATGGAGATCGAGAAGGTTTTGGGGGCGCATTATCCCTGGTGCGCAGGCTGGGCGCCCGAGCTGAAGGGCCTGTTCGCGGCCTATGTCGAGGCCAAGCAGGCCCAGCACGTGCTCGATTACGACGACCTCCTGCTCTACTGGTCGCAGATGATGAGCGATGCGACGATCGCGGAAGAAATCGGCGGCCGCTTCGATCACGTCTTGGTCGACGAATATCAGGACACCAACCGCCTGCAATCCTCGATCCTGCGGGCGCTGAAGCCGGACGGGCGCGGCCTCACCGTCGTCGGCGACGACGCGCAGTCGATCTATTCGTTCCGCGCCGCCACTGTCCGCAACATCCTGGATTTTCCGCAGAGCTTCTCGCCGCGCGCCGAGATGATCACGCTCGACCGCAATTACCGCTCGACGCAACCCGTGCTGGCAGCGGCCAACGGCGTCATTGGCCTGGCGCGCGAGCGCTTTACAAAGAACCTCTGGACCGACCGCGCCGGCACGCAAAAACCACAGCTCGTCACCGTGCACGACGAGGCCGACCAGGCCCGCTACATCGTCGAGCAAGTGCTGGCCACTCGCGAGCAAGGCGCGCTGTTGAAGCACCAGGCGGTGCTGTTCCGAACGTCCTCGCATTCGGGCCCGCTGGAGATCGAGCTCACCCGCCGCAACATTCCCTTCGTCAAGTTCGGAGGGCTCAAGTTTCTCGATGCCGCGCATGTCAAGGACGTGCTGGCACTGCTGCGCTTCGCTGAGAATCCGCGCGACCGCGTCGCCGGCTTTCGCATCCTGCATCTGTTGCCGGGCATCGGACCTGCGACGGCGCAGCGTGTGCTCGACCAGATGGCGGAGAGCTCCGATCCGCTCGCCGCGCTCGGCCAGCTCCCGGTGCCGCCGCGCACCGGCGCGGACTGGACCGGCTTCGTCCGCACCATCGAAAATTTGCGCTATTCGGAATGGCCGGCTGACCTCGAACGCGTGCGGCTCTGGTACGAACCGCATCTCGATCGCCTGCACGAGGATTCCGAGACGCGCCGCGCCGATCTGATGCAGCTCGAGCAGATCGCGAGCGGCTATGCCTCGCGCGAGAAATTCCTGACCGAGCTCACGCTCGATCCACCGGATGCGACCAGCGACAAATCCGGGCCACCCTTGCGCGACGAGGATTATCTGATCCTCTCCACCATCCACTCCGCCAAGGGCCAGGAGTGGAAATCGGTGTTCGTGCTCAACGTCGTCGACGGCTGCATGCCGTCGGATCTCGGCGCCGGCACCAGCGCCGAGCTCGAGGAGGAACGCCGCCTGCTCTATGTCGCGATGACGCGCGCCAAGGACGACCTGCACCTCGTGGTGCCGCAGCGCTTCTTCACCCACGGCCAGGCAGCCAAGGGCGACCGCCACGTCTACGCCTCGCGCACCCGCTTCATCCCGGAGCAGCTGGTCTATCTGTTCGAGCGCACTGCCTGGCCGAAGGCCGGGGCAAGCGCAGCGCGCACCGCCGCGCAAGGCCCGAAGGTCGACATCGGCGCTCGAATGCGCGGAATGTGGCGGTAACGCCGGCTACGCGCCCAGCCGGTCGAACTGGACCTTGCCTGCCTTCATCACCATCGGGATGTGCTCGCCCTGGCCGAGCAGGCAGGCAACATCGCGCAGCGGATTGCCGTCGACCACCAGCAGGTCCGCAATGGCTTCGGGCATGATGCGCCCGAGCTTGCCCTCCATGCCGAGCACCTCGGCGCCGACCAATGTCGCGCTGGCGATGACGGCGCGCGGACCGAGAATCTCGGCGCGGATGCGGAATTCGTCGCTCTGCAGACGCTGCGACGGTCCGAGCAGGTCGCTGCCGAACCCCATCTTCACGCCGGCATCGCGATAGATCGTGAGCGAACGCAGGCCGGCGTCGCGGACATCGGCGATCTTGGCCACGCTTTCGGGCGGCAGGCCGTATTGGGCGCCCTCGTTGGCCAGCGCCTCGTAGGTGACGAGCGTCGGCACCACATAGGCGCCCTTCTCGGCCATCAGTTGCGCGGTCGGAGCATCGACCAGATTGCCGTGCTCGATGGTGCGCACGCCGCAGCGAATGGCGCGTTCGATCGCAGCAGCGGTGTAGGCGTGGGCGAGCACATAGGTCTGACGCCCGCGCGCCTCCTCGACGATGGCGCGGATCTCGTCCTCGGAGTAGCCGAAGGCGCCGACCGGGTCGGTCGGTGAGGCGACGCCGCCGGAGGCCATGATCTTGATCTGGTCGGCGCCCATCTGGAGCTCTTCGCGGGCCGCCCTTCGCACGCCATCGACACCGTCGGCAACGCGCGCCAGCGCGCCGACACGCACGCAGCACGGGCACGGTGCGTCGCTGGCGAGGTAGTCCGAGCGGGCCCGCATGTCGCCGTGGCCGCCGGTCTGGCTGAGCGCACGTCCCGAGACGAACAGCCGCGGTCCGTCGGTGAGCCCGGTCTCGATCGCCTGCTTCAGCGCATGGCCGGCACCGCCGGCGTCGCGCACGGTGGTGAAGCCCCGCCGCAGCATGCCGCGCAGCAGCAGCGTCGAGCGTAGCGTCACCAGCACGTTGGGCATGTGCACCTGCTGCGCCAGATTGAGTTCGACGGCGATCGCATGCACATGCAGGTCGATCAGGCCGGGCATCAGCGTCTTGCCCTTCAGATCGATCGTGCGGTCGGCTTCCACCTGGAGCGGCCGATCGGAGACCTCCTTGATCAGACTGTCCTCGACCAGCACGTGATGTCCCTCCAGGAGGTCCGGCTGGAGCGGATCGAGCAGAGCGGCGTTCTTGAAGAGCACACGGGACATGACGACTTCCTGTCTGATCAGGACTGGATGAGCAGCGCGGGCAGAGCGAGCTGGGCGAATGGAAGACACGCAGCGACATCGTCCTCGCCGTACCAGCCTGCTTCATGGAGCAGATTGAGCGAGCCGAGCGTGCGCCCGCGCCAGCGCACGGGCATGTTGAGCACGCTCGCGCAGCCGAGCGAAGCAATCAGCTCGTGATCGGAAAACACCTCGCGCAGATCGTCCCGGGTGCGGCCGATATAGGCCTCGCCGCGGTCCAGCACAGCCTCGGTCCACGGCCCCGGCGCCAGGCGTTTGCGTCCGCCCGCCGGGTAAGGTCCGGGGAGATTGGAATACACCCGCGCTGCTTCCCTCGTGTCGTCGTCATAGGTCAGGATCGTGAACAGCTTGTGGCCGATCGCCGATTTCAAGGCGTCGTCCAGCGCCGAGTACAGGGCATCCGGCTGATCCGCCCTGCCCTGCGCGGCCGCCACGGCGCAGAGCAGCGGATCGGACCGGCGTTTTGTTTCCCTCACGCGACTTCACCCGCCGCAATCTCTTCCAGCGAACGGCCGCGCGTCGGCACCCCCATCAGCACCACGGTGAGCGCGCCTAACAGCAGCACGCTTGTGGTGAGGCCGAAGACGCCGGCGAAGCCGAAATTGGGATAGAGATAGCCGACCAGGATCGGCGAGACGATCGCACCGATGCGGCCGATCGCGGAAGCGAGCCCGGCGCCGGTGGTTCTGACCGCCGTCGGAAATACCTCGGCGGTATAGGCATAGACGCCCGCATAGGTGCCGTTCATGAAGAAGGACAGTAGAATTCCCGCCACCATGATGTGCTGGTCGCTCTGCGCGAAGGCGAGGCCGAGCGCGCTTGCGCCGCCAAGCACCATGTAGGAGGCGATGGTCGCCTGCCGGCCGATGCGCTCGTTGAAATACGCGGCACTGAAATAGCCGGGAATCTGCGCGCAATAGATCGCGATCGAATAGGCGAAGCTCTTGGTGATGCTCATGCCGTTCTGGACCAGAAGGCCGGGGATCCAGACGAAGAAGGAATAGTAGCTGAACGTGATCGCAAGCCACATGATCCAGGTCATGATGGTGATGCGCGCCTGGCGGCCGGCGAGGAGCGCGGCGAAATTGGCAAGCAGCGTCCCACCAGTCACGGCAGGCGCCGCGGCTTCGACGACCGGTTGTGGCAGGACATGGCCTTGGCTCGCAAAGCCGGCCTCAATCCTGTCGAGCACGGCTGCGGCTTCCTCCTCACGGCCCCGGCTTTCCAGCCAGCGCGGCGATTCCGGCAGCGCCCTGCGCCACCACAGCAGCATGACGACCGGCACCGCGGTGATCACCAGAACGATGCGCCAGCCGTTCTCATAGGCTGGCACGATGAAATAGCCGAGCAAGGCCGACGCCACGAAACCGAAGGAGAAGAATCCGGCCAGCGCGCCGGTAAAGCTGCCGCGGTAACGCCGTGCGACGAATTCCGCCAGATAGGGCGCAATGATTGCGCTCTCCGCGCCGGTGCCCATGCCCGCGACGACCCGGGCGGCGAAGAAGGACGACCAGTCGTTCACCGCCGCGCTGACGATGGATGCGACGCAATAGAGCGCCAGCGCCGACATCATCACCGCACGACGGCCGATCAGGTCACCCAGCGTGCCCGCCAGCAGCGCGCCGAACAGGAAGCCGATATAGGTGCTGCTGCCGAGCACGCCGATCTGCACGCTCGACAGATTCCAGGTCGTGCGCAACACCGGCAGGATGAACGCCAGCACCGCTGCATCCATCGCGTCGAATGTATAGCCGAGCCCGCCCATCAGCAGCAGATGCTTATGGAAACGCGCGAATGGAAGGCGCTCGATGCGCGCCGAAATCATCGACATGAAAGTCCCCCTCTGTCTGGCGGCCGGCACTCCGCTCATCCCTGGGGGAACCATAGACAAGGAGATATTATCGTCATAATTTATAATCATGATCTAGTACATTACTGTGGTGAATGTTCTGTCGTTCCGAAAGCTCGACCTCAACCTGCTGAAAGTCTTCGAGGCCCTGATGACCGAGGGCAGCGTCACGCGCGCCGCCAACGCGCTTCTGATGACGCAGCCTGCGGTCAGCAACGCGCTCGCACGCCTGCGGGACGCGCTCGGCGATCCCCTGTTCGTCAGGTCCGGCACCGGCATCCGTCCGACCCAACGCGCCGTGGTGCTGTGGGAGCCGATCGGCGAAGCGCTCGAAACCGTCCGCGGCGCGCTCGACGAGCAGGTGTTCGACCCGCACCGTGCGCAGACAGAGTTCAGCCTGTCGATGTCGGATTACGTCGCCTCGCTGGTGATGCCGAACCTGCTGAACCATTTCGGCAAGGTCGCGCCCAAGGCGCGAATCCACACCGTTCCCAACACCGTCGTGGAGATCGCCGACCAGCTCGAGGACAATCGCGTTGATTGCGTGCTCAGCGTCTATGTCAACGAGGCGCAGCAACCGGCCGCCATCCGCTCGCGCTCGCTGTGGACCGTCGACTACGCCTGTTTCATGCGGCGCGGCCATCCGGTCGCGGCGATGAAGCGGCTGAGCACGCGCAGCTTCCTCAACGCGGGGCATGTCGATGTGAGCCTCGCCGGCAAGACCTTGCCGTCCTACGACCTCTTCCTCGCCTCGCGCGGGCTATCGCGCAACCTGGTCGCGACCGTCAATCACTACAGCGCCGCCTACGAGGTGGTGCGCCAGTCCGACCTGATTGCGGTGCTGCCGAGCGATTTGCGCTCGCAATCCCGGCACGCGCCGTTCCTGCACGCCATGCCGCTTCCGCTCAAGGCGCCGCCGCGCATCGTCAGCCTGTTCTGGCACCAGCGCAACGACACCGTGCCGGCGCAGCGCTGGCTGCGCGAGACCCTGGTCGAGATGTTCGCCAGGTCCGACTGAAGCCGCGGCCCCCCCCGACACCAAGAAGAAAGGGAAACAATGGGTTTCTCGAAGCAGCATTGCGCATCAGACCCGGCTGCTTAGCTCCAACCAAACCAATCCCCTCCCCCAGTGACAGGCGCGCAAGCCGCGCCCGCAGAGACCTCATCAATGACCGCACCGCTTGAATTCGGACTGGACACCTTTGGCGACGTCACCACAGATACCTCCGGCGCGATGCTTCCGCACGCGCAGGTGATCCGCAACGTCGTCGACGAAGCGGTGCTGGCCGACGAGCTCGGCCTCGACTTCATCGGCCTCGGCGAACATCACCGCGCCGACTTCGCGATCTCCTCCCCTGAGACCGTGCTGGCCGCCATCGCGTCGCGGACCAGGCGCATCCATCTCGGTTCGGCCGTGACGGTGCTGAGCTCGGATGATCCGATCCGCGTCTTCCAGCGCTTTGCCACGCTGGACGCGCTCTCGAACGGGCGCGCCGAGGTGATCCTCGGCCGCGGCTCATTCACCGAATCCTTTCCGCTGTTCGGTTTCGACCTGCGGGCTTACGAAGCGCTGTTCGAAGAGAAGCTCGATCTGTTCGCAGCGCTGCTGTCGCAGAAGCCGGTGACCTGGGAAGGCAAGCTGCGTCCGCCGCTCAAGGGACAGCTGGTCTATCCCCCGGTCGCGAACGGCACGCTCAAGACCTGGATCGGCGTCGGCGGCAGTCCGCAATCGGTGGTGCGCGCCGCGCATTACGACCTGCCCTTGATGCTCGCGATCATCGGCGGCGATCCCGCGCGCTTCGCGCCCTTCGTCGATCTCTATCACCGCGCGTTCAGGGAGTTCGGCCGCCCGGCCCAGCCGATCGGCGTGCATTCGCCCGGCTATGTCGCCGAGACCGACGAACAGGCGCGCGAGGAGCTGTGGCCCGACTACAAGGCGATGCGCGACCGCATCGGCAAGGAACGCGGCTGGCCACCGATGGGCCGCGACGAGTTCGTCAATGAGGCCGAGCACGGTTCGCTCTATGTCGGCTCGCCGGAGACGGTCGCGCGCAAGATCGCCAAGACCGCCAAGGCACTCGGCATTTCGCGGTTTCAGCTGAAGTATTCAGCGGGCCCGCTGCCGCATGGGAAGCTGATGAAGAGCATTGAGCTCTACGGCCGGAAGGTGGTGCCGATGGTGCGCGAGATGATGGGGTAAGGCGATCGGATCCGCTCAGTCCGTCTTCGCCCTACGGGCTTCGCCGGACACCACGCTCCGTCCTTCGCGCATCACGTTGGCTGCGCCACGCGAAGCCCGAAGGGCGAAGCGTGGTGGGGGAGGCAGGACTCGAACCTGCGAAGCCATAAGGCGGCTGATTTACAGTCAGCTCCCTTTGCCACTCGGGACACTCCCCCGCTCGACGGCAGCACAATCGGGCCGGACCTTGCCGGCGACCGAAGACGGCCATGGAACGTGAAGGCCGCGACAGCCCGGATGGGGGCGCGACCGGGCGCGGTTATCGGCGAAGCGATGGGGTAAAGTCAACCGAGGCGAACAGCTAAAATCGCCCCCGACACCACCCAAATTGCCATATTCCGGGACCCGTGACACAAGCGAGCCCATGAAGGATCGAAAATTCAACCCGAGGGGCCCCCGCGGCGGGTCTAAGCCCTTCAACAGGCCCGGAAAATCGGCCGGTCGCCCGGCCCGGCGCGATCGCGATTCGGACACCGACGGTCCCGTCATCCTCTATGGCTGGCACACCGTCACCATGGCGCTCGCCAACCCCCAGCGGCAGATCCGCAAGCTGACGCTGACCGAGAATGCCGCAAGGCGTCTGGCGGACGAGAACATCGCAACCCGCATCACGCCCGAGATCGTCCGGCCCCAGGAGATCGACCGGCTGCTGTCGCCCGACGCGGTGCACCAGGGCCTGCTCGCCGAGGCCGATCCCCTGCCCTCGCCCGACATCGAGGATTTAGAGCAGGACGGCATCGTGCTGGTGCTCGACCAGATCACCGATCCGCACAATGTCGGCGCCATCCTGCGCTCGGCTGCGGCCTTCGCCGTGAAGGCGATCGTCACCACCGCGCGCCACAGTCCGGAAGCGACCGGCGTGCTGGCCAAGGCCGCCTCCGGCGCACTGGAGCTGGTGCCGATGGTGACGGTGCAAAACCTCGCCCGCGCACTGACCACGCTGAACGAGCTCGGCTTCCAGACCGTCGGGCTGGACAGTGAAGGCAGCGCGGATCTCTCCGAGGTCACCCTGCGCGAGCCGCTCGCCCTGGTGCTGGGTGCCGAAGGCAAGGGCCTGCGGCAATTGACGCGCGAGACCTGCAGCGTCGTGGCGCGGCTCGACATGCCCGGCGAGATCAAGAGCCTCAACGTCTCGAATGCCGCCGTGCTCTCGCTCTATGTCGGCGCCAGCCGGCTCGGGCTGATGAAGCGGTGACAAAACAAAACGCCCGTCCGCATCGCGGACGGGCGTCTCGTTGGTTTAACCGATCAAGCGATCAGTAATAGCGACGCAGCACGCGGTGGCCGCCGTAGTACGGCACATGGCGCGGGGCGTAGCCGTAGCGCGGACCGTAGCCGTAATGCGTGCGCGGCAGATAGCCGGCGCGCGGGCCGTAGCCGTAGCGATACGGACGGTAATACGGGCGGCGGTAGGGATAGGCGGCCGGGGCTTCGACCGCGGCGGCGCGATAGCCATAGCCGTGCCCATGGCCATAGCCACGGCCGTAGCCGTAATTGGCGGGCGCAACCACCGCGTCCTCACGGTAGGTCGGATACGGCGCGAAGGTGCCCGGACCGGTGTAGGTCGGGCCCTGGTTGACGTGATAATATTGCGTGGTGGGCTCGGCGAGACGCTCATAGGCGCCGTAGCCGTAGCCGTAGCCGGCCCCATAACCGCCGCAGCCGGTGTTGCAGCCGGAATAGACCGGCGCGACCGGCTGGCACGGATCGAAGCCGCAGGCCGCGGCGGGCGCGGTGGCGGCGAACATCACGGCAGCCGCCGCGACCAGTCCCGAAATCATCTGACGCATTACTCTCTCCTGTTGATTTCCGTTTTTTGGATTTTGTCGTTTCTTAACCCGGCGGTCTGCCGGGCATCTCTGTACGCGGCCGCGGCCGAGGACGCCGCGGATAGTCGTTGATCTCAGGCGCGAGGATCACCGGCGGCGGATTGACGGGCACGTCCATCTGCGGCGGCAGCGGCGCCGATTGCGCGCCCCAGCTCTGGTGATAGCTCTCGGCCGGCTTGGGCATTTTGCGGTTCGCGGGCGGCTCGACCTCGAGCCGGCCATAGCCGGGCCGCAGGCCCAGCGTCGGGTAATAATGGCCGACGTCCTCAGGCTGGCGCTCGGCGATATAGCGGCCGCCATAGATCGTGGGCTGCACCTGCACGTTCTTCCCCAGGCCCCAGGTCCCCTCGACCACGGCATAGGACGCGTCGATGTTGTTGATGATGATGGGCACGCCGGGGCGACCGGGAACGACGATATCGAAGCCGCCGCCGGCAAACGCCGACGCGGGCAGTCCGATCAGAAAGGCGGCGAGCGCAGATGCGCGCATGAGAGGATCCCATTTATCCGGCGACAACCTACCCGATGGCGACGCAGAGAGGGTTAAGGCCCTCTCTCCAATTGCCGGTAAGCCTAATGTGTAAGGATTGCGCGCCGCTCAAATGCTGCAAAGCGAACTAGTGAAGCATTAACGCCGCCGGACCCTGCAGTCCGGAACCATCGCGCGTGCTCACTTCCGTTTGACTGCCGCTCACGAAAATCCGCCGGTTTCAGCGGAACGTCCGGCGTCTTCGGCGTTTAGCCCCCGTCAACAAAACGGGAGCCAAACAATCATGAACGTCAAACTTCTCGGAGCCACGGCGATTGCGGCGACCCTCGTGACGGGCTCTGCCATGGCGCAGGCCGTGATCACCAATCCCGGCCGCTGCGCGGCGCAATTCCCCAACGCCAACTGCCAGAACGTCGGACCGGGAAATCCGTACACCGACAGCGGCTATCGGCATCGTCGCGTGTCCTATCGCCAGACCAACAACGGCGACTGGAATAACGACTGGAACAGGAGCCGCACCGGCTTCTGGCCGACCGACGTCGCCGCCGGCGCGGTCGGAACAGCCGCTGGCGTGGCCGGCGCAGCCATCGGGACTGCAGGCGCAATCGCAACCGCCCCGTTCCGTGCCACGAACGACGCCTACGCCTACGACAATGGCTGGGATAACCGCGGCTGGGACAATCGCGGTTGGGACACCCGCACCTACGCCCAGCGCAACGGCTTCGTCTGCACGCCCGGCACCTGGTTCAAGGGCGAAGACGGCCGCCGGCACATCTGCCAATAAGGCGATTCAACCGAACGCGACAGATCAGGCGGCCTTCGGGCCGCCTGATTCGTGTCTGCATCGGGCATCGCGGGTTCTGGCACTTTCCGGTCAAGTCTGGTATTGCGGCGCGCACGGGTGGACGGCTCCGGCGTATGCTGGTCCCTGCCCGCTTCTCCAGGCGTCGCCGGCTTAGCTCAGCGGTAGAGCAGCGGTTTTGTAAACCGAAGGTCGGGGGTTCAATCCCCTCAGCCGGCACCAGCCTTTGAGCGCAACGCTCACTTCGAATGCTTCGGTGCGCTGCTTTGCTGGAAGTGCTCAGCGCCTGATATTTCCACCCAGGCATGTTTCGACTGTTCGAAAACCGAGCGGATGGGCGCCGGGTAGTTCGGATCCGCGGTAGCGCCGACGGCAACGCCGACCATCGCAGGCAGATTGTCCGCCTTCCAATAGACCGTCGAACCGCACTCGGGGCAAAAATAGCTGCGGACCTTGCCGCCGCTTGCGGCTGTCCGGACGTATTCGTTCGACGTCCCCGAGATCGTGACGCCCTCCGCCGGATAGAACGCACCGACCCCGAACGGCGCGCCGGTTCGACGCTGGCAGTCAATGCAGTGGCAGGCGACGACGAGGCTGGACGGTCCCGGAAGCGACAGCGTGAGCGCGCCGCACCTGCATTGGGCATCGATCATCGGAATTCACTCCACTCTCGTTGGTCCTGTGGTTCGGATGGAGCGCAGCGCGAGCCGGGCTACAATTGATCCAGCGCCCACAGCCCGAGGCTCTTGTCGCGCCAGCCGCCACCGCCCTCCTCGCAATGCTCCTTGATCAGCTCGCGCGGTGCCGGCCAGTCGAACGGCGCCTTCTCCATGTTCAGCGCGCGCCAGTCGCCGTCCTCGCAATCGCGATTGTCGTCCCATTCGGGAAACGTCGTGACCAGCAGGAAATGCGCGCCGCTGGCGCGAAAGTTCGCGACGGCGCGGGCGATATTGCCGAAACTCAAATGCACCAGGCAGTCCCGGCACAGAACGACATCCGCGCGCGGCAGTGCATCGCGCGTGATGTCGGCAACGAGAAACCGGCCGGACAACTCGCCGCCCGCCACGCGCTGGCGATTGGCCGCGATCAGCGACGGAACGATGTCGATGCCGGTGTAGTCGAGATCCAGCCTCACGCGGCCGATCCAGCCCGCGTCCCCGCAGGGCGCATCGAGCAGCGAGCGCGCGCCGAGCCGTTGCAGCAGTGGAGGAAGCACCTCGCGGACCGCTGCGGTCGCGGGGTCCTCCGAGCCGAGGCCCGACACCGAACTAGCCGCGCCCCACAGGTTGGTCTGCTCGATCCGCTCGAACCGCGCGGCGAGGCCGAGGCCCGCGAAATTGTCGCGGTCGGCGGCGAACCGCTCATGGGCGAGCACGGGTGGACGATTGGCGGTCGTCGGGCGGACCTCAAATCAAGATTCCGTCGCGAACACACTAGCAGTTCAACTGCGCGTCCGAAATCGCAGGCCTCGTCCCTCAAGCCGGCTTCTGCCACTCCATGATGTGGAAAAAGGGCACCCGGCGATGACGGGCAATTCTGTCGGGATCACCGCCCGTAGGCTGCGGCTCAACGAACAGGCGCAACTGGAGTCCGTGATCGAGCAGCAGCGTCATGTAGGTGGAGAGCGGACGATGCCAGTTCTGGACGCGAATGCCGCGCCATGTCACCCAGGTCGGCCGCTCGTCCATGTAATGATCGATGACGAAGCGCAAGACGCCCTCGCCGTCACGTGTCCAGCCCTCGGACGGACCGGCGGTGTTGAAGCTGGTCAGGTTGGCGAACAAGAGCGTACCGCCCGGCCGCAGCGCCGCCACCATCCTCGCGACAGATCCAGCGAGATCGGGCATGTCTATCAAACTGAGATAGCTGACGACCAGATCGAACTCCGCGCCGAAATCCATCGTCTCGGCTCGGCCGAGCCGATAGTCGCCCTGCGGGTCTAACTCCATGGCACGCGCGAGCAGCGCTTCGGTTGGATCGACGCCAGTGGTGCGGATACCGGCGCGCTGCATGATGCGACAGAAGCGCCCCTCGCCGCAGCCGACGTCGAGCGCATTGCGGAAGCCTCGCCCTTCGATCCGCGCCCGCATCGGCGCGTCCAGCACGAAGCGTCGGCCATAGTCGCCGTCCTCGCCCTGCTCGACGATCCAGGCGACCGCGGACGCGGCCCAGCCGTCGCTGACATCCTCGTTCATGGATCGACCTTCCGGAATGCATGTTGGCCGCGCGTGTCGCGGGCGCGGCTACTGACCATAGATTGGATCAGAGTTCAACATGAGGTAGATTGCAGGACCGATGCGCCCCACCGTCAAAGAGAAGGCCAGGATCGCCGCCGGCGCGACGGCGGCCGTCGTCATGACGGCCGTGCTGTTCGCATTCGCAATGGGATTTCTGCTGGCGCGATGAGTGCGCAGCGCGGCGGACGAAGCCGCCGCGCCGGACTCAGGCGGCGCGCACCGTGTGGAGGAATTTCCCGACCTCATCCTTCAGCCGGTTGCTGTCGGTCGCCAGCATCTTGGCGGTGGAAAGCACCTGCGAGGAGGCCGAGCCGGTCTCGGCTGCACCGCGCTGCACGTCGGCGATGTTGGTGGAGACCTGCTGGGTGCCGTGGGCGGCCTGCTGCACGTTGCGCGAGATCTCCTGGGTCGCGGCGCCCTGCTCCTCGACGGCCGCGGCAATGGTCGACGACACTTCCGAGAGCCGCTCGATCGTCGCGGAGATGTCGCGGATCGCGTTGACGGATTCCTGGGTCGCGGTCTGGATACCGGAAATCTGCTGGCTGATCTCGCCGGTCGCTTTCGCGGTCTGCTCGGCCAGCGTCTTCACCTCGGCGGCGACGACGGCGAAGCCGCGGCCGGCCTCGCCGGCACGTGCCGCCTCGATCGTGGCGTTGAGCGCCAGGAGGTTGGTCTGGCCGGCAATGGTGTTGATCAGCTCGACGACGTCGCCGATGCGCGTCGCCGCAACCGAGAGCTCGCTGACGCGCACCGTCGTGGTGCGAGCCTGGGTGACGGCCTCGCCCGCCATCCGCGCCGATTCCTGCACCTGGCGGCTGATCTCGTTGACCGAGGAGGACAGCTCCTCCGTGGCCGTCGCAACCGACTGCACGTTGCTGGTCGCTTCACCCGACGCGACCGCGACGACCGAAGTGAGCTCCTGCGCACGCTGCGCGGTGGTGGCCAACGTCGAGGACGACGCTTCGAGCTCGGTGGACGCCGAGCCCACCGTCTCGATGATCTCGCCGACCGCGCGCTCAAAGCCGTCGGCAAGGTTGACCATGTCGCGCTTACGCTGATCGGCGGCCTGCTTCTCCACTTCAACCTGCGAAGCCTTGAGGCGCTCGACCTCGATCCCGTTGGTCTTGAAGATTTCGACCGTCCTGGCCATGTCGCCGATCTCGTCGCGGCGGTCCTTCTCGGGCACTTCGGTCTTGAGATCGTTGCGGGCAAGGCCCTCCATGGCGAGCTTGAGGCGGGCAATCGGCCGTGACATCGCATTGAGGCCGATGAACAGCGCGATCGCGATACCCATGATCAGGCCGCCGGCGCTGACGCCGATCACCGTCCAGGTCGCGGATCTGGCGTCGCGGTTGATGGCGTCCTTGCTCTTGGCGACCGCCTCTGCGGTCTCGCCCACGAACTTGGCAACGCGCCCCAAGGCCGCATCCATCACCGGATCGCACTCCTTGTGCGCACGCTCGGCCGCCTTGGCATTCTCTTCCGGGCTGCTCGCGAGCGAGCCTGCCTTCAGCACCGGATCGCAGCCGGCGAACACGGCTTTCAATTGGTCGCCGATACTCTTGATCTGGCTCGCGCGCGCGGGATCGTCCTGTTCGGCTGCCTCGAGGTATTGGCGGATCTCGTCGCGGTTCTGGGTCGCGGTCTTGAGGCGGTTGGCGTTGCCCGCCTCCGTCGCCTCGGTGAAGACCGCATAGAGCGCGGCATGATAGGTCTCGGCGCGGCGCTGGGCCCGCGTCAGGTTGAGCGCCGAGGATTGCGCGGCGGAAAGCTCGGCGAAGCCGTCGACAGTTGCCGAGAGTTCGCGCGTGCCGAAGCCGGCGACGGCGACCATGGCAAAGCCCATCACGGCGACGATCAGCGCGACCTTCCACACGATTTTCAGATTGTTCAAAACGCTCATTGCAGCCGCCCCAGTGATTTTCTGCCGATGCATATTCCCAGCACCGTGCATTGGAACCAGCTGACGTTAAGATTTGATGCCAAATGTCCCGGGTAGTCTTACGGAAAACTAACTATTTTGGCTTCCGCCGTAAGCTTCGCGTAAGCTTCGGCCTATTCCGGGGCGCGAGCCGGGCGTGGAATGCCGGAACCGGTCGCCGGTGTCCTCCGTTGTCGGCCCATGCGGATCAGGGAAGAAAACCGAAACATGTTTCTGCTGGCCACCGTGACGCTGTGCTGTAGCGCCTTGGCCGCGGCAATTGCGCTGTTCGAACCGGCTCCGGCAAAGCGGCAGGCTGAAACGGCGGCGATCGACGTGCCCGCTTCGACGCCGGTTCGGGTGGTCGGGGCTCCGTTCCGGCCCAACCTCAATCCGCGGGAGCGCTAGCCCTCACCCCGGCGAGACGTCGGCGCCTTCCTCGGGACGGCGTTTGGCGCGGGCCAACTCCTCAACGAACGCGATCACCTCCGCCCGTTTGTCGGGCGGCAGCGAGAGGAACGCGCGGACGAGCCTCAAGCCCTCGGCTTCGGCTGAATGGTCTGCTTTGGCATCCATTCCCCACTGTCGGGCGGCCGGGAAAAATATGCAATCCCCCACGCAACAGCTTCTTGATTCGGCCGGCCAGCTTTGCTGGAATAGCCCCGACAGGGGTGCACCATGAAGTGGATCACGGAACGCGACGCGCTGATCGCGCAGACAATGGCCTTCGTCCAATCGGTCACCGGCAAAAAGGATGACTTGCATCCACCGGAGATCCCGATGGCGACAGTGGCCGCGTCGGTGCAGATCGTCCCCGCCAACACCGTCGTCGAGACCGAGCCACTTCAGGCCGCTCCGCCGCAGCCCTTGCCTCTCCCGCCGCCGCGGGTGGCGAGCCACGACGTCCGCACCGAGATGCAGGCCCGCATCGCCAATTTCCGCAAGCATCAGGAGCGGTTCGAGCGCGAGCGCGAGGAATATTGCGCGGCCACTTTGACCAAACTGCGCGCCGCCATCCGCGACCCCTCCTCCCGTCCACCGGCTGACAAGTAAAGCCGGATCTCCCGTCGCTGGCCTAAAGCCAGGACCACACCAGCCAGAGATTGGCCGCGCAGGCGCCGAACAGGGCCAGCGTGAGGGGCAGCAGCATGCGCCCGCAAGAGGTTTTCAGGTCCGTCGTCATGGCCGAAAACATCCGCTGATTCCGCCAAACGAGTCCCGGGGATTCTTTTTTTCGGGATTCAGGACTCGTTAAGGACTCAGGACCCGACGACCCCGATCACGGCCGCGTGATCGACCGTCCGACCGGAACCCCTCCCCCGCAAAGTCGTTAATGCGCTTTCCGGGAGCGGGAAGAATGCCCTACGCCCTGTTCTGCAACGACGCCCAGATCAGCAAGGCCTATCCTGACGAGTCCGACGTCTGGAGCCTCGCGCAGCGAAGTGGCCTCGTCGTGGACGTAACCGCGGATGACGACCGCCCCGGGCCACGCCGGGTGCTCGACAACGATTACGAGATCAAGCCGTGCCAGGCCGCACAGGGCGAGGACCCCGCGAGGAACAAGGCGGAGGCCGATCGCCAGGCGAGGATGGAGCTCGAGCTGAATTCGTAAAGACGGATCGAAGCTGGGAAGCCGGAGCTCAGGAAAGCTCAGGGCGTCGCGGTGGCCAGCGAGGCCTGCTCGCCCGCCAGAGCCACGCAGGCCTTCCGGCGATGCAGCCCGCGGATCGCGCCGGTGACCTTCAGCACCTTGCCGGAGGAGCACGAGGCGTCCTTGACGAAGGCCACCTCATAGGGTGCCAGCATCAGAGGCTCGGATTTGAGGATTGTTTGGGCAGCGCACGGCAAACTGACGAAGCACGAGAGCACCACAGCCGACACCAAGATACGCATGTCCGTCGTCCCACCAGCCCGGTAATTCTCATATAACGCGTTCCGGCGCGCGAGTTCCGTAAGCTGCAAAAATTATTTTTGCTTTACCCGAGCTCCATGACGCGCGTGAGAAAGCGCGCGCCAAAACGTTTGCTTGCAAATGACGCGCCAGATGGTTGACGCAATGCAAACGACAGGAGGTGGCAACCGGAGCCCGGCAAACGAAAGGCCGGCGGGAGCCGGCCTTTCGTCAGATCGTGGTTGTTGGTGGCGCGTCAGTAGCGCGAGGCTGCCGGACCGCCCCAGCCAAAGCGGTAGTTCACGCCGACCTTGACGGTATGCTCGTCCTCCCGGCCGCGGACGCCGACAACGTCGACCGGACCGGAGGTGATCGTCGTGCTGCCGAAGTTGTAATACTGGTACTCGGCCTTGGCGGACCAGTTCGGCGCGAACATGTATTCGAGGCCAGCGCCAACGGTATAGCCATCCTTGCTGTTGCCGGTGGCGGTGAAGGGCTGCGGCACCCCGGCAATATTGACGCCGAGGCCGCCATTGCGCCAGGCATAACCGCCCTTGGCGTAAAGCAGCGCCGGACCCCAGGTGTAGCCGATGCGGCCGGTCACCGAGCCGAGCTGGTCGGTATTGGAGGTCACCTGCGTGCCCAGCGGGAACGTAGCGCCGCCGTTGTTGGTCGGCAGCCAGGAATACTGGGCCTCGACACCCATGACCCAATTGGGCGCGAACTGGTAGTCGAAGCCGCCCTGAACACCGCCGAGGAAGCGCGCGTCGCTCGACGGGAAGCTGCTGTCGCCGGCAAAGGCGCCGCCGACATGGCCGCCGATGTAGAAGCCGGTCCAGTTGTAGATCACCTGCGGCGGCGTGTAGGCCGGAGCCTTGGTGTAGGTGCGCGCCTGCATGTCGGCTGCTGCAGCCGGCGCGGCCAGCGCAAGCAGGGCAACTGCACCCAGCAAAATCCTTTTCATGATCATCCCCGTTCTTTCAAATTCGACACTCAGGAAACAACGTGGCGTGAATTGGGTTGCTTCGAGGCGATGCCGGAACGTTGATCGTTCGTGACTGTGACGGAGCGGCAACAACGCGATTTTGTTCCGTCCCGCAGGCGCGTGCCGACGGTTTTTTTTCCGTCGGAAACAGAACCCGCCGTAACGATTAGTCGCAACGCAAAACCACTTCGTTCAAAGCTCCCCGAAATGTGATCCGGCAGCTCCGGCGGGCTCTGTCCTATCACCAAGCGATGAAGGTGGGCTTTGCGCTACCGCGTCATCTTTTCAAGTTCCGGAAAGGGTACGTAAACCGCGCCCGCGCACAGCTCGCTGGCACGATCAACGACGCGGTCCGCCCGACCGTTGACGAAGATCACGGCGCGCTCCCTCATGGCCTTGTACGTGCCGTCGGTCTCGCGTGGGGTGAAGTGCAGGCAACTGACATAGAACTGCCGGCCTCCGACCTCGCGCTGCACCGGCTCAGCCATGCTGGCGTCACGCACGCCGACAGGATTGTTCAAATAGCTGCGCATCAAGGCCAGCGTGTCGCCACGGAAATTATCCGGGAACGGTTGTGGACCTCCGGCCTGAGTCCCGTCCATCAGAGTTGGACGGTCACCATCGCTGCCGAAACATCCCGTGAGCGCCAGCGGCAGTGCCAGCATCAACGCCAAGCTCACTGCGCGTTCCGCTAGTCGCCGCACCGCTTACGCTCTCCGCTCGATCAGTCTCGAAGACGTTCCAGCCCCAAGGTTGCAATGATGCATGTCTACAGGTGTTTTGCCCGACGAGTCAAACGGCTTCGTAAAATCCGCAGATGAGCCACCCGTCAAACCATTGATTTATCTACGACCCGCTACTGTGCATGGGGTTGTTTTTCGAGGTTTTGTTTGCGGCCGCCAAACCTGGGGCGTTGCTTGCGGGCTTCAGCATGGTCGTACCGGCCCGCCGCCAGCACCTCGAGCTTTCGCCCAAGGCGTGACGAACGGGCCGGTCCTGAATTCCTCACGCGGCGGTTGGGGCAATGCTAGGACGCCGCCGCGCAGGATCAGTCGTTAGCTGCGCTTCTCCATCGTCGCCGGCTTGGTCACGTCCGGCTGCGTCTTCAGCGACTTCTTCGCTGAGAGATGCTTGTGGTGGTGGCGATGCGTGCGCACGGTCTTGTGCTCGTCGGGAGTGACCGCGGCGTTGGCGTTCATCGCCTTCGACTTGGTGTCCACCTTGGCGTCCGCCTTGACGTCCGAAGCCTTGACGTCTGAAGCCTTGACGTCTGAAGTCTTGACGTCCGAAGCCTTGGCACCGGCCTTGAGGCCGGCATCCGGTTTCGCGGCGGTGGTCGACACCTTGGTCTGGCTCTGGTCTGCCTTGATCACCGGCGTGGTCGTGGTGGTCTTGCCGGCCTCGGCTGCGAAGGCCGGGGCTGCGATCACGGAAGCTGCGAGCAAGGCTGCGGAAATGGTCTTCAACATGGTTGGTCTCCTCTTGGAAGGATCTTGAGGCGGGCGCCCTCTCGCCAACCCTTTGATCGTAGGTTGGAGCCTAGGGGGCACGCACTGAACCCAATCTGAAGCCCGCAGCAGGCTTCCGTTCATCTGGATGACAAGTTTGTCATCCGCCCGCAGGGCGAATAGGCCAGGATGCCGGGAATGTTTTTGCCTGATGGGTGTTCCGGTCTTTGGGCAATCGTGTAGGATCGCCACATTCCATACCGGAGAACTTAGATGCGCAAACTCTCAACGCTTCTTGTGCCGGGACTTGTCGCCATGACATTGGCGGCCGGGCCGGCTCTGACCAGCGCTTATGCCGCAGGTGGCGACACCCCCTCGTCGCCGCCATCGTCGGACACCTCGACCAAGAAGGGCAAGAAGAAGAGCTCCTCCATCAGCGATCCGAAATTCCTTGCTGCCTATCGCACCGCCTACACCACGATCTATGACAATCACGACTACACCGGCGCGATCGGCCAGCTGAAGTCGCTCAAGCGCGACGACGTCGCCGACGTCGCCAATCTGATCGGCTACTCCTATCGTAAGCTCGGCGATTACCAGTCGTCGAAGATCTATTACGAGCTGGCACTGAAGGACGATCCGAACCACGTCCGCACCTGGCAGTATTACGGCCTCTGGCAGCTCGAACAGGGCAATCGCGAGCAGGCGCAGTATCACCTGAACAAGCTCGCCTCGCTCGCCGGCACCGACAGCTCCGAGTATCGCTCGCTCGCCGCCGCGCTCGACAAGCCGACCGGGGCGACCCTCGTCTATTAAACGCATCGCATCTTCGCACGAGGCGAACGGGCACAACCGCAGGGTTGTGCCCGTTCTGCGTTCTCGGCTAGCTTGCCCACCAAACCTCCCCTCGCAAACCGGTGCGCAATGGACAATTGGCTGCGATCCGCGATCGACTACATCGGCTTCTGGATCGAATTCCAGCACACCACAATCCAGCAGCCCGGCGTCGTCATCGCATTCGCCCATCGCGGCGAAATCGTCGCCGAGCACGCGTTCGGCCTCGCCAATCTCGACACCGGCGAGAAGCTCACCCCGCGCCACCGTTTCCGCATCGCCTCGCACTCGAAGAGCTTTACCTCGGCCGGCATCATGAAGCTGCGCGAGCAGCGCAAGCTCCGGCTCGACGATCCCATTGGCCAATATGTCGGAGGCCTGCATCCGCGCGTCGCGGAAACGACGATTGCGCAAGTGCTGTCGCACAGCGCGGGACTGACGCGCGACGGCGCCGATTCCGGTCAGTTCATCGACAGCCGTCCCTATCTCGACGCGAGCGAGCTGCTCGCGGAATTGAAGCTGCCGACCGTAATCGAGCCGGGCACACGCTTCAAATATTCCAATCACGGCTTTGGGCTGATTGGTCTCATCATCGAGGCCGTGACGAAGGAGCCCTACCGGGTTTGGATGAAGCGCGAGATCATCGAACCTGCGGGCCTGCGCGAGACCGAGCCGGACGCGCCGCTTCCCAAGGGGGCGCCGTTCGCGCGCGGCCACACACGAAGGGTGCCCTACGGAGAGCGATGCGTGATCCCCGGCGACAATCCCACCCACGCGATGGCTTCCGCCACGGGCTTTGCCGCTACCGCCGCCGACACCGCCCGCTTCTTCGCGCAGCTCGCGCCCAACGCAAGAAAGAGCCTGCTGTCGGTCGCAAGCCGCCGCGAGATGACGCGACATCATTGGCGCATACCGCAGAGTTTCGAGGCCTATTACGGCTTGGGTATCGGCGCCGGCAGGCTCGACGGCTGGGACTGGTTTGGCCACGGCGGCCATTTCCAGGGCTATATCTCGCGGACCTGCGCCATTCCCGCCTGCGAACTCGCGATCAGCATCATCAGCAACTCCATCGACGGCGCAGCGCCGTTCTGGATGGACGGCGCGATGCAGATCCTGCGCGTTTTCCAGACCCGTGGCGCACCCGACCGCCGCGTGAGCGACTGGACCGGCCGCTGGTGGACGATCTGGGGCGCGACCGATCTGGTACCCGTGGGCAACCGCGTGCTGGTCGCCAATCCTCAGTTCAACAACCCGTTCATGGATGCCGGCGAGATCGAGGTCACCGGCCGCGACACCGGCAAGCTCGCCTGGGCCGCCGGCTACTCCAGCCACAGCGAGCCGGTGCGCCGCGTCCGCGACAAGCGCGGCAAGGTTAGTGACGTCTGGATCGCTGGCGCCAACATCAAGCCTGCGGCCGCCGTCGCCCGCGAGATCGCGCGGAGATACAAGCCGCGCAAGCGCCCGCCTACTCCCGAATGAGAGTCTCGACCTCGCTCCGAAGGGCCTGCCGCGAGCCGTCGCGCGAATAGAACATGTGGCCGCCGGGATAGACCACGAACTTGACCCGCTGCATTGCGAAGGCCGGCAACTGGTCGAGCACCCGCTTCGATCCGAAATAGGGCGTGGCGAGATCGAACAGGCCGTGCGCGACCAGCACGTTCAGCTTCGCATCCGTGGCGAGGATCTGGCGCAGCTCGGAGACCGACTGCGGCGGGTTGATGCCGCGGCCGAAATCCCAGTGGCCTTCGATGGCGCCGTTCAACACCTCGTAGGAGCCATCGGGCCGCCAGTTGAGCTTGTGCGTCAACAGGTCAACCGCAGCACTCGTTAGCGGCGCCTGCAGCGCATCGCCGGAGGGATCACCGAACCGCGAGCTGCTGGAATCCGGATAGGGATCGAAGCCGCGCACCGAGGCGTCGTAGCGCCCCGTCACCTTGCCGTTCTTGCGGTCGAATTCGCGGCGGAATTCGCCGACGTCGAAGCGGCCCGCAAGCCGACGGCTCACCGACTGGTCGATGCCGGTGAGCTCGGCGACCTTGTCGGCAAGACGATTGGTCGCTTCCTTGTCCGCCTCACCCTTGACGAGGTCGGCCAGGAATTCGCCGCGCGCGTAAGCCTCTGCGTCGGCGAGATCGGCGCGTTTGACCGGACCTTTCGCCTCACGCGCCACCGCGACATAGCTCGGCAGCGTCGCGACATATTGCAGGAGGCTGGTGCCGGTGAACTCACGGAAGTCCAGGAGCGGCGACACCAGAATCAATCCCCTGACCCCGACGCCGTGCTGGAGCTGCAACTGGCGCACCACCTTCGGCCCGCGAATGCCGCCATAGCTTTCGCCGGCGACGTATTTCGGCGAGGTCAGCCGGTCGTGCTTCTCGAGCCAGCGGCGGATCACGAGCGCGATCGAATTGACGTCACCATCAACGGAGTAGAACGATTTGCGCGCGTCATCGCCGGTCGCGACGAACCGGCTATAGCCAGTGCTGACGGGATCGATGAAGACGAGATCGGTGAAGTCGAGCCAGGTCTCCGCGTTCGGCTTCACCTCGGGCGAGGCGGACGGCGACAGCGCTTCGCCATCGAGCGGCAGCCGCCAAGGCCCGGCCGCGCCGAACTGGAGCCATGCCGAGGACGCACCGGGCCCGCCGTTGAACAGGAACGTCACGGGGCGCGTCGCACGGTCGGCGCCGTCGAGCTCATAGGACGTATAGGCGATGTCGGCCACAGGCTCGCCCTTGCCGTCGAACACGCGGATCGATCCGGCGGTCGCTGCGAAATTGAGGGTGCGGCCGGGAAGATCGAGCGTCTGCTTCGTGGTCGAATCCGACGGAAGACGGTGCGGCTCGGCGGATGACGATGAATTTTGCGATGCGCCTTGTGCACCGCCGCGTCCGCCCTTCTGTCCGGCTGGTGCCGCCGCCTCGGCGCGCGGCTGCGGCGGATCGTCGGCGCGCGCCAATCCTGCGAGCGCGAAGGCCGACACCGCCAGCACCAGGGTCGCGCGGCGGAGCGCCGGCATATTCGTGGCCATGATCGTTCTCCCTGTCCGGCGACGACCGCCGGTGCGGACCGTAAGGGTAGCGCGGAATTGCGACGGTTTGGGGGATCATGGCTCCGGTGGTGCCTGAAGAGCCCGGTTGGGCACAAACCGACCCGGTTTCGTGCTCAAATCGGAATCGGCAGTTGCCGGTCTGCTGTGAAGGGCGGTCATCCTCGACAATCGGGGGCGAGATCGTTAGACGAGCCCGGCGGAACTTTCTCCAGCCAGCGGCCCTGCCCGGAAGCCATGACCAAGCCAGCGCGATACGACCGGATCGCCTTCGTCGCCAGCCCGAGCAGCGAGGCGCAAGCCGCCTTCGGCCAGCTCACCAGGGACTTCGGCAATTGCGATCCGAAGGACGCCGACATCGTGGTCGCACTCGGCGGCGACGGGCTCATGCTCCAGACGCTTCATCAGCACATGCATACGGGCAAGCCGATCTACGGCATGCACCGCGGCACCGTCGGCTTCCTGATGAACGAGTACTCGACCGTCGATCTTCGAGCCCGTCTCGAGGCGGCGCAGGAATCCGAAATCCACCCCCTCCTGATGCGCGCGACCGACGCCAACGACCGCGTCCACCTGCATCACGCCATCAACGAGGTCGCCCTGTTCCGGCAGACCTACCAGGCCGCGCGCCTGCGGATCCTGATCGACGAGCGCGAGCGCATGTCCGAGCTGATCGCCGACGGCATCATGGTGGCAACGCCGGCCGGCTCGACCGCCTACAATCTGTCCGCCCAGGGACCGATCCTGCCGATCAACGCCGCGCTCCTGGCGCTGACGCCGATCAGCGCCTTCCGCCCGCGACGCTGGCGCGGCGCGCTGCTGCCGAACACGGCTTATGTCGTGATCGAGGTGCTGGAGGGCGACAAGCGCCCCGTGGCGGCGGTCGCCGACCACGACGAGGTCCGCGACGTTCGCCGCGTCGAGGTGCTGTCCGACAGGACCATCTCGATGCGCATGCTGTTCGACCCCGGTCACAGCCTGGAAGAGCGCATTTTGCGCGAGCAGTTCGGCTCCTGAGCCGCCTCGCCGGACTGCCGATCGCAACCCTTCATTAACCCCCGGCGAGATATGGTTAACGAAAGTTGACCGCTCCGGCCCGGGCTCCATGTTCCGCATCGATTTCAACAAGCTGCGTTTCCTCGTCTGCGACGACAATCCGCACATGCGCCGCATCCTGCGGACGCTGCTGCATTCGTTTGGCGCGCGTGAAGTCTACGAGGCCGAGGACGGCGCCACGGCGCTGGAAATGTACAGCCATTACGTGCCCGACATCGTCATCACCGACTGGGCGATGCCGATCTTCGACGGGCTCGAGCTGGCGCAGATGATCCGGCAGCCGGAATCCAAGGGCAATCCCTACGCGCCGATCATCATGCTGACCGGCCATTCCGAGAAGCGCCGCGTCACGGTGGCGCGCGATGCCGGCGTCACCGAATTCCTGGCCAAGCCGATCTCGGCCAAGGGGCTCTACCAGCGCATCCTCAACGTGGTCGCCAGTCCCCGCCCCTTCATCAAAACCAAGACCTATTTCGGCCCGGACCGGCGCCGCAACATCAACTCCGCCTATATGGGCCCCGAGCGCCGCGTCGGCGAAAAGCACGAGGTGCTGCAGCAGCCCTCGCTGCTCGACAAGGCCCGCTCCACCATCTAGCGCAACGTCTCTCACGATCGAGGCCGATATCATGGCGAAGAACAGCGCAAGAGACATCGAGATCAAGGCCTTCGCCACGCATCAAATCATCACGCAGCCCAACCCGCTGAGGTCGGTCCTGCGCCGCGTCGAAGACAAGGACATGGACGATCCGGTCGGCCGCGCCGAACAGGCGCTCGCGGGCCTTGCCGGCGAGTTCAAGGACTGGATGGCGACCGAGATCAACCGGCTGTCGGCGGCCTACGTCGCCATCCGGCACGACGGCTTCACCAAGGACAGGCGCGACGAGTTGTTTCGCGCCGCGCACGACATCAAGGGCGATGCCGCGACTTTCGGCTATCCGGCGGCGGCGGGCGTAGCCGAGAGCCTGTGCCGCGTCATCGAGCACGCGCCCGATCTCGAAAAGGTGCCGGCCGAGCTGTTCACGCACCACATCAACGCCATCCTCGCCATCGTGCACGAGAACACCAAGCTCGACAGCATCAGCGTCTCCGCCGAGCTCAGCCGGCGCCTGCGCAAGGTCGCCGACGATTATCTCGCCGACGCCAACCGCGATCGCCCCGAGCATCTCGAGGTGATCCTGGCGCCGAGCATCGCGCCGGCGGGGTAGCTTCGCCGTTCGCGAGGTGTGGTAGGGTGGGCAAAGCGAAGCGTGCCCACCAGTCGCCATGAATTGTGCGGAGAGACGGTGGGCACGGCGCAATGCGCCTTTGCCCACCCTACGTCGTCTCGTTACGCTGCAATCAGCTCGCCATACACCGGATCAACCATCTCCTCCGCGACCAGCTCGTCGCAGAACAGCCTTGCCTCTTCGCGTGCGGATTCGGTGGCGAAGCGGCGCAGCAGGACCATCAGCGGCTCGGTCGCGCCGCGGTCGGTCTCGCAATGGGTGAGCACGCGCTCGACCATGCGGCGGCGCAGCCTCGCCGCATTGTCATCGCTGTCGACGAAGCCCTGCTCGTGGCAGGCATCGAGCGCGACCTGGAAGGCCGCAAACGTCGCCTCGGGAAGCCCGGCGCGGCGGAGCAGCGCGTGCAGGCTATTGCCGCCGCGATCGTGCAGCAGCGCGGACACGCGCGCCAGCGGCAGCTCGGCGAGCTCAGCCAGCGCCGCATGGAAGAGATCCAGATTGCTCGACAGCAGCGCGCGCAGAATGAGACCCGCGGTGAGCTGGCCGGTGATGCGCAGGTGCCGAACAAGCCCTTCCATGTCTTCGCCGCGCGAGCGCGCCGCGATGTTCATGGTGGAGCGGTCGCGCGCCTCGGTCGCGATCCGCTCGGCGCGGTCGGCACTCAGCCAGTTCCGGGCCACGACGAATTGAGCCAGCGTCTCCGAGAGTTTTGCCACCAGCGCGGCGCGCGTTGCCGACGGCAGATCCTCCAGCACCAGCATCGCCTCGCGGATCGCGGCGAGATGGCCGTGACGCTCGACGATGCGATCCCAGGAGAACGGCGCAAGCTCGGCATGAGGATTTTCGATCAGCTCGAGCGCTGCCGCCGCGCAGCCGACTTCGGCAATGGCGGCGCAGACCGATACCGGCAGCGCGATGCGGCGCGCGACCGCGCACTGCACCTCGTCGTTGCCGGTCGCGACGATGTCGACGAGATCGGCGTCGATCAGCAGCGGAGAATGTTCGAGCACGGGCAACGCGACGGTCGGCTGGTCCCCCGACAGCGCCCGCACGATCGACGCGGGCGCCTCGGTACTGCGCGCAAACGCCTCGGCCATCGCCTGCCGCACCAGCGGCGAGGGATCGTCGAGCAGCATCAGAAGCGCGCCTTCAGCGGCAACACGGTCATCATGGGAAAGGTCTGAGATCAGCCAGGCCCGGGCCAGCGCCCGCGTTGCCTCGGCCCGCTCGCCAGCGGGCGCCGTCCTGATCCAATTGATGAACTGCCGAACAATCATGGTGCTTCCGGCTTACGCAACGAAGACGAAGCGGTGACGGCTTGTCACCTGCAACACAAAATAAACCACGACGCTTAACAAAGCGTTCACCATAACTGGCTGGTTTTATTGACGTTTTGTTAAGGGAACAAAGGCGGCCCGTTCACGCGCCGGGACCTGCGCGCAGCGTTCACGCTGCGACGTATCCGAGACACGGGCGCGCGAATTAGCTTGAGAACGTGCCGCTGCGATCGCTGAAGAGATCAAGAGGCTGCGGCGGCCGGACGTCGGGCGTTGCCGACGCGGCCGAGGTCGCGGGTGCGACCGAAGTGAGCGAGGCATTGTTGCCCCACAATTTCTGCACGGTCGTCGAGACCGGCTGGGTGGTGTCGCCGGGCTGATAGATCGAGCGAAACACCGGCGTGCTCGGTGCATTGTCCGCGACCGTCGTCGGCGCCGTCGCGCTGACCGGCGTCACCGCGCGTGTGTTCGGAAAGGACTGGAGATACGCGGCATTGTCGATCAGCGGCGCGGCAGGCTGTACGCCGTTGGCGCTCGCGACCTGCGTGGTCGACGGCGTGCCGCCATACATCGCCATCGCGCTGCGGGTGGTTTTCGAATTTGCCGCGCCGGCGTAGCGTGCATCCAGCACCGAATAGACCTCGGAAACGCTGCGCGCGCGGCCGTCCTTGGCGTAGAAGATCGAGCGATTGGCGGACGCCGCGTTGGGAAACAAACGCGCGCCGACCGCTTGCGGATTGTCCTCGGCATTGGCGATCAGTTTCGCGGCGCCGCCGACGCCCATGAAATGCGCCATGTAGAGTTCGCTGTCGGACGGCCTGCGGCCGAGCAGGCCGGTGAGCTTGAAGCTGTTCGACTGCGTCAGCGCGGCCGCCATGCTGGAGGCGGCCTCCGGATCGTCGCGCAGTTTCATAATCGACCGCTTCATCGCGGGATCATCGACGGTGTAGGTGCCCGACGACGTCCTGGTGATGGCGTCGGAATAATTGCCATAGCCGAGCTGGGTGCCGGCTTCCTTCACCGTGCCGAGCCAGGTCTGGTCGATGAACTGGTAGAGCCCGTGCGCGGATGACGTAGTCGCCCCCGCCGTGGGATCGAAATCCGATTCCATCTTGGCGGTGGTCAGCATGTACTGGAAGCTGACGCCGGTCCGGTTGGAGACCTGATTGATCGCACCGGCGACGCGTGCCCGCGACGAATCGAGAACCGCCGTCTGAGAGGCACTGGAGTTGTCGACCGACATAATGAAGTGCCCGCACCGCACGGCGTTGAGTGGCGCCGGCAATTCGGCGCCCTGTCGTCTCACCGTGGGACAGGTATGGTTAATGCGGGGTTAATTCGGCCGTCAGCCCTACCCTCAATGACGGCAGGACTACTTCTTGTACACCGCGTCCGGATCGAACAGCCTGTCCGCATCGACGAAGACGAGCCTGGCGCCGCCGTCTTCGGCCTCGACCTTGCGGTAGAAGCAGGACCGGCGGCCAGTGTGACACGCCGCGCCGATCTGCTCGACACGGAGCCAGACCGCATCCTGATCGCAATCGGTGCGGATCTCGACCACGCGCTGGGTCTGACCTGAGGTCTCACCTTTTCGCCACAAGGCATTGCGCGAGCGGCTGAAGTACCAGGCCTCGCCGGTCGCGATGGTCTTGCGCAGCGCCTCGTCATTCATGTGCGCGACCATCAGCACGTCGCCACTGGCAACATCGGTCGCGACGACCGTCACGAGCCCGGCCGCGTCGAATCTGGGAAGGAAGGCGAGACCTTCCTCGATTTCATGGGAGTGAGCAGACACAACGCCCTCGCCGGTCTATTCGCGAGGTCAGCGCTGCAGACCTCGCACCAGGGACAGAAAACGAGCCTGCTCCGCCGGATTGTCGCGGAACATGCCGGTGAAGCGGCTGGTGAAGGTGGAGGCGCCATGCTTGGCGACGCCGCGCACCGACATGCAGGTATGCTCGGCCTCGATCAGCACGGCGACGCCGCGCGGCTTGAGGATCTCGTCGATCGCCGCCGCGATCTGCGCGGTCATGTGCTCCTGGGTCTGGAGCCTGCGGGCGAAGATGTCGGTGAGGCGCGCAAGCTTCGACAGCCCGACCACGCGTTCCACCGGCGTGTAGGCGATGTGCGCCTTGCCGTAGAACGGCATCATGTGATGCTCGCATTGCGAGGTGAACTCGATGTCGCGCACAAGCACGAAATCATCATAGCCGGCGGTCTCGCCGAAGGTGCGATCGAGCACTTCGGCCGGGCACTGGTGATAGCCCTGATAGAGTTCGTCGAAAGCCTCGACCACGCGGCGCGGCGTGTCGAGCAGGCCCTCGCGGTTGGTGTTCTCGCCGATATAGGCGAGCAGCGTCTTCACTGCCTGCTCGGCCTCGGCGCGCGCGGGGCGCGGCTGGTCGGCCCGGACGGCGGCGGCGAGGAATTCGGAAGGATCAAGCTCCGCCGGACGGCTCTCGGGCTGCCGGTCGGAGGGCTTGTTGGGGCGGATGGATTTGATGGTAGCGTCCATGTCGACTCCGTTCGACGGCCTTGCGGCCGGAGTGTCACCGGCAGACGGGGCGGCGAACCGCCGGACGCCTGAGAGAACAGTTTCGGCGAAAAAATCTGCAAGCTGTAACGCCGGCAGCAGGGTTCTGCATCACACCACTGCTGCAGCGCTGGACTGTTTTTCCGCCAGTTCCGACCCTATATAAGGCCGTGGACGGCGCACGCCAAGGCCGATCCTGCTGGACTCCATCACATGCTGAACGACATTTATAACAAGCGGATCATCGAACTGGCCGGGAATATTCCGCGGCTCGGGCGGTTGCCGGATCCCGATGCCACCGCCACCGCCCATTCCAAGCTGTGCGGCTCGACCGTCAAGGTCGACCTCAAGATGGAGGGCGAGAAGGTCACTGACTTTGCCCACGACGTGAAGGCCTGCGCGCTGGGACAGGCTTCTTCATCCATCATGGCAAGTCAGATCGTCGGATCGACTGCGAGCGAACTCCGTGAGTTACGCGAAACTGTTCGCAAGATGCTGAAGGAGAACGGCGCGCCTCCTGAAGGCAAATGGGAAGAGATCAAGTTCCTCGAGCCGGTCCGCGACTACAAGGCGCGCCACGCCTCGACGCTCCTGACCTTCGATGCCGTGGTCGATGCCATCGGCCAGATCGAGGCGAAGGCGAAGCAGCCGGCTGCGGCGCAAGGCTGATTCCGGCGGAGGTTGATCCCGGGCTCGTCGCTGGGCCCGGATATAGATCAGAGATTCCGAGGCTACTTCTGCGATGCCGCGACCGGCGTGGCCACGCGGCCCGTCGGCACCAGGGCTTCCGCCGTCTTGGTCGACTTGGCAGGCTGCTCCGGTTCCGCACCGAACCTCGCCTGGGTCTTCGGTGCAAGCTCCGCCATTGCCGGCGCGGAGATATCGACATGCGGCAACACGTCGGCCACGAGATCCGTCGTCACGAGATTGGTAAGCTTGAGCTCGCCCGCATCGAGCTCGTGCAAATCTTCCCACGGCGGGACGCTGAGCGCGAGCGACAGCAGATCGCCGGCACCGCCCATGTCGAACGTGTATTTGGCGAGCCGGCCGATATCGCGCTCCACGATCATCAGGTCCTGCGCGCTGTAGCTCGCGGCCTTGGCATCGTCGGCGCGATCGCCCATCCAGATCTGGTGAACTCGGACATGGGCCGCTTCCGGCACGTAGCGCTTCTTGCCCGCCAGCAGCAGGAACACGCACATGGATTCGCAATAGGCCTCAGGAGCGACCGCCGGACGAACCGTCTGCCCGCCGCGGGTCTGAATGCTGATACCAACCGTGGTCAAAAGTCCGAGATTGCGAAAGCGCCGGCCGAGCGTGATCGCGTCGTTGACGGAACCGCCACTGGAATCGAGCACCACGGTGGCGCCGCCGAGCTGGCGTCCGCGGGAAAATTCTTCGAAGTCCCGGGGCGTATCGGCGGTGATGATGCCGACCGCACTGACCCACCCGCGGCAATTCGGTTCGCAGGCGACCCAATTGAACTTCATCGGCAGCTTGCGCTCTTCGAGGGCAGCACCGGCCCGGGCCGACGACCCGAGCGTCGCGACGGCGCCAGCCAGCACGACTCCACAAGCAGCGGTTCCTACCAGCAACCAGCCGCGAAGATTGAGCGCCTTCAGAAGTTTCAAACTGGTCCCTTCCCCAAGCCCAAAGCAATAAGCCAAAGCCGATTCAGGCAAGCCCCGTTCTGACGTTCCATGAGTCTCACATGGGCGTCACAAAAATGGTATCCGGGGGAATACAGATCGTCCATAGGTACTTGCTGCACTGCTCCCAAAAAGCACGCAAAATATGGCGTGCAAACAACAGCTTACAGTTCCCTGCATCGGAACCACGCAAAACCTCGCCCACGATCTCAGCAAAGCGCCCATGAAGCAATCAGCCTGCGAGCACTGTTCCAATTCCGTCGCGGGCGCGCTCCGGCTTCCGCGCAGATTCGGCCGCGCGCTGATCTGGATCTACCGCCACACGCTCTCGCCCTTGGTTGGCTACAATTGCCGGCACCTGCCGACCTGCTCCGCCTATGGCGACGAGGCGATCGAAAGGTTCGGGCTGTGGGCCGGCGGCTGGATAACCCTGGCGCGCCTGCTCCGTTGCAACCCCTTCGGCACCTCGGGCATCGACAACGTGCCCCTCACCGCGCCACAGGGCGCGCGCTGGTACTCGCCCTGGCGCTACGGCCGCTGGCGCGGTGTCAATGCATCCTAAGCACGGCGCGGCGCCTCACGCGTCGCTACCTTGAGTGGAACCGAAATTCTCCCCTCGCGTTGATGTGATGCTCCCGCGGGAGGAAAAACAATGCGCTGGAAAATCAGCCCTCATTTTCACGTCAGGTCTGGACCGGATTCGCGGATTGGTTCGCGAGGCCACGATCCCAGAACCCACGATCCCAGAACCCTCGACATGCTCGCCATCATCGTCCTCTTGACCCTCGCGGCCGGCTCCGGCTGGTATCTGGCGACGAGCACTGCCACGCCGCCCAGTACGACGGCGTTCATCGTGCCGAGCCAGAGCGTGCACTGGTAGAGCTAGACTTTAGAGGTCCAGCACCAGCCGGTCGGCATCCGATCCGGCGACGCAGATCATGAGAAAGCGTTCGCGCTCATACGGCGACAGGACGCGATCGCGGTGCACGGGCTTGCCCTCGATCCAGCCGACCTTGCAGGCGCCGCAAATGCCGCCGCAGCAGGACGTCGATATATCGATGCCTGCTTCCTGCAAGGCGGCCAGCATGGTCTGGCCGGCGCGAACCGGGATTTCGGTCCCCGTACGCGCCAGCGACAGCGTGAAGGGCTTTGCGTCAGGGTCGATCACCGGTGGCGGCGCGACGAAACGCTCGATGTGAACATTGGCTGCGGGCCAGGCTGCGGTCAGGCGCTCGAACTCGTCGGTCATGCCTTCCGGCCCGCAGCAGGCGACCATCGTCTGGACCCCAACCTTTCCGACCAGCGACGCCAGATCCGGACGCCCGGCCCAGGACGTGCGGTGCACGACGACACGCCCCGCATCGATCAGCGGCGCGAGATGTGCGGCAAGCGGCACCTCCTCGCGCACGATGAGGTGCAGCACCAAATCTGCATTGCCAATCTGCAGGAGGTGACGGGCCATCGACAAGAACGGCGTTACACCGATGCCACCGGCGACGAACACATGATGCGCAATGTCCGCACCCGGCTCCAGCCCGCCGCGCGGCAGTGACACGCCGATGACGTCGCCTATGCCAACCTCGTCGTGAAGCGCGCGCGAACCGCCGCGCCCATCCGCCTCGCGTTTGACCGCGATGACGTAACGCGAGTTGTCGGCGGGCTCGTTGCACAGCGAATAGGTCCGCACGAGACCGTTCGGCAGATGCAGGTCGATGTGGGCGCCGGGCTTGAACGGCGGCAGGTCCCAACTGTCGGGATCGGCCAGGGTGAACACCTTGATCCCCGCACCGGCCCCCTCGATGCCGGCGACAACCGTCTTGATCGTCGTTATGGGCCGTGCGCTCATGCAATGTTCCGCACGGTGTCGCCGACCCTGACGATGCCGCCTTGCAATATCCTGCAGTTGAGGCCCGAGCGGTTGATGAGCGGATCGAAGATCGCCTTGCCGGTGATCTCCTCGATATGCCGGCATGGAATCGATAATCGGGTCGCTTCCAGCAAGGTCTCACCTAACCAGAAGCGGCGGCCGACCAGATGATTCAACGGCACGCCCTCGACCGTCACGTTGCGGCGATGCTCCTCGGGACCGAGTTCGATTCCCGCGTCGCGCTTGAGCGCGATCAAGGTTTCGAGCTCGAACAAGGTGACCTGCCGGCCCTCTTCGGGCTTGTGCGAATAAAATCCTTCCTCGCGCCCGATCATGTAGCGGTCACCTTCTATCCCTTGGTCGGCGACGAGAACGAGCTGCTCCATCGCGCGCATTGGCAGGAACGCGCGTGGAGCGAGATGGAGGAAGCGGACCAAGCCAGTCCAGCCGAGGCGTGCTGTGCTATCGGCCGAGCCGGCGCCTATCTCATCGAGCATGACAAAATCCTTGTGAGAAGCGATGGCGCGCCGCCGGCAGCGGCGCGCCGCGGGATCAGGTCAGTTCCTTGTTCGCCATTTCCGGCGCGAACGTGGTCGCGGTCGCCGTGATGGCGGCGCAGCCAATCAGCAGCAGCGAAACCGGCCAGGTGGCGCCGCCACTCCAGCCCATCAGAGCCGCCGCAATCAGCGGCGTCAATCCGCCACTGATGGCGGCCCCGACCTGGAACCCGAGCGAGGCGCCGCTATAGCGCAGCCGCGCGGAAAACAGCTCGGAGTACCAGGGCGCGCCGATGCCGAACATCACCATCTGCCCGAAAGTAATCGCCACCACGATGGTCCAGATGACGATGGTGGGATCGCGGGTGTTGAGCAGCCAGAACAGCGGAAAAGCAAACAGCGCCGAAAACAGACAGCTTGCATAGAACATCTTTTTGCGCCCGACGATGTCGGACAGCCAACCGAACAGCGGAATGGCGAGCAGCGCGACCAGCGATGCCGCGAAGGCGCCGTTCAACACCACCGTACGCGATAAGCCAAGATTCGCGGTGGCGTAGGACATCACGAACACGCCGCCGATGCTGGCATAGGCGATCTCCGAGATCTTCAGTCCGACCGCGGTAAAGAAAGGACGGCGGTGATGCCTGAAGATCTCGACCAGCGGCAGACTTGCGACCTCCTTTTTGGCCTGGACCTGGCGGAAGGCCACGGTCTCTTCCATGTTGAGGCGGATGTAGAGACCGACGCCGACCAGCAAGATCGAGATCAGGAACGGAATGCGCCAGCCATAGGACATGAACTCACTTTCCGGCAGGCTCGCCACCAGCGCAAACATGCCGATCGCGGCGAGATTGCCGATGGGATTGCCGACCTGCACCATGCTGCCGAGCAGGCCGCGGCGGTGCGTCGGACAATTCTCCACCACCATCAGCACCGCACCACCCCATTCGCCGCCGAGGCCAATGCCCTGGAGGAATCGCAGGCCGATCAAGAGCAGCGGCGCGGCGATCCCGATCTGCTGATAGGTCGGAAGCAAGCCGATCAGAAAGGTGCCGATGCCCATCACCATGATCGTGATCGCGAGCATCGCCTTGCGGCCCACCCTGTCGCCGTAGTGACCGAAGATCGCGGCGCCAAGCGGTCGCGCCAGAAAGCCGACCGCATAAGTGCCGAAGGCCGCGATCGTGGCGAGCGCGGGGTTGCCGGCAGCGAAGAAGACCTTGTTGAAGACCAGCGCGGTCGCCGTGCCGTAGATGAGGAAGTCGTACCATTCGACCGCGGTGCCGATCACGCTCGACCACACGATCCGCCGCAAGCTCGCCGCCTCGTCCGGGGCTACGTTCAGGGTTACGTCGTCTGCTACGGTCATCGATGTCTCCAAAAAGTACCGGCGCCAGGGAAAGCAGTTGGTTCTGTCCGCGGAGCCCATCGGCAGCCCGGACGGTAAAAATCGATCATGTTTACTGTTGGAAATCAACGGCGCGGAACGCGGCAAATGCCGTCCGGAGCGGCAAAGCACGCTTATTGCCCTTTAATTGAGCTGATTTAGGCGATAAACCAGAGTCTTTGCTTACAATACCTGCGACCTTGCTCTAAATTTCTGCGCATATGTTTTCCTTTGGAATACAGCCGGCGCGTACACGGAAGGGACAGCGCGCACCCGCCGGACTGGCAGTCGAGCGGCATCTGTTGCAAAAGAGACGTCAGCAATTCGGGAGACTCATGCGTGCTTGACGTCAGCAAAGCGGCAGCCGTCGGGGCCAACATTCGCCAGGCGCGGATCGCCAAGGGCCTGACACTGGACCAGCTTGCCAAACAGAGTGATCTCACGCGCGGCTATATCTCCCTGGTCGAGCGCAACCTGAAGATCCCTTCGCTCGCCGCCCTGCTACGGATGGCAGCCGCGCTCGAGGTCAATGTCGCGAATTTCTTCGACCCGAACGCCGAGCCCGCGCCGCGCTACACGCTGTTCCGCCGTGAAGGCGGCAGCGTGCCGCTGTTTCAGGACACCTTTGGCGTGGTGCCACTGGCAACCGGCCGCACCCGCAAGATGATGGAGCCGTTCCTCCTGAGCCCGCCGCACAAATCGGCGACGCGCGCCTCGCATGCGGGCGAGGAGTTGCTGTTTGTCATCAACGGCAAGATCGCGATCAAGCTCGACGGCGAAGAACTCGTCCTCGGCAAGGGCGATTGCCTATATTTTTCAGGCGAGACACCGCACGAGGTCAGGAGCCTCGGCCGGCAGAAGGCGGAGGTCCTGGTCGTCGTCGCCCAGAGCCCGGCGGCATAACGCCGGGCCTGGCACCAGGCCTAGCGGGACCAGAAAAAGCGCCCGGGTGGCGGCGGGACCGGCTCGGGCGGACGTGGCCGCTTCGGACGCGGTGGTTTCGGCGAGGGCTCGGCGGACGAGGTGGTCTCCGCGCCGGGCGCCGTCTCGCTTCCCGGCACCTTCACCGCCAGCAGCAAGTTCGATTCGTGCATCCGCCAGCGGTAGCCGACGCCGAAATCGATCGGCTGGGCGCGCGTGAACAGCGCGGCGTAGCGTTCCTGGTAGCGGCCGGGAAATTCGCTGATGGGTCCGAGATAGCGGCCGAACGGGAAGAAGCGCCATTGCCGCGAATTGTAGCTCGAAAGCGGAATGCCGGAATCGTCCTGGACGATGGTCGCGCTGTTGGCGAGCAACCAGTCGCGCGCGACGGTGAAATTGCCGGAGTGCAGCAGATAAGACGCGCTCTTGATCAGGCTGTTGCCGGGGCCGAGCGTCTCGCAGAACTTCAGGAAGCCGGCTGCGCGTGCACCTGAATTGGAGAGATCGGTCGAGAAATAATACAGCGTGCGCGCCTCGCCGTCGGGGCCTGCAAAGGTGATGCGGGCGCCGCGCGTCGCGTTCGGTCCGGGGTTGTCGTTGCCGACATGCATCCCGCCCTTGTCGTCGAGTGCAACCATTTCGACATTGCGGATGGTCTTGCCGGAGCGGACGAGGAAGACGTAGAGGATCGGCAAGGTGCCGTTGACCTGGTTGGTGTGCAGGTCGACCTTCATTTGCTTGGTGATGAAGAAGGAAAAACTCAGGATCGAGCCGAGCGAGCGCTCGACATTGTAGAGCGCGGCGCCGACCGAACCGCGTGGCAATCGCGTCAGGTCAGCCACCGCACCGACCGGCTCCAGCGCGCCGAGCACGTAAGTGCTGGCCTTCGAATAGAAGGCGTTGGCGTAGAGGAAGTCGGGGCCGCTGAACAAATAAAACATGGTCGGTCTGGGCGCCGCCAGATTGACGTCGGCCCAGTTCCGGATCTTCGAGAGCTGGCGCTCCTCAAGCTGGGCGAAGGCGCCGTCGAAGAATCTCGCGTGGCGCTGCCAGCCCGGGTCCTTTGTGAGCGGCACCAGCGGCGAATCCGCCGAAGGCTGCATGCCCGCGAGGAAGCGCGCGGTGTCGTCGAAGGTTGCCTCGGCAGCACGTGCGGACGGGACGGCCGCAGCCAGCAAGGCGAGAGCCACGGCCGCAATTCTCATGGGTCGAAACATGTCTATTCGCGATTGTGTGACGTGCCAGCGGCGACCGGCCGCCTGCGGAAAACAGCATAAATCAACAGGCCCGAGAGCATGACGAGCATCCCCGACAGCGATTGCACGAGCCGCTCGGTCAACAAATAGTACATCATGAACCCGGTCACGAGCAGGAAAACGAGCGGCGTGAACGGGTATCCCCAGGCACGATAGGGCCGCGGCAAATCGGGATCCGTGATGCGCAGCTTGATGACGCCGGCGACCGTGAAAAACGAGCAGAACAGCAGCGCGAACTGGATGAAGTCGAGCACGGCCTCGAAGCTGCGCGTGAACAGCAGCAGATTGGCGACGGCGAGCTGAAACAGGATCGCATAGGCCGGCGCGCCGCGCACCGATCTCTGCGAGAACACGCGCAGCGCCGGAATGTCCTCCCCCATCGTCATCATCACGCGCGGGCCGATCCACATCATCGCGCTGATCGAGGAGATCAGGCCGAAACAGATCATCGCGCCGACGATCCGGCCGCCGAGATTGCCGAAGATCGCGCTGCCGGCGATGCTGGCGACGTCGAGCTGACCCGCGAGTGCGCCGACCGGCGTCGAATGGAGAAACACCGCATTCAGCGCGACGTACAGCACGAGCACGATCAGCGTGCCCGCGAGCAGCGCACGTGGCAGGTCCCGCTGCGGCATGTTCATCTCGCCGATGATGTAGGTTGCGGCATTCCAGCCCGAGAACGAATACATCACGAATACGAGCCCGATCGCGAAAGGCGCGCTGACGATATGCGCGAGATCGCCCGCCTGCGGCGTGAAGGCGATCGGCTGCGGCACGCCGACAATGAATCCTGCAACCAGGAAGGCAACGATCAGCACGACCTTCAGGATGGTCGAGATCAACTGGAAGGTCGAGGAGTGCCTGACCCCGGTCAGTTGCACGAGCGAGACCAGCCACACCACGGCGATGGCAAGCGGGATCGGCGGCACACCGGGCACGACCGATTTGGCGTATTCGCCGAAGGCCATCGCGGCGAGCGCGACGGGTGCTGCAAAGCCAACGGTCGCCGACACCCAGCCGGCGAGAAAGCCGAAGGCAGGATGATAGGCACGGCCGAGGAAATTGTATTCGCCGCTCGAGCGCGGAAACATCGCGCCGAGCTCGCTGTAGGAGAATACCCCGCATAGCGCGACGATGCCGCCGACGGTCCACAGCAAGAGGATCGAGAAGCCTGAGGGGATGTCCTTGACCTGGAAGCCGAGGCTGGTGAAGACGCCGACCCCGATCATGTCGGCCACGACGATGGCGGTTGCGACCAGAACGGAGACCCCCGACCCGCGTCCGGTCAGCCGGCCGGTCCAGGGTGCAGTACCCGCATCTGATGCCGTCATCGCCGTCCTCAACCTCAGGCGTCACGCCTCGTGGGAAGCATCGTGCAGCTCGGTCCAGTCAATTCAAGCAGGGTTAACAAGGGTTAAATGAGGCGGGGCCAAATCGGTACTGCAGCACCATTAATGCACCATCCGGGCAATAAAGCTTCGTAAACACCGGGACATCCCGCCTCCGTCCCCCACAATCACGACACGATTGCGTGGTCCCTTCCAGCGTTCCGGATGTGGGGAAGTTTCTCCGGACACTTAACGTCGCCTAAACGCCCGTCGGCTCAATTGCCTTAATGATTGCCGATGGACTTGTGGTCATGACTTGGGGTCATGGGTGAATGGTCGGGGCCGTTCCGAAACCGAGAGCTGACATCCGCGCCGACCGGACCACGTCCGGCGCACGCGGTCGTGCGCTTCGGACCGCTCTGATCTCAGCCTTGGTGCCGTTGTCGCTGACGCTGGTTCAATGCGGCAAGGCGCCCAATCCGGCAGCGCTCGCGGCGAACTCGCAGGCCAATGTCCAAGGCAACGTCCCAGCCAACGTCCAGGTCGTCGCGAAGACAAGCCAGCAAGTCGCAAGCGGCGACACGTTCGAGGATCGCTTCCCGGCCCCCCAGTTCAAGGAGCGCTTCCCATCCGCGAGCGAGGGTTTTCTGCAACGGCAGATGTCCGACTTCTCACCCAAGCGCGCCGTGCAGCAGCAGCCGGAGCAGGCGCCCTACAAGGTCGCTTCGCTCGCGCCGCAGGCCCCCTACCAGCGTCCGCCACGCGAGGACCTGACGACGCTCGTCAGCATGAAATCGTCAGCTTTCCCCTATTTCGGCAACAACCCTGCCTCCGACGCGCCGTTCCTCAACATCTCCAAGGGCGACCGCCGCGGCCACCGCAGCTATTCCGGGCGCGTGTTCTGGCAGGACGAGACTTACAACGACAACCGCGTCCTGATGCACGTGCCCGAACATTTCGACGTGCGGAAGCCAGGCGTGATCGTGGTGTTCTTCCACGGCAATGGCGCGACGCTGGAGCGCGACGTGCGCGACCGCCAGCTGGTGCCGCAACAGATCACCGATTCCGGCGCCAATGCCATCCTGCTCGCACCGCAGATGGCGGTCGATGCCGCCGATTCCAGCGCAGGAAAATTCTGGCAGGCCGGCGGCCTCAAGCGCTTCATCGACGAGTCGGCAAACCATCTCGCCCGCCTCACCGGCGATCCCAACAGCGCCCGCGCCTTCGCCAACATGCCGATCGTGATCGTCGGCTACAGCGGCGGCTTCCTGCCGACGGCCTGGAGTCTCGAGGTTGGTGGCATCAGCGACCGCGTCCGCGGCGTCGTGTTGCTCGACGCCGTCTATGGCGAGATGGACAAGTTCGCCTCATGGATCGAGAGCCACCGCTCCGGCTTCTTCGTCAGCTCCTACACCCGCTACACCGCGCGGCGCGACCGCGAACTGATGAGCACGCTGCGGCAGAAGGGCATCACCGTCTCCGAAGACATGGACGGCCCCTTGCGTCCGGGCAGCGTGGTGTTCGTCGAAACCGGGGACGGCATCACCCATCGTGACTATGTCAATCGCGCCTGGACGCAATATCCGCTCAAGGACGTGCTGCTGAAGATGTCAGCGACGCCGGCACTGGCGCTGACGCGCGTCGCAGCTACGGCGTCATCCGCATCGAGTCGCTGATTGGACGTGACTCGCTAAGCCTACGTCTGTCGCTCAGCTCTTTGGCAGCTTCGGAATGCTCTCGGCAAACCCATTGAAGCAGGCCAGCCGCTCGTCCTCTTCCTTGAAGAAACGGCAATCGGCGTAGCCCTTGGCCTTCGCCGGCTTCGGCTTTGGCGCCGGGGGGATCACGGCGTCGTAGCAATTGAGCCGGTCCTTGGTGCCGTCATCGAGGTCGAGGCAAGCCTGGAGCCGCGCCGCGATCGATTGTGGCTTGCCCTTCGGCGCGGCGGCCGGCTTGGCCGCCGCCTCCTTGGTCCCCGCCTTGGTGCCCTTGGGCTTGACTTGCACCAACGGCTTGTCCCCGACCATCGGCGGTGGCTTGTCGGCTTGCGCGAAAGCGGAGGCTGAATAGAGCACCGCGACAACCGCCAGAATCATCCTCATTTCAGTCAACCCTCTTTGGTCCCCATGCCTCGCCTTCTAGCGCTCCCGCGCGCGGTTTGCCAAGCACCTTGCGCACACGGACACGCTTCCGTTCAGGCCGGGGCGGCAGTTGCCGGCCGGGGCCGGGTCAGGACCACCAGGATCAGCGCGACCACGACGAAACCGACCGCGACGAAGCCGAGCGTATGCAGGAGCTCGCGAGCGAACAACAGTCCGCCGACGGCAGAGCCGACCGCCTGGCCGATATAGAGGACGGAGGTGTTGAGTGCGACGGTCGCGGATGCCAGCGGCGGTGCGGCCGAGACCAGCCGCACCTGCTGCATCGAATTGGTCGAGGCAAAGCCGAGGCCCCAGATCGCGACCGCACCCGCCATCAACGCGAGCGTGCCGGCGCCGAGCGCCCAGCCCGTGATCCCCGCAAGCAGCAGGCAGGTGAACAACAGCGAGGTGCGATAGGGCCCTGATGTGTCGACGATGCGGGTCGCGATGACAACGCCGAGGAAGCCACAGACGCCATAGAGAGCGAACACCAGGCCAATCGCATCGGGCCCTGCGCCGGTCAGCTTGTTGAGCAGCGGCCCCATGAAGGTGAACACCACGAACTGCCCGGACATCTGCAACATCGTGATTGCAAGCAGAAGCAGGATCGTCCTGTTGCGACCGACCGCGCTCCAGGTCTTCAGATCCACCGGCGTCCCCTTCAAGCCCGCCGGCAGCCGTATCAGCAACAGCAGCAGGCTGACGCAGCCGAGGGCGCCGATCCCGCCATAGGCCGCGCGCCAGCCATAGCGGCTGGCGATGAAGGTGATCAGCGGCAGGCCGACGGCGGCAGCGAGCGACCAGCCGAGAAAGATATAGGCAATCGTGCTGCCGCGACGCTCGACCGGCACGATCAACGCCGCCGTGCCGGCGGCCTGCGGCGTGTAAAGCGCGCCGACCGCGAGCAGCACCAGGCGGATGACGAGGAGGCTTGCATAGTCGGGCGCAAAGGCCGAAGCGAGGTTGCCAAAGGCGAGCACCGCCAGCGTCGTGGTGAGCAGCGCCCGGCGCTCGATGCGGCTGGTGAGCCAGGCCGTCAGCGGCGAGCCGATGCACAGGATGACAGCCCCGAAGGTGATCAGGAGCGCGGCCGCATGGATGCTGACGTCGAGCCCCGTCGCCAATTCCGGCAGCATGCCGGCCGGTGCCAAGACCGAGCAGCCGGTGACGAGATTGCCGAGCATCAGGGCGGTTGGCGCGAAACGGCCGGCGCGTGCATTTTCCATGCAAACGCATGTAGAACCGCCTTGCGACCAGTTAAAGGGCATTGCCCGGAATAGTTCGTGCAGCGCCCCCGCTTTTGCGCGCCGTTTTCTTGGAAATGCCGGATTGCCCAGGCCGAATCGCCTGATATATCGCTCGTTCCCGCTTACCTGCGCTCGTTCGCAGGAGTGAGCCTCAGGAGACATGCCATGACCGACCAGCCCACGGACCAATCCAAGGACCAATCCAAGTCCGAGCAGCCCAAATCCGAATCCGGCTTTCAGTACAGCCTCAGCAATTTGAGACCCGTGACCCCGCCGGAAAAAATCACCCTCACCTTCCCCGACGGCGCCCGGCGCGAATACGCCAAGAGCATCACCGGTCTCGAACTCGCCAAGGGTATTTCGCCGTCGCTGGCCAAGCGCACGGTCGCGATGGCGCTCGACGGCGTGATCTCCGACCTCGACGATCCCATCGAAGCCGATGCCAGGATCGAGCTGATCAACCGCGACGATCCGCGCGCGCTCGAGCTGATCCGCCATGACTGCGCCCACGTGCTTGCCGAAGCCGTGCAGACGCTGTGGCCGGGCACGCAGGTCACCATCGGCCCCGTGATCGAGAACGGCTTTTATTACGATTTCTTCCGCAACGAGCCGTTCACGCCGGAAGACTTTGCCGCGATCGAGAAAAAGATGCGCGAGCTCATCGCGCGCGACAAGCCTTTTACGAAGGAGGTTTGGGATCGCGAAAAGACCAAACGGGTGTTCCGCGACAAGGGCGAGGCGTTCAAGGTCGAGCTGGTCGACGCCATTCCCGGCAACGAGCCGATCAAAATCTATTACCAGGGCGACTGGTTCGATCTCTGCCGCGGCCCGCACATGACCTCGACCGGCAAGGTCGGCAACGCCTTCAAGCTGATGAAGGTGGCCGGCGCCTATTGGCGCGGCGACAGCAACAACCCGATGCTGACTCGCATCTACGGCACGGCATTCGCCAAGCAGGAGGACCTCGACGCTTATCTGAAGCAGATCGAGGAAGCGGAGAAGCGCGACCATCGTAAGCTCGGACGCGAGCTCGACCTCTTCCACTTCCAGGAGGAAGGCCCGGGCGTCGTGTTCTGGCACGCCAAGGGCTGGACCATCTTCCAGCAGCTGATCGCCTATATGCGGCGACGCCTCGCCGGCGACTACAGCGAGGTCAACGCCCCGCAGATCCTCGACAAGTCGTTGTGGGAGACCTCCGGCCATTGGGGCTGGTACCGCGAAAACATGTTCGCGGCGCAGTCGGCCGGCGAGGAGGCCGAGGACAAGCGCTGGTTCGCGCTGAAGCCGATGAACTGCCCCGGCCACGTGCAGATCTTCAAGCATGGCCTGAAGAGCTACCGCGACCTGCCGCTGCGGCTCGCCGAGTTCGGCGTGGTGCACCGCTACGAACCGTCCGGCGCGATGCACGGATTGATGCGCGTGCGCGGTTTCACCCAGGACGACGCGCACATCTTCTGCATGGAGGATCAGCTCGCCGACGAGTGCCTGAAGATCAACGAGCTGATCCTGTCGACCTACGCCGATTTCGGCTTCACCGGCGATCTCACGGTGAAGCTGTCGACCCGGCCGGAGAAACGCGTCGGCACCGACGCGATGTGGGATCACGCCGAGCGCGTGATGGCGACGGTGCTGCGCGAGATCCAGTCGCAGAACAATCACATCAAGACCGAGATCAATCCGGGCGAAGGCGCCTTCTATGGGCCGAAGTTCGAATATGTGCTGCGCGACGCCATCGGCCGCGACTGGCAGTGCGGCACCACGCAGGTCGACTTCAACCTGCCGGAACGGTTCGGTGCGTTCTACATCGACCACGACAGCGGCAAGAAGCCGCCGGTCATGGTGCACCGCGCGATCTGCGGTTCGATGGAGCGCTTCATCGGCATCCTGATCGAGCACTATGCCGGCAACTTCCCGCTCTGGCTGTCGCCGGTGCAGGTGGTGGTCACCACCATCACGTCGGAAGCCGACGAGTACGCCAAGCAGGTGTTGGAGCAAGTCCGGCGTGCGGGACTTCGGGCCGAGATCGACCTGCGCAACGAAAAGATCAACTACAAGGTCCGCGAGCATTCGCTGGCCAAGATTCCGGCACTGCTCGTGGTCGGCAAGAAAGAGGCCGAGACGCAGTCGGTCTCGATCCGCCGCCTCGGCAGCGACGGTCAGCAAGTGACGACGACGGCGGAGGCCATCGCCGCCCTCGTCGACGAGGCGACCCCGCCGGATGTGAAGCGGAGCCGTGGCGCGGCCTGACATCTGAAATCGGTCTAAACTCGCTTTCGGTTGCGGGCGTGCATGCTTATCTGGGCATGGCACGCCCGACGACCAGCCGAAGAGGATATCGCAGTGCCCGACGCCATCGAACTCCTGAAGACCCGCCGCTCGGTCAAGCCGCGCGAGATGTCCGGACCCGGCCCCTCCCCGGCCGAGCTCGAGACCATCCTCACCATCGGCGCGCGCGTGCCTGACCATGGCAAGCTCGCGCCCTGGCGCTTCATCATCTTCGAGGGCGATGCGCGCCAGCGCGCCGGCGAGGTGATCGCGAAGGTGTTTGCCCGGAAGAATCCCGGCGCGGCGGCGGCCGATGTCGAGACCGAGCGCAAGCGCCTCATGGATGCGCCGCTGGTGATCGGCATCGTCAGCTTCACCAAGCCGCATCCGAAGGTGCCGGCCTTCGAGCAGGAATTGTCGGCCGGCGCCAGCGTCATGAACATCGTCACGGCCGCGACCGCGCTCGGCTACGGCGCCTGCTGGCTGACCGGCTGGTTCGCGTTCGATCGCGACGTGCTGGATGGCCTCGGCCTCAAACCGGACGAGAAACTCGCCGGCTTCGTCCATATCGGCAAGCCGACCAGGCCGAGCGAGGACCGTCCGCGACCGGTCCTTTCCGAAATCGTGACGCGATTTTAATCGAAGGCGTGTTGACGCCTTCGATGTCTTGCGGCTTTGATCCCGGCAAGGGAGGAAGCCCGGATGAAGCGTCGTGAATTTCTGGTCGGAGCCGCGCTGCTGGCCGGCACGATGGCGCGGGCCCGCGCCGCCGACATCCCCGCTCCGTCGTCCGAGGGGCTCGACCGCATCACCGCGTACTTTGACAACGAGGTGACGAGCGGCCGGCTGCCGGGCGCCGTGGTCCTGGTCCAGCAGCACGGCAAGCCGGTCTATCTGAAGACTTTCGGCGTGCGCGACACCAGGACGGGCCTCGCGATGACGCCCGATACGATCTTCGCCATCCACTCGATGACCAAGCCGGTCACGTGCCTTGGCGCGATGATGCTGATCGACGAGGGTAAGCTCGCGCTCACCGACCCGGTGTCGAAATACGTTCCCCTCTTTGCCGATACCAAGGTGGGACTTGAGGTCACCAATCCCGACGGCACGTTGCATCTGGATCTCGTGGCGCCGATCCGTCCCGTCAACATCGAGGATCTGCTGCGGCACACCTCCGGCATCAGCTACGACTATATCGGGGGCAAATGGGTCGAGCAGGCCTACAAGGCCGCCAATATCTTCGAAGGTCAATTCGACAACAGGGAATTCGCCCAACGCATCGCGAAGCTGCCGCTGGCGCGGCAGCCGGGGACCCTGTGGCGCTACGGTCATTCCACCGACGTGCTCGGCAGCGTCATCGAGATCATCTCGGGCCAGACGCTGTACGCATTCCTCAAGCAGCGCATCTTCGATCCGCTCGGCATGAGCAGCACCAAGTTCGCGCTGGCGACCGAGGACGAGCTCGCGCGGATGGCGCGGCCGCTGCCGAACGACAACATCCTGCTCGCCGCCGAGCGCGAGCGCCTCGACCATCCCGAATGGCAGTCCGGCGGCGGCGGGCTGCTCTCGACCATCACCGACTATCAGCGCTTCGCGCAGATGCTGCTCAATGGCGGCGAGTTCGACGGCAAACGCTATCTGAGCCCCGCCGCGTTCAAGGCCATGACGACCGATCACGTCGGGCCGGGCTCGGGCGTCGGACGCGATTACTTCTATTTTCCGGGCGACGGCTTCGGCTATGGCTATGGCCTCGCGGTGCGGACCGATCCCGGCAACGCCAGACCGCCGCCGCCGGGCTCGCTCGGCGAGTTGAAATGGGACAGTGGCAGCGGCACCTATTTCGGCGTCGATCCCAAGCTCGACATGGTCTACCTGCTGATGCAGCAGACCCAGAACGAACGCAGCCGCATCACGCCCGCCTTCAAAGCGCTGGTCTATGATTGTTATCCGTCCGAGTTACGCCGCCCGTGAAGCACGCTGGCCGAAATCGGCGAGCAGCTTTGCGATCTCGGCCGCGGGCCGCGCAGCGCTGAACAAGAAGCCCTGCACTTCGTTGCAGCCTTCGGCGCGCAACCACGCGAGCTGATCCTCGGTCTCGACGCCTTCCGCGGTCGTGGTGATGTTGAGGCTGCGGCCAAGCCCCGAGATCGCGCGAACGATCGCGACGCAATCGGGCCGCCCTGCCAGATCCTTGACGAAGGAGCGGTCGATCTTGATCTTGTCGAAGGGGAAGCTGCGGAGATAGCTGAGGCTGGAATAGCCGGTGCCGAAATCATCCATGGAGATGCTGACGCCGAGCTCGCGCAACTGATGCAGGATGGCGAGATTGGCGTCGGTCTCGGCCAGGAAGATCGACTCAGTGATCTCCAGCTCGAGCCGCTTCGGCGACAGGCCGGACTGCGCCAGTGCCGAGATCACGACCTGAACCAGATTGCGGCTTCGGAACTGCGCCGGCGACAGATTGACCGCGACCTTGACGTCGACGGGCCATTTCACCGCCTCGGAGCAAGCTACGCGCAGCACCCACTCACCAAGCTGGGTGATCAGGCCGATGTCCTCGGCGACCGGAATGAACTCCGCCGGCGAGATCATGCCCTTGTCGGGGTGATGCCAGCGCAGCAGCGACTCGAAGCCGGAGATGCGGTCGGAGGCGATCGAGACCAGCGGCTGGTAGTGCAGCTCGAACTCGCCATTGGCAAACGCGCGGCGCAGATCGAGCTCCATGTCACGGCGCTTCTGCGCCTGCAGATCCATCTCGCGCTCGAAGAAATGATGCACGCCGCCGCCGTCGGATTTCGCCCGGTACAGCGCCATATCGGCGTTGCGCATCAACTCTTCCGACGTCGTACCGTCGCCCGGCGATAGCGCGATGCCGATGCTGGCGCCGATCACCATCTCCTGACCGTCGATCTCGTAGGGCGCCTTCAGCAGGTCGATCAGCAAGCCCGCGCAGGCGCTGGCCTCGTTGGGCGTGACGTCGGCCGCCAGGATCACCGCGAACTCGTCACCGCCGAGCCGGGCCGCGAGATTGGCGCCGCGGACCGCGGTGCTCAGACGGGTGGCAACCTCCTTCAACAGGCGGTCGCCCACCGGATGGCCGAAGGAATCGTTGACGTTCTTGAACAGGTCGAGGTCGAGGTAGAGCACGCCGACCCGCTTTCCGCTGGCCTGGTCGAGCGCCTGCTTCAAGCGCTCCTGGAAATATTCGCGGTTCGGCAGATCGGTGAGCCCGTCATGGTGCGCCATGTGGGCGATCCGCGCCTCGGCCTTGCGCCTTTCGGTGATGTCGACCACCGCGACCAGATATCCGTCGCGATCGTCGAAGGCGACGCGGCGGCCGAAGGTCAGCACCTCGATCTCGCTGCCGTCGGCGCGCAGATGCCGCCAGTTGCGCGAGGAGTGATAGGCGTCGCCGACGCGTTCGAGCGCCTCGGCATGGCTGTCCCACTCGTCTTGCGGCCAGATCTCGTGCAGTTTCATGCGCAGGAAGGTGGCGCGGCTGTAGCCGTAATGCTGGACCGCGGCGTCGTTGACGCTGAGAAACTGCTTGCTCGCGGCGTCGAACACCCACATCGGCATCGGGTTGTTGTCGAACAGCAGGCGGAAAGAGGCGTCGCGCCGCTTCAACACAGTGACATCCGAGATCGTCAGCGAGACCACGTCGGCAAACGCGGTGGCGCTCAGCCGGAGATGGCGTCCGTCGCTCTCGATCTCGAGCTGCTCGCCGCGACCGCCGGAGACGGCTTTGAGCAAGAATTCCATGACTTCAACCGAGGCCAGCAGCGTGTCCCCCTCGCCGATGCGGCGCCACAGCAGGCTCGCCCCTTCGGCCTTCAGCAGCAGCGCCGCACTCTTGTTGTGGTGCACGACCTGGAGATCGAACGGCTTGCCATCCGCGTCGCGCAGCGTCGCCAGCGAGACCACCGCGTCGTCGGTCGAAGCGAAGATCGCGTCCAGGAGATTGTATTGCGCGCCGCGTTCGTTGATGTAGGCGCCGACCAGCGTCGCGCCCCAGCGCGATGCGGTCGGAAGCGCCAGCACATCAAACGTCCTGACCATGCCGTCGCGCACGCAATGGGCGCTGGCCAGGTGTGGCCGCCCGTTGGCGAGCGCGCTCGCCGCGGCTTCCAACAGCGCGGTAGCGCAATCGGGCGAGAGCGCGGCAACCGGGATGTCCCAGCGCTCTTCGCCGAGCCATTTCTGCACGTAGCGTCCGCTGCGCGACAGTTCGAGCGCGCCGTCGCCCTTGAGCAGCGCGATGTGGTCGGCGAGCCGTCCCAGGCTGCCGAGCATCACGTCCTCGTAGCGCGGCAGCCGTTCGCCCGGCTTCAACGCGGCACGCCATTTGCGCTGAAGCACCGGGATGTCGTCGAACATTTCGGCGGCCGGTTTTCCCGACACTTTCTTCACGGCACTCATGGCAGTCCCCAACGCACTTTCCGCTGCATCCAATGCAGCCGCGCTTAACGGCGTGTAAAGAGCGCACGAGCGCGGGTTCCGTTCGGCGATTATGACAGTTTAAAGTCGGGCGTTGGTTAGTGGGCGTTAGAGACTGTGACGGTTTTGCGAAGGCGTTGCGTAGGAGGCGCGTGAGACCGAAGCTTTGGCGCACCGCTGCATCAGCATCGTCATTGCGAGCGCAGCGACGCAATCCAGAATCTCTCCGCGGCGGCAGACTGGATTGCTTCGCTGCGCTCGCAATGACGGAGTCTCTGGGCGGCAGCGTCACGCTTCCATTCACATTTTCGATCGCAGACGCACCTTCGCATCCTCGCGGCGCATTCGCCCGAGCTTTGCTTCGATGCCTCACCCTCAAATGAAAAGAGGGCGCAGGGAAGACCGGGTGCCGGCTGGCACCCGCGGTCCACTGTGCGAGATTGTCGTAAGAACATTGCACAGCGGCATACAGGTGAAGCCTGAACATCCGGCCTTCCCTGCGCAGTGGTTTTACGGCTTTATGTCGCGCTCTCCCCGGGGAGCGATGCACTATTGCCCCCGTCGCCTTGCGGATGGCTGATGCACGCGCCCCGGTTGGGCCGCGACATCACCGCAACGCTTGGCGCACAGACCCCGGGCGCCAGGACCACACGATTTCGCCGTACGCCGATCACACCGGTCGTGTGCGCGGCGGCTTCGCTCACGGTTGCCCGCCCTGCGAAACCCTTCGCGCCGATGTGGCCCACGTCCACCGCCGTCCGGCCCGCGTTCGTGACGATCGCGATACGCCCCTCTTCCTTGGGCCGGAGTGAGGCGAAATATACGTAATTCCGAAATTCGGTAAAGTGGAATATTTTGAGCCACGCGGGTTGACCGGCAGCTTGGGTGTTTTGCCCGACGGGCAACGCGATATCTTGTAGCCCGGATGAGCGAAGCGACATCCGGGATTCCTACCACGAGCTGTCCCGGGTATCGCTTCGCTCACCCGGGCTACGAGACCTACCGGACTGCACGCGAGTCGCGACTAGTCCTCGCTGGACGTCGCCAAGCGATTGCGCAGATGGGCCTGCGACAACAGGAAGAACAATGCGCGCTCGCCATGATATTTGGCGGACGGCCGGGTGCGCTCGAAGCCATCGGCAAATTTCTTGCCGGATTGGTCGCACACCTGCCACCGCCAGCCGAACCGCTTACGCCTGGTGAGGATCACTTCGAACATGCCGACGAGCTTGGCCCCTGCTCCTTGCCGGTCTCGCAGACGCACGAGCCTGCTCCGGCCTCCCCCGTTGGAGTGATGCCCGACATATAACGCGGCAGGATGGAAAGCGAATAAAATTGATTATCGGAAATAGGTATCTTGCACCGGCTGTGAGGAAGTCGCGGCGCCGCCGGAATAAGCCGGCGATGCCGATGTTGATCGGTCCTGCTTGGTAGCGCTGCCAGAGCTGTTCAAATCGAAACACCAAGCAAATCGCAACACCAAACGGAGCAGCGGAGAGCATCTGCTTTCGCACACGGGACTGGCGGTAATACGATATGGGGGATCCGTGCGCTGAATGAGAAGCGTTCACCAGACACGGAGATCAGCGTCGGGCCGCATGCGGCATCACCGCTCAAACACTACCGCGCGACGACTTCCACTTCGCCGTCGACGCCGTTGACGACGTTGAAGCCGCGCTCGTAGACCTTGCCCTCGTTCTTGGCGATGGCGCGGTATTCGCCTTCGGAGAGCACGACGCGCGGAAAGGCGCCGATCGATTCCTTGATGACGTCGCCGCCCGGGGTCAGCACCGACCAGGCAGTGTTGGCGAGCGCTTCGCCGCCCCTGTCGCTGACGAGCTTGAGCGTGATGACGGCGGCGCGGTGGGTTATGGTGACGTCGGTGAGCTTGCTGGCCTGGACGCGGATGTCCGAGCGCACCACCGAATTGGCGTCGCCGTAATTCGAGATGATGTAGTAGGTGCCCTCGGGCAGCAGCACGACGTCACCGGCGGCGACGTTCGGCACCAGGGAGGCGCGCTCGCCGGATTCGAACTGGCTGCCCTTGTAGATCGCGAACGAGATCTGGTTCTGCGGAATGCGGCTGGTGCCGACGCGGCCCTCGATGCGCAAGCCGCCGGCGGGCAGCACGAAGGATTCCCGGTCGGTTTCGGCCTTCAGGCTGACGGTGCGCACCGCGCTGACCAGGCCAAAGGCGACGTGCACGACGTAATTGCCGGGCGGCAGCACGATGTTCGGCGTGGCATTGCGGTCTTCGCGGATCAGCTTGAAGGTGCCATTCTCGTCGGGACGATCGGCAAACACGCGCCAGACCAGACCGCTGGTGATCGGCGGGGTGTCCTTGCCGTATTTCGCCGTCAGCGACAGCACGCCCTGTCCGGGTACGGCCGCGTTGAGCGGCGGGGCGGACGGCACGGTCGTGACCGCGGGCGGCGGCATGCTGGGCGTGGTCGGCTGCAACAGGGTCGGCGGCAGGCTCGGTGGTCCGGCACCCGGGCCGGAGGGCGGCGCCAGGCTGACGGCACCGCCGGGATCGGGCACTGAAGCCGGCGGTACCGGCGGCGGACGATCGGAGAAAAGCTGCGCCTGCGCAGCATTTTGGCCAAGGGTATAGAGGCAGGCAGCAAGGACCAAGGCCGGCAGCAGCGATGCGCTGCGCCGCCATCCGATGATGCCGTCACCCCCGAGAGTCATGCCACCTGCTTTTCACCGAAAACGCGGCAAATTCAAGCCTCTGTCCCCCTGAGAAATACGGCCCGACAGGTTTTGGAACCCGGTTGACGCCTGCGTGATTACCCGAGAGGCAGCCGCGCCTCGCCATACTCCTGCCCCGCGCGCTTCCCAAACCGGCATAAACCATGCTTCGGCCCGGTTCTGGCGGAGCGCGAGTACGGTGCCTAGTCTGATGGCGGGTCCCGGCGTAGGAGAGTTTCGGTGCTGGACATATTGAAGGGTCGGGGTTCGAACAGCGATAAGGTCACCGAGAAAGTCGGCCTGGGCAGCATCCGCCGGCCGGTCATCGGCCTTGCGCTTGGCGGCGGCGCGGCGCGCGGCTTCGCTCATATCGGCATTATCCGGACCCTGCTCGCCAACGGAATCGTGCCCGACGTCGTGGTCGGCACCTCGATCGGCGCGGTGGTCGGCGGCCTCTATGCGGCCGGCCGGCTCGATACGCTGGAAGAATGGGGCCGCAGCCTGCAAGGGATGCGCAACATCCTCGGCTACCTCGACATCCGCCTCAACGGCTCCGGCCTGATCGGCGGCGAGAAGCTGGCGACCCGGCTCGAGGCCGCCTGCGGCCAGAGCCAGATCGAGGACCTCCCGGTCAAGTTCGCCGCCGTCGCGACCGAGGTCCGCACCGGCCACGAGATCTGGCTGACGCGCGGCCGCGTGGTCGACGCGATGCGCGCCTCCTACGCGCTGCCGGGCATCTTCTCTCCGGTCCTGATCGGCGATCGCTGGCTGGTCGACGGCGCATTGGTGAACCCGGTGCCGGTCTCGGCGGCCCGCGCGCTCGGCGCGGAAATCGTCATCGCCGCAAATCTTTCCAGCGACATCTTCACCTATTCGACGACGGTCTATTCGCACGGCGCGATGCCTGAACCGGTGATCCCCGCGGCCGAAGAGCCGCCGTCAAAGCGGCGCTTCCCGAGATTCTTCTCGCCCGAGAAGACGGTGAAGCGCGAGTTCTTCGGCGGCGGCAGCGCCCGGCCCGGCCTCTCTTCGGTGATGGTCGACGCCTTCAACATCATGCAGGACCGCATCACCCGCGCCCGCCTCGCCGGCGATCCGCCCGATATGCTGATCACACCGCGGATCGGCCAATTCGGCTGGTTCGATTTCCACCGCTCCGAGGACCTCATAGCCCTGGGCACCCGCGCTGCCGAGCGTGCGCTGGAGTCCATCCAGGAGGCCATCCACGAGCTGGCGCCGGCGCCCGAGGGCGCCGCGCCCAAAGCCGACCAGCAAGCCTGATCAGGCGGTCTTGATGTAGTCGCGCAGAGCTTCCTGCTCGGACTCGTATTCCTGCACCCGGCGCTTGACGATGTCGCCGATCGAGATCAGGCCGACCACCTTGCCATTGTCGACCACGGGCAGATGGCGGAACTTTCCGGTGGTCATCATCTCCATGAGCTCGGCGACCGTGTCGGTCTCCTTGCAGGTGACGACCTTGCGGGTCATGACCTGAGCGACCGGCTCCTCGAGCGCGCCGGCGCCGCGCTCGCCGATCACCCGCACGATGTCGCGCTCCGACAGGATGCCTTCCAGCCGGCTCTGGTTCATCACCAGCACCGCGCCGATCTTCTTCTCGCCGAGCAGTTTGACCGCGGCCGCCAGCTTCGCGTCCGGCTCGACGCTCATGATCTGGTGGCCCTTGGTGTTGAGAATCGAACGTACCGTCATTGTCGCCTCCCTGAATCGGAACCGTCCGCTGTTCGCGGTCCGGACTTGTTCTTCGAGTCTTCAACTAACAGTTTCAGCGCCGGTTTCACGCTCAGGCGCTTTGCGAAGCATCGCCTCTAGCGGCCTGTCGCTTCGGAACATTCTTCTCGGGAATGATGGATGAATTCGGGCGGCGCCGCAAGCGCCGCTTCAAATGCGGTCTGAAATGTCCCGTGATGACGCATCCGCAGCATCGCTTCGCACGCGCGGCACGGGATCGAACAGCGTGAACAGCAATAGGCCGGCAAGGAAGCCGCCGATATGCGCCTGCCAGGCAACGCTCGTGGTCTCGCTATCGACGCCGATCGCGCCGACGCCGAAGACGATGTTGACGCCGAACCACACCGCGAGGAAGCCGAGCACCCGCCCGTCGCGCAACGCGCGCGACAGCGGCAGCGCCGGAACTCTTGCGGCGGTATCGGCATCCGATCGGCTGAATGACAGGAAGCTGCCGCGAACGAAGGCGAAGCGGATCGCCGCCGCCATCGCGCCCGACACCGAGGCCGAGGCGCCGATCATCGGCGCCACCGCGTGCTCGTGGGTGACGAGATGGGCGAGCGCGCCGGCCGCCGCCGTCACCGCGAGGAACAGAAAGAACCTGATGGCGCCAAAGCGCCGCGCCAGCGCGCTGCCGAACGGCAACAGCCACAACACGTTGAAGCCGATATGGGTGAGATTGGCGTGGAGCAGCGAATAGGTGACGAAGGTCCAGACCTTGGCGCCGGCCCCGCCGGGGATCTCCAGATTCAGCAGCGAGGAATCGTAACGCTTGGGGATGAAACCGAAGACGTCGATGGTCCAGTTCTCGAGCTCCGGCGGCAGCAGCACCCGCAGATGGATCACGGCAAGCAAGAGGATATAGGCCGTCAGCGCGAACGGCAGCGTCAGGATCGGCTCGCGCGGAGCCTCCTCAACGACGGCCGGCACTGCCAGCGAAGCATCTTGCGACGGAGGATCTTGCGGCGGAGAATTTGGCGGGGAATCCAAGGCGGCTTCGCTTTCAGGCGCGATCGGAGCGACAGGCTTGACGACAGGCCTTGGAGATAGTCGCCTTTGCCCGCCCTGCGCAAGTGCACAAAAGGAAAAGGCAGGGCCCTGGGAAAGCCCTGCCTATCCGTGTCGGACTTCCGGTACCCAGAGAGACGGGAATATCCCCACCCCTCCCCGCGGCCGGTGACCAAACTGTTTGACGCCTGTGTACAGGCCTCGCCGAGAACCTGGAGAAAAGCGGCGAAGCTTGCGACCGCGATCACCATAGCAGCGGCGTGGCGCGCGGAAAGCGCATAGTTAACTTAACGTTAACGACGCAAAGGCAGCGCCAGGGACGCCGAAAACGCCGCTGCGGCATGGACGCTGCAAAGCCCCTCCTGCACAACAACACAGGGATTGCGGCTGCACTGAAGCGGGACAGGTTTGTCCCGCGAGGTTGCGCCCCGGGGTAAGCGTTCAGTCATGAAACATCCGTCAAGCCGCGAATTCTTCGCATATTGGAACGAAAAGCGCGGCACTGCGCGGGCGCCAGACCGGGCCGATATCGATCCGGCTGCCGTGCGCGGCCTACTCGGAGACATCTTCGTGCTGTCCTGCGAGCCCCATCTCGGCTTCCCGTTCCGCGTCGCCGGCACGCGCGTTTGCGCGCTCGCAGGGCGCGACCTCAAGGACTCGAGTTTTGCGGCGCTGTTCAACGAGGCTAGCCGCCGCGAGATCGAGGAGATCACGACCATCGTCGCCGACGAGAGCCTCGGCGCAATCGCCGGCGTCACCGCCGCGCGCGAGGACGGCAGCAAGGCGCATCTCGAGCTGCTGCTGCTGCCGTTCAATGCCCGCCCGCATACACCGGTGAGCGTGACAGGCGTGCTCGCGCCGTTCGACGACGAATGCGGCGCCCTTGGCCCGTTCGCCCTCACCTCCTGGCGCTATCTGCACCAGCCGGAAAAACTGCTGCCACGCGCGATCCGCAAGCTGCAAATCGCACGCGGGCTGATGGTGTATGAGGGGCTGCGCTAGCAGTGCACCCTGCTCACGGCATCGCCAGATGCCAGGCACCGTTGAGAAAGCCGTCGCCGGTGACGTCGCCGGGCTTTGTGTCCTTGGCGAAGGTGTAGAGCGGCTTGCCCTTGTAGGCCCACTGCTTCGAGCCGTCGTCGCGCGTGATGACGGTGTAGCCGTCGGCGGCGGCATCGCTGGCCTCGGCTTTCAGCACCGGCCAGTTGGTCGCACACGGACCATTGCAGGCCGACTTGCCGTCAGCATCCTTGTCGAAAGTATAGAGCGACATGCCCTTGGCATCGGTGAGCACGTTGCCTTTGCCGGTCTTGCCGGTCTTGGCCGGCGGTGCCGCGAAAGCAGTGGGAACCAGCGCCAGCGATATTGCGAGCGTGAGCGCGAGGCGGATCGAGGTTGTGGTCATGGTCTCTCCTGTCATGCAATGGGCTTGCATCGATAGGACGCCGCGCGAGCCGTCGTATTCCTGAGATGGCGGCAAAGATATTTTTCGCTGCACGCATCGTCGCATCGGAATAAACTGGAAATGATTGAGACGGAACGACGGATCGACATGAGCAAGCCGCATTGGCGTCCCGGGCGCGCCTCCGATCTGCCGGCGATCAGCACGATCGCAGTGCGGATCCATCCTGATCTGCCTGAACGCCCCGAGGTGCTCGCGGAAAAAATGCGGCTCTATCCCGACGGCTGCCGCGTGCTCGTCGCGGACGACGGGATCGTCGGCTACGGTCTCGCGCATCCCTGGATGCAGCACCGGATTCCCCCGCTCGACGGCTTGCTCGAGCAATTGCCCGACGATGCGGATTGCCTCTATTTGCACGACGTCGCGGTGCTGCCTGATTTTCGCGGCGGTGTCGTGCGCGATTATGTGCTGGCAATCGAACAGCTCGCGCGCGCGTCAGCGATTGCGACGCTCGCATTGGTGTCGGTCTACGCCACGCGGCCGCTGTGGGAGCGTCTCGGCTTTCGGTCCGTCACGACTGATGCGGAGCTGCGGGCAAAGCTCGCGACCTACAGCGACAGCGCAACATACATGCTGCGCGACCTCGCTGCTCAGACTTGATTTCCGAGATAATGCCGCCGGTGAAATCCGGCAGCATCATTGCCGTCCGCGCCGTGCAGCTGCAGTCAGGCGCGATACTTCTTTTTCGTCTTCGGCTTTTTCCCGGGAGCGCCCTTCTCAGACCACGACGTGACCGAGGGCTCAGCATAGCCCGGCTTGTTCTTGTGCTTCTTCTTTTTTGCGAAGGAAGGAGCATCGTCGAATTTCTGCGTACGCTCGCCGTATGGCTTTTCGTGCGATTTGCCGTGTGTCTTGCCGTGTGGCTTGCCTTGCGGTTTGAACCCGCCCGGCTCGCGCGGGCGATCGTCGCGGCGTTCACGATGGTCGCTGTCGCTGCTCTCGCGCCGCGGCGCGTGGGACCGCTCTTCCGAAGATGCCTGCCGTTGCGGCGCATCCGCCATGGACTCGATGCGAATGTTGTCTTCCTTGTCCGGACGCTTGATCTTGGCGGCGAAAGATTCCACGACCCGCTCGGAAATCTCGAACTCGGTCGTGGTGTCCATGATCTTGATCGCGCCGATATCGTTCTTGTCGATGCCGCCACGGCGGCAGATCATCGGCAACAGCCAGCGCGCTTCCGCATTCTTTTTTCGTCCGATGTTGGCCCGGAACCAGACGCTGCCATCGGCCATGCCATGTTTCGACGATTTCCCCGATTTGGCCCGAGCCCTTTCGGGGCGGTCATCGCCACGCGAGGCGCGGACATCGTCGCGCGGAGCGCGCGTATCGTTGCGACCGCGATCCTCGCGCGGCCGGCCAGCTCGCTCGCCGGGATCCATGATGTCTTCGGGCGACGGCAGCCGCGCGCGATAGAGCCGTGCGAGAGACGCGGCGATCTCCTCAGCCGACCGCTCGGCCAATAGCGCCTGCGCCAGCGCCAGATCGTCGGCGGTCGTCTCCTCCGTGAACAGCACGTCTTTCATGCGCTCGTGATCGAGCTTGCGGATCTCATCCGGCTGCGGCGCGGTCCCCCAGACCGCGTCGATGCCCGAGACGTTCAGCAGCATTTCCGCACGCCGCCGCCGCACGGGCGGCACCAGCATGACGCTCGTCCCCTTGCGGCCCGCGCGGCCGGTGCGGCCGGAGCGATGCTGCATGACCTCGGCGTCGTTGGGCAGGTCGGCATGAATGACGAGATCGAGGCTCGGCAGATCGATGCCGCGGGCGGCGACATCGGTCGCCACGCAGACCCGCGAGCGTCCGTCGCGCAGCGACTGCAGCGCCGTGGTCCGCTCGTTCTGCGTCAATTCGCCTGACAAGGCGACCACGGAGAAGCCGCGCTCCAGCAGCGCCGCCTGCAAATGCCGGACGCCATCGCGCGTGCTGCAGAATACCAGCGCGCTCGGCGCCTCGTAAAAGCGCAACACGTTGACGACGGCGTGCTCGGCATCGCCGGGCGCGATCCGGATCGCGCGGTACTCGATATCGGCATGACCGCCTTCGTCGCCGGCGACCTCGATCCGGAACGCCCGCTGCTGATACTGCTTGGCCAGCGCGACGATGCCGCGCGGGAACGTCGCCGAGAACATCAGGGTGCGGCGGGTGTCCGGCGTGGTCTTGAGGATGAACTCCATGTCCTCGCGAAAGCCGAGATTGAGCATCTCGTCGGCCTCGTCGAGCACGACCACTTTCAATTCCGAGATGTCGAGACGGCCGCGGCGCAAATGATCGCACAACCGGCCGGGCGTGCCGACGACGATATGAGCGCCGGCCGCAAGCTCGCGCTGCTCGCGCCTGGGGTCCATGCCGCCGACGCAGGAGACGACGCGCCCGCTCGCATGCTCGTACAGCCACGCCAGCTCGCGATGGACCTGCAACGCGAGCTCGCGGGTCGGCGCCACGATCAGGGCGAGCGGTGCACCCGCCCGCTCGAACCGCTCGGCGTCACCCAGCAGGTCCTTGGCCATGGCCAGCCCATAGGCCAGCGTCTTGCCGGAGCCGGTCTGGGCCGAAACCAAGAGGTCGCGGTCAGCGGCCTCGTCCGTGAGCACTGCGAGCTGAACGGGGGTCGGACGGTCGTAGTTGCGCTCGGCCAAAGCTCGGGCGAGCGGCGCACTCATGGTCGGAAAAGACACGGGATAAACCTTGGTTGGTCCAGGCGCGGAACGTCGAGCCGCGCGACCTGAAGCTGCGTAGGCGGCAAATGGTCCAGCCGCACGCGTGGTGATTTGATTTGGACGCTCTTTACGCCAAGTGCGGGCAAATCACCATGCCTATGACGCATGGCTTTGGCGATGCCGAGAATAAGCTTACTGGCCAGCTCGACCCACTACATCCAGCGTTTTCGAGCCGTTTTGCTGCATATAGCGGGATTTTGGGGCGAGGCTGCAGATTTTCACGGCCACCTCGCTTAAATTATGCGCGGTTGGAGCTGCCGGAGACGCACAACAGGGCTAAGCTCAGGCCGATTGGACTAGGGAGCACGACGATGCGATTGGCAGTCATTTCCGATATCCACGGCAACCTTGCCGCGCTGGAGGCGGTGCTGGCCGACATCAAGGCGCGTGGCGTCGATCGTACGGTCAACCTGGGCGATTGCGTCACCAGTCCGTTGTGGCCGAAAGAGACTTTCGAAGCTCTCGAGGCGCTGTCGTTGCCGACCGTACGCGGAAACCATGATCGCTGGATTGAGGAGTTTCCGGACGACAAGCTCTCGTCCGCAGGCCTGTTTGCGCGCAACGCATTGACTGCGGAGCAACGTCTCGCACTCCACAGCCTGCCTTCCCAAATACGGCTGGACGATGGTATTCTGGCCTGCCACGGCACGCCCGACAACGATACGACATGCCTGCTGGAAGAAACGCTCGACGACGGCCGCTTCGTACCGGCACGCCGCGACGTGCTGGCAATGCGCCTCGCGAGTGAGCCGACGGCGCGTGTGGTGCTGTGTGGTCATAGCCACCGCCAGGCCGTCGTTCACGGACCTCATGACTGTCTGGTTCTCAATCCAGGGAGCGTTGGTTGCCCGGTCTTCGCAGACATTCCCGTTGCCGCAAACCTGGAATACCGCTCGCCGCACGCGCGATATGCAATCCTCACGAAGCGACAAAGGGGCTGGCAGGCCGAACTCTTGGCCCTCGAATACGATTGGGACGCCGCATCGTCCCGTGCCCTCGCCAACGACCACCCGAAATGGGCGCGGGCCATATCGTCGGGATATGTCAAATAGCTGCTGGCATCGCTCGACCCAAATCGTGCCGCACGGAAGAACGGGAGAACACATGGCCGACGGCATTTCGCTTGCCGACAAACTCGCGACTTTTGGGGATTTCTGGTCGCCACGCACGATCACGACCTTCAACGATTGCGACGTGATGGTGGTGAAGGTGAAGGGAGAATTCACCTGGCACAAGCACGATGACACCGACGATTTCTTTCTCGTCCTGAAAGGCAGTCTGGACATCAAATTGCGGGATCGCACGGTGACGCTTGGTCCGGGCGAACTCTATGTCGTGCCCAAAGGTGTTGAGCATCGCCCGGTCGCGCGCGAGGAGGTCCATCTCCTGCTGATCGAGCCGACCGGCACGCCGAACACGGGCGACAGGGCCACCGCCGCGGCCCGCAAGCTCGCATAGAGAGCAACTCGCCCGGCGCAGCCCTAATCCCTGGAGGCCACCAGCCTGCCGAAGCCGCCGGCCAGCCTGGCTCTGGTCCGCGCAACGGTGTCCCTCGCCGCACGGCCCAAGGCGCGGACCGCGCGCCAGGCTTCGGTTGCCTGCAGCCATGCTCTCGCCTCGGTGAACTTCCCATAGGCCCAGGCGAAGGCCGGAATCCGCATCAGCTTGTCACGCGTGAGATGGAACAGGCGCTCGACCAGCACTAGCTTGAGCAGTTCGCCGACGATGAAAGTCACGGCCCCGCTCACGATCTGGCCGGTTGCGGCGAGATAGGCCGCCACGGGCTTGACCGGCTCCAGGATAATGACGGGCACGGAAAACAGGGCGAGCGAGCAATAAGGCGACAGCGATCTGATCCAGCCGCGCAATCGCTTCAATTGGAGATGCCGCTCGATCCAGCGCGAGATTGGCCTCGCCACGGCCATGAAGACCGCATCCACCAGGAAGTAGATGGCGGCCAGGATGTAAGTGACGGGTTTCAGGATCCGCTTCACGATGAACTCTCCCGTGAACTGAAAGCCGAAACCCCGGTCTAAGTTTCACCCCGGCGTGAATAACTCGCGGATTTCCGATGGAACTTTTCGTACACAGGCCCACCGCTCCCGCGGTTCAGATCTCCGCATAGACCTCCAAGAGATTGCCGTCGGGGTCGCGGAAGAACAGCGTCCGGTGCCCGAACGACTGGTTCGTCGGCGGCGACAGCAGGGCCACGCCGTGGCGTGCGAGTTCGTCGGCACATGCATCGACTTCGGCCGCGGACACCTTGAAGGCCAGTTGCAGCGAGGCGCTCCTGTGCGGCACAGGCGCGTCAGTCGCAGTCCGGCCCGGCTTTGCGAGAGCCAACGTGTTAGGGCCCAGGCCGTACTCGATCCAGTTCGCCGACAACTCCCGCAGCACCGGAAATGCGAGAACCTCCTCGTAGAAGCGGCGCATCGCCACCATATCGCGTACCAAGATGACGGTGTAGTCGATCGCACGGATGGAGCTGAAGGGTGAGCGGGTGCGCTGGCCTGGTTCGGTCGTTTGTTCGTTTGTCATCTCGTCCTTCATTCCAAACGCCGGCCCCGTAGCCCGTATGCAGCGTAGCGGAATGCGGGGAGCCGCAGGCGAGAATCCCGGATTGCGCTGCGCTCCATCCGGGCTACGGATCATCTAGCGCAGCAGCCCGCCACCATAGCGCAGCTCGTAAAGCAGCGCGCCATCCTCCTGCGCAATCGTCTCGATGCCGTGGAAACGATCGAGCGAGCCTTCGACCTCGTTACGGTAAACCATGCCGTCCTGCTCAAACAGATGCGGCCCCCGGTACGGCTCCTCCACGGATCCGGCCAGTAGTGCCTGGCGCAGGAATTTGTAGATCGCAAGGAAGGTGTCTCGCCCCGTGATCTCCGCGCGGACGCCCCCGCTGTAGCTCATCGACCAGATGACGCGCCCATCCCGGGACACGGTCTCCTGCCCGACGAAGAACCCCATCCGAAATAGATATCGCGATAGGCATAAGGCGACGCGCGATGCTCGAGCTGCTTGGAGCCTCTGAGCAGCGGAGCGGCCACGGTGGCGTCGTCGTCCAGCCCCGCATAGGTGCGGCGCTTGGATTCGACCAGAAACGCCGCGAGCTCGTGCGGGATCGATGCCATCGCTACTCCACCAGCTCCGGCCACGGCACGATGGTTGACTTCACCGTCTTCATCGCCATCGCATCCCTGACCGCCTGCGCGACGCCTTCTTCCGTGAACGGATAGATCGTCTGCATCTTCAGCCAGGGATATTTGTCACGGGTGCGATAGAGCATGTCGACGCCGAGCGGCAGATCGTTGGCGGTAAAACCCCAGGAGCCCAGCACATTGAGGTCCTTGGTGCAGATGCGGTGCCAGGAGGTCTCGATCGAGCCGGCGTCGGTGAACTGGCCCATCTCGACATAGGTGCCGCCGTCGCGCAGCATCTCGATGCCTTCGGGGCCGGCGGAGGGATGGCCCGAGCAATCCATCACCAGATCGGCGCCGAAGCCGCCGACGATGTCGCGCACGCGGGCGATGCGTGCCTCGGGCGATTTCAGTTCGTCGATGTTCACCGTCGCCTCGGCGCCGAACTCACGCGCGAGCTTGAGCCGCGGCTCCTCCGGCGCACCGACGCAGATGACGCGCCCTGCTCCCATCTCCTGCGCGGCGGCAACCGCGAGAATGCCGATCGGGCCCGAGCCCTGGATCACCACCGTGTCGCCCCAGGTGAAACCACCGGCGCGGCTGGCGCGATTGAAGGCGCGGATGCAGGAGGTCAGCGGCTCCGACAGCGCCCCCAGCCGCAGCGACATGTCGTCAGGCAATTTGTAGATCTTGGTGCCCGGCAGCATATCGAGATCGACATAGACATATTCGGCCCAGCCGCCCCACATGTGAGGCGCCTTGTCGAAGCCGAGATAGCGGCCGTAATAGACCGGCGTCAGGCACTTGTTGGCGACTTGCGGAAAATGGATGCAGTAATAGCAACGGCCGCAGGGCATCAGCGGCGGGATCATCACCTTTGATCCGACCTTCAGCGGCTTGCTCATGAAGTCCTCGGTGAATTCGTCGCCGCATTCGATAATGATTCCGCCGAGCTCGTGGCCGAGCGTGAACGGCCACGGCAGCGGCTTCGGCCAGTGCCCCTTCAAAATGTGCAGGTCCGTGCCGCAGACGCCGCACGCACCGACCTTGATCAGCGCGGCCTTTTTGCCGACCTTCGGCCACGGCACGGTTTTGATGACAGGCTCGCTGCCTGGTCCTGCGTGGGTGCAGACGCGAATCTGGTCCATGGCGTGTCCTCGATGCCCGTCTGTTATGATTGATTGGTGCGGGCTGAGGCGAAGCGTATGTGAGATGCGCGCTGGTGCCAAGCCGCGGTCTCGTAGCCCGCATGAGCGAAGCGACATGCGGGACCAGCGTTCCCGGATATCGCTTCGCTCATCCGGGCTACGGGACCGCCGTCCTCACACACCCAAGTGTCTTGAGCGCTCGACGGCGAACGTGTAGGCACGGCGCGAAAAGTCCCACCCCAGGTGCCCGCTTGAACCCCCTCCCTCAAAATCCTGTCGTCGCGTCCGGCTCGTTCGCGGCGATGAAGTCGGTGCCGTACCGGCTCCAGTTCATCGCTTACGTGCTGGCGATGATGGCGGATAATATTGAGCATGTGATCAGTTATTGGGTGGTGTTCCAGAAATTCCATTCGCCGGCGCTGGCGGGCTTTGCGGTGCTGTCGCACTGGCTGCCGTTCCTGCTGTTCTCGGTCGCGGTTGGCGGGCTCGCCGACCGGGTCGATCCGCGCCGCATCATTCAATGCGGCATGCTGCTGTTCATCGTTGCTTCGGCCGGATGGGGTTTCTTCTTCATCACCGACACCATCGAGATGTGGCACGCCATGCTGCTGTTGGTGATCCATGGCTGCGCCGGCGTGTTGTGGCAGACGCCGAACCAGCTGCTGCTCTATGATCTCGTCGGCCCCGCCGATCTTCCGAGCGCGGTGCGGCTGAATGCGATGGCGCGCTATCTCGGCATTTTGGTCGGACCTGCCGTCGGCGGCATCATCATGCTGACGCTCGGCACCTCGCATGGCATCATCTTCAACACGCTGTTCTATCTGCCGATGCTGCTGTGGCTGTTCTGGGCGCCGGTGCGGGACAAGAGTGTCGCTGTGCGGCGCTTCGCCGTGCGCGGCCTTGCCGACATCATGCTGACGATCCGTGCCATCGGCACGCAGCCGGTGCTGACGGCGATGACATGGCTTGCCGGCCTCACCTCGTTCATGATCGGCAACGCCTATCACGCACAGATGCCCGGCTTTGTCGGCGATCTCGGCCACGGCGATCCCGGCATCTCCTATAGCGTGCTGCTCGCGGCCGATGCTGCCGGCGCGCTGCTCGCCGGCATCGCGCTGGAATCCTGGGGACGGCTCAAGGGCACGCCGCGCACCGCGATCTTGCTCGCCATGCTGTGGAGCGTGGCGCTGCTCGGCTTCGCCTCGGTGCGGATCTATCCGGTCGCGATCGTGCTGCTGTTCTTTGCAGGCTTCTTCGAGCTGTCGTTCAACACAATGGCGCAGGCGCTGGTGCAGTTGAACGCGCCGTCCGATATTCGCGGCCGCGTCGTCGGCCTCTACAACATGGCCGGGCTCGGGATGCGAGCCTTCAGCGGCATCACGGTCGGCCTGTTCGGTGCGGCGATCGGCATTCACTGGTCGCTCGGGCTCTCGGCCGCGGTGCTGCTGGCGCTGCTATGTCTCCTCTATCGGCGTGCGACGAGGAAGTCGTAAGCTCAGAGCTTGCGGTTGACTCCGGCGTCTCCCCACCGCACGCTCGATATAGGGTTTGGGGAGATGAAGCGTTGCGCAATCGCTGGGGCATACTTGCGATCCTGTTCGTCGTTCGCCTCACCATCGCGTTCCAATTCCAGAGCGTGGCCGCGGTCGCGCCGCTGCTGCAGCAGAGCTTCGGCGTCGGACTCGCCGATATCGGCATCCTGATCGGACTCTATTTCACACCGGGCATCGTGCTGGCGCTGCCGGGCGGCGCGATCGGCCGGACGCTTGGCGACAAGCCCACCACGATCGTGGCGCTGCTGCTGATGACAGCGGGCAGTCTCGTCATGGCCACCACCGACGTCTGGGGCTGGCAGATGGCGGGCCGGCTCGCCTCCGGTGCCGGCGGCGTGCTGCTGACCGTGCAGCTCACCAAGATGGGCACCGACTGGTTTGCGGGTAAGGAGATCGCCACCGCGATGGCGATCTTCGTCAACTCCTGGCCGGCCGGCGTTGCGATCTCGCTGCTGGTGCTGCCGGCGATCGGCACGGCGTATGGCGCCGGCGCCGTGTTCCTCGTGGCCGGCGCGCTGACCGCGATCGGCATCGTGCTGATCATTTTCTACCAATCGCCGCCGGGAGCAACCGCCAGCGCGGCCGGCTCCAGGCTGCTTGATCCGCTCGCGCTTCTGGCGGTGATCGTCGCGGGTGCGATCTGGGGCCTTTATAATATCGGCTTCGCCATGATTTTCTCGTTCGGCCCCTCATTGCTCGTCGAGCGCGGCTGGAGCATTGCGGCGGCAGGCTCGGCGATCAGCCTCGTGATGTGGCTGTCGGTGATCTCGGTGCCATCAGGCGGATATCTCGCCGATCGCACCAAGCGCCCCTTTGTCGTGGCGATCGCGGCGAGCCTCGTGGTGGCCGCCCTACTGGCCTGGCTGACCCGGTCCGACGCTGTGATCGCGATCCTCGTCCTGGGCGGCTTGATCGGCGGCCTTCCCGCCGGCCCGATCATGAGCCTGGCCGCCCGCGTACTCGCGCCGGAGACACGAGCGGTCGGGATGGGCGTGTTCTACACTCTCTTCTATGCCGCGATGATGCTGGGGCCGGCGGTGGCGGGTCGGCTCGCCAAATCGGCCGGCACTGCCGCCGTCGCGCTCGACCTCGGCGCGCTGACGGTGCTGGCCTGCCCGCCCCTGATGTGGCTTTTCGAACGCATCGTGTCTGTTCGTCATCGCCGCGCCCGATCCTAACGTAGCATTAACCCTGTGCACCTTAGGGTGGTCCCGGACTCCGCAGGCGGGGGTCGGGTTGTGAAAATGGCGTTGGCGCACAAAAAATTTCTTCCGGCCGCCGAGGAACGTCGGCGTTTCCAGCGGGTGAAGGTTCACCTGCTCGGCCGCTACATGTTGCCGGACCGCCGTGAATTCCCCTGCCAGGTGATCAACATGTCGCCGGGCGGGCTGGCGCTGCTGGCCCCCGGCATCGGCAATGTCGGCGACCGCGTGGTCGCCTATCTCGACCATATCGGCCGCGTCGAGGGCAAGATCACCCGCATCATCGACAATGGCTTCGCCATGACGGTCGGTGCGACGCCGCGAAAGCGCGACAAGCTTGCGGCACAGCTGACCTGGCTCGCCAACCGCGACATCCTCAATTTGCCGGAAGACCGCCGCCACGATCGTATCGTGCCGCGCAATCCGATCGCGGTGCTGACTCTCGAGGACGGCACCAAGATGACCTGCCGCATCATCGACCTCTCGCTGTCGGGCGCCGCCATCGCCGCGGAAAACCGTCCCCCGCTGAAATCGACGGTTCTGCTCGGCCGGGTGCAGGGTCGCGTGGTCCGAAACCTCGAAGACGGCTTCGCGCTCGAGTTCATGCATTCGCAGCCGATTGAAACTCTCGAAGAGAGCGTTACCGCGCGGTAAAGCGCGAAGGCACCAAAACCACTGCATTTCCAGTACTGAAGGCGGCCTCCGCGATGCGGACGCCGCCTTTTTCATGGTCGTGACGGGCCTCGCGCGGGTTAACGCGGAGGTCGCGGGTGCGTGCAAACAACGGTTCCGCCAGCGTTTCCGCGTTAATCGATAAAATTTGAATCAATTGCAGTCATATCGAATTTTATTCAAGTTTGACTCAAGTATAGATCGAATTCGCCGCGCGTTTTACTTGTATTCGTCTCGACTTGACTTGACTGACTTAGCGGCAACTCAAAAGCTCCCTGCGCAATGTGGTCCCAACAAGAAACGGGGGCCGCAATGTTTGATTTCAGGGGACAGGGGAAGAGAATGGCGCTGGCCGCCATGCTCTTCGGAATGAGCGCGGCAGCGCAGGCCGGCGAAGGCCGTCTGCTCTACGCAAGCCTCGGCGACACCACGCGTGCGCCGATCGGCTGGGTCGAGTTCTGTGCGGACAATGCCGCTCAGTGCCAGGGCGCACCGACGCAACCGCGCGACATCGTGATGTCGCAGGCTGCATGGCGCGACCTCGTCAAGGTCAATCGCTGGGTCAACGAGACCGTCAAGCCTTTGACCGACCAGGAGCACTGGGGCGTGATCGAAAAATGGTCGCTGCCGTCCGACGGTTACGGCGACTGTGAAGACTACGTGCTGTTGAAGCGCAAGATGCTGATCGATGCCGGATGGCCGCGCGAGGCCCTGCTCATCACCGTCGTGCGCGACAAGAAGGGCGAAGGACACGCGGTGCTGACGGTGAAGACCGACAAGGGCGAGTTCGTTCTCGACAATCAGAACGAGAACGTCGTTGCCTGGACGGAGACCGGCTACCGCTTCGTCAAGCGCCAGTCGCAGAGCGATCCCAATGTCTGGGTCTCGCTCGGCGACACCAAGCCGGCGGTCTCCACCGCCAGCGCAAGGGACCAGTAGCAGATCAGTAGAGACAAACGAAAGAGATACGCGACCGGTCACATCCCCACCCCTCCCCGTCCCAGACCGGTTCGCGCGCGCCCAGCCATCCCCCAATGGCTGGGCGCAACTTTTTTGGGGACGTACTTCGCTTAGTCCTGCGGCGTCTGCCGCGACCAGGGCACGCGCGCGGCGGTGAAATCGCGCCATGTGCTTTGTAGGGCCGGCTGCACCCCGACCGACGCACGCGCCTGCCAGCCGGCGATCGCCGCCGCGGCGATGGCGCCGTCGGGCTCGGCGTCGAGCCCATCGAGCAATGATGCCGTGACCGCCATGTCGTTGAAGGCGCCAAGCCGCTCCTGCAAGCCGGCGAGCCTGCGCGAGAATTTTCGCGCGGATTTGCGGTCTGCGAACAGCGGCAGCAGAAACTCGCTGAGATAGCGCAGCCGCTTGGTCGCGAGCCGTACGCGGTGCAGACCTTCGGCGGGAAGCGATTTGAAGCGGCGGCCGCGCCTGAGCACCTTCGCATATTGCTCCGACAGAATGCGCTGCGCGAAGTTGACGGCGGGTTCGGCGAGCTGGCCGAGATCCTGCGCGGCGACGTCGTTGCGCCAGCCCCGCGTCTCGATCCACCCGCCGAGGCTGATCAGGAACATCGCGCAGCGGCGATCGTCGAGCGCATCGTGCGCCTTGCGATAGGCATCCGACTGGCGTTCGGCCGCAACCTGGCCCAGCGCGTCAAAGCCCGCGACCGACGGACAGGCTGTTGCGATCGTCGGCAAAGTATCGAGCCGGAACACATCCCAGTCGCGCGCGGCGGACAAATCCTGCGCCAGCCATCTGGCTTCGGTTCGCAGCGTGTCGACGTTGCTCGACACGCCCGCCGAATGCATCAGATCCAGCACCGACCGCAGCCGGCGCAGCGAGACGCGCAGCTGATGGATTCCTTCCGGATTGCGCCCATCCTCGGCAGCCGGCAGCGACTGGAGCAGATGGAGGAAACAGGAGCGCAGAATCGTGGCGAAGGCCTCGTCGAGCGTGACCGACGCATCGAGACGAAGTTTTCGCGGACGTCGAGCCGAGGGCGGCTTGTCGGTGGCAAGATCGAACCCGCGCGCCGATTTGGTGCGGATCGACGGCTTTACGTCGCCGTGCTCCGCGAGCCGCAGCGCGATCTCGTAGATCGCGCCGGCGCTGCCGCTCTTGAGCTCCAGCTCGATCTCGTTCACCGGCAGTGAACGGTCGCCGGCCGTCAACTCACCCCGGTCGAAGGCGATCTCGACCGCGCCTGACGGCAGCTCGATCAGCCGCGCATGGCGATGGACATCGGCGGTGAAGACCGCTTCGAGCGGCTGCGCTTCCAGGTGGCCGCGAAGCTTCTCAGGAATGAAGGGCACTGCCAAAGCGAGGTCGGGCGCAAGCGAAGGCACGCTCGCCTCCCACTCGCCACGGCGGAGTGGATCGTCCACCGCATCGGTCTTCACGGTTTGCACGAAGCGCGCACCGCTCTGACGAACGCGCAGGCTCAAGCCGTTGCGCCGAAGTGTCCGCTCCGGCGTGTCGTAATAGACGGACTTGAGATGTTTGCGCGTGCCCTTGTTGCGCGCGTTCGTCGCGATCACAGGCGCAGCGTTGAAATGCGCCATGCGATCGGCATCGACGAGAAGCTTGAGTTCGATCTCACCGGCACAATGCGCGGCAGCGCTCGACCGGAGTGGTTCCGTTGCCGGTTCCGCGTCTTGCGATGGCGTCTGATCGATCACAGCGCCCTCGACGATCACAGGTTCCGCGGCGGGTTCGCGTTGCCTGAGGAAGCCGGCGACGGCTTGCGTTCTCTTGTTGTCCTTCGCAACAGGACTCCCATCCCGCGCGCTCGGATGCTTGCGGACCGGCGTTGCGTCTGACTTCAGCATTTGAGGTAACATGACAGTTCAATGACAGAGCGACAGCGTATAGCCGCTGCCGCGCGCGAGGAATAGTCACCTTACGTCGCAGTACCCCACCGTCCACACGAGGCCGCGAGCGGCTTGACCACAGGAACTAAATTGCCGCCGGGCGCAGCAAGCGATCGAATTGACTGCGAATTCCGCTCTACTCGAAACCGAGATGAACGCGTCAGCGAGCTTGACTCATGCCAACCTTCCCGCAATCGGTGAAGGCGATGGCGTCGAGCGCGCTGCCCTGTCCCTCCCGCGGTTGCTTCACCAGGTAGCGGCACAGGCAATCACAAGGAGCTGCCATGACGTCGTTCCGTCCCGTCATCGCGTTGTCCAGGGGCCTCGAAGTCCTGCGGGTGATCAATCAGGAACGGCAGTCGACCGTCGGCTCGCTGCACAAGGCGACGGGGCTCAACAAGGCGACGATCGTCCGCATGCTCGAGACGCTGGAGCATGAAGGTTATGTGGTGCGCCGTACCGAGCCGGCCAGCTACGCGCCGACGGGACGCGCGCTGCTGCTCAGCGCAGGCTATGACGAGCCGACCTGGATTGGCGGCATCGCCGAACCCATCCTCAACAAATTCCGTAAGCAGATCCATTGGCCGTCAGACATCGCGGTGCTCGATCAGGAATCCATGGTCATCGCCCACACAACCCGCGTGGATGGATCGCTGCTGTTCAGCCGCCCGCCGGGTTTTCGCTTTCCCGTCCTTGGCACCTCGATGGGACGGGCCTATCTCGCCTTCTGCGAGCCTGCCGAGCAGGAGCGCATTGCCGCGCGGCTTGCCCTCGGTCCCGAGCCCTGGAACGATCTGGCGCGCAATCCCGACAAGCTCACCAAGGCGCTGCGCACGATCCGCAAAGCCGGGTTCGCGGTGATGGACGACAGCTACAGCCGCAGTATCTTCGGCGGCGCAGTCTGGGCGCTTGGCGTTCCCGTCGCGCTTCCGAACCGGCTGTTCGGCAGCATGAACGTGATGATGCTCCGCGAAGCGGTCAGTCCGGAGGAAGGCATACGCCGCTTCGTACCTCCGATGAAGAAGGTCGCTTCCGCACTTGCCGAGGCGCTCGGCGCCAAGCTTGCCGCGCCAGGCTCTCCTGCAGGTCGGCCGTGACCATTTCACACAGTGAAACGATATTTTGATTTCTTGACCCTCCTCCTTGCCCATGTGACACCTCGTTGCGGCGGCTGCCGGCTGCCCAATGACACACGGAAAAGGGGAGGCCGAAGTGCGGACATCCGCGAGAATTTGGGCTGCCGCGATTGCATGCCTGACGCTGGCCGCTTCTGAAACGGCTTGGGCCGAAGCCTGGCCGACCCGGGCAATCAAGATCGTCGTCTCCACACCGGCAGGCGGCATCACCGATGCCTTCGCCCGCGCCTATGGCGACTACATCTCGCAGAAGCTTGGCCAGCCGGTCATTGTCGAAAACAAGACCGGAGCCAGCGGCGCGCTGGCGGCACAGTCGGTGAAGGATTCCCCGGCCGACGGTTACACGCTGATGTACACGATCTCGTCCACCCTGCTCGGTAACCGGCTGCTGCTGAAATCGCTGGCCTATGATCCGGACAAGGATTTCACGATCGTCGCGGTGACGCCTTCGGGGCATCTGCCGTTGGTGGTCCATTCCGCCACCAATGCAAAGACGATCGAAGAGTTCGTCGCGTACGCACGTAGCAACAAGGTCACGGCTGGCTCGTACGGGATCGGCTCGTTCGCGCACATTGCGATCGCCGAGCTCAACCGACAATTCGGTCTCGACATTTCCATCGTGCATTATCGCGGCGAAGCGCCGATGTGGCAGGATCTTGCCGCCGGGGTGATCCAGGCGGCGGTCGGAAGCTATCAGGCCGCGCTGCCGGTGCTCGATACCGGCATCGGCCGCCCAATTGCCGTGCCGACACCGGTGCGCATGAAGAAGCTGCCCGAGACCAAGACATTTGCCGAGCAAGGGGTCACCGGCAATGTCTTCCAGCTCATCAGCTTTACCGCGCTGGTGGCGCCTGCTGCGATGCCTGCAGACCGGATCGACATGCTCGCCAAGCTGATGGTCGAAGGCGGCAAGACGGAGCGCGTGCAGAAGCTGCTCGATGCCTTCGGCGTCGACCAGCCGGCCATGGATCGCGCCTCCTCGATTGCGCTTTACGAAAAAGAAGGGCCGATCTGGCTCGAGTCGATCAAGACTCTCGGATTGGAGCCGCAATAGATTCGGGGCGGCTCCTCACTGCGCGAGACTGTTCTTGTAAATCCTGCCGCCCTTCATGATCAGCACAAAGTTCTTGGCGGGATCCTTGACCAGGGCGATGTCTTCGAGCGGATTGCCGTCGACGAGCAGGAGATCGGCCAGCGCGCCCTCCTCGACCACACCGAGCTTTCCGGGATAGGGATTGCGCAGGCCCGACAAGCCCAGCAATTCGGCATTGGTCGATGTCGCCATGGTCAGCGCCTCGGCCGGCGTATACCAGCGCGTCAGCGCGGCCAGCATCGCGCCCTGCTTGTCCGCCAGCGCCAGCGAGAACAGGACGTCGGTCCCGAACGCTGTCTTGATGCCGTACTTTTTCGCCAGCGCGTAGACGCGGTCGGTGCCGGCAACCACCTGCCGCATCTTGTCCTGCTCCGCTGGTCCCAGCGCGGCGGCGCCGGAGATATCCAGGAATGGCTGCGTGCTCAACCAGATCCCCTTTTCCGCCATCAGCCGTGCACTCGCCTCGTCAATGAGGTGGGCATGCTCGATGCATCTCACGCCGGCCACGATCGAGCGCTGGATCGCGACCGGCGTGTAGGCGTGGGTAGCGACATAGGTGCCCCAATTGTCGGCGGCCTCAACGGCGGCGCGCAGCTCGGGCTCGGTGAAGGTGGAGACGTCAAGTGGGCTGAACGGCGACGCGACACCGCCGCCCGCCGTGAGCTTGACCTGCGAAGCCCCCTGCATCAGCTGTTCGCGCGCCCGCACGCGGACTTCGTCGGGACTGTCGGCGACCATGCTGCCGCCAATCCGCTCCATGCGGCTGAGCATGCCGCCGATCGTTCGCGGCAGATCGGCAAGCTGGCGGAAGTCGCCATGGCCGGCAGTAATGGTGATCATGGCGCCGGAGGGATAGATGCGTGGACCCGCAACGAGGTCCTCGTCGATGGCCTGCTTCAATCCGAACGAAGGTCCTCCCATGTCACGCACGGTGGTGAAGCCGCGCATCAGCGTGGCCGCTGCCTCAGTGGCAGCGAGCAGATTGTTGTAGCCGACGTCACCTGCAAGCACGGCCATCGGGGTCGGCCGTACCAGCATCGCGTGCCAATGCGCGTCGATCAGCCCCGGCATCAGCACGCGGCCGCCGCCGTCGATCACCTTGGCTTCTGCCGTGATGTCCGTGGCCGAGATCTTCTCGATCGTCTTGTTCCTGACGAGAACATTGGATGAGGCAGAGAGCGCGCCGTTCTTTCCGTCGAATATCCGCACGCTGCGGAACAGAACGGCGGAGTCCTGCTGGGCCATCGCAGGCGACGGGCTGAAGATGCTCATCGTCCCCAACGTCAGCAGAACGGCAGCTCTCGCGAGTCCAGCCCGCGAACCCAAACCCCGCATCTTCGCTCTCCGCATCCGGTGCGCGCGCTAGGCAGCGGCAGCTGCAGGCCGCCATGCAAGGCTCAGCCATCCGATGCCGTGGGACAACAGGTCAATGCCGAGCAGCAATCCCAGGACCCAGAGCCCCGTGAGCGGAAAGCCGGTGAGGATGATGAGACCTCGCCGGCGCCTAGACCTGTCCGCTGGTTCCGACGACGCAGACCCCGAACAGCTCGCTCGGAACGCGGGCGAGCGCAGGGTAGACCTGCGAGTTTGTTCCGTCGCGATTGATTGAAACCGCCGCTGCGCCTCGTTCACCAGCGCTTGCACAATCTCGGGAGCGGGCAAGTGGCCGGTCGAAACGTAGGCGGTCTCTCGTTCGTCAGCCAGAGCTCGCGCCATGGCAGCACTCCGCAGAACGGATTCACCTGATGTCGGCTCCGTTCTAGAACTCGACGCTCACGCTTCAGTTGATTCCCATCATCGCCGCGAGTCAATTTACAACCATAAGGCGATTTTGCATTTCAGCCATACGACTCTATGAGACATGGATGACTGCACAAAACGCCGGGAATTTTCGGCACGTGTGTAAGCGCTACTGTCGCGCTTGCATCGAACTCAAATCAAAAGAGCGAAGAGCAACTCTCAACGCGAGATTGCAATACCCGTGCGCTGGAATACGATCGGCCACGGGCTACGCGAGAGGGTCATGGGCGAAGGGAGACGCGAGGACAGCCCTACATCAAGTGAACGAGGCGCAACATGGTAGCACAAACGAGTGACGGATATGTCCTGCTGGTCAAGAAGCTCGGCGGGCTCTTCGCAATCATCCTCGGATGCCTGCTGACCGCGGTCGGTGTAACCTTCGAATCCGGCGGCACGACTTTCTTCGGCGTTCTCTTCCTGGTTCTTGGCGCAGGTTTGCTGGTGCTGAAGATAGTCAGGCGAAACGAAGGATCTCCGTCGCCATAAGCCGCCGGCGCAGCTTGCTCACGCGCCCAGCACGTCCGCGAGCCGCAACTCGTCGGCTGGATCCTTCAGGAACAGCTCGGCCTCGATCTCGTTCAGATGCGACAACATCTGCGCGCGCGCGGCTTCCCTGTCGCATTTGCGAATCGCAGCGACGATGCCGGCGTGATGATCGGTGCCGCAGGCCGGCGTGTCGTGCCGGCGGTAGAGCAGGATGATGAGCGACGAGCGCGCGATCAGCTCCTTGAGAAAACCGAGATAGATGCTGTGGCCACTCATCTCGGCGACGAGTCGATGGAAATCGCCGGAGAGGCGGACCGAAGCACGCGCATCGCCACGCAGCTCCGCCTCGCGTTCCTCGGCAAGATGCCGCTGGAGACGCCCGATCCAGGCCGGCGACACAGCGTCAACGGCGTGGTCGACGATCGTCGGCTCGATCAGGCGGCGCGCCTCGAACACTTCGCGGGCGTCCGCAGGCGTCGGCCGCGCGACGAAGGCGCCGCGGTTCTTCTCGATGTTGACGATGCCCTCATGCGCGAGCTGTTGAAGCGCGGTGCGAACCAGCGTTCGGCTCGCGCCGTAGATCTCGCCGATCTCATCCTCGCCGAGTTTCGTGCCGGGCAGCAGGCGATGCTCGAGGATCGCCGCGGTCACGCCTTCCCGGATGCGGCTGACGCGATCGCTCGCATCTGGCGCGTCGGATTTCGGTCGGGACTTGGCGGCCATGGGGGTGAGGACTCGATCGTCGAAGATGGCGTCGAATCCTAATCGACCAGCTGTATCCAATCACAGGCGAAACTTTATACAATCCGCGCCTGTTTTGTGTGCACGCAGCTGCGAAGGCAACGAGCCGCCCACGCCCGAGGGATTCGATCTAACGATCTGACTCCGCTGCACTGTTTTGGAATTCGGCCGGCCGAGAACGATTCAAGCGCGATTGGCATGGACCTTGCGGAGAGAGGCGCAGCATCGCCCTCGCCCCGGACACGCCATGGCCACTCCCGCCGCCCTCGAACTGGTCGCCGTCACCAAGCGCTACGACACGACGCTGGCGGTCGACACCGTCAATTTGAAGATCCCGGCCGGCACCTATTGCTGCCTGCTCGGCCCCTCCGGCTGCGGCAAAACCTCGACCTTGCGCATGATCGCCGGCCACGAGGCCGTCAGTGAGGGCGACATCATCCTGGGCCCGCAGAACGTCACCGATCTCGAACCCGCCAAGCGCGGTACGGCGATGATGTTCCAGTCCTACGCGCTGTTTCCACACCTCACCGTGATCGACAACGTGGCGTTTGCCCTGAAAATGCGCGGCATCGACCGGGCGACGCGGCACAAGCGCGCCGGCGAGCTGCTCGAGCTGGTGGCGATGACGCCCTACGCGGCCCGCCTCCCCGCACAGCTCTCCGGCGGCCAGCAGCAGCGCGTCGCGCTGGCCCGCGCGCTGATCACCGAGCCGCAGATCCTGTTACTCGACGAGCCGCTCTCGGCGCTCGACCCATTCCTGCGGGTCAGGATGCGCGGCGAACTGAAGCGGCTGCAGCGCGAGCTCGGCATCAGCTTCGTTCAGGTCACGCACGGCCAGGAAGAGGCGATGGCGCTGGCCGACCACATCGTCGTGATGAACCAGGGCAGGATCGAGCAGCAGGGAAGCGCCCGCGACATCTTCCATCATCCCCGCACCGAATTCGTGGCGCGCTTCATCGGCGGCCACAACGTCCTCAGCGACGCAGGCAAACTCATCGCCGTGCGCGCCGATCAGCTCGGCATCGTGCCGATCGCCGACGGCGCGGTCGGCGCGCCGGCGCTGCTGACCCAGACCGAGTACCAGGGCTCCTACATCGCCGTCTCGCTCACGCTCGAAGACGGGACCGCCCTGTTCTCCCACCTTCCCGAGGCCGCCTTCGACGTCCACCAGTTCCGGCCGGGCGATCGCGTGCTGGCCACCTGGGATCCCGCCAAGGCGCAACGTCTGCAATAGCGCCGATCAATCACCGGAATGCGCAACAGAGGAGTCAGTGATATGACCGAAACGACCAGGAAGAAGGGCCTTAGCCGCCGCACGCTACTGAAGAGCACCGCGGGTCTCGCCGGCCTTGCCGCCGGCTCCGGCGCCATCACCGGATTTCCCTACGTCATGTCGGCCGAGCCGAAGGTGCTGCGCTATCTCGGCACCGCGGTTAACGAGGGCGACGAGATCTCCAAGCAGTGCCTGAAGGACACCGGCATCAAGATCGAATACATCACCGCGACCACCGACGACGTCACCAAGCGCGTGATGACCCAGCCGAACTCCTTCGACGTGCTCGACACCGAATATTTCGCGCTGAAGAAGATCGTGCCGTCGGGCAACATCCTTGCCCTCGATGCCAGGAAGATCAAGGAATTCGACAACATCACGCCCGTCTTCACCAAGGGCGTCACTCCCGGCGGCAAGAAGATCGGCGGCCAGGGCACCGCGCCCTGGAAGGTGCTCTATCTCGAAGGCAAGGACTCCAAGAAGTTCGCGACCTCGGCAACCGAGTTCGTCACGCTCATCCCGACCGTCTACAACGCCGACACGCTCGGTATCCGCCCTGATATCATCAAGCGTCCGATCAGCTCGTGGGCCGAGCTGCTCAATCCCGAGTTCAAGGGCAAAGCCTCGATCCTCAACATCCCCTCGATCGGCATCATGGATGCCGCGATGGTCGTGGAAGCCACCGGCAAGTACAAATATGCCGACAAGGGCAACATGACCAAGGAAGAGATCGATCTTACGATGAAGGTGATGACCGAAGCCAAGAAGGCCGGTCAGTTCCGCGCCTTCTGGAAAGACTTCAACGAGAGCGTCAACCTGATGGCCTCGGGCGAGACCGTCATCCAGTCGATGTGGTCGCCGGCGGTGACGAAGGTCCGCTCGATGGGGATTGCCTGCACCTTCCAGCCGCTCAAGGAAGGCTATCGCTCCTGGGCGTCCGGCTTCTGCGTCTCCAAGGGCGTCTCGGGTGCGAAGCTCGAATGGGCCTACGAGTTCGTCAACTGGTTCCTTTCCGGCTATGCTGGCGCTTATCTCAACCGCCAGGGCTACTACTCCGCCGTGCTCTCCACCGCGAAGGCGCATATGGAGCCGTACGAGTGGGCCTACTGGATGGAAGGCAAGGCGGCAGAGAAGGACATCAAGGCGCCCGACGGCTCGCTGCTCGAGAAGGCCGGCGCCGTGCGCGACGGCGGCTCCTACGAGGACCGCATGGGCGGCGTCGCGTGCTGGAACGCCGTGATGGACGAGAACGACTACATGGTGCGCAAGTGGAACGAGTTCATCGCAGCGTAATCTGATGGACACGTCGGAGGACATTTTGCAACAGGCATCCCCGGACCTGGTCCGGGGATCGGAGACGGCGCGCCGCAGCAAAGCGGCGCGCCTGTCACCCTCCTTCATCTCCTGGCTTCAGGCCGGGCCGATGATGCTGGTGTTCCTCGCCTTCTTCCTGATCCCGCTCGTCTTCGTCGTCATCGTCTCGTTCTGGGACTACAACGAATACCAGTTGCTGCCGGCCTTCTCGGGCCGCGGTTACACCGACACGTTCGAAGGCTGCATCGCGCAGCTCCCCGATCTCTGCACGATCGCCAAGACTTATCTGAAGACGCTGAAGCTGTGCTTCCTCGTGTGGGTCATCACACTTTTCATTGGCTTTTGGGTCGCCTACTTCCTCGCCTTCCACGTCAAGTCGAAGACCTGGCAGATGGGACTGTCGCTGCTCTGCACGATCCCGTTCTGGACCTCCAACGTGATCCGCATGATCGCCTGGATTCCGCTGCTCGGACGCAACGGCCTTGTCAACTCAGGCTTGGTGAAGACGGGGCTGATCAACCATCCCGTTGAATGGCTGCTGTTCTCCGAATTCTCCGTGGTGCTGGCACTTGTGCATCTCTTCACCTTCTTCATGGTGGTGCCGATCTTCAATTCGATGGTACGCATCGACAAATCGCTGATCGAGGCTGCCTATGACGCCGGCGCGACCGGTTTCCAGACCCTCGTCAACGTCATCATTCCCCTGGCAAAACCTGGCATCGTGATCGGCTCGATCTTCGTCATCACCATCGTGATGGGCGATTTCATCACCATCGGCGTGATGGGCGGGCAGCAGATCGCGGCCGCCGGCAAGATCATCGAGACGCGGGTGAACGCGTTGCAATTCCCCGCAGCAGCGGCCAACGCCGTGATCCTGCTCGTCATCACCTTCCTGATCATCACCATGATGTCGCGCATCGTCGACATCAAGAAGGAGCTCTAGAGCATGAAGGAAGGACGCCCGCGCTCTTTCTACGTGCTCGCGATCTTCTTCGCGGCCTACACGCTGTTCCTCTACGGCCCGATGATCGCGATCTACGTGCTGTCGTTCCAGGGGCCGCAGGGTGGCCTCACCTTCCCGATGAACGGTGTGTCGACTTTCTGGATCGCAAAACTGTTCCAGGGTACCGGCATCGTCGATCTCGGCGCGGCCTTTCGCCGTTCGCTGCTGCTCGGCATTATCGTGATGATCGTCACCGTCGTGCTGTCGGTCGCCGCGGGCATGGCGTTTCGCCGCAAGTTCAAGGCGCAAAGCATCCTGTTCTACTCGGCGATCGCGAGCCTCATCGTGCCCTCGATCATCACCTCGCTCGGCATCTCGCTTGAATTCCGCATCATCGACGATGTGATCAAGGGCACCTTCAACGAGAATTTCGAGACCTCGATGGGCCTGCTCACTTCCGGCCTCGGCGCGCATCTGACCTGGACGCTGCCGTTCGGCCTGCTCATCATGTTCGCGATCTTCAACCGCTTCGATCCCAGGCTCGAGGAAGCCGCGCGCGATCTCGGTGCGACGCCGTGGCAGGCGTTCCGTCATGTCGTGCTGCCGATCATCCTGCCCTCCGTGATCGGTATCGGCCTGTTCGGCTTCACGCTGTCCTGGGACGAACTCGCGCGTTCCAGCCAGGCGATCGGGGCCGTGAACACGCTGCCTCTCGATCTCCAGGGCCTCACCACCACCGTGACCAACCCCGACATCTATGCGCTCGGCACCGTGATCTCGGCCGTCTCGTTCACGGTGATCGCGCTTGCGCTTGGCACCATCCACATGCTGAACAAGCGACAGGCGGCCAAAGGCTCGGACGCCGGCAAGGGGCTTGTCTGAAAAGGGGCTTGTCTGATCTGATGCGGCTTCACGTCGTCAATCCCAACACCGCTGCGACCATGACGGTGAAGATCGCCGCTGCCGCGCGAAGCGTCGCCCTGCCCGACACGATGATCGATGCGCGCCAGCCCACGATGGGCCCGGTCTCGATCGAGGGATTTTACGACGAGGCGTTCGCGGTGCCCGGCATGCTCGGCTGCATCCGCGAGGCCGACCGCGACGGCGCGGATGCGCACATCATCGCCTGCTTCGACGACACCGGTCTCGACGCCGCGCGCGCCGCGGCAAAGACGCCCGTGATCGGCATTGGCGAGGCCGGCTTCCACATGGCGAGCCTGATCGCCGCGCGCTTCGCCGTGGTGACGACGCTCGGTGTTTCCATCGTGCCGATCGAACATAATTTGCGGAAATACGGCCTCACCGACCGCTGCACCCGCGTCCGCGCTGCCGAGGTGCCGGTGCTCGCACTCGAGGAGCGCAACACCGATGCGCTCGCAAAAATCTCTACGGAAATCACGGCCGCGATCCGCGACGACCGCGCAGAGGCCATCGTGCTCGGTTGCGCCGGCATGGCCGATCTCGCCAATGAACTCGCCGCCACGCACGGCCTGCCCGTGATCGACGGCGTCGCGGCCGCGGTGACCTTGGCGGAATCACTGGTGCGATTGGGACTGAAAACCTCCCGGCTCGGACCCTATGCGGCGCCCCGATCGAAGACCTATTCAGGTCCGTTTTCGCCGTTTCAGCCCTGATCTCTGCCTCTGACGGGCGCTTGGATGCCCTAAGGCATCCTGATTGCTGGTTTTTTTGCTCTTAGCCTCTTTTTGGTCCCATTCCTTGCCGAAACGTAACGCTTTCGGGACACCCGGTGGCCTCAGGGTTGCCGGTCTTCGCCACTCACCAAGTTTCAATTTGGGTTTTGTCAGCGATGATCGATCTCGCAGAGGACGCACCGTCCAACCCGCTTCTTCGCCTCGGCGCCCAGCCCATCGCGCTGACCGCCGCCGCCCTCCTCCTGCTGATCGCCGGTGTGACCTCGATCGCGATCTGGCGCGCCTTTACCGGCTCAGCCCCTGAGACCGACCGGGTGGTTGCGTCGCGGCAGCTTCAGGCTCGGACCGCACAGGCATCCGAGCAGCTGGTCGAGAAGACCAAGGGGCTGGAGGCAACCCAGCAGGAATCGATCGACCAGCTTCAGGTCGTGCAGGACCAGCTCCAGAGTATGAAGCGCTTGCTCGCATTCCAGCAGGCCGACACCAAGCGTCTGTCCGAGCAGGTCACGACACTCAACGAGTCCATCGACGGCCTGCGGCAATCCTTTGCGAGCGCCCGGGCGACCGAGGCGGAGACTCCCTCGGTTACCCGCAGGAAACCGGCGCGGCATCGTGTCCATGCCAGTGCACGCAAGCGCTCGCGCGGCTGAGCAGCCGGCGCCGCCTAAATTTTTGGACTTGTGAACTGGATCACATTCGCCCGTATGATTCCGAGCGATGCTCGCCGTCACCGGATGGCGTGAGCCGATTTCAATGTCCGGGGCTGGCAAGGTCGTTGACGGTATATTGCGTCAACGGCCTTGTTTTTTAACGGGTACCGCCGCCTATTCGCAGACATCCACGGAGCGGATGCGCCAGCCCGACGGCGTCATGACGCGCTTGCGCACGACGTAGCAGCCGCCATAGCCACCATCGTCGTAGCCGGTACCATAGTAATAGGGATCGCCGTAATACGGTTGGCCGTAGCCGTAATAGCCGCCGTAATAACCCGCGCCGGCGATACTCGCCCCGATGGCGATTCCCGGCCAGAAGCCACCGCCATGCCAGTGGCCGCCGTGACCCCAGCCGCCACCGTGGCCCCAGCCGCCACCACCGTGGCCGAAACCGCCCCGCGCCTGGGCGGCCTGTGGGGCTGACAGCCCGACTATCGCGACGGCCAGCGCCGCCATCATCATCTTGCGTAACATCCACTCGATCCTCCGCGTGGACACGCTCCACGCTCAAAGCAGGATCAAGCTAGCGTTCCCTGGGCATTCCGGACAGCCACGCTGCCTCACTTCCGCGCGAGCGTCAGCAGCCGCGGCAGATGCTCTTGAGCTTCTTGTCGAGCAGCCGGTTCTCGGCGTTGACGGCGGCGTCGGTGGATCCACCTGCGCCGGTCCCGGTGGTGGTTCCGGAGGTGGCATTCGCTCCCGATGATTGCGCCGTACCCAGGCTGTTGGTCCCGGGCGGCGGAGCCGGAGAATTGGCGACACCTCCGGCCGATCCCGCTGCGCCGCCGCTCGCTTGCGCGAACGCTACGGCCGGCATCGCGGCAAGGGCGAAGATGACAATCATGGTCTTGATTGAACAGGTTGCGGACGATGTTGCCATTCGAATGCTCCTTTACCGATCAACCGCCGCATCGATGACCGGTTCCGGAACAATTGCCGTCAGTTCAGCTTGAAAGGGGGAGAGCCACGATCATGCGAAAGCCGATCGCGTTCGACGCTGCAAACCAGAGAGGCGAAATCAGGATGACGGATCGCGATCCTTTTGCAGAGGGCGAACGCGCCGCGCGCGAAAACATTTCGGCAGAAGCCAATCCTTACTCGGACGGCAGCGACGAACACGCGTTGTGGGCTGCCGGTCAAGAGAGGGTCGCGGGTGCGATCGAAGCGCGCGAATCCGAGGGAAGCTGAGGCGCCGCTTCGAATGGGGCGCGCCGTTGAACTACGCGGCCGCCACCATCCCCTCGGTCCGGTCCTCGACCATGGTCACGAACATGTGGGACTCTTCCCCTGCGCCGCCGATCTGGACACGGCGGGCGGAGATCACGCGGCGCCCGCGCGCGGCATTGTCGATGGTATCGACGATCGGCTCGAGCTGCTGTTTCTGCGCCAGAAGCTGTTGGTCGCGCTGCTCGATCAATTCGGCTGCCTCCGCGGAGAACAACTCCCGCGCGGTCTTGCCGATGATCTCGCCGCGCGACATGCCGATCATGTTCTCGGCCGCCTTGTTGACGAAGACGTAACGCAAATTGCGCGCGTCCTTGGCGATGATGCCCTCGGCCACGTTCTCGATGATGGTGGCGAGGAAGCGCTCCATCCGCTCGAGAATGCGCTCGCGCTGACGCTGCTCGGTGACGTCTTCCTGCACCGACACCCAGCCGCCACCGTCCATCGGACGCTCGTAGATCTTGATGATGCGGCCGTCATTCAGGGCGACCTCGTCGACCGCCGGCTCGCGCTTGGTGATCCGGTCGAGGACCGCCGCGACATATTTCGCGACGTTACCGCTGAACAACCCGCTCCTGACTCTGTGCTGGAGAATTTCCTCGACCGTCGACCCGGCCTGGATCGTCTCGGGTAGATTGTAGATCCCCCGGTAGTTGGTGTTCATCGCGACCACATTGGCCTTGCCGTCGAGCATAACCAGGCCCTGCGGCATGCTGTTGATAGCGGCCGAAAGCTGCCACTTCTTGGCCTGGTACTTGTCGTTGAACTTGTCGCGCTCGGTCATGGCCGCGTCGCGCGCCTGCGCTGTGCCGAGTTCGATCTCCTCGAGCTCGAAGATCCGCGCCACCGCATCGCGGAAGTTCTGTACGGCTCGCGCAAGACGACCGATCTCGTCGTGACGGCCGAGATGCGGCACCTCGCTCTTGACGTCACCGCCGGCAATGCGGTCGGTCGCTTGCGTGATCTCAGCCAGCGCCCCGACCACCGAGCCCCGCATCACAACGACGTTCAGCCCCGCGAAAACGAGCGCCCCGAGCCCGAGCACGAACAAATAAGCCGCGGCATAGCGGTTCTCGTTGGCAAGTTCGTCCGCCTCGCGGGCGCGCTGCCCGTAGATCCGTTCCAGCGTCTCCAGATCGAGATTGAGCTTGTTGCGTAGCGTCCGGTTGGTGTCGTTATCGCCCCATTCGCGCGCTGCGGCCGGACTGATCTCCAGCCCGCGCCGAACAAGCTCCTGGCGAAATTCGATGAACTGCGCGATGCGCTGGCGGAAGCTCGAGACTTGCGCGGCATCGTCGGCGGCGACGGTCCGCTCCATGCTCTTCACCGCCTCGGCGAGTTCGCGGTTACGGCGCACCAGACCGTCGGCGAACTGCTTCATCGCGCCGCGATCGGCGGACATGTAGATGCCGCGCGATTCCATGACGACGGCGTAGATCAGCGTGTTGATACGCCCGACATTGATCGCCGCCTCCGCCGAAGAGGCGTGCATGTGGCGGTAGGTCGTCTGCAGGCGGACGGTCTGGATCGACATCACGAGCAGGAAGGTGGTGACGATCGCGAGAAAGCCGGCAATGCTGTAGACTTTCTCCGCAACGCTCAGGGTATCCGCGCCGCGAGCGAAACGAACGAGCTTTTTCACAAATTTGGTTCCGGCGCCGAGTCCGGATCCCAGCGCCGCAGCATCCATGGCGCCACTCCTCCTGGTTGAAAACGCTCCAGGATAGGCATGATGGCGCTAGCGGAGGATTAAAATACCGGCGGGTGTTTTTACGGTACGGAACCAGATGCCGGCCGCACACGGCCTGCGTGCATCTCAGTCGATCCGCTTTAGACCCTTCGTGAAGCGCGGGCCGTTCGCGACGTAGAACTTCGCCGCGCTGCCCATCTTCTGCACCTGGGCGTCGTCGAGCGTGCGGATCACCCGCGCCGGCGAGCCGATGATCAGGGACCGTTCGGGGAATTCCTTGCCTTCGGTGATGACGGAGCCGGCGCCGACGATGCTGTTGCGGCCGATCCTGGCGCCGTTCATCACGATGGAGCCCATGCCGACGAGTGCGCCCTCCTCGATGGTGCAGCCGTGCAGGATGACGTTGTGGCCGACCGTACAGTTTCTGCCGATGTGAAGCGGAAAACCGAGATCGGTGTGGCAGGTCGAGCCGTCCTGCACGTTGGATCCCTCGCCGATCTCGATCCACTCATTGTCGCCGCGCAGCACCGCGCCGAACCAGACGCTCGCGCCCGGCTTCAGGCGCACGCGGCCGATCACGGTGGCGGTCTCAGCGATGAAGTAATTGCCGTCGGCGGGAAGGTCGGGCGCCTGCCCGTCGAGCTCGTAGATCGCCATGAGGGTCTCCTGTCGGGTCAACCCCAGCCATAGCGAAACGGCAGCCTTGACGCAAAGGCCCGCCGCGCAGGCAGCCCTACAGCGCCCGTATCAGACCAGAACGCCGGCCGCGCGGAGCGTCATCAGGAAGAAGGTGCCGCTCATCATACTCCAGAAGCCGGCGATGACGGTGGCCATCATCACGAATTCGACGCGGCGGCTCTCCACCTGCCTGCCGCGCAGGGTGTTGCGCATGATGATGAAAGGCGCCGCGAACACCAGGAACGGAACCGCCGCGAAGGTCTTCGGCGCCACGCCGTCCTGCAACAGACCGAAGCCGGCGGGCCGCTGTGCGACCGTCTGGTATCCGCTGACGAGCGCTCCCGCGAGCGCGAAACCGATGCCGATCGAGAAGAATGTATTGAGAGCTTCAGGTGTCATCGGAACGGTCCGCCCTTACGCAACGCGAGGTGACTTCCTGTGACAAAGAGTGCCGGTTAACGCTACATTATCCTTAAGGGAAGGTTAACGCCGCCGGCCGTTCCACGCAGGCCTGTCTCCCTTCCCTGCAGCCGGCGAACGCTCCGCGAAATCGCAGCCGCGTGGCATATTCGCTGCTGATTCGTCGGCCATCGGCCGACTTCCGGCTCATTCGCGCGGCTCATGACGGTGTTTTCGGCAATTTCCCCTCAATCTCCCCGGGCGCACACCCGGGCCCATGTGGTGCCGATCGTGCTCGGCGGCACTGCCGCGATGTGCGCCGTCGCGCTCGTCGCCTATTTGTTGTGGCCAACCTGGGGCCCGAGCGGCGCGAGCGCCCCGGACAAGCTGCCGGTGAGCGTCGGCGGCACGCTGTTCAACCTGCCGACCAATGCGATCCGCATGAAGATCCAGCGCCACTCCGGGCCGCAGGAGCGGATCGATCTCGACTTCCTGTATCCCTCGCTCGAGCCGCCGGGCGCGCCGAAGCACGTCACCGCCGATAGTGTGGATGCGGCGATGCAGCCGATCGACCGCATCTTCCTGTCGATCGCCGCGCATCGCGATGCGCTCTCGCCCGAGCAGCGCACCGCCACGATCTATCCGCGCTATCTCGACCAGGCCGCGGCAACGCCCCAGGACGGGCTAACAATGCGGATGTTCCGCGCCGATACGCCCTACGGCAACGAGGATCTCTACTCTGCCGCGAGTCCTGCACTGACCGCGCGCTGCACGCGGGATGCGGCGACGCCCGGCATGTGCCTCGCCGAACGCCGCGTCGGCGGCGCCGACCTCACCTTCCGCTTTCCGCGCAGCTGGCTATCGCAGTGGCGCGATGCGGCGGAAGCGATGGAGAAGCTGACGGCGCAACTGCGCGGCCCGAAGGGCTGAGCGCAGCCTCTGCGCCCCGAGCCTCCAAAACAAAAACTGCGAAAACAACCCCATGCACAGTAGCCAAGTGCCTGGCATGACTTCGTATTTTCGAAGCCAGCCTGCAAAAAATTCGGCCCCTCCCGAGAATTCGTCTTTTCGAAAAAGATTCAAAGCCGCAGGCAATTCAAACGCCGATCTCCTTGTGATCGCTCCAGCGATAAGTCGGCAGATCCAGCTTGTCGGCAAGGTCTCGACCGATGGCGAGTCTCGCCGCACCGGGAAACGAGAACGCCTTCACGACCTGATTGCGAAACCACAATCCCCATGACGTCCGCGGCGCAAATGCCGCGGCGAAGCGCTCCGCTCCGCGCTGCTCGGCGCCGATATAGCTGCGAAGGCGGGTCTCATAGGCGCTGAATGCTTGCTCGTCGGCGCCCGTCGGCGCGTGCGAGTTCTCCCGCAAGCACATAGGCAGAGATCATGGCCAGAGCCGAGCCCTGCCCGGCGACGAGCGACACGCAGAAGGCAGCGTCTCCAATCAGCACGACGCGGCCCCGCGACCAGCCGTCCATCCTGATCTGGCTGACCCGGTCGCAATACAAATCATCGGTGCGCTCGAGTTCGTTCAGAATGTCTGGGCATTCCCAGCGGGCGTCGCGATAGAGATCACGCAGCTGTGCCTTTGCGGCAGGCCCGCCTGCATCGCCGCGAAACACGAAGAGGAACAAGGTGCGATCATTGCACAGCGCGAAACGGCCAATCATCCGGCCCGGCCGGTTGCGCATCAGATACACATTCTCGTCGCGACGACGATAGCCGCGGGTTTCGAATGCCGCGACGCCATAGCCGAGATTTCTTTCGAACGTCCCGATCGAGCCGAACGCAAGGCTGCGCACCTGCGAATGCAAGCCGTCAGCACCGACGACGAGATCGAAACGTCGGCTCCCGCCGCGCCGCAACTGGACGTCGACCCATTCAGGCTGCTGCTCCAGGCCAACGATCTCCTCATCGAAGATCGTTTCAACACCGTCGCGGACCGTACCGTACAGCAGGCGCGACAGATCGCTTCGTGCCAGAGTGACGTAGCGGCCGCCTGTGAGATCGTCGAGGACGTCCGTGCCAAATCCGGCGATACGCCGGCCATGATCGTCGACGATCCGCATTTCCCTGGCGCGATAGCCGGCGTTCTCGATCGCCGGCAGCAGCCCCATCCGTTCGGCGATGTCGTAGCCGAGTCCCCAGAAATCGATCACGTAGCCGCCGCGACGAAGTGCGCTCGCGCGCTCGACCAGCGTCGGCGCGTAGCCCGCCGCCTTGAGCCAATAGGCGAGCGTCGGCCCTGCAATCCCCGCCCCGGAGATCAGAACTGTTCGCATGGAAGGAATATGGGAAAAGCGGCGGCCGATCGCACCGCCGCGTCAGACACCAAATGGTGAGGGCGGGAAGTTCCGCCTCACCAGTCGTGTCGCATCACTCCTGGTCGACCAGATCGTCCTCGAGGATCGCCATCTGGAACTGGAACGAGCGATCATCGTCCTCGTCGTCGACGAAGAGCACACCGATGAATTCCTCGCCGATATAGACTTCGGCGGAATCATCCTTCTTAGGCCGCGGCACGACGCGGATCTTGGGATTGCCGAATACGCGTTTCAGGTACGCGTCGAGCTTCCTAACTTCCTTGACGTCCACGGCAAGTCTCCAATCGAAATCTAGGTTGGCGCGGGTTTTAGGACGAGACGCGACCAACCGCCAGCATGAATTGCCAAAGAATTTGGGGACCGAAAGGGGCGGGAAATCCCGCCCTTCCGACAAGCTCGAAGTCCGCCTCAGAGTCCCGCCTCAAAGTCCCATGGCGTTGATCATCTGATCCATGGTGCGCGACGGCTCGGCGCAGCCGGCTTCGCCGACGACCTTGGCGGGCACGCCTGCGACCGTCACGTTGTGCGGCACCGGTTTGACCACGACCGAGCCCGCCGCGATGCGCGCGCAATGACCGATCTCGATATTGCCGAGGATCTTTGCGCCCGCGCCGATCAGGACCCCGTGACGGATTTTCGGATGGCGGTCCTCGTTCTCCTTGCCGGTGCCGCCGAGCGTGACGCCGTGCAGGATCGAGACGTCGTCCTCGATCAGCGCAGTCTCACCGCAGACGAAACCGGTGGCGTGGTCGAGGAAGATGCCGCGGCCGATGCGCGCGGCGGGATTGATGTCGGTCTGGAATACCGCAGACGCCCGGCTCTGCAGATAATACGCAAAATCCTTGCGGCCCTTCAGATAGAGCCAATGCGCGAGGCGGTGGGTCTGGATGGCGTGAAAGCCCTTGAAATAGAGCAACGGGTCGATGAAGCGCGACGTCGCGGGGTCGCGGTCGTAAACGGCGACGAGATCGGCGCGGAACGCGTTGCCGAGATCGGGATCATCGCGTAGCGCCTCGTCGTAGGTCTGGCGCACGAGATCGCCCGACAGCGCGGAATGATCGAGCCGATCGGCGACACGATGGATGACAGCATCTTCCAGGCGGCTGTGATGCAGCACCGTCGAATAGATGAAGGTCGCAAGCTCCGGCTCGCGATGGACGATGTCCTCCGCTTCGCCGCGGATCCGATCCCAGATCGGATCAAGCGTTGCGAGCTTTCCTCCCGGATTGACCTGATGCACTGCCATGAGATCTGCTCTTTCGAATTGGCTCGTTTCGATGGTTCTATAACACAGTCTAAGCGACAAAGTCCTGACGGGCTTGCCTGAGAGTGAACAGTGCGTTGCCCAGCGGGGGCATGCCAACACGTTGAATCACAACAGTTTCTTCCGACACCCCCGGCGGCAAGGTCGGCTCAAAATGGTCAGGGTTTCGCCAAATTCAAGCCGGGCGGCGTCAAACTATTGGTGAATTCCGCCTCAACCGTGATTGCGGGCATGGTCCGAGTGAGGACGGAGCGGATTTGACCATCACCACCGATCATTTGCGCGCGGGCGCCGCTGATACCCTCTGGCTGCGGCTCGCCGCGGTCGCCCTGCCGCTCCTGTTGATCGCGCCGGCGTTCTGGAACGGCTATCCGCTGTTGCAATGGGATACCGGAGGCTATCTGGCGCGCTGGTACGAGGGCTATCTCGTCCCGAGCCGCTCCACGGTGTTCGGCATCTATCTGCACTATGGCGAGAGTTCTGGATTCTGGATCAACCTCGCGGCCCAGGCGCTGGCGACGCTGTGGCTGTTGCAGCTCACCTTGCGCGTGCTCGGCCTGATGCAAACGTTCCGTTTCGTCGCGATCAGCCTGCTCCTGATCCTGTCGACTGCGCTGCCCTGGCTTGCGAGCATGTTGCTCACCGACATCTTTGCAGGCCTGTCGGTGCTGTCGTTATTCCTGCTGGTCGTCGGTGGGCAGCGGACTTCGGCGCTCGAAAAGATCACGCTGTTCGTCTTCACCGCCTTTGCCGCCGCGACCCACAGCGCCACGCTCGGCGTGCTGCTCGGGCTCTGCGTCGCCGGCTGGATGGCGCGACCGTTGCTGGGGCGCCGGCTTCCTATCGCCGGACTGGCGCAGGCGAGCCTGACCATCGTCGTGGGCGGACTGATGCTGGTGTCAGCCAACCATGCGCTGTCAGGCAAATGGGCCTGGACCCCCGGCGGCACGGGGGTCGCCTTCGGCCGCATGATGCAGGACGGCATCGTCGCGCGTTATCTCAACGACCATTGCCCGCGCGAAAAACTCAAGCTCTGCCCCTATCGCGACCAATTGCCGGCGACCGCCGACGAATTCCTGTGGGGCAAGAGCATGTTCAACACGCTAGGCCGGTTCGAGGGCATGAACGACGAGATGGGCACCATCGTCGTGGGTTCGCTCGCCGACTATCCGGCCTGGCAAGCCGGCGCGGCGTTGCGGGCGCTGGGTCGGCAATTGCTGCATGTCGCGACCGGCGAAGGCACCAATGGCTGGATCCCGCACACCCGCGGCATCATCGAGCGCTATATCCCCTCACAGGCCGCGCCGATGCGGGCGGCGCGCCAGCAGCACTGGGGTCTCGATTTCGCCTACGTCAACTGGCTGCACGTGCCCGTTGCGCTGGCCTCGATGCTGGCGCTTGTCGTGCTGCTTGCGCATGCTCTCGCGATCCGCCGGCTTGACGACCTGACGCTGCTGGCGGCAACCGTCACGCTGGCGCTGCTCGGCAACGCCTTCATCTGCGGCGTGATCTCCGGCCCGCACGACCGCTACGGCGCGCGGATGGCGTGGGTCGCGACCTTCGTGGTGCTGATGGCGCTGGCGCGACGGTTTGGCGAGGACAGCAAGGCGCGATGAGATTGGGGTGAAGCGCTATCGCGCTCCAGTTCTTGGAACGAATTCGTCGCCCTCGTCTGCTTGAAAATTCGACCATGTCGGGTTGCCCGACTGCCGACTTGAACGCTGCCACGACAACGTCGAATGGCTTCGAGCCCCTAAGGCTGAAACGCTCGACCTCGACTTTAGCGATTGTCATTGGTCCTCCGTAACTGCTGCAAGCTGTGCATCCAGTCGCCATGTCGAGTTGGGTAATGTCATTCTCCGGATGCCTGGCTCAAAATGGTCGAGCGGAAGCGTGCGGGCTCCCGGCGCCAAAGCGCCGGGAGCGGCACCGTCACTTCGCGAGGGCCGCTTTTTCGATCACCTCAGCGACCTGCTTCGCATGGACGACGAGCGAGGCATGGCTGCCGGCGACTTCCGTCGTCTGAGCATGGATCCTGGCTGCGAACGACTTCTGGGCCTCGGGCGCGAGGACTTTGTCCTTCGTGCTGATGACGTAGAAATTCGGCTTGTCATGCCAGGCCGCAACGTCGACCGGAGCTTCGAACGCAACGTGGTTCAGCGGAAGCTGCGAGTTGGCCAGGTGCGCGGCGATCTCCGGAGGAAGGTCAGCCGCGACGGCTGACGGAAACACCTTTGGATCGATGTACAGATTGCCCTTCGCATCGGGGTGGATCGCCTTGCCGCCTTCGGTCGGCGGACCGGCCTTCGTCAGCGACGCCAGGGATTCACCGATCTCCGGCGCAAAGGCGGACACATAAACCAGCGCCGAAACCTTGGGATCGTTGCCGGCTTGCGTGATCACCACGCCGCCCCATGAGTGGCCGACCAGAACGGTCCTGCCGGCTTGCTTCGCGAGCGCCTGTTTGGTCGCATCGACGTCGGCGGCGAACGAAGTGAGTGGATTTTCGACGAGCGTGACGTTGTAGCCTTTCTTCGTGAGAATATCGGCAACCGGCTGCCAGCTCGTCTGGTCTACAAAGGCGCCGTGCACGAGCACGATATTGTGGGCTGCCCCCTTGGGCAGTTCGGCGGAACGGGCGGGCCCGACCATTGTCGATCCGGCCAGGAGTACGGCGGCTGCTGAAAGTAGGAAATTTAGCATTGATTGTTCCTGTTGGTATGTCGGACGAACACAGTCCGGGGGAATGGACAGGCGTTTCCAGCAAGGTCGCGGTTCTTCCATCTGCCGTTGGCGAAATGGTTGCCGCACGTCACGTCGGCCCGCCGTGGCATGACCTATTCCATGGACTTATCGGACGATAGGGACCAATCGTCCGCGTCTTGTGTCCGATCGTCCATGGATCTAGTCTCGGTGGATGGATATACTTACCCAGGTGCTCGATCGGGTTCGTCTCGGCGGGACGCTGCTCTTTCACTTCGAGCTCGGCCATCCCTGGCATCTTGAGTTGCCGGCGCGCCCCTACGCCCTGTTTCACTATCTCAGCCAAGGTTCAGCGACCCTCGCGCTCGAACAGGGAGAGGAAATCCAGATCACCGGGGGCGATTTTGTCGTCATCACACGTGGCGAGCCCCATGTGTTTTATTCGGATCGCCGGGCCGAGCCTTTGCGCATCGTGGATATCGAACGGTCGTCGCCACGCCTCGGCTTCCTTCGCCACGGCAGCCGTGCAAAGCCGCTCTCGACCATGCTCTGCGGCAATTTCACGGTGTCGCGGCCGACGTTTGGCAGCGTGCTGGAGTTGCTTCCACCCGTGCTCTTGCTGAAGCCGACGTCGGACCGTGGTTGGCTTGAAGCCATCCTGCGCCGCATGATGAGCGAGTCCGCGCTCGAGCGTCCTGGCCAAGGCGTCGCGCTTTCACGACTGACGGAAGTGCTCTTCGTCGAGGTGCTGCGAAGCTGGATCGCGTCTCTCAGCCCCGGACAAGGCGGCTGGATCGGGGCCATTTCTGACCCCCATATCGGACCCGCGCTGAAGCTGATTCACGAAAGTCCGGAGCAGCTTTGGACGCTGAGCGACCTTGGCCGTCGCGTCGGGCTCGGCCGCTCGGCATTTTCGGCGCGCTTCACCAGGCTCGTGGGCCAGCCCATGCAACGTTATGTGATCGAACGCCGGATGACGGAGGCGGCGTTCCTGCTCGAAACCAGCGACGAGCCGATCGCACGGATTGCCAACCGGGTCGGTTACGAGACTGCAGCGGCGTTTTCGAAGTTGTTTCACCGGCACATTGGTCAGTCGCCCGGCCGTTACCGGGCTGCGCGACGCGCCGACGGAGGCCGTGCGCAGTTGGACGGATCGGAATTGCAAGTATCCGATTGACCTGGATAAGGCTGTGGCTTTGAGCTGAGTCTCATATGCGCGCTTAGCGAACCCCGGTGCCTGCGTAGAGGAATGGACGGTTGCCCCGAAGGGAGTGGATGGCCCATTGTAACGAGACATTTCAGGATAGCTGAAACCGCCTCATCGCCTCAGCTCCTGCGTGAGAGGAAATCCAGCACGCCGGTCTTGTAGACCTTGTCGCCGACTGCGCGCATGTGATCGCGGTTCGGAATGTCGAGCACTTCCGAACCCGGGATGATGGCGCCGAGCGCGCTGGCCGATCCCGCGACGTCGTCGGTCGAGCCGACTGCGATCAGCACGGGCACGTCGATGCGTGCGGCTTCGTCCTTTGTCATGAGATCGCGCGTGCCGCGCAGGCAGGCGGCCAGCGCCTTGTGGTCGGAACGGGTTTGGTCTGCAAAAGCACGAAAGGTGCGTCCGACGGGATCGGAGACGTCGTCGAGCGAGGGCGCTTCCAGCGCCTTCGCAACGTTCTCGCCCGGCCCGGTGCCCTCGATCAGGCCGCCGATGCCGATGCCGCCGAGAATTGCCGAACGCAGGCGCTGCGGCTCGTTGAGGGAGAGCCAGGCCGTCATCCGTCCGCCCATCGAATAGCCCATGAGATCGGCCTGCGGGATGGCGAGGTGATCCATCAGCGCGAGCACGTCGCCGGCCATGGTCGGGATCGAGTACTGCGCGGGCTCGTAGAGCTTGGCGCTTTCGCCATGGCCGCGATTGTCCAGCGCAATGACGCGGCGGCCGTTCTTGCGCAGCTCCGAGACCCAGGTCGGATAGACCCAGTTCACGTTCTTGCTGGAGGCAAAGCCGTGCACCAGGATGATCGGATCGCCCTCGCCTTCGTCGAGATAGGCAATTTCAACGGCGCCGTTGTGAAAGCTCGGCATCATCAGTTCCGCAATCTTGAGGGGAAGACGTATCTTAGGCGGTGACGGCAGCGCTTGCCAGGACGGCTTCGGCGGCGATCCGGGCCTGGCGAAGTCGCCGCGCCCGCCTGCGATCGCACCAAGCCTGGGTCATGCGCTCCGTCGTGGCCTTGATCGAGGACAACAGGCCGAACAGCGTCAAGGTCGCGCCGAACAGCCAGAGTGCAAGATTGAACGCCCCGCCGATCAGCAGCAGGGCGCCGCGGCCGAGCAGCTTCAGGATCGCGCGCGTCTTGCCGCCCTGCGCTTCCGCGAGCCGCGCCGCGCGTGCGACGTCCTTCGGACCTTCGGCGATGCGCAAGCTATCCATCGCACCGCGCGTGCCGGTCTTCTCGACGACGCGCGTGACATCCTTGCCGAGCCGAACCAGCGCGCCGGCCTTCTCGGCGCGGAACGCGGCCTTGATCGCGCTCAAGGTCTGGCCCGGCCGCAGCACCGAGCCGGAGGCAACCGCGTTCTGGAGCATCGGCGTATCGACGACCTCGCGCGCGGACCGGCCGGCCCATGCCGCCAGTCCCTCGCCGAGCCGGCCCACCTTGCGCGCGTCCTTCACCAGCGTCAGCCCGGCGCGAACCGGCGCGGCACCGCCGACAGAGACGTAGGTCACGGCCGTGACCGCGAGACCCGCGGCCGCAAGGCCCAGCACCAGGCGATCGGTCTCCTCGCCCATGGCGAGGTGCTTGCCCTCGCGCACGACATCCCTGATGTCGCCGATGACGAAGAGATCGCCGGCCACGGTCCCCGACAGGCTCGCAACATCGTCCGCGTTGCCGGTGACGAGACCCGTGGCAAACCGTTTTGCGACATGCGAGGTGGAATTTTCGGCTTTGACCGCGTCGCTGACACGGCTCAGGAGGTCGTCAGGCAGCGCGGTGTTGCGGTCGCGCGCCAGCGCGACAAAACTGTCGGCGAGATCGGCATCGCCCGACGCGAGCGCGGCCTCTATGTTGTCCTGAATCATGCGGTCATTGTGCCGCAGCAGCGCGTCGAGCTTGATCTCGGAGAGCGCGGCGGGATCGTCCTGGGCGGCCAGAATCGCCCCGGCCTCGCGGGCAGGCGGTGCTACCTGCGCGAGCATGAAGCCGCAAGCCACGATACCGGTCAACGCTGTGCTGATTCGCAACCACTTCATGCGGAGAGCCTGGACGGTCCTGAGATCGTTGACGCCTAACAGTTGGTCTTTCGTCGCAATTACGCTCGTCCACAGACATAGTATGCTAAAATTGCGACACAACGTCCCCGACGAAAGAAGGGCTTCTCTCAGGCCGCAAGATTGTGTCGAATTTGCATGAGCAAATGAGCATGGGGCATTGCGGAGCTTTCGGTTCCGCTGGACTAGCAATCATCCACACCCGCCAGTATGGTCCGCGGCGCCTTAATAATGCCGCGTCAGTCGTGATTGTGTCTGCCGCCATTGCCACTCCAGGATGAGTACGATGTCCGACCATGTCGTCCCGCACTTCCACAACGATGCCGGTGTCCCCGTCATCGAGATCGGCTCGCAAGAGTTCATGTGCGTGGGCGCCAACCCTCCGTTCGATCATCCGCACGTCTTCCTCGACCTCGGCAACGACAACGAGATCATCTGCCCCTACTGCTCGACGCTGTACCGTTTCGCCGCCGACCTGAAGGCGGGCGAAGCCCGTCCGCCGGAATGCGTCCTGAAGGACAAGGTGGCCTGATCGCTTCCATCGGTCAGGGGTGGCGCTCTCCCGAACGATTGTCATCGCTGGTGCCGGCATAGGTGGACTGACGGCTGCGCTTGCGCTCGCGGCACGCGGCTTCCGCATCGTCGTGCTGGAAAAGGCCGAGCGGCTCGAGGAAGTCGGCGCCGGTCTGCAACTTTCTCCCAATGCCAGCCGCGTGCTGGTCGAGCTCGGCCTTACCGAGCGCCTCAAGCTGCGCGCCGTGATCCCGGAGGCGGTCTCGATCATGAGCGCGCGGGCCGGCGGCGAGCTGTTGCGCATGCCGCTGGGAGAAGCCGCCGCCGCGCGCGCCGGCGCCCCCTATTGGGTGGTGCACCGCGCCGATTTGCAATCCGCACTCGCCGGCGCAGTCTCCGACCATCCCGATATCGACCTGAAACTCGGCGCGACCTTCGAAGACGTCGCGCCTCACGCCAAGGGGCTGACGGTCGTCCATCGCAGCGGCACGATCCGGCGCAGCGATCTCGCCAGTGCGCTGATCGGCGCGGACGGCATCTGGTCGACGGTGCGCCAGCATCTGTTTCCCGAGGTGCAGCCGCGCTTCTCCGGGCTGATTGCCTGGCGCGGCACGCTCGACGCCACGCAACTGCCGAAGGACTACACCGCGCGCCGGGTCCAGCTCTGGATGGGCCCGAATGCCCATCTCGTCGCCTACCCGATCGCGGGGGGACGCCAGATCAACGTGGTCGCGGTGCTGCCGGGCACCTGGAATAGACCGGGCTGGAGCACGCCCGGCGATCCGCGCGAGGTGATGGACGCCTTCGCCGCGCCGCGCTGGCCGCCAGCGGCGCGCATGATGCTCGCCACGGTCGATAGCTGGCGGAAATGGGCGCTGTTCGGCGTGCCTGACGACTGCCCCTGGAGCAACGGCCCGGTCGCGCTGCTCGGCGACGCCGTGCATGCGATGCTGCCGTTTGCAGCCCAGGGCGCCGGCATGGCGATCGAGGACGCCGCGGTGCTCGCGCAGCATTTGAGCCTTGAGGTCGCCGAGAGCACCGCTGGCATCACAGCTGCGCTGAGACAATACGGCCGTACGCGCCAGGCGCGCGTGCGGCGGGTGCAGCGGACCGCGCGGCAGCAGGGCCGCATCTATCATTTCACTGGGCCGCTCGCGTTCGCGCGCGATCTTGCGGTGCGCGCCCTCGGCCCGGAACGCATGCTGGCACGGCAGGACTGGATTTACGGCTGGCGACCCTGATGCGAGGCGCCGGTTTCAGCGCACTGCTCTTGTCGATTTCGGGGCAGGCTTGATCGGACCAAGGGGGTTGGCTGCTGGCGCCAGCGCAGCGGCCGGCGTCGCCTCGGGGGGCGTTTCCCGGCACTTGTTGCGGCGCCAAGCGTCATCGGCCATCTGCGCGCGCCCGCGCACCGCGACGTAGTCGTTGCGGTAGGCAAGCTCCGACACGACGGCGCCGCCCGCGCCGGTCTGGGCCTTGTCCATCAGCCTCTGCAAATCAGCGGTGCGGTTGGCGAGCCCCTTGCGCTCGGCTTCGAGCAGCTTGCAATCGTACAATTCGTACCTGGCGGGATCGGCAAAGGCCGGAGCGACCGTCTCGCTGATGCCTGCGCAGCCGGACAGTGCGAAGCCGGCCGCGAGCAGCGCGACGGCCACGCAGCACGTGCGCAGGCGATATCGGATCAAAGCAGCCATGCCGGATGAATAGTCCCCGTGGATTGAGAATGCCTAAAGCAACAACAGATGTCCGGATTGAGGCTTTGCCTTGTGCGGCCGGCTCGCCTAAGGAAGAACCGCCCCTCCGGCCTGCAAACGCCAATTCCAGACGGCCGGCCAGGGACTTAAGTGATTGATCTCGTTGGATCAAGCGGGCATGGCGGAATTGGTAGACGCAAGGGACTTAAAATCCCTCGGCGCGCAAGCGCTGTGCCGGTTCGACCCCGGCTGCCCGCACCACGAGAGCTGCGCGGACGATCCCGCCGATCGCCGCGGCCCCGAGCGCTGATACCTCGTCAATGTTGTCCGCTCCTGCACCGCCTGCCAGCTATCCCGAAACGTCGCTTGTGCAACGCAGCATTGAAGATAGACAGGGGCCTCAAATCAGAGGTGAGCTGCTTGTCCGACGTCAATGCCGACGATTGGGTGTCCTCGGGACACCGGCCGATGGGTTTCCCCGAATTCGTCATCGTGATCGCGTCGATCATGGCGCTGAATCCGCTTGCGATGGACATGATGCTCCCGGCGCTGCCCAACATCGGGTCGGCCTTCAATATCCCCGTCGCCAACCATCTTCAGCTGGTGCTGTCGACCTTCCTGATCGGCTTTGGCGCGGGGCAGTTCGTCATGGGTCCGCTGTCGGACCGCTTCGGCCGCCGCCCGGTGCTGCTCGGCGGGATGGCGGTCTATGCGGTGGCGAGCGTGCTGGCGATCGCCGCGCCGTCGTTCGAGACGCTGCTGCTGGCGCGCGCACTGCAGGGCTTCGGCACCTCGGCGACGCGCGTGATCGCGACCTCGATCGTGCGCGACTGTTATGTCGGCCGCCGCATGGCGAGCGTGATGTCGCTTGCGATGATGATCTTCATCGCCGTCCCCGTGATCGCCCCCTCGTTCGGACAGGCGGTGCTGCTGGTGACGCAATGGCGCGGCATCTTCGTCGTGCTGATGCTCTACGGCCTGCTCGCGCTTGCGTGGTCCGTGCTGCGGCTTCCGGAGACCCTGCCTGAGAGCGAACGCAGGTCGCTCGCGCCGGCCGACGTGCTCACGGCCTACTGGCAGACCGTGACCCATCGCCAAACCCTCGGCTACGCGCTCGCCGCCGGAAGCGTCATGGGTGCGCTGTTCGCCTACGTGTTTTCGGCCCAGCAGGTTTTTGTCGACATCTATCATCTCGGCCATTATTTTCCGCTCGCCTTCGCCGCGATCGCAGCCGGCACCGCCATTGCCGGCTTTCTCAATGCGCGATTCGTCGGGACCCTCGGCATGCGCGTGATCTCGCACGGCGCGCTGACGCTCTACACCGCGGTGGCCGGCGTGATGCTGCTGACCGAAAGCCTCGGCGCGTTGCCGCTTCCCCTGTTCATGGTGCTCTCGGCGCTGATGATGTTCTCGTTCGGCATGATGGTCGCCAACTTCACCGCACTCGCCATGGAGCCGCAGGGCCACATCGCCGGCACGGCGTCCTCGCTCTACGGCTCGATCACCACGCTTATCGGCATCGTCGTCGGCATGGCGATCGGACAAAGCTTCGACGGCACGCTGCTGCCGTTCTCGGTCGGCTTCTTCGTGTCGTCACTCGCTGCGCTCGCGATCGTGCTGGTGGTGGAGAGAGGACGGCTGTTCAAGCCGCATCATCGCGCCATCGGGTGAGGAACTTCGCGGCGCTCTCGATGTTGTACTGCAACAATCTGAAAAGGCGCTTCAATGGAACCGAAACCCCGTAAAGACCACGACGCCGCGGAACGGGCGGAGACCGAACGCACGCCGTCGAGCGTTGAAAAGACCGCCGTCACCGTGCCATTCGCGAGTGAAGGGCTCGAGCGGGTCCGCGACAGCCACTGTTGAGCAACACGTCTATTCCGTTGCGCGCCTGTTGGCGCTGAAATCGTCCGCAACGCCCTCGGGTGCCGCGCGGCCTTCACGGGGCGGCACCATTAGCACAACCACGTCCCGCGTGAGACCGGGCCGGCCCCATAGCTGCGCTTGTACATTAAATTCCCGCCTGACGAAGTGCCCGGCCCGCCCGGCCACCCCGTCCATCCACCGGCTGCAATCATCCTGATCGCGGAAACAGAGCGCGGCCCAGCCGCGGTCCAGCGTCGTCTTGCGCGGCAAGCCTCCGGGAGATTGATCCTCGAACGGCTGGGCGTAGTGCGGGTGGTCCGGGCTGTAGAAGGCCATCGCGAAGGCCAGCGCATCGTCGCCGCTAACGGCGGCGAGCGGCTCGCCCGTCAGTTCGCGCCACTCGCGAGTCAATTCGCTGGCGGCCTGCGCGTAGAAATTGCGCCCCTCTTCGTAACCGTAATCGTTGCGATAGAGGGCATGGATCGGCGCGGCGACGAGGACGGCCGTGAGCGCGACGCCGGCCACGACCAAGGTGAGGTTGACGGTGTAAAAGCGCTCGATCGGGTAATTTGTGCCGCAGACCACGAGAATGGCGAACAGGAACAACCCCTGCAACGCCCACAGCGACGGCAGATCGGTGCCGATCACGAGCGAGATCAGAACCGGCAGCGCAATCGTGCCGACGGCAACGTAAAAGAGGAGCCGCAGGCCCGGATTCATCGCCGCGAAATCGTCCGGAAACTGCTTCAGCCGCGTGCCGGCGATCAACATCCAGGTGACGGATGACACACTGATGGCCGCCAACAGCCCCAGAAGGAAGTTCCTGGCCTCCCCGAGCGAGCTCGCCGCAGTGCCGTTGGCATGGTTCAGCGCGTAGGTGAAGGTCGGCGCCCCGGTCGTGGCGAGCCAGTGAACATGCGGTGACAGCGCCGCAAGCCCGACGACGACCGAGATCCAGGGCGAGGCGGAAGTGAAATAGGCGCGACGCGCCGGATGCGCCAGCGCGGCAAACGTGAAGCTCGCGACAAGGAAGATCGAATAATATTTGCCGGCCATGGCCAGCGCCGTCGTGAATCCCACGGCGATCGCCCACGACGCCGCGCGGGTCTCGAATGCGCGGACGAAGCACCAAGTCGCCAGCGGCCAGACGGCCAGCAGCACCGCATTGGCATTGAAGCGCTGGGCATGGAACTGATAGGCCGGCGTCAGCATCAGGAGCAACAGCACAAGGACGCGCTTGTGCCCCGTCACGAATTGCCGCGCGATCCGGTCGACGAAGACCAGCGCAAGCCCGGCATTGGCCATCGCCATCAATTGCAGCGACCAGTCAGTGAGCGGAAAAATGGCGCTCCAGCTCGCGGCAACCCAGCCGGTCAAGGGTGGATGCTTGGGATAGCCCCACGCGAAATGCCGCCCCAGCGTCCAGGCCTCCAGCGTATCGGGGTGCAGACCGCCGCCGGCATAGGCGACCGCTAGATAAAGTGTCCAGATCGCGACGAAGCCCGCGATGAGAAGCGGCACCGCCCAGCCCGTCTCGACGCCATCGAGCCAACGCAGGAATGGCCGGCGCCATCGTGCCGGCGTGCGATCGGACCGTTCGGCCATCGCCTGGAATGCAAAATCGATCGGCACTGGAATCAAATGGAGGAAGGAAGGTGATGCGCAAGGACGGCACATCTAGTTCAGGACGGAAACAAATAGCAATGAATGGAAACTGGAAAAGTTTGAAAACGTCCGCCTTCTCAGCCGGCGCAAGGTCGACAAAAGAGCCAAGATCGACAAACGACAACGGCGCCGCTGATGACAGCGGCGCCGCAGGATGATCCGGACGAAAGGAAGAGCCTTCGCCCTACTCCGACTTGTCGACGTTCCAGAACAGCGGGGTCGCGGGACCGTCGAGCACGCCGGTCAGCGATTTGCGCCAGCCGCTCGGCAGGAGATACTGCCCCAGCGGGATGTAAATCACCTGCTCATAGGCTTCCTTCTGGATGTCAGCGGCGATCTTCTTCTGATCGTCGAGCGAGGCGGCGCGAACGAAGTCGTCCTTGAGCTTTTCGATCTTGGCGTTCTCGGCCCAGCCAAACCAGCCCTTCTTGCCCTGACCGCCGATCGAGAGATTGGCGATCGGGTTGGAGACGTCGGCCGCGACCCAGTTGGTGAAGAACATGTTCCAGCCGCCCTCCTTCGGAGGCTTCTGGCTGGCGCGGCGGCTCACCACCGTCTGCCAATCGGTCGCTTGCAGGTCGACCTTGAAGCCAGCCTCGCGCAGCAGCTGAGCCGCAACGATCGGCTGTGCCTTCAGCGTCGTGACATCGCCGGGGGCCATGATCACGATGGGGGTGCCGTCATAGCCGGATTCGGCGAGCGCCTTCTTGGCTTCGGCCATGCCGTTGCCCTTCACGAGGGTCTCGGCACCGGCCTCGGTCGCGAACGGCGTATCGCACACGAAGAAGGCGCCACAGATCTTCTGATATTTGGCGTTGCCGACGAGCGCGTCGAGAACGTCCTTCTGGTTTATCGCCAGAAAGGCAGCACGGCGCACTTTGACATTATCGAACGGCGGATAAAGGAAGTTCATCCGGCCGAGCGTCTGGAAACCGAACTTGTTCGAGACCTCGATCGTGATCTCCTTGTTCGCTTCCAGCAACGGGAGCATGTCGTAAGGCAGATTTTCCACAAAGTCGATGTCGCCCGACTGCAACGCGTTCACCGCGGTCTGCGAGTCCGGCATGGTGATCCACTCGACGCGGTCGACCTTCACCACCTTGCCGCCGGAGGTCCAGCTCGACGGCTCCTTGCGCGGCACGTAGTCGGTGTTCTTGACGTAGACCGCCTTCACGCCCGGCTGGAATTCCGACTGCACGAACTTGAAAGGACCCGAGCCGATCTGCTCGGGGATCTGCTTGTCCGGCGGCGTCTCGGCGAGGCGCTTCGGCATCATGAAGGCAACGCGGGAGGACGGCTTGCCGATCGAGTCGAGCACGAGGCCGTAGGGCTCCTTCAGCTTCAGCGTGATGGTCTTGGCATCGGTCGCCTCGATGCTCGCGGTGAAGTCGAAAAGTTTCTGGCCCATGCCGTCGACTGCGCCCCAGCGCTTGAGCGAGGCAACGCAGTCCTCCGCCGTCACCGGCGCACCGTCATGCCACTTTAGGCCGTCGCGCAGCGTGAACGTATAGGTGAGCTTGTCGTCGGAGATCTTCCAGTCCGCCATCTGCGGCTGGATCTTGAAGTTCGAATCGGGCGCCACGAGCGTGTCGTAGATCATGTAGCCATGGTCGCGCGTGATGTAGGCCGTGGTGAAGATCGGATCGATGATGCGCAGATCCGAATGCATCACCGCCGTGATGGTCTTGCCGGCCGCAAGCACCGGCGAGGCCAGTGCGGTCGAAAGCGCGACGACCGACAGCGCAAGTTTGGAGGCGAACGCGCGAGGCCCCCGGCGCATCAACTTAAACATAAAAAGTTCTCCTGACGTGAAACTGTTCAAAGGCAGGTTATTGATTGAGCATCCGGTTCGTTCTTTAGGCGAACTAACCTCATGCAATGCCTTTATCTTTTCGAGACTTGCAGACAGTGCCGAGCGCGTCAATCCGGTTTCGCTGCAAGCCCAAGCAGCGCGCGCACGGGCTCCACACGGATCGGTTTGGCTCTACAACGCTCTCCGCCTGCCCTGCCCCGCGCCAATGCAATGCGCGTTCCATGTTCCGAAGCCCAAGAGACATTGGAGAGACATTGAGATGAATCCAGCCAATCTTCCCTTCGATTCCGAAGCGATGCTCCAGGGTCTGCGCGGCTGGGTGGAATGCGAAAGCCCGACCTGGGACGCGAGCGCCGTGAACCGCATGCTCGATATCGCAGCGCGGGAGATGGCAATCATGGGTGCGACGATCGAGCGCATCGCCGGTCGCCAGGGCTTTGGCGGCGTGATCCGCGCACGCTTTCCGCATCCGAAGCAAGGCGAGCCGGGCATCCTGATTGCCGGACACATGGATACTGTTCATCCCGTGGGTACCATCGAGACGCTGAAATGGCGGCGCGAGGGCAGCAAGTGCTACGGACCCGGAATCTACGACATGAAGGGCGGCAATTACCTTTCGCTGGAAGCGATCCGCCAACTGACCCGCGCCTCGTTCACGACGCCACTGCCGATCACCGTGCTGTTCACGCCCGACGAGGAAGTCGGCACACCCTCCACGCGCGATATCATCGAGGCGGAGGCCGCACGCAACAAATACGTGCTGGTGCCGGAGCCCGGCCGCGCTGACAACGGCGTCACCACCGGGCGTTACGCCATCGCGCGGTTCAATCTAGAGGCGACCGGCCGGCCCAGCCACGCCGGCGCGACCTTGTCGGCGGGCCGCTCGGCGATCCGCGAGATGGCGCGGCAAATCCTCGCCATCGACGCAATGATGGGCGAAGACTGCACGTTTTCGGTCGGCGTGGTGCATGGGGGGCAATGGGTCAATTGCGTTGCCACGACCGCCACCGGCGAAGCGCTTTCGATGGCCAAGCGCCAGGCCGACCTCGATCGCGGCGTCGAGAGGATGCTGGCGCTCTCCGGTACAACCAATGATGTCACCTTCAAGGTGACGCGCGGCGTGACACGTCCGGTCTGGGAGCCCGATGCCGGCACCATGGCGCTTTACGAAAAGGCGCGCGGGATCGCCAAATCGCTCGGCGCAGAACTGCCGCATGCGAGCGCCGGCGGCGGCTCCGACGGCAATTTCACCGGCGCAATGGGCATCCCGACTCTCGACGGCCTGGGCGTGCGTGGCGGCAACGGCCACACGCTCGAAGAGTATATCGAGGTCGAAAGTCTGGTCGAACGCGGCCGGCTGATGGCGGGGCTGCTCGCGACTCTGGAGTGATGGCGCGAGCCAAGGCACCAAAAGGGGGCGAGATCACCAAAACAAGGTGACCGCACTGCAAAAACCGTGACCCGGATGGCATGGGAATTGCTGAAATGTTAGGCTGGTGGCAGAACGCAGCCTTCAGCCGCTGTCTCTGATTTGACTCTGATCTGACGGGATCCAACTTGCTCGGATATCTCCTTCGCCGAATTCTCGCCGCCGTGCCCGTGATGGGCGTGGTGGCGCTGTTCGTCTTCCTCCTGCTCCGCCTCACCCCCGGCGATCCCGCCGCGATTCTTGCCGGCGACAACGCCACGCCGGAGCGGCTCGAGCGCATCCGCACCTCGCTCGGTCTCAACGAGCCGCTGATCGTGCAGTTCATCACCTGGCTGAACAAGCTGCTGCATGGCGATCTCGGAACGTCACTCATCTCCAACCTTCCGGTGATGAAGATGATCGGCCAGCGGGTCGAGCCGTCGATCTCGATCGCGTTGTCGACCATCATCCTCGCGGTCATCGTCGCGGTTCCCCTCGGTGTAATCGCTGCCTGGAAGCACGGCACCTGGATCGACCGCTTCGTGATGGGCCTGTCCGTGCTCGGCTTCTCGGTGCCGGTGTTCGTGGTCGGCTACATCCTGATCGAGGTCTTCGCGATCGACCTGCGCTGGGTGCCGGTCCAGGGCTTCCGCAGCATCTCGAACGGGTTTGGGCCGTTCTTCGAGCGCATCATCCTGCCAACCTGTGCGCTGTCCTTCATCTACATCGCTTTGATCGCGCGCATGACGCGCGCGGCGATGCTCGACGTGCTCGGCGAGGACTACGTCCGCACCGCGCGCGCAAAAGGCATCAACGAAGTCGCCGTGATGATGCGCCATGCGCTGCGCAACGCCGCCGTGCCCGTGATCACGGTGATCGGTACAGGCTTTGCGCTTTTGATCTCCGGGGTCGTCGTCACCGAGAGCGTGTTCAACATCCCGGGCATCGGCCGCCTCACGGTGGATGCGGTGCTGGCGCGCGACTATCCGGTGATCCAGGCGATGATTTTGCTGACGTCGTTGATCTATGTCGTCGTCAATCTTCTGATCGACGTCGCCTACACGCTGCTCGATCCCCGGATCCGGTACTAGGGCCAAGGATAACAACGAAAAATGTCGGTCGATACCCTTCCCCAGTCGTCCATCCCGATCACGTCGCCGCTGCGGCCGCGCTTCGGATTCCTGACCTCGACGCCGATCATCGCGGCGGCGACCATCTGCCTGGCGTTGGTTGTGCTGATCTCGATCCTGGCGCCCTTGATCGCGCCGTATGATCCGATCCAGCTTGCGCCCTCGCAGCGGCTGAAGCCCTCTTCGGCGCAATTCCTGCTCGGCACCGACGCCTATGGCCGCGACCTGCTGTCGCGCGTCATGTATGGCGGACGCATCTCGCTTCTGATCGGCATCGGCTCGGCGATCATGTCGATCGTCATTGGGTTGGCGATCGGCCTGGTCTCCGGTTTCTTCAAGCTGGTCGATTCCGTCATGATGCGGATCATGGACGGCCTGATGGCAATGCCGAGCATCCTGCTGGCAATCGCCGTGGTGTCGCTGTCCGGCGCCAGCCTCTGGACCGTGCTGATCGCAATCACGATCCCTGAAGTTCCGCGCGTGGCACGCCTGGTGCGCTCGGTCGTGCTGTCGGCGCGCGAAGAGCCCTATGTTGAAGCGGCGATCTCGGTCGGCTCATCCCTGCCAAAGATCATGTGGCGGCATTTGATGCCGAACACGATCGCGCCTCTGATCGTGCAGGGTAGTTATGTCTGCGCGTCCGCGATCCTCACCGAGGCCATCCTCTCCTTCCTCGGCGCCGGCATCTCGCCGGAAACGCCGACCTGGGGCAACATCATGGCCGAGGGTCGTCAGTACTTCCAGCTCAAGCCGACGCTGATCTTCTGGCCGGGCCTGCTGCTCTCGATCGCGATCCTCAGCATTAATTTGATCGGCGATGCCGCCCGCGACGCACTCGATCCGCGCATGAAGCAGCGGGAAGGCAAATGATGACCGATCAAGTGATGACCAGCCCGATCCTCGACATCAACAACCTCGTCGTCTCCGTCGGCAAGAAGCCGAATGCCGCAAACATCATCGACGGCATCTCGATCCAGGTGCACGAGCGCGAGACGCTGTGCCTCGTCGGCGAAAGCGGCTCGGGCAAGTCGGTGACCTCGCTGACCACGATGGGTCTGCTGCCGAAGGGCACGCTGATTCCGACCGGCGGCAGCGTCAAGCTGGTCGGCGAGGAGATTCTCACCGCGACCGACCGCCGCCTGCGGCAGCTCCGCGCGACCCGGATGGCGATGATCTTCCAGGAGCCGATGACGGCACTCAATCCGGTGATGCCGGTTGGCCGCCAGATCGACGAAGTCCTGCGCGCGCACACCAAACTCGATGCGAAGGCGCGCAAGAAGCGTATCCTCGACATGATGGAGCAGGTGCGCCTGCCCCAGGTCGAGCGTATCTTTTCCTCCTACCCTCACCGACTCTCCGGCGGTCAGCGCCAGCGCATCATGATCGCGATGGCACTCGTGCTCGAACCGAAGCTGCTCATCGCGGACGAACCGACCACCGCGCTCGACGTCACAACGCAGAAGCAGATTTTGACCCTGATCCGCGACCTCCAGCGCGATCACGGAACCGCCGTGCTGTTCATTACCCATGACATGGGCGTGGTCGCCGAAATCGCGGACCGCGTCGCGGTGATGCGGCAGGGCCGACTGGTGGAGACCGGAACGCTGGATTCCATCCTGCGCAATCCGACCATGGAATACACCCGCAACCTGCTCTCCGCGGTGCCGAGCCTGGTGCCGCGCGCGGCGCGGCCTGAGACCAGGGAACCGGTGGTGCTGGAGGCCAACGAACTCGGCAAGGTCTATCGCGAGCGCGCGTTCTTCGGTAAAGGCCGCGAAGTCGTCGCCGCCGACAAGGTCACGCTGACGCTGCGCAAGGGCCGCACGCTCGGCATCGTCGGCGAGAGCGGCTCCGGCAAATCGACCGTGGCGCGCTGCATCGTCCGCCTGATCGACCCGACCTCCGGCGGCGTGCGCCTCTCCGGCCGCGAGATCTCGGACATCTCGCGGCGGCTGTTGCAGCCGCATCGGAAGAAGATCCAGATCGTATTCCAGGACCCCTACCGCTCGCTCAACCCGCGCGTCACTGTCGGCGAAAGCATCGCGGAAGGCCCGATCAATTACGGCGTGTCGCATGCCGACGCAATGAAGCGTGCGCGCGAATTGCTCGAGCTGGTCGGCCTGCCCGCCGATGCGGTCGCGCGCTATCCGCACCAGTTCTCCGGCGGCCAGCGTCAGCGCATTGCGATCGCCCGCGCGCTCGCGCTCGATCCCGACGTGCTGGTCGCGGACGAGGCGGTCTCCGCCCTCGACGTGTCCGTGCAGGCGCAGGTGCTGGACCTGTTCGACGAGATCCAGACGCGGCTCGGCATCGCCATCCTGTTCATCACTCACGATCTGCGCGTCGCAGCGCAGATCTGCGACGAGGTCGTGGTGATGCAGCACGGCCGCGTCGTCGAGCAGGGTCCGGCCGCCGAAGTGCTGACGCATCCGAAGGAAGCCTACACCAGAGCCTTGCTCGAGGCAGCACCGGGCCGCGGCTGGGATTTCGCGAACTTCCGGCCGGTGGCCGAGGGCGTGGCGGCTAGCGCCTAGTCACTCTCCTCGTCATTGCGAGCGCAGCGAAGCAATCCTGAGCCTCCCCTAAATCGGTGGACACCTATAGCTTAGACAGCAAGAGGTGTCAGATGACGAAACGGCAGCGACGTTCTTATTCGGACGAGTACA
>NZ_JBEPRQ010000017.1:0-149376 GCF_040548425.1 Bradyrhizobium sp. i1.15.2 | reverse complement strand
ACGACTTTGAAACCCCTCGACAACCCGTTCGGCACGAGGTTGTCACCCATGTCTTAGGTACGACCTGTTACCTATGTCTCCGGTCTGGACAAGGGCCGGCTGGTGGGCGGTCACGGATTCGAACCGCGGACCCTCTCGGTGTAAACGAGATGCTCTAACCAGCTGAGCTAACCGCCCCACGGCGCCTCTTTAGCGCCCCCTCGGGTGTTGGAGCAAGAGGCGGCCGCACCGCAAACCGTGCTCATTTGAACCGCTTGATGACCTTCCGGCGTGGTATCACGACCGACAAAACGACAGAGGCCCCAATGGAACAGCCGAGCGGACACGAGCAGAACGCCGACCAGATCGCCTACTGGAATGGCCCCAGCGGGCAGCGCTGGGCCGATCGCCATGCGGCGCAGGAGAGCCTGCTCGGCCCCATTGCCGACGTGCTGATCGCCCGCGCCAGGCCGAAGCCGGGCGAGCGCGTCCTCGATGTCGGTTGCGGCTCCGGCGCGACGACGTTCGCGTTCGCGAAAGCGGTGACCCCGAATGGTTTCGCGCTTGGGCTCGACGTCTCCGAGCCGATGCTGTCGCAGGCGCGTGCGTTTGCGCCAAAGGGCTTGCCGCTCGATTTCGTGCTGGCGGATGCGACGGTGCATGCATTCGAGCCGGCGAGCTTTGACCTACTGGCCTCGCGGTTCGGCGTGATGTTCTTCGCCGATCCCATCGCATCTTTCACCAACCTCCGCCGTGCGCTGAAGCCGACGGGGCGATTGGCGTTTGCCTGCTGGCGCGAGCCGAAGGAAAATCCGTGGATGATGGCGCCGCTGATGGCGGTCTACAAACACGTGCCCAAGATGCCGCCGGTCGGGCCGGAAGAGCCGGGCCCGTTCGCCTTTGCCTCCGAGGAGCGCGTGACGCGCATCCTGACAGGCGCGGGCTTCGTCGACGTCGCGATGGAGCCGCACAATCTCGCGATGGATGTCGCGATCGGCGGCGGGCTCGATGCCGCGGTCGAGGGCTCGCTCCAGATCGGCCCCGCCAGCCGCGCGCTGCAGGGCCATCCTCCGGAGACATATGCCGCGGCAAAAGCCTCGATCCGCGAGATGCTCGCGCCGTTCCTGAAGGGACAGAGCGTCGCGCTCCAGGGCGCGATCTGGATCGTGACGGCGAAGGCGGCGTAGGCGCGCCTCTCTCCACCGTCATTGCGAGGAGCTCTTGCGACGAAGCAATCCAGATGTGTCCGCGGAGGCAGTCTGGATTGCTTCGCTGCGCTCGCAATGACGAGTGGTGGGCTGGCGAATCCTACACCACATCATCCGGCGCCAGGGCGCAGCCATTGTCGGGATGAGTCTCGACCTGAAGGGTGGTGTGGCCGATCCGGTGGGAGCGCTTCAGCATTCGCGCCGTCTCCATCAGGAACGCATCGCCGGCGCCGCTGGGCATGACGAGGTGGCAGGTCAGAGCCGTCTCGGTGGTCGAGATCGGCCAGACGTGAAGATCGTGGATCGCGGACACACCGGGACGTGCCAGCAGGAACACCCTGATCGCGGCGATGTCGGTGCCCCTGGGCGCAGCCGCCATCGACATGTCGATCGAGCCGCGGAGCAGGCTGGTGGTGCTCCAGAGGATGGTGGCGCAGATGACGAGGCTGGTGACGGGATCGAGCCAGAGCCAGCCGGTCCAGATGATCAGCGCCGCCGAGATGACGACGCCGAGCGAGACCGCGGCGTCGGCCGCCATATGCAGGTAGGCGCCTTCGATGTTGATATCGTCCTTGCGTCCGCGCGCGAACAGCATGGCGGTGAAACCGTTGATGAGGATGCCGATGCCGGCGACCACCATCACGGTGACGCCGGCGACAGGCTCCGGCTCACGCAGGCGTAAAAACGCTTCCCAGCCGATCGCGCCGGTTGCGACCAGCAGGAACACCGCGTTCGCCAGCGCTGCCAGAATCGTGGAGGCACGCAGGCCATAGGTGAAGCGGCCGCTGGGCGCGCGCCGCGCCGCGATCGACGCGCACCAGGCCACGACCAGGCCGAGCACGTCGGAAAGATTATGGCCGGCATCTGCAAGCAGGGCGGTGGAGTTGCCGATATAGCCGTAGACGGCCTCGGCCACGACCAGCGCGGTGTTGAGCGAGATGCCGATCGCGAACGCCTTGCCGAAACTGGCGGGCGCATGGACATGGGCGTGGCCACCATGATCGTGATCATGGCCGTGGCTGTGATCATGGTGATGATGACCGTGATGGTCGTGGTTGCCCACCTCTAGCGCTCCCCGGACGCTGCCAAATCAGGCGCCATTGTAAGCGTTTCGGCAGCCCCGTCACGGCGGAACAGCACGTAGAGCGCCGGCAGCACCAGCAGCGTCAGCACGGTCGCGGAGATGATGCCGCCGATCACCACGGTCGCAAGTGGCCGCTGCACCTCGGCCCCGGCCCCGGTGGCAAGGGCCATCGGCACGAAGCCGAGCGACGCCACCAGCGCCGTCATCAGCACCGGACGCAGGCGTGTCAGCGCGCCCTCGCGCACCGCGTCGGCAACGGGGTGCCCCTCGCTGCGCAGCCGCTCGATGAAGGCGATGATCACGAGCCCGTTGAGCACGGCCACGCCCGACAGCGCGATGAAGCCGACGCCGGCGCTGATGGACAAGGGAATGCCGCGCAGCAGCAGCGCCATGACGCCGCCGGTCAGTGCCAGCGGCACGCCGGAGAACACGAGCGCCGCATCCGCCGCCGATCCCATGCCCATGAACAGCAGCAGGAACACCAGCAGCAGCGCCACCGGCACCACAAGGGTCAGCCGCTTGGTGGCGGAGACCAATTGCTCGAACTGTCCGCCCCAGCCGATCCAATAGCCCGGCGGCAGCTTGACCTTCTCCGCCACGACCGCCTCGGCCTCGGTGACGAAAGAGCCGAGATCGCGCGCGCGGACGTTCGCGGTGACGACGATGCGCCGCTTGCCGTTCTCGCGGCTGATCTGGTTGGGGCCGGGCGTCGCATCGACGGTGGCAACCGACGACAGCGGCACATAGCGCATCTGGGCGAGGGGGGAGCCGGGCAGTGCCGTCCGGATCGGCGCGCCGATTGTTGCCTCCTCACCCGGCGGCAGCGGAATCGGGATCGCCCTGATGGCTTCGAGATTGCCGCGCAGATGTTCCGGCAGGCGCACGACGATGTCGAAGCGGCGGTCGCCCTCGAACAGCTTGCCGGCCGACTTGCCGCCCACCGCGATCTCGACAATGCCCTGCACCTCACTGATGCTGAGCCCGTACCGGGCGAGCGCCTGGCGGTCGAGGCGGACGGTGAGGATCGGCAAGCCAGAGACCTGCTCGATCTTGACGTCGCTGGCGCCGCGAATACGGCGGATCGCGGCCTCCACCTGTTTTGCCGCGCCTTGCAGGATGTCGAGGTCGTCGCCGAAGATCTTGACGCCGACATCGCTTCGCACCCCGGAGATCAGCTCGTTGACACGGAACTGGATCGGCTGGGAGATTTCATAGGCGCTGCCGGGGATGTCATCGGCGGCACGGTCGATGGCCTCGATCACGTCCGACTTGGGCCTGCCCGGGTCGGGCCATTCGGCGCGCGGCTTCAGCATGATGTAGCCGTCGGTCTGTGCCGGGGACATCGGGTCGGTCGCGATCTCCGCGGTGCCGATGCGGGTGAAGAACTCCTTCACCTCCGGAATCTGCTTGATACGTTTTTCCAGCGCCTTTTGCAGGTCCAGCGACTGGGTCAGACTGGTTCCGGGAATCCGGATCGAGGCCAGCGCGACGTCGCCTTCGTCCAGGCTCGGAATGAACTCACCGCCCATGCGCGCGGCCGTAACGCAGCTTGCAACCACGATGATGGCGGCCATGATTGCGACGCTGAGGCGATGGTCGATCGCAAGCCGGAGCAGGGGGAGATAGGCGCGCTTCGCCAGCCGCATGAACAGGTTTTCGTGTTCCGACACCTTGCGGGTGACGAAGATGGCGACCGCGGCCGGCACGAAGGTGATGGAGAACAGCACCGCGGCGGCCAGTGCCATCAGCACCGTCAGCGCCATCGGCGTGAACATCTTGCCTTCGACGCCGGTCAGCGTCAGCACCGGCAGGTAGACCACCGCGATGATCAGCGTTCCGAACAGGCTCGGCTTGATCACCTCGCTCGACCCGCGCCGGATCGCGCACAGCCGTTCGGAGATCGTGAGCAGGCCGCCTTTCTCGCGCTGAGCCTCGGCCAGCATGCGCAGGCAGTTCTCCACGATGATCACGGCGCCGTCGACGATGATGCCGAAATCGATCGCGCCCAGACTCATCAGGTTCGCACTGACCCTGGTCTCGACCATGCCGGTGACCGTCATGGCCATTGACAGCGGAATGACGCAGGCCACTACCAGCGCTGCGCGGATGTTGCCGAGGATCAGGAACAGCACGGCCACGACCAGGGCCGCGCCTTCCACCAAATTGTTCTCGACGGTGCGGATGGTGGCTTCGACCAGATCAGTGCGGTCGTAGACGGTCCGCGTCACGACGCCGTCGGGCAGCGATTTGGCGATCTCCTCGAGCCGGGCCGCGACACGGCGCGCCACGGTGCGGCTGTTTTCGCCGATCAACAGCATGGCGGTGCCGAGCACGGTTTCCTCGCCATCGCGCGTTGCGGCCCCCGTGCGCAAATCGCGGCCTTCGGTGACGGTCGCGATGTCCCTGATCCTGACGGGATTGCCGCCGCGCGAGCCGATGACGATGTCCCTGAGTTCGCCGACATTGCCGACCTGGCCCGGCGAGCGAACCAGATACTGCTCGCCATTGCGCTCGATATAGCCGGCGCCGACGTTGGCATTATTTGCGGCGAGCGCCGTCATGACGTCGCGGAAGCCAAGCCGGTAGGCCATCAGCTTGCCGGGATCGGGGAGCACGTGGAATTGCCGCTCGAAGCCGCCGATGGTGTTGACCTCGATCACCCCCGGCACGTTGCGAAGCTGCGGCTTGATGATCCAGTCCTGCACGGTGCGCAAATCGGTCAGCGAATAGTCGTGGCCGCCTTGCGTCTTCGCGCCCGCCTTGGCCTCGACGGTGTACATGAAGATTTCGCCGAGCCCGGTCGAGACCGGTCCCATCGCGACCTCGACGCCGGCCGGAAGCTGGTCCTTTACCTGCTGGATCCGTTCGCCGACGAGCTGGCGGGCAAAATAGATGTCGGTGCCGTCCTTGAAGACGACCGTCACCTGGCTCAGGCCGTAGCGCGAGAGCGAGCGGGTGTAGTCGAGCTTGGGCAGCCCGCCCATCGCGGTCTCGACGGGGAAGGTGATGCGCTGCTCGGTTTCCAGCGGCGAATAGCCGGGGGCACGGGTGTTGATCTGGACCTGGACGTTGGTGATGTCAGGAACGGCGTCGATCGGCAGGCGCTGGAAATTCCAGGCGCCGAAAGCGACGACGCCGAATGCGAGCAAGAGGACCAGCCAGCGCTGCTGCAGCGAGACCGCGATGAGGCGCTCAATCATGCTCGGCCTCGCCCTTGCCCATCTCCGCCTTCACGACGAAGCTGTTTTCCGCGACGTAATGCTCGCCGGCCGATAGTCCGGCCCTGATCTCGACATGGCGGCAATCGGAATCGCCAAGCTCCACGGGGCGCGCCTCGATCTTGTCGCCGTCCTCGCGGACGAACACGATGGTCCTATTCTCCAGCGTCTGGATCGCGCTTTTGCGCACGGCGACCGCGACGTCGCGCGCGGCGAGGATCAGCCGTGCCGTGACGAACAGGCCGGGACGCAAGCGCCCGTCGGGATTTGGCAGCACCACGCGCGCCAGCGCGGTCTGGGTGTCGCTCGAGCCGATCGGGGCCATGTAGGAGATGGTGCCCTTGATCTCGCCGCGGCCGTCGTCGGGATCGATCAGCACCTCGTCGTTGAGGCGGACGCGCCGCAGGTCCTGCCGGTAGATCGACAGGTCGACCCAGATGGTCGAGAGATCGGCGACGACGAAAGCCGGCTTCTGCTCGGAGGCGTATTCGCCGAGCGAGATCTGCCGCTCGATGATGGTGCCGGCAAGCGGCGCCTTGAGCTCGTAGACGGTGAGGCTCTGGTTGCTCTCGATCGCGGCGAGCAGATCGTCCTTGCCGACCTTGTCGCCGATGCGCTTCTGGATCGATTTGGCGACGCCGGGAAAGCGCGGCGTCACCTGCACCACGGCTTCCTGGTTGGCGCGCAGGATGCCGTTGAAGGCGAGCGTGTCGGTCAGCGTGACGCTCGCGGCTTCCGCCAACGTTACGCCGGCGGCTGCGAGCTTGATGTCGGAGATGCGGATCCGGTCGGCGCCGTGCTCGTCCTGCTCGACATGGTCGTTCGGCTTGTCCGGCTTCTTGTCTGCGGCGTGTTCGGCATGCTCGACCCTTGTTGGGGCCAGCAGGGAATAGCCATAAGCGCCGAGCGCGGCGGTAACGAATGCGACGAGGATGGTGGAGGACGTCTTCATCGTGCGCTCTCCCGCGCCAGCGTGAAGGGATTGCCGACGAGGCCTTCGATGGTCGCCACCCCCGCGTGGAAATTCTGCAGCGCCTCCTGCTCGCGCAGCCGCGCCTGGGTGACGCTGGCCTGCGCATCGAGCACTTCGAGCAGGCTGAAGCGGCCCTGGCCGTAGCCTTGGGCGATGGCGTCCGAGGCTTCGGTGGCCTTGGGAATGGCGCTCTCGCGCAGCACCGCGAGCTCGCGCAGCGAGCCCTGGAGCGAGTCGTAGGCGCGGCCCGCGACCACGATCAGCGTGTTGCGGTTGGCCTCGCGCTCGGCCTTGGTCTTGGCAAGGCTTTCCTGCGCCGAAAGGATATTGCCCTGGTTCTGGTCGAACACGGGGATCGGCACCGAGACGGTGAGGCGCGCCGCGTCGTCATTGGTCTCGTTGAAATGGCGCCAGCCGGCGGCGATCCGCACGTCGGGATAGGGCCGCAGCCGCGCCAGCAACAGCTCGGCATTGCGCTGGGCATAGATCGCGGTCCAGCGCACCAGCTGCGGATTGGCATCGATCGCGGCGACGACGGACTGGAATGTCGGCGGCCGTCCCATCGTGTCGAGCCGTCCGGAGACCTCGCCGAATTTCGGTGCCGCGTCGCCCATCAGTACCGCCAGCTCGCGCCGGGCGATGGCCAGCGTCGCCTTGAAGCGCTCGCGGTCGGCCCTCACCAGGGCGGATGCCACTTCCGCACGGCCGGTCTCGGCCGGCGAGGAGGCGCCGGCCTCGACGCGGCGGCGCAAGAGCGGCGTCAGCCGATCGATGGCGGTGATCTGCTCGTCGAGGATCTGGATGCGCCGCTGCGCGCCGAGTACGCTAAGGAAGGCAATCGCGGTCTCCGACAGCACCTCCAGCCTGACGGCCTTGCGCTGGATCGCGGCCACCTCGATGCCGGCGACACCCGCCGCAATCCGCGCGTCGCGTTTGCCGAACAGCTCGAAGGCCTGGCTGATCTGAAGCGTGGTCTCCGCCGATCGCGTGCCGCGATAGATGCCGGACCCGAACGAATTGTCCTGTTCGTAGCTCAGCTCCGGATTGAGGAGCGCACCGGCCTGGATGCGCTGGCCCGTGGCGATGCCGACATCGCGCTCCGCCGCGGTCAGTCGCGGGCTCGTGGCCAGCGCGCGCGAGAGTGCGCTCCGCATCGTCAGAGTCTGGGCGTGAGACGGCGCAAGCGCCAATCCGACAATCAGACACGCTACCGCGCACGCCAGGCGCGCGGCCATTCCCCTGTAAAACATGAAACCGACCTGTGAAGGATGAACCTCATGGGCGCGGAGCGCCCGACCAATCCATTCAGGTCATATGTTTGGGAGGCGGGGAGTCGGTGTCGGGAACAATTCCGGCGAGCCGGGGTGCGCGTTGTGGGCGCGATACGGACACGAGCCCGATCGATGCGGCCGGTGGCGCCGGCTGCGCCACCGTCACCGAGAAGCAGCCATGGCAATGATGTCCGCCGATGGCCTTGTGGTCGTTGTGATCTGCGGAGCCGTCAAGGACCGCGCTGATCTCCGAGCCGCCACCGGGCGTGGTGACGTCGATGTCGTGCAGGCCATGCAGCGCTCCCGCGAGCAGGTAGACAACCGCGATCAGCACAGACAGCAGCCCGCGCCAGTTGCGCGGCCGGCATGATCCTGAGGGCTGGCGGTTCGCGAGCACGATTTCACTCTGGTTGCGGTCTGCGTCCGGCCTAGCATGGGGGCGGGAACAGTGTCGACCCGCAACATTGTTACGTCCCTGGAACAATTGCCGCAGCGGTCGCGAAGACGGCAGCTCTTCTCATTGGCGCGTGATCAAGCTGAGCTGAGCATCGGCTGACGCTCCGCCTGCCACGTTCGGCACATCGCCGGCTTCGACCGTGACGACGGCGCGACAGCCGGCTTCCATGGCGCGTTCCAGCCATTTGATGGCTTCGTCGATCCACTGGTCGTGGTGCTCGGGATCGGCGATTGCCTTTTCCCGGAATGCATCTGCCTGATGAAGGCACGCGGTTCTGCGATCCACGCGGCTCTCCCAATCCAGAGGTTCCGCCCCGATCGCATCCTTGATGATCGGAGAGCCGGCGTCGTTAACATAGGACAGGAACCGCCGCCCAAAAACAAAGCCCCAGCCGGGACCGACCGGCTGGGGCTTTCGTGCTCACAAACTTCATCCTTGGGACTTGGACAAATAATCCGCATCGCGCCGGTTCGTTCCCGCAGGCTCGGTCCAATTTGGAACCTTCCTTATTCGTTGTGATTAGCGACGAGGAGACATTGAGGAGGACGGACCATGGACGGATTGATTTATCTCATCGGCTTGATCGTCGTGATCATGGCGATCCTGTCGTTCTTCGGCCTGCGTTGAGAGGGCGGTGATGACGATGGAAACTCTCATACGGGAAGACATCATGGAAGGCGGCGGCGTCGCTGCCGATGACCGGCGCACCATCCAGTGGAGCTCGGTCATCGCAGGCGCTTTGGCTGCCGGCGCAATGTCGTTCATCCTGGTCGGCTTTGGAGTCGCCGTCGGCCTGGGCGTCAGTTCAGCCTCGCCGACATGGCGCGATGCATCGGCGGCGCTTGCGCTGCTGTCCGGCTTCTATTTGATCATCCAGGCGATTATCAGCTTCGGCTTTGGCGGCTATGTCGCCGGCCGTACAGCAAGACCAGCGCCGGCGATTGCGACGATCGAAGACGATGGCGAACGACGGGATGGCGTGCATGGGCTGATGTCCTGGGCGCTTGCCGTGCTGCTTGGTGCCGCTCTGCTCGCGATGCTCGGCGCAGCAGCGATTGACCGCTCGCCGATGCGCAGTTCGGCCAGCAATACCTCCGCCGCCGAGCCCTTGTTGAGTTACGAGCTGGATAAGCTGTTTCGCGTAGCGCGGCGGCCCCCCAACACCGACCTCAGGGAACCTCGTGCCGAAGCAGGACGCATCCTGATGACGTCATCGAGCCACAGCGGCGTCAGCACCGATGATCGGGCCTACCTCGTGCAGCAGGTGGCCGCGCTGACGGGACTCGCGGCACCCGACTCGGAACGACGGGTCGACGCCGTGATCGCGGATTCAAGGACGGCGATCAATCGGGCGCGGCGTAACTCCATCATCGTCGCCTTCTCCGTTGCGGCAGCAACCCTGATCGGCGCTGCGGTGGCCTGGGCTGCGGCGGTGGCCGGCGGTCGCCATCGCGACGGCGAGCCGCTGCCGAACTGGATGGCAAGCTCGAACCGCTTCCATCGCAATCCGCGCGCGATGCCGGTGCCGTAAGCGGATCGGGCGTTGTTGCTGTCTACCTGTCGGTCCCGGCGCGCCGGCGGATAAACTCGGCAATGAGAGTTGTGATTTCCGCCGGGCGCTCCAGGTTAGGGAGATGTGCCACGCCCGGCATTTCGTGGCTCTCTGCGTCTGGGACTGACGCGACGACTTGGCGACAGCGTTCCTGGACGTAGGGGAAATCCAGGTCGCCCCATACAACCAGGGTTGGTACCGCGATTTCATGAAGCCGGTGGAAGAAGGGGCGAATGTCGACCTCCGATCCGAATGGCGGGCACCGGAGCGCTATGCCGTTCATATCAAGGAGCAAATCGCGAGCGGCACCGACTACGCGGCCTTCGGGCGCCAGCGGTCCATCAAGCCAGAGGCGCGCCTTCATGGCGTTCAACCGACCGAGATCGCCGGATGCCTCGGCCTGCCTCGATTGGATTATCAGCGTCTCGATGTCAGGGGTGTAGACCGGATCGGCTGCGCCTGCGACATTCGGCGCGATCAGAACGAGGGCCCGAACACGCGACGGATGCCGGAGGGCGGCGTCGAGCGCGATGCGGCCGCCGAGGGAGCAGCCAACGAGGATTGCGGGCTGGTCGTCTGCGGTAGCCTCCAGCACCGCGACCAGGTCTGCGAGTGCGGAAAAGTCCTCCGGCTCGGCGCGAGTTTCGCCGAACCCCCGTCGATCATACGCGACCGTCTTGTGAGTGGCGCTCATTCCATTCAATTGGGCGCGCCACATGCGACGGTCGCACACGTTGGCATGAAGAAAGACCGTCGCAGTGCCGCTGCCTGCAACCTCGGTTGCAAGCCTGGCGCGACCAGACACAATGTGTTGCATCGATTGCATGTCCAAGACCGACGACGGGTCGCGCCCAACCGATAGCCGGGAGCGATCCCGGCCATGGTGCTTTGACGAGAGGCGCTAGGCCTTCTCCTCCCAGATCATGGCGAGGTGGACGATCGTCTGCACCGCCTTCTCCATGTCCTGCCGGCTGACCCATTCGAGCCGGGAGTGAAATGCGTGCTCGCCGGCGAAGATGTTGGGGCAGGGCAGGCCCATGAAGGAGAGGCGGGAGCCGTCGGTGCCGCCGCGGATCGCGGTGCGCATCGGGCGCAGGCCGGCGCGGCGGATCGCTTCGATGGCGTATTCGAGAATGTGCGGGTGGCGATCGATCACCTGCTTCATGTTGCGGTACTGCTCCCGCACTTCGAATGTGTAGGTCGAGCGCGGAAAATCCTTCATCACGTCCTTGACGATGTTCTCGAGCAGGATCTCCTTCTCCTTCAGCCCTTCCTCGGTGAAGTCGCGCACGATGAAGGAGAGCGTCGCCTGCTCCAGCGCACCCTCGATGCCGATCGGATGCAGAAAGCCCTGCTTGCCTGATGTCGTCTCGGGCGAGCAGCCTTCCCGGGGCAGGCGCTCGACGATGGCGGCGGCGATCTTGATGGCATGCTCCATCTTGCCCTTGGCGTAGCCGGGGTGGGCACTGACGCCGTTGATGGTGATGGTGGCACCGTCCGCCGAGAAGGTCTCGTCCTCGACGCTGCCCGCACTCTCGCCGTCCATGGTGTAGCCGAACTCGGCGCCCAGCTTCTTGATGTCGACATTGTCGACGCCGCGGCCGATCTCCTCGTCAGGCGTGAACAGGATCTTGATGGTGCCGTGCTTCACTTGCGGGTTGTTGATGAAGAAATGCGCGGCATCCATGATCTCGGCGACGCCGGCCTTGTTGTCGGCGCCGAGCAGCGTGGTGCCGTCGGTGGTGATGATGTCGTTGCCGATCTGGTTCTTCAGCGCCGGATGCTCGGCGAAGCGGATCACCTGGCTGGTGTCGCCTGGGAGGGTGATATCGCCGCCGCGATAGTTCTTCACCATTTGCGGTTTGACGTCCTTGCCGGTGACGTCGGGCGAGGTGTCCATGTGCGAGCAGAAGCAGATCACCGGCACCTTCTTGGGTGTGTTGCCCGGGATCGTTCCGTAGACGTAGCCGTAATCGTCGAGATGAGCGTCCTCGACGCCCATTTCCCTGAGCTCGGCGGCGAGCACACGGCCGAGATCCTTCTGTTTCTCCGTCGAGGGCGAGCTCGGGGATTCCGGATCGGACTGGGTGTCGATGGTGACGTAGCGCAGGAAGCGCTCGGTCACGGTGTGCGAAAAGGTGAGGGAGGACATTTCTGGTCAAACCGCCGAGTGAGGTGAGAGAGGCGGTATACCAGAAAACTGGGCCGCGTTGCGGCCGGAGCAAGCCGATCAGGCTTAACGAAACGTGAGTGGTCAGATCGCCTCTTTCAGCTCCTTGACCGGGCGGAAGGCGACCTTCTTGCTGGCCTTGATGTGGATGGGCTCGCCCGTGGCGGGATTACGGCCGGTGCGGGCGGCGCGCTTGCGCACCTGCAGGATTCCAAGCCCGACGATCCGGACGCGGTCGCCCTTCTTCAGATGCTTGGTGATGAGGTCGACCATGTCGGTCAGAACGGCCTCGGCGCGCTTCTTCGACAGGTCCTGGCTCTCCGCAATGTCGGCGGCGAGGTGCTTGAGCGTGATGGTGGCGGGAGCGGCTGCCTTCTTCGCCGAATCCTTCTTGGCCGAGTCTTTCTTAGCCATGTCTGGCCTCCTCGATTCCTGCCGGTGGTCGGGATGACGGCTCCCAAACCCCGCAAGTTCCCGGAGGGGTAGACGATTCGGGGCTGGACTGACACGTCAGGCCCGCGGGCGAGGGTCACGTTCGTGCGCGCTCTCAGCGGAAAACCGATCGTTCCGGCTGTGGATGCAACATCCTTGACTTCAACAGGTCCGGCCTTTAAGTCCCCCCTCGTTCCGCAGACATTTGCGTGTCACGCGGGAGTAGCTCAGTTGGTTAGAGCGCCGGCCTGTCACGCCGGAGGTCGCGGGTTCGAGCCCCGTCTCTCGCGCCATTTTTGGCAATCCTTTCATACCCTTACCTCAAATCCTGATCTCGCTTCGATCCCGGGTCCGGCGCGCCCCGACTTCCGCGTGCTTTTTGGTCTTTGACCCACGCAAAATCTCTCGCCCGCGCCACGGCCGTCAGGCGCCGGATTGATCGCGCCGTCGATCGCATGGTACCGCTCAATCCGGGATTGTTCGGATCGATTTGATGCAGGCAGCCGATTTCAGCGCGACGTTGCAGAATTTGTTCGCGAAGGGCGTGCGCTACGGCACCGTCATCGATCTGGGCTGCGCCGATGGGCACTTCGTGCTCAACCATCAGTCGTGCCTCGGCGGTGCGGTGCCACTGAACGTCGATGCTAACAGGATCTACGAGGACTCCCTCAAGGCGATCAAGGAGGTGCTTGGCGGGCACTATCGCATTTGCGCCATCACCGACCACGAGGGCGAGATCGAGATCACGGAATCGGTGCATCCCTACTGGTCATCGCTGCGCCCCGCCGGCGACGTCTACTGGTCGCGGGTCAACGACCTCTCCACCAGCAAGGTGAAAGTGCCGGCGACGACGCTTGATGCGCTGGTCGAGGAGCTGTCGCTCAAGCCGCCGTTCCTGCTCAAGCTCGATGTGCAGGGCGCGGAACAGGCCGCACTGAAGGGCGCGCGGTACGTGCTCGAGAATTGCAGCGTTGTCGTCTGCGAGACTGACGTTGACGACTTCCAGGACATCAACGCGATGCTGCTGGACGCAGGTTTCTTCCTCTACGATTTGACGACGCTGCAGCGCCTGCGCGACGGAACGCTCGGCTGGTTCTACCCGGTCTATGTCAGCGGCAAGCTCGCCCATCTGAAGCCGCAGGCGTTCTGGGACGCCGGCGACAATGCTGCCGTGATCGGCGTGCAGGAGACGCGCCGCAAGATGATCCTGGAGCAGAACAGGAAGGCCCTCAACCGGCTGCGTTATGGGCAGAGCGGTGTCGGCCGCAATGATCCCTGTCCCTGCGGTTCAGGCGACAAATTCAAGCACTGCTGCGGCAGCTATTGACCCGATCCATATCGGAGCATCACCCCATCGCCTGAATCAAAGAGGCCGCCCGAAGGCGGCCGTTCGGTATCAAACCGGACCTTTTTGATCCTCAGCGGATCTCCGACGTCCCGGCGCTGGTCACCACGACCGGCTTGCCGGCCTTGATCACGTGGGCGGATTGGGCGGTCTGGCTGTAATCGGCATTGGTGCGGGCTGCGATCCCGAAGCCGGCCACCGTGATGCCGGCCACCAGCGCCACCACCACGATCTTCAGGTGGGTCGCACGATCAGCAGAGTGAATGGAGTGGTTCATCTGAGCCTCCCGACGGGCTTTGCCGCCGTCTATGGCTCTTCTTGTAAGGACCGTCTGTTTCCGGATGGTTTCGCGGGTTCCGCAAAATGGTTTCATGAATACGCCCGGTTGGTTTCGCCGGGCTTGCGGTCTGCACCGGCCTCAGACGGCCGCCCGGCCGATATCGTCCCGGATCGAGCGCGCCGCCCAGACGAACAGGAGCGCCCCCAGCGTGGTCGTGACCGCCGCCGAAAGCAGGGAATAGCGCACGGCCTCGGCGCCGTAAGCGCCCTTCAGGGCATCGTTGACCACGCCTACCGCGAGCGGCCCGACGCCCTGGCCGAAGCAGGTGGCGGTGAGCGCGATCAGGGCGGAGGCCAGCGCCCGCATGCTCGGCTTGGCCACCGTCTGCGCGATCGCGAAGATCGGTCCGAGATGGAAGCCGACCAGGAACGAGGTCAGCGCCAGCGTGGCCACCATCATCGCAAAGTCCTGCGTCAGCATGCACAGCGCGAACACCGGGCCGGCAAGGCCCGAGGTGATGGCGGGCGCCCACAGCTTCCAGCGATCGTCGCGGCGGCTGATCTGCGCCACCACGAAGCCGCCGAGCAGGGTGCCCGCCATGCCGGCGAGCCCCTTGAAGGTGCCGGCATAGGTGCCGATCTCGGCGCTCGACAGATGGTGCACGCGCGCGAGGAACGGCGGTATCCACGCCGCGGTCGCATAGTTCGTGTAAGTGGTGAGACAGAAGCCGATCAGCACGATGATGAAGCTCTGCTGCGAGGCCAGGAAGCGCAGGGTCGGCCCGAGCGGCTCAGGCACGAAAGTCTCCTGCATGGCGCCGCGCTTCGGCTCGGAGATCGTCAGCCACAGGACAATAGCGAGCAGGATACCGGGCAGGCCCGCGACGTAGAATGCCATCCGCCAGCCATAGTGCTGGTTGACGTACCCGCCCACGAAATAGCCGAGGAAGACGCCGAGATAGGTGCCGACGGCGTAGATGCCGAGCGCGCGCGGACGCTCATTCTTGGCAAAGAGATCAGCGACGATCGATTGCGAGGCGGGAGAGCCCGCGGATTCGCCGATGCCGACGCCGATCCTCGCCAGCGCCAGCGAAGTGACGCTCGAAGCGGCGCCGCACAACGCCGTCATCGCACTCCAGAACGCGAACGCAGCGGCGACGATGTTGCGCCGGTTGAGCCGGTCGGCGACGCGCGCGATGGGAATGCCGAGCAGGGAATAGAACAGGGCGAAGCCGAAGCCCGCGAGCAGGCCCATCATGGTGTCGCTGAGCTGGAATTCCTTCTTGATGGGCTCGATCAGGACGTTGAAGATCGTGCGGTCGAGGAAGTTCAGCGCGTAGATGATCGTGAGCAGGCCGAGCACGTAATAGCGCCGTGCCGAGGGTTTTGCCGCGGCGGCCGTTTGCACCGACATCTGTGACGTCACATCGACCATCGCTTCCCCCAATTTGTCGTTGTTCTCGTTGTCGGTCCAGCCCTGATTGGAGCTGGCATGTCAGCCTTCGCGGATGTAATTCCCCGCTTCGAATTCGACCGGAGGCGCGTTCACATCGAATGAGATTCCGATCGGATTGCGGCCTGCTTCCATCGCTTCGAGCTGCTCGCTCAGCATGCGCCGGATCATGAGGATGCCGCGGTCGCTCTGGCCGAAATGCTCCTCGGAATGGATGGTCTGCGGTCCCTGGCCGACCTGGGCTTCGTAATCGCCCGGAAATTGCTGGTGCTCTTCCTCGGTCATGTCCCACCAGAATTTGCCGTTGAACTTCGAACGCATGCGGCCGATGTCGCCGGCGCTCTTGACGCGACCGGCGACGTAGATGCGGAACGAGGTGTCATCGATCGGCAGCGTCCAGCCAAGCGACTCGACGCGGGCGAACTGCGCCACGCGAGGGTTCGGCACGACGCGCAAGGTGGGGAGCGCCGCCTCGGTGACGCGGTAAAACACACGGCCGTCATCCTGCTTGCGGATCGAGCGTACGGCGATGCCGCGCGGCGTTTTGTCGAACGTCACCTCCGGCATCGACGCCATCATGTTGGTGAATTGCGGACCCGAGAACGAGCCGTGCAGCACCGGCACGTGGTAGGGATCGACCACATTCTCGAAATGCTGGAGCCAGTTGCAGGGGATGATCGCGGGACCGCCGCCGCCGATCGAGGAATCGTCGGCCTCGACGAACTCGCCGTCGTCCATGGTCTCCAGGCATTCATAGGCCGGTAGCACCGGACGTTTCTCGGCCGGGCCCATATAGGCGAAGATCAGTCCGTAGCGTTCCTCGACCGGATACCAGGGCTGGCGCACCTTGTCCTTGAACTGGCCGCCGTCGGGCTCGCAGGGCTGCTCCAGGCAATGACCCTCGGTGTCGAACTTCCAGCCGTGATAGCAGCAGCGGATGCCGTCCTCCTCGACCTTGCCATAATAGAGCGTGGTGCCGCGGTGGCAGCAGCGAGCGTGCAGCAAACCGGCGCGGCCGTGCTTGTCGCGGAACAGCACCAGATCCTCGCCGAGCGTGCGGACTTTCTTCGGCGTGTCGGTGGCGTCACTGATGAGGCCAACCGGATGCCAGTAGCGGCGGAGCAGTTCGCCCATCGGCGTGCCGCGCACGACCGAGGTGAGCTCGGTGCGGGTGTGCGCCGGCTTCATCGCATAGGCCGTGCCGAGATCGCGATCCCGCTGGGTGATGCTCATACCGGTCCTCCCGCAGTTGGCCGTACCGGCCGGGCCATTTTTGATGCCTTGTGCCAAGTGAAGATTAGATAGATGATAATGTCAACGATTTCTAAATGCCTCTTAGTCGCATTCGGATCAGGCTGGGGAGGTCGCGCTACCAAGACTTGGCACGCCGCGGCTTTCTTGGCAGAGGTGGACCATGAGCCAGACATCAAGCAGGGCCGGGCGCACATCGTCCGATGCGGACGAAAGTCAGTCGCCGGCGCCGATCACCGTCATGCTATCGTCGCGGCTGATGGTGCTGGCCAATCTGCTCAAGCGCGGTGCCATCCTGCGCTACAAGCGCCTCGCCGGATTGTCATCGGTCGAGTTCGGCCTGGTCGCCTCGCTCGGCCGGCGGCCGCCGATGAGCGTGGCGCGGCTTGCGGAAGCCGTCGGCCAGGACAAGGGGCAGATCAGCCGCGCGCTTGCGGAACTCGTGTCGCGCAAGCTGATCGCGAAATCGGCCAACCCGAAAGACAGCCGCGAGGTGCTGGTCTCGCTGACCGCAACGGGCCTTGCGGCACATGATGCGATCGTCGCCGGTGCGCAGGAGCGCAATCGGCGTTTGCGCGAACATCTGAGCGAAGCCGAGTTCGCGACCTTGCTGCAGCAGGTCGATCAGCTGACGGCGATCGCCGCCGAGATGCTCGAGAGCGAGAAGATTTCGCGCTGACGTTTCGGCGATCCCGGAACATGTTGGATCGCTTCCAAGACCCTTTCCAAGACTCTTTCTAAGACTCCTTCTAAGAGGCTTTCAATTAGGGAATTCGCGCGCGCTCCCCTAAGCGTCACCGCAAGCGCATGCCGTCATGGGCCGACAGCATGTGCAATCAAAACACGCAGTTTTGGGGTTGCGCGTGAACAGTCTTGGAATGCTGCGGTCGGCCGTATTGGCGACCGCATCCGCCTGGGTTTTGCTGCCGCAGGCATCGCTTGCACAATCTCCTGCGCAGAGTGGCGCGCAGAACATTCCGTCGGTGACCGTCACCGCGCCGGAAGCGCGCCGCCGGGCGGCGCCCTCCGTCCAGCGCCGCGCGCCGCGATCATCCGAGCAGACCGCCAGCCGGAGCAGGCCGCCGCCGCGCAATGTCGGTTTCGTCGAGACGCCACGCGGGCCGGTGCACGGCTACGTCGCCGGCCGCAGCTCGTCCGGCACCAAGACCAACACGCCGATCATGGAGACGCCGCAGGCGGTGTCGGTGATTGGCGCGGAGCAGATCCGCGACCAGAAGGCGAACAAGCTCGACGAGGTCCTGCGCTATGCCGCCGGCGTCCGCGCCGGGACCTTCGGCGCGGACACGCGCAACGACTGGTGGCTGATCCGCGGCTTCAAGTCCGACGATGTCGGACTGTTCCTCGACGGCATGCAGCTGTTCTACACGTCCTATGCGAGCTGGAAGCTTCAGACGCCCAACATGGAGCGCGTCGAGGTGCTGCGCGGTCCGTCGGCCGTGCTCTATGGCGGATCGAGCCCGAGCGGCATCGTCAACGTCATCAGCAAGATGCCGCCCGCGGAGCCCGTCCGTTTCATCGAGACCGGCGTCAACAATTTCGGCAATGCCTATGTCGGCTTCGATGTCGGCGGTCCGGTCGCGACGAGCCCTGAGAACGGCAAGCTGTTCTACCGCGTCGTCGGCCAGGTCCAGAACGGCCCCACGCAGGTCAATTTCACGCCGGATAACAACTACTTCATCGCGCCCTCGGTGACCTGGAAGCCGGACGCCGACACGACGTTCACGGTGCTGGCTTCAGCTTCCCGGCAGGAAACCCGTGGCATCAACTTCCTGCCCTATGAGGGCACGGTGACCAACGCTCGGTTCGGCAAGATCCCGACCAGCTTTTTCGCCGGCGATCCCAGCGTCGACAAGTTCACGCGCGAGCAGGAGATGCTGGGCTATCAGTTCGAGCGCAATCTCACCGACGATTTGACGTTCCGGCAGAATGCGCGGTTTGCCCATGTCGACGTGACCTATCGCGGCTACGTCGGCAACAATTGGGCTGACATCAACACGGCTAGTCTTGGTCGCTATAATTGGTATGCGAAGAACACCGCGAACCAAGCCAATCTCGACAACCAGCTGGAGTACCGCTTCAACACCGGCGCGCTGCGTCACACCATGCTGTTCGGGGTCGATTTGAAGGGCTACCAGATCGACGACTATCAGGCATTCAACTTCGGCACCGTTCCTTCGATTAACGTCTTCAATCCCGCCTATGGATTTGACATTCCGTTGACGGGCGCGCCGTTCCGCAACTTCCAGATCACGCAGAAGCAGGCCGGTACCTATCTTCAGGACCAGATGAAGCTCGGCAACTTCACGCTGGTGCTGAGCGGCCGCAACGATTGGGTCGAGACGACGCAGGCTGGCCGTGATACCGGCGCCACGCTCGCCAGCCGCGACGACAGCAGGTTCAGCGGGCGCGCCGGGCTGATCTACAATTTCGACAACGGCATCGCGCCCTATGTGTCGTACGCCACAAGCTACAATCCAATTATCGGCCTCAACGCGCAAAACCAGCTGTTCCTGCCGGAGACCGGCCAGCAGGCGGAAATCGGCGTCAAGGTCGCGCCGCGGGGATTTGACGGCTACTTCACCGCTTCGGTGTTCGACTTGAAACGTCAGCATGTGGCAACGACCGACCCTGTCGTCACGACCTTGCAGAACCAGACCGGGGAGGTGACCTCGCGCGGCATCGAGCTCGAAGCGGTGGCGAACGCCACGCGCGAGCTGAAGCTGATCGGCTCGTTCACGGCCTACCATTTGTTCAACAGCAGGGATCTGGACCCGGCGTTGGTCGGCAAGACCCCGACCAACACGCCTGAGCTTCTGGTGTCCGGCTGGGCGGACTACACCTTCAAGGACGGGCCGCTGGCGGGCTTCGGCTTCGGCGGCGGCATCCGCTATATCGGTTCGTCGTGGGCGGATGCGGCCAATACCCTTGAGGTTCCCGCGGTCGTGCTGGGCGATCTCGCGCTCCACCATGAATGGCAGAACTGGCGCACCGCGCTGAACGTGGTCAATTTGACCGACAAGATCTACGTCGCCAGCTGCGCGGCGGCGTCCTCCTGCTTCTACGGCGACCGCCGGCGCGTCACCGCCAGCGTTTCCTACAAATGGTGAGGACAGGCCAAATGGTGGGGAAAGGCGAAAGGCGATCGTGAGAGCCTGACCGGCTCGTCACCCGGCTTCCACCACGAGATCGATGAGCTCGCGGGCCATGCCCCCCGGCCCGAAGCTCATGCGAGCGCGGCGCGCGACGACCCAGCCACGTTGCCGCCGCGCTCGCCACCCATTTTTCGCTGCGGCGAAGCGGGCGCCTCCTGCCCGACGCATTCGCCAGACGAGCCCGGGTCCGATCGTGATGCATGGCTCCCGGGTCGCTCGCCCGATAATGGGCGCGCTTGGCCTCGTTGTAATCTGGACTTTGCAGCGTCGCGGCCTAGATAGAGTGAGCCTTCCCAATCACGGACGTCACGGCCCAGCGCGTGTGGACTGATCGGGGCGCCCTTGCTGGGGCGGTCGATCTGCTCCATACCAGCCGCGGGGTGATTCCGGGATTTCCACCGTTCTGAGGGCGACAAAGGGCCTAAAAAGAGCGTGTCTTGCGCCCATTGGTGCACTGCGCTAAGGCTCAGAACAATTCCAAACTGGACGAATCCGTGGCTGTCCCGAGGCTGCGGGAAAAAGGGCTCGTCAATGAGCGGCATTCTGCAGAACTATCTTCCACTCGTCGTCTTCATAGGGGTAGCGGGCCTCATTGGCCTGGTGCTGCTGATCGCGCCGTTCATCGTGGCGTTCCAGCAGCCTGACCCGGAAAAGCTGTCGGCGTATGAGTGCGGTTTCAACGCCTTCGACGACGCCCGCATGAAGTTCGACGTCCGCTTCTATCTCGTCGCCATCCTCTTCATCATCTTCGACCTCGAGGTGGCGTTCCTGTTTCCCTGGGCTGTGGCGTTCGGCAAGCTTGGCGCGACCGGCTTCTGGTCCATGGTGGTGTTCCTTGGCGTGCTGACGGTCGGGTTCGCCTATGAATGGAAGAAAGGCGCACTGGAATGGGATTGAACCCTGTGTCGTCCGTCGGTCCGGTTCTCGCGCCGGCCCCCAAGGGCATCCTTGACCCGTCGACCGGCAAGCCGGTCGGGGCCAATGATCCGTTCTTCCTCGAGGTCAATTCGGAACTGTCCGACAAGGGCTTCTTCGTGGCCGCGACCGACGACCTCATCACCTGGGCGCGTACCGGCTCGCTGATGTGGATGACCTTCGGTCTCGCCTGCTGCGCGGTCGAGATGATGCAGGTGTCGATGCCGCGCTACGACGTCGAGCGCTTCGGCTTCGCGCCGCGCGCCTCGCCGCGTCAGTCGGACGTGATGATCGTCGCGGGGACCCTGACCAACAAGATGGCGCCGGCGCTGCGCAAGGTCTACGACCAGATGCCCGAGCCGCGTTACGTCATCTCGATGGGCTCCTGCGCCAACGGCGGCGGCTACTATCACTATTCCTACTCGGTCGTGCGCGGTTGCGATCGTATCGTGCCGATCGACATCTACGTGCCGGGCTGCCCGCCCACGGCGGAAGCGCTGCTCTACGGCGTGCTGCTGCTGCAGAAGAAGATCCGCCGCACCGGCACCATCGAACGCTAAGGTTTTACGTCATGGACGACGCCAAGCTCGACGCCCTGGGGCAGACGATCGTTAGCGCGCTTCCGGGCGCCGCCATCGGTCATTCGGTGGCCTTCAACCAGCTCACGGTCGATGTCGAGGTCAGCAAGATCGTCGAGGTGGTCAAGTACCTCCGCGACGACCCGAACTGCCGCTTCATCAATTTCACCGACATCACGGCGGCGGACTATCCCTCGCGCGAGAAGCGCTTCGACGTGATCTATCACTTCCTGTCACCGACCCTGAACGCGCGGGTCCGGCTCAAGGCCCAGGCCGACGAGACCACGCAGGTGCCGTCGCTGATCGAGGTGTTTCCCGGCGCCGACTGGTTCGAGCGCGAGGCCTACGACCTCTACGGCGTGATCTTCGTCGGTCATCCCGACATGCGCCGCCTCCTGACCGATTACGGCTTCGAGGGTCATCCGCTGCGCAAGGATTTCCCGACCACCGGCTTCCTCGAGGTCCGCTACGACGACCAGGAGAAGCGGGTGGTGTACGAGCCGGTCAGGCTCAACCAGGAATTCCGCAAGTTCGACTTTTTGTCCCCGTGGGAGGGCGCCGACTATCCGGTCCTTCCGGGCGATGAAAAAGCGGGGCCGAAGGTCTGATCATGAACGAGCAACCCGAACAGCTTCGCAACTTTACGATCAACTTCGGACCGCAGCATCCAGCTGCGCACGGTGTTCTTCGTCTTGTGCTTGAATTGGATGGTGAGGTCGTCGCCCGCGTCGACCCGCATATCGGCCTGCTTCACCGCGGCACCGAAAAGCTGATCGAGCAGAAGACCTATCTGCAGGCGATCCCTTATTTCGACCGCCTCGACTACGTCGCGCCGATGAACCAGGAGCACGCCTTCTGCATGGCTGCAGAAAAGCTGCTCGGCATCGAGGTGCCGCGCCGCGCGCAGCTGATCCGCGTGCTCTATTGCGAGATCGGCCGGATCCTGTCGCACCTGCTCAACGTCACCACGCAGGCGATGGACGTCGGCGCGCTGACCCCGCCGCTGTGGGGTTTCGAAGAGCGCGAAAAGTTGATGGTATTCTACGAGCGCGCCTCAGGCAGCCGCATGCACGCAGCCTATTTCCGCGTCGGCGGCGTGCATCAGGACCTGCCGCAGAAGCTGGTCGACGACATCGACGCCTGGTGTGATCCGTTCCTGAAAGTGGTCGAAGATCTCGACCGGCTGCTCACCGCCAACCGCATCTTCAAGCAGCGCAACGTCGACATCGGCGTCGTCTCGCTGAAGGAAGCCTGGGAGTGGGGCTTCTCCGGCGTGATGGTGCGCGGTTCGGGCGCGGCCTGGGATCTGCGCAAGTCGCAGCCCTATGAATGCTACGCCGAGATGGATTTCGACATCCCGATCGGCAAGAACGGCGACTGCTACGACCGCTATCTGATCCGCATGGAAGAGATGCGCCAGTCCGTGCGCATCATGAAGCAGTGCATCCAGAAGCTGAACGCAGCCGACGGGAAGGGCCCCGTCGTCGTCGAGGACAACAAGGTCGCACCGCCGCGCCGTGGCGAGATGAAGCGCTCGATGGAAGCGCTGATCCACCACTTCAAGCTCTACACCGAAGGCGTCCACGTGCCGGCCGGCGAGGTCTATGCCGCGGTCGAGGCGCCCAAGGGCGAGTTCGGCGTCTTTCTGATCTCGGACGGCACCAACAAGCCCTACAAGTGCAAGATCCGCGCGCCGGGCTTTGCGCATCTGCAGGCCATGGACCACATCTGCCGCGGTCATCTGCTCGCCGACGTCTCGGCGATCCTCGGCTCGCTCGACATCGTGTTCGGAGAGGTCGATCGGTGATGGCGCAGGCGCCGATCCAGTTTGACCGCGCCTCGGGGGCCCTTGAAGGGGCCAACCTGTGGGAGCGGACGGCTGCCTTGGCGCTGGTGACGGGATCGAAGATCTCGTCGCACTTCTCGCATATGGGCTACATCGCCTGCGCCAATCTGCTGCGGAAGACGCTGCCCGAGCGCAACATCGCGATCAAGCTCAACCCCGACGCCGTGTTCGAATTTCCCTACGGCGACGGCTATTGGAGCAAGCTGCTCAACCGCTCCTACAATTACGAGGACGAGCTGGAGCTGTTGTTCGCCGACTCCATCGACGTCGACTACACGCTGCTCGATTGCGGCGCGAATTACGGCTATTGGTCGGTGCTGGTGTCAAGCAAGCCGTTCGGTTCGCACAAGGCGATCGCGATCGAGCCGTCGGGGCAGAACTATCCGAAGCTCGCCAACAACGTCCGCATCAATGGCAGCCGCTTCGAGACCATGAAATGCGCGATCGGCGCGGCCCGTGGCACCGCGCGTCTGTCAGGCACCAAGCACGAGGCCTTCAGCATTGCCGGCGATGCGTCGGCGGTCGGCGAGGACGTGCCGGTCATCGCGCTCGACAATCTGATCGACGACGGCAAGGTCGCTAGCACCGGCAAGTACCTGATCAAGCTCGACGTCGAGGGCGTCGAGATCGAGGCGATCAAGGGCGGCGCCCGGCTGCTCCAGGCCGACAGCGTCGTCATGTGCGAGGAGCACGGCAGCGACCGCTCGCACGCAGTATCGCGCTACATCCTCGAACACACCCCGCTGAAGCTGATCGTCTACGATCCCAGCACAAGGCGTATGGAGACGGTGACCGAGCTGTCGATCCTCGACCGCATCAAGGTCTCCACCCATGTCGGCTACAATGTTTTCGGCACCGCAAGCGCATTCTGGCAGGACAGGATCAATGCCCTGAATGCGAAAACCGCGCGCCGCATGCAATGAGAGATTGAAGAGATGTCCGTTCGCCGATTAGCACCGAAGGAAGTCCAGCCCGCGAGCTTTGCGTTCACGGAGGAGAACCTCGCGTTCGCCAAGCAGCAGATCGCGAAATATCCGGCCGGGCGCCAGGCTTCGGCCGTCATCGCCATCCTCTGGCGCGTTCAGGAACAGCACGAAGGCTGGGTCTCGGAGGCCGCGATCCGCGCTGTCGCCGACATGCTCGATATGCCCTATATCCGCGTGCTCGAGGTCGCGACCTTCTACACGATGTTCCAGCTGGCCCCGGTCGGTAAGAAGGCCCACATCCAGGTCTGCGGCACCACGCCGTGCCGCCTGCGCGGCGCCGAGGATCTGATCCACGTCTGCGAGCACCGCATCCATCACGAGCCCTTCCATCTCTCCAAGGACGGCAATTTCAGCTGGGAGGAGGTGGAGTGCCTCGGTGCCTGCGTGAATGCGCCGATGGTGCTGATCGGCAAGGACACCTATGAGGATCTGACCAAGGAAAGCTTCGGCAAGGTGCTTGACGGCTTTGCTTCGGGCAATCCGCCCAAGCCCGGTCCGCAGAACGGCCGCCAGTTCTCGGCGCCGACCGGTGGGCCGACCACGCTGAAGGAGATCACCTGATGCGTGATCTCTCGGCGCCGCGAGTTGAAGGGAGCAGTGTTGTGAAGAAGTGGGGCTTCGTCGCAATGCATTCCGCCGTGGCGGCCACATTCATTTTCCTGCTTCAGCGCTTCGCCCTCAGCGCGTCGCTGGAATCCAGCCTGCTCTGGGCGCTGACCTTTGCCGTCTGCGCCGCCGGGCTTGCCTACAAGCAAGCCAACCGTTGATCGGAAAGCACTGACATGCTCGAGGACAAGGACCGCATCTTCAAGAACCTTTACGGCCTCCACGATTGGGGGCTCGAGGGCGCGCGGCGCCGCGGCGCCTGGGATGGAACGAAGAACATCATCGACAAGGGCCGTGACTGGATCATCAACGAGATGAAGGCCTCTGGCCTGCGCGGCCGCGGTGGCGCCGGCTTCCCGACCGGCCTGAAATGGTCGTTCATGCCGAAGGAATCGACCGACGGCCGGCCGAGCTATCTCGTCGTCAACGCCGACGAGTCCGAGCCCGGGACCTGCAAGGATCGCGAGATCATGCGGCACGATCCGCATCTCCTGATCGAGGGCTGCCTGATCGCGAGCTGTGCGATGAATGCGCATGCCTGCTACATCTATGTCCGCGGCGAGTTCATCCGCGAGCGCGAGCATCTCCAGGCGGCGATCGACCAGGCCTATGAGGCCAAGCTGGTCGGCAAGGACAATATCAACGGCTGGCCGTTCGACATCTATGTCGCCCACGGCGCCGGCGCCTACATCTGCGGCGAGGAAACTGCGCTGCTCGAGAGCCTCGAAGGCAAGAAGGGCCAGCCGCGGCTGAAGCCGCCGTTCCCGGCGAATGTCGGCCTGTACGGCTGCCCGACCACCGTCAACAATGTCGAGTCGATCGCGGTTGCGCCGGACATTCTGCGCCGGGGCGCGGCGTGGTTCGCCGGCATCGGCCGTCCGAACAATGTCGGCACCAAGCTGTTCTGCATTTCCGGCCACGTCGAGCGGCCCTGCAACGTCGAAGAGGCCATGGGCATTCCGTTCCGTGAGCTGATCGAGAAGCATTGCGGCGGCGTCCGCGGCGGCTGGGACAACCTCAAGGCCGTGATCCCCGGCGGCTCCTCGGTGCGCATGGTGCCGGCCGAGCAGATCATCGACACGCCGATGGATTTCGACTCGTTGAGCAAGCTGCGCTCGGGCCTCGGCACCGCGGCCGTGATCGTGATGGACAAGTCGACCGATTTGATCCGCGCCATCGCCCGCATCTCCTATTTCTACAAGCACGAGAGCTGCGGCCAGTGCACGCCATGCCGCGAGGGCACCGGCTGGATGTGGCGCGTCTTGACCCGCATGGCCGACGGTCGCGCCCACAAGCGCGAGATCGACATGCTGCTGGAAGTCACCAAGCAGGTCGAAGGCCACACCATCTGCGCGCTCGGCGACGCGGCGGCGTGGCCGATCCAGGGCCTGATCGCGCATTTCCGTCATGAGATCGAAGCGCGCATCGACCAGTATTCGCATAAGGCCGACATCGACGATGCCGGCGTCCGCGATCCCGTGAACATGGTCGCGGCGGAGTAGAGACAATGACCAAGCTCATCATCGACGGTAAAGAGATCGATGTCCCCGCCGAATACACGCTGCTTCAGGCGTGCGAGGCGGCCGGCGCCGAGATTCCGCGCTTCTGCTATCACGAGCGGCTGTCGATCGCCGGCAATTGCCGGATGTGCCTCGTCGAGGTGAAGGGCGGCCCGAAGCCGGTCGCGAGCTGCGCCTGGGGCGTGCGCGATTGCCGTCCGGGTCCCAAGGGCGAGCCGCCGGAAATCTCCACCCGTTCGCCGATGGTGAAGAAGGCGCGCGAAGGCGTGATGGAATTCCTTCTCATCAACCATCCGCTGGATTGCCCGATCTGCGACCAGGGCGGCGAGTGCGACCTGCAGGACCAGGCGATGGGCTATGGTGTCGACACCAGCCGCTTCGCCGAGAACAAGCGCGCCGTCGAGGACAAATATCTCGGCGCGCTGGTCAAGACCTCGATGAACCGCTGCATCCAGTGCACCCGCTGCGTCCGCTTCTCGGCGGAAGTGGCCGGCGCCCCCGAAATGGGCGCGACCGGCCGCGGCGAGGACATGGAGATCACGACCTATCTCGAGCACGCGCTGACGTCTGAGCTCCAGGGCAATCTCGTCGACATCTGCCCGGTCGGCGCGCTGACCTCGAAGCCTTATGCCTTCGCCGCGCGCCCGTGGGAGCTCGGCAAGACCCAGTCGATCGACGTGATGGACGGCGTGGGCTCTGCGATCCGCGTCGACACCCGCGGCCGCGAAGTGATGCGTATCCTGCCGCGCATCAACGAGGCCGTGAACGAGGAGTGGATCTCGGACAAGACCCGCCACGTCGTCGACGGCCTGCGCACGCAGCGCCTCGACCGGCCCTATATTCGCGAAGCCGGCAAGCTGCGCGCGGCCAGCTGGCCCGAGGCCTTTGCCGCGATCGCCTCCAAGGCGGCCCGCACCGACGGCAAGCGGATCGGCGCGATCGCGGGCGATCTCGCCGGCGTCGAAGAGATGTTCGCGCTGAAGGATTTGCTGGCCAAATACGGCTCGGCCAATCTGGCGGTGCAGGGTGGCGATGCCTTCGATCCCGCGCTCGGCCGCGGCTCCTACATTTTCAATCCGACGCTCGCCGGCGTCGAGCAGGCCGATGCGCTGCTCATCATCGGCGCCAATCCGCGGAAAGAGGCGGCCGTGTTCAACGCCCGCATTCGCAAGCGCTGGCGCGCCGGCGGTTTCAAGGTCGGCGTGATCGGCGCCAAGGCCGATCTGACTTACGACTATGATCACCTCGGCGCGGGCACCGAGACGCTCGGTGAGCTCGCGGCCGGCAAGCACTCCTTCATGGACGTGCTGAAGAACGCCAAGAACCCGATCATCCTGGTCGGTGCCGGCGCCGCCTCGCGCCACGACGGCGCCGCCATTCTCGCAGCCGCGGCCAAGCTCGCGCTCGACGTCGGCGCGCTCAAGGACGGCTGGATCGGCTTTGGCGTGCTGCATGAGAGTGCCTCGCGCGTCGGTGCGCTCGACATCGGCTTTGTCGCCGGTCAGGGCGGGCTGAACGCGGCGCAGATGACGACGTTCGGGACGCTCGATCTGCTGTTCCTGCTCGGCGCCGACGAGATCAAGCCGTCGGACGGCACCTTCGTCGTCTATATCGGCACCCACGGCGACCGCGGCGCCCATCGCGCCGACGTGATCCTGCCGGCAGCCGCCTATACCGAGAAGTCGGCGATCTACGTCAACACCGAAGGCCGCGTGCAGATGACCGGACGGGCCGCATTCCCGCCGGGCGAGGCTCGCGAGGACTGGGCGATTGTCCGCGCGCTGTCGGAGGCGCTCGGCAAGAAGCTTGGCTATGATTCGCTTTCGGCCCTGCGCCAGGCGATCTTCAAGGCCGTGCCGCATCTGATCCGTCTCGATCAGATCGAGGCCGGCTCGGCCGATCAGATCAAGAAGCTCGCGGGGAAGGGCGGCACAACGGAGAAGGCTCCGTTCAAGCCGCTTGTCGAGGACTTCTATTTGACCAACCCAATCGCGCGTGCGTCCGCCGTGATGGCGGAGTGTTCGCGGCTTGCCTCCGGGCAGATGCTGACCGCAGCGGAGTGAGCCGATGGAATTCTTCGAAAGCGCATTCTGGACCGGGTTTCTCTGGCCGCTGATCATCATGATCGCGGAGAGCGTCCTGGTGCTGGTCGTCCTGCTGGTGGCGATCGCCTACATCCTGCTCGCCGACCGCAAGATTTGGGCGGCGGTGCAGATCCGCCGCGGCCCGAACGTGGTCGGTCCCTGGGGCCTGCTGCAATCCTTCGCCGACCTCCTGAAGTTCGTGCTGAAGGAGCCGATCATCCCGTCCGGCGCCAACAAGGGCGTGTTTCTCCTTGCCCCCTTGGTCTCATGCGTGCTCGCGCTCGCGGCCTGGGCGGTGATCCCGACCAATCTCGGCTGGGTGATCTCCGACATCAATGTCGGCGTTCTCTTCATCTTCGCGATCTCGTCGCTGTCGATCTACGGCATCATCATGGCCGGCTGGTCGTCGAACTCGAAATATCCGTTCCTCGCGGCGCTGCGCTCGGCGGCGCAGATGGTCTCCTACGAGGTCTCGATCGGCTTCGTCATCATCACGGTGCTGCTCTGCGCCGGCACGCTGAACCTCTCGGCCGTGGTCGAGGCGCAGCATGTCCGCGGCCTCGCCAGCCTGATCGGGCTGCCGCAGCTCACCATCCTGAACTGGTACGTCTGGCCGCTGTTCCCGATGTTCGTGATCTTCTACGTCTCGGCGTTGGCGGAAACCAACCGCCCGCCGTTCGACCTCGTCGAAGCGGAATCCGAGCTCGTCGCCGGCTTCATGGTCGAGTACGGCTCGACGCCGTATCTGCTGTTCATGCTCGGCGAGTATGTCGCGATTGCCACGATGTGCGCGATGGCGACGATCCTGTTCCTCGGAGGCTGGCTACCGCCGGTGGACCTGCCGCCCTTCAATTGGGTGCCGGGGATCATCTGGTTCTCGCTGAAGCTGTTCTTCATGTTCTTCCTGTTCGCGATGGCCAAGGCGATCGTGCCGCGCTACCGCTACGATCAACTGATGCGCCTCGGCTGGAAAGTCTTCCTTCCGTTGTCGCTGGCGATGGTGATCGTGGTGGCCGGTGTGCTGCACTTTGCCGGCATCGCGCCGAAGTGAGGGCCGTCATGGGTATCAACATCAACGCCACTGCACGCTCGCTTCTGCTGTCGGAATTCGTCTCGGCGTTCTTCCTCGCCATGCGCTATTTCTTCCAGCCGAAGCCGACGCTGAACTATCCCTTCGAGAAGGGGCCGATCTCGCCACGCTTCCGCGGCGAGCATGCGCTGCGGCGCTATCCGAACGGTGAAGAGCGCTGCATCGCCTGCAAGCTGTGCGAAGCGGTTTGCCCGGCCCAGGCCATCACCATCGAGGCCGGTCCGCGCCGCAACGACGGCACCCGCCGGACCGTGCGCTACGACATCGACATGGTGAAGTGCATCTATTGCGGCCTCTGCCAGGAAGCCTGTCCGGTCGATGCCATCGTCGAAGGTCCGAACTTCGAGTTCGCGACCGAGACCCGCGAGGAACTGTTCTATGACAAGGCCAAGCTGCTCGCCAATGGCGACCGCTGGGAACGCGAGATCGCGAAAGCGATCGAACTCGACGCGCCGTACCGGTGAGATGAGAGCATGATCCTTCCCGCGCTGTTCTTCTATCTGTTCGCCGGCGTCTGCGTCGCCTCGGCGGTGATGGTGATTGTCTCGCGCAATCCCGTGCACTCCGTGCTGTACCTGATCCTGGCCTTCGTCAACGCCTCCGGCCTGTTCGTGTTGATGGGCGCCGAATTCCTCGCGATGATCCTGATCGTCGTCTATGTAGGCGCCGTCGCGGTGCTGTTCCTGTTCGTGATCATGATGCTCGACGTCGACTTCCTCGAGCTGCGCGAAGGCTTTATCGAGTACCTCCCGGTCGGCCTCGTGATCGGCGGCATCTTCCTGTTCGAGCTGCTGCTCACGGTCGGCTTCTGGGTCATCAACCCCGGCGTCGCCAAGACGATCACGGCGGCGATCCCGACCAACGTCTCCAATACCGAGGCGCTGGGCCTGGTGCTCTATACCAAGTACATCCACTACTTCCAGCTCTCGGGCATGGTGCTGCTGGTCGCGATGATCGGCGCCATCGTGCTGACGCTGCGGCACAAGGCGAGCGTCAAGCGGCAGGACATCAACGTTCAGAACGCGCGCACGCCCGAAATAGCGATGGCGATACGCAAGGTGACGCCGGGGCAGGGGCTCCAGGATTCTGACGCGGCGGAGTGGGTGAAATGACGATCGGGCTCGGACACTATCTTGCGGTCGGCGCGATCCTGTTCACGCTCGGGATCCTCGGCATCTTCCTGAATCGCAAGAACATCATCGTCATCCTGATGTCGATCGAGCTGATCCTGCTCGCGGTCAACGTCAACCTCGTGGCGTTCTCGACCTTCCTCGGCGACATCGTCGGGCAGGTGTTCGCGCTCCTGGTGCTCACCGTCGCGGCCGCTGAAGCCGCGATCGGTCTCGCCATCCTGGTGGTCTATTTCCGCAACCGCGGCTCGATCGCGGTTGAGGACGTCAATCTGATGAAGGGCTGATCGCATGATCCGGAAAAGTGGATACCGGTTTTCCGACCAGATCATGCGGAAAGATTAAATCATGGTCCAGGCAATCGTCTTCCTGCCTCTGCTGGGCGCCATTCTGGCCGGCTTGATCGCGCTTTTCGGCGCGCATGCCCGCAACCCCTCGGGCGACACGGTCGAGCATCACGATGATCACGGCCATGGCGCACACGCCCATGCGTCCGACACGATCAATGAGGATGCGTCGGTCATCCACGAGACACATCACGAGCCCGGCGACGGCCACGATGACCACCACGTCTCCGAGCCGCCCGCGGCGGGCTCGCGCGGCGCCGAGCTGATCACCACGGCATTGCTGTTCGTGTCGGCGGCGCTGTCCTGGATGACGCTGGTCGATGTCGGCTTCATGCACCATGACATGCGCATTCCGCTGCTGCCGTGGATCCTCTCCGGCGATCTCCAGGTCTACTGGACGCTGCGGGTCGACACGCTCACCGCCGTGATGCTGGTGGTGGTGACCACCGTGTCCTCGCTCGTGCACCTCTATTCCATCGGCTACATGGACGAGGACCCGAACCGGCCGCGCTTCTTCGGTTATCTCTCGCTGTTCACCTTCGCCATGCTGATGCTGGTGACCGCGGACAACCTCGTGCAGCTGTTCTTCGGCTGGGAAGGCGTGGGTCTGGCGAGCTACCTCTTGATCGGTTTCTGGTACCAGAAGCCGTCGGCGAACGCTGCCGCCATCAAGGCCTTCGTGGTCAACCGCGTCGGCGACTTTGGTTTTGCGCTCGGCATTTTCGCGATCTTCCTGCTGGCCGGCTCGACCGATTTCGAGACCATCTTCCATGCTGCGCCCGGCCTGACCGGCAAGACCATCGACTTCCTCGGCTGGCATGCCGACGCACTGACCCTGACCTGCCTGCTGCTGTTCATGGGCGCGATGGGCAAATCGGCGCAGTTCCTGCTGCACACCTGGTTGCCGGACGCGATGGAAGGCCCGACCCCGGTGTCGGCGCTGATCCACGCCGCGACCATGGTCACCGCCGGCGTCTTCATGGTGGCGCGCCTGTCGCCGCTATTCGAGCTCGCGCCGAACGCGCAGGCCGTCGTGATGTTCTTCGGCGCCACCACGGCGTTCTTCGCGGCGACCATCGGCCTCGTCCAGAACGACATCAAGCGCATCGTCGCTTACTCGACCTGTTCGCAGCTCGGTTACATGTTCGTGGCGATGGGAGCAGGGGCCTATTCGGTCGGCATGTTCCATTTGTTCACGCACGCCTTCTTCAAGGCGCTGTTGTTCTTGGGCTCCGGCTCGGTGATTTACGCGATGCACCACGAGCAGGACATCCGCAACATGGGCGGCCTGTGGCGCAAGATCCCCTACACTTACGCGGTGATGGTGGTCGGCACACTCGCGCTCACCGGCTTCCCACTGACCGCCGGCTATTTCTCCAAGGACGCGATCATCGAGTCTGCCTACGCCTCGCATAATCCATTCGCGATGTACGGCTTCCTGATGACGGTCATCGCGGCCGGCTTGACCTCGTTCTACTCGTGGCGCCTGATCTTCAAGACCTTCCACGGCGAGCCGCATGACGAGCATCACTACGAGGCTGCGCATGAAGCGCCGATCTGGATGCTGATTCCGATCGGTGTGCTCGCGGTCGGCTCCATCCTGGCCGGCTTCCCGTTCAAGGAGCTGTTCGCCGGTCACGGCATCGAGGAGTTCTTCCGCGAATCCGTGAAGATGAACCCGCACATCATCGAGGAGATGCACCACATCCCCGAGACCATCGCCTTCCTGCCGACGGTGATGATGGTGCTGGGCTTCCTGGTGTCGTACCTGTTCTACATCCGCCGGCCTTATCTGCCGGTCGAGCTCGCGAACACGCAGCCGATGCTGTACAAGTTCCTGCTCAACAAATGGTACTTCGACGAGCTCTACGACATCATCTTCGTCCGTCCGGCGAAGTGGATCGGCTACCAGCTCTGGAAGAAGGGCGACGGCTTCATCATCGACGGCCTCGGCCCCGATGGTGTCTCGGCCCGCGTGCTGGACGTCACCCGCAACGTCGTGAAGATCCAGACCGGCTATCTCTACCATTACGCGTTCGCCATGCTGATCGGTGCCGCCGGCCTGATCACCTGGTTCATGTTCGGCTTTGGAGGCCAGTAAATGACGACCTGGCCAATTCTATCCGTCACGACGTTCCTGCCGCTGGTCGGCGCGCTGATCGTCTATCTCAGCCGCGGCGATGACGAGGCGGCGCGGCGCAACTCGCGCTGGATCGCGCTGTGGACCACACTGATCACCTTCGCCGTGTCGGTGATCCTGGTCATGCGCTTCGACGCGTCGAGCGCCGACTTTCAGTTCGTCGAGAAGGCGAACTGGCTCGCCACCGGCATCACCTACCACATGGGCGTGGACGGCATTTCGCTGCCGCTGGTGATCCTGACCACCGCCATCATGCCGTTCTGCATCATCGCGAGCTGGAAGGCGATCACCAACCGCGTCCGCGAATACATGATGGCGTTCCTGATCCTAGAAACGCTAATGGTCGGCACCTTCTCGGCGCTCGATCTCGTGCTGTTCTACCTGTTCTTCGAAGGCGGCCTGATCCCGATGTTCCTGATCATCGGCGTCTGGGGCGGTCCGCGCCGGGTCTATGCGTCCTTCAAGTTCTTCCTCTACACGCTGCTCGGCTCGGTCCTGATGCTGCTCGCCATCATGGCGCTGTACTGGAACGGCGGCACCACCGATATCCCGACCCTGATGCACACCGCCGTGCCGCGCTCGCTGCAGACCTGGGCGTGGCTTGCTTTCTTCGCCTCGTTCGCGGTGAAGATGCCGATGTGGCCGGTGCACACCTGGCTCCCCGACGCCCACGTCGAGGCGCCGACCGCAGGCTCGGTGGTCCTGGCGGCGATCATGCTGAAGATGGGCGGCTACGGCTTCCTGCGTTTCTCGCTGCCGATGTTCCCGCTGGCCTCGCACGACTTCGCGCCGCTGATGTTCACGCTCTCGACCATCGCCATCATCTACACCTCGCTGGTGGCGCTGATGCAGGAGGACATGAAGAAGCTGATCGCGTACTCCTCGGTGGCGCATATGGGCTTCGTCACCATGGGTATCTTTGCCGGTACCATGCAGGGCGTCGCCGGCGGCGTGTTCCAGATGATCTCGCACGGCATCGTCTCCGGCGCGCTGTTCCTCTGCGTCGGCATCGTCTACGACCGCATGCACACCCGCGACATCGCGGCCTATGGCGGCCTCGTCAACCGGATGCCGCTCTACGCGCTGACCTTCATGGTCTTCACCATGGCCAATGTCGGTCTGCCCGGCACCTCCGGCTTCGTCGGCGAATTCATGACGCTGCTCGGCACCTTCAAGGTCTCGATCCCGACCGCGTTCTTCGCCACCTTCGGCGTGATCCTGTCGGCCTGCTACGCGCTGTGGCTCTACCGCAAGGTCGTCTTCGGGGCGCTGGTCAAGCCGTCGCTGATGAGCATGAAGGATCTCACCTTCCGGGAGGGCCTGACGCTGTTCCCGCTGATCGCGCTGACGATCCTGTTCGGCATCTATCCGAAGCCGGTGCTCGACATGTCGGCGGCCTCGGTCCAGCAACTCGTCAACAATTACAACACCGCTGTGACGGCCGTGAAGGCCGCCGCACTGCTCCAGTGAGCGGGCAGGTCAGGATATCGCCATGAGCTTTGAGACTGCAGGTTATCAACTGGCGCCGGTGCTGCCCGAGCTCGTGCTCGCGGTCGGAGCCATGGCACTCCTGATGCTCGGCGCCTATCGCGGGCAGGAGACCACCAAGACGGTCACGACGCTTGCGGTGCTGCTCCTGATCGTGGTCGGCGTGCTCGAATACATGCTGCCCGCGGGCAAGCACGTGACCTTCGGCGGTAGCTTCATCGTCGATGATTTTGCCCGCTTCATGAAAATCCTGGCTCTGATCGGCTCGGCCGTGACGCTGGTGCTGTCGACCGAGTTCCTGTCGGATCCGTCGCGCCGCATCTTCGAATACGCGATCCTGGTGCTGCTCTCGACGCTCGGCATGATGGTGCTGATCTCGGCCGGCGATCTGATCTCGCTCTATCTCGGCCTCGAATTGATGTCGCTGGCGCTCTACGTTGTGGCGGCCTCGAACCGTGACAACGCCAAGTCGACCGAAGCCGGCCTGAAGTATTTCGTGCTCGGCGCGCTTTCGTCGGGCATGCTGCTCTACGGCTCCTCGCTGATTTACGGCTTCACCGGCACCGTCGCCTTCACCGGCATCGCGGCGGCCGCGACGATCTCGAATGTCGGCCTGGTGTTCGGCCTGGTCTTCCTGCTCGCCGGCCTTTGCTTCAAGGTCTCGGCCGTGCCGTTCCACATGTGGACACCCGACGTCTACGAGGGCGCACCGACCCCGGTCACCGCCTTCTTCGCCTCGGCCCCGAAAGTGGCCGCGCTCGCGGTCTTCACGCGCGTCACGCTGACCGCATTCCCGGGGATCGTCTCGCAGTGGCAGCAGATCCTGGTGTTCGTGTCGATCGCCTCGATGGCGCTGGGTTCGTTCGCCGCGATCGGGCAGAGCAACATCAAGCGCCTGATGGCCTATTCCTCGATCGGCCATATGGGCTTTGCCCTGGTCGGCCTCGCCGCAGGCACGGTCGAGGGCGCGCAGGGCGTGCTGATGTACATCGTGATCTATGTCGCGATGACGCTGGGCTCCTTCGCCATCATCCTGGCGATGAAGCGCAACGGCCAGCCGGTCGAGCAGATCAGCGATTTCGCGGGTCTCTCGCGGACCAATCCGCTGCTCGCCTTCATGTTCGCGATGCTGCTGTTCTCGCTCGCCGGCATCCCGCCGCTGGCCGGCTTCTTCGCCAAATGGTACGTCTTCGTCGCCGCCATCAAGGCGAATTTGTTCACGCTCGCCGTTATCGGCGTGCTGACCAGCGTGGTCGGCGCCTACTACTATCTCAGCATCGTCAAGACGATGTATTTCGACGAGCCGGCCGGGCAGGTCGATCCGGTGCGCGTCGAAGTCAAGACGGTGCTGGCGGTTGCGGGTCTGTTCAACATCCTCTTCGCCCTGTTCGCGGGCCCGGTGGTGAGCGTCGCCTCCGCCGCGGCCAAGTCGCTGTTCTAGGATGGCATTCGCGCTCGGTCCTCGTGCGGCGTCGGCGGGCTACAAGCTCGCAGCTTTCGAACGGACCGGCTCGACCAATACCGAGGCGATCGAGCACGCGAGGCGCGGCGAACGTGGCCCGATGTGGTTCGTGACGTCGGAGCAGACCGCCGGCCGTGGCCGCCGCCAGCGCGCCTGGATCGCGCCAAAGGGCAACCTTGCCGCCAGCGTCCTCGAAGTCCTCGACGTCGCCCCTTCCGTCGCCGCGACGATCGGCTTTGCGGCCGGGCTGGCCGAGGAGGCCGCCCTGGAGAAGGTCAGCCTGGAGGCGGCACTGCGCCTTGGCGAGGGCCGTCCCCGCTACACCCTGAAATGGCCGAACGACGTGCTGGCCAGCGGCAAGAAGCTGGTCGGCATCGGCCTGGAGGCCGAAGCCATCGGCGACCGCCTTGCCATCGTCGTCGGCATCGGCACCAATGTCGTCGCCGCGCCCGAGGGCACGCCCACACCGGCGGTGTCACTGGCCGCGCTCGGCGTCCAGATCAGCGCTGAAGAGCTGTTCTCGGCGCTCTCCGATGCCTGGGTGGAGTTCCGCGGTATCTGGGACAATGGCCGCGGCTTTGCCGAAATTCGCAAATTGTGGCTGGAGCGCGCCGCCGGCCTCGGCGAGCGGGTCGCGATCCACACGGGAGTGATGACGCTGGAAGGCATTTTTGACACGATCGACGACACCGGCTGCCTGATCGTCCGCACTGCGGAGGGCCGGCGCGTGCCGGTGGCCGCGGGCGAGGTGTTCTTCGGCACGGCCGCCTCCGTGGGAGCTGCGTGATGGCGAAGCCTGAAGAACTGGTATTTGCACCGCTCGGCGGCGTCGGCGAGATCGGCATGAATTTGTCGATCTACGGCCTCGGCAACCGCCAGCAGCGGGCCTGGCTGGCGATCGATCTCGGCGTCTCCTTCGGCGACGAGGAGCATCTGCCGGGCATCGACCTGATCATGCCCGACGTCAGCTTCCTGGAGAAGGAACGCAAGAACCTGATGGGGCTGGTGCTGACCCACGCCCATGAGGACCATTTCGGCGCCATCATCGACCTGTGGCCGAAGCTGAAATGCCCGATCTACGCGACGCAGTTCAGCGCCGCGCTGTTCGAGGCCAAGTGTGCCGCCGAGCGCAATGCGCCGAAGATCCCGGTGACGGTGGTGCCGTCGGGCGGGCGCGTCGATATCGGCCCGTTCAACGTCGAGTTCATTCCGGTCGCGCATTCGATTCCGGAGTCGCATGCGTTGGCGATTCACACCGACGTCGGGACGGTGCTGCACACCGGCGACTGGAAGATCGATCCGACCCCGATCATCGGCCGCCCGACCGACGAAAAGCGGCTGCGGGAGCTCGGCGATGCGGGCCTGCTCGCCCTGATCGGCGATTCCACGAACGCCGTGCGCGACGGCCGCTCACCCTCGGAAGCCGAGGTTGCCAGGTCCATCACCGAGCTCGTCAAGGCCGCCAAGGGCCGCGTCGCAGTCACGACCTTTGCCTCCAACGTCGCGCGTCTGAAGGCCGTCGCCATCGCTGCGAAGGCCGCCGACCGTGAGGTCGTCGTGGTCGGCCGCGCCATGGAACGCGTGGTGCAGGTCGCCCGCGAGACCGGCTATCTCGACGGCGTGCAGAGTTTCCGCTCCGCCGAGGTCTACGGTCATCTGCCGCAGGACAAGGTGCTGGCGCTTTGCACCGGCAGCCAGGGCGAGCCCCGTGCCGCGCTGGCGCGGATCGCCAATGACGACCATCCCGAGATCACGCTCAACCGCGGCGACAGCGTGATCTTCTCCTCGCGCACCATTCCCGGCAACGAGAAGGCGGTCGGCGCGATCATCAATGGCCTGGTCTTGCAGGGCGTGGAGGTCATCACCGACCGCGACCAGCTGGTCCATGTCTCCGGCCATCCCCGCCGCGACGAATTGCGCGACATGATCGCCTGGACCAGGCCGCAGCTCCTGATCCCGGTCCACGGCGAGGCCCTGCACCTGAACGAGCACGCCAAGCTCGCGCGTGCCGCCGGCGTGCCGCGCGTGCTGGTCTGCCGCAACGGCGACCTCGTCAAGCTCGGCCCCGGCGATCCCGGCATCATTGGGCAGGTGCCTGCGGGCCGTCTCTACAAGGACGGCACGATTCTGGAGGACTCCAAGTCCCGCGCCGTGGTGGAGCGGCGCCGCATGGCCTTCTCCGGCTGCGCCTTCGTCGCCATTGCCATGACGCAGCAAGGTGAACTCGTCGACGATCCCGAGGTCGATCTGATCGGCATCCCCGAGAAGAACAAAGCGGGCGAGCCCTTCGACGACATCGTCTTCGACGCCGTGGTCTCCACCATCGAAGGTCTGCCGAAGGCGCGCCGTCGCGACGCGGATGCGCTGGCTGAATCTGTGCGACGCGCTGTCCGTTCGGTGATCAACGAACATTGGGGTAAGAAGCCCCCCTGTCTGGTACATGTGCTGACAGTGTAACGGGAGAGAAACATGCTGGGCCGGCTCAATCATGTCGCGATCGCGACCAAGGACGCCGTCAAGGCCGCCAAAATCTATGGCGCCGCATTCGGGGCCCAGATTTCGGAGGCCGTCGCGCTGCCCGAGCATGGCGTCACCACCGTGTTCGCGACGTTGCCCAACACCAAGATCGAGTTCATCGAGCCGCTTGGCGAGGCCTCGCCGATCGCAAAGTTCCTCGACCGCAACGCCGACGGCGGCATCCACCACGTCTGCTATGAGGTGGTCGACATCATCGCCTCGCGCGACACGCTGGTGAAGGAGGGCGCAAGGGTGCTCGGCGACGGCGTGCCGAAGATCGGCGCCCATGGCAAGCCGGTGCTGTTCCTGCACCCGAAGGACTTTTCCGGCGCGCTGGTCGAAATCGAGCAGGCATAGGCCGAAGCCATGGCCATCCAGATCTCAACGGCAATCGCGATCTACTTCGTCATCTGGTGGATCGCGCTGTTCCTGACGCTGCCGTTCGGCGTGCGCAGCCAGCACGAGGACGGCGTCGGAGTGCCGGGCAGCGACCCCGGCGCGCCGATCCTGACGCGGATGAGGAGCAAGCTGATCTGGACCACTATCATCTCGGCGATCATCTACGGGATCGCCATGGTCGCCTATCACGCCGGTTATCTCTCGATCGAACGCCTGTCGAAATTGATGGGCATGCCGTTTTAGGATTTCGTGGTTGGCTTTGTTGGGGGACCAATGACTTTTCAGAGGATCGTCGTCGCGCTTCTGGTGCTGATCGTCGCCGGCCTCGGTGCCATCGGCTATTTCGAGTGGAAGATGGCCGTGCAGGTGCGCACCCTGAAGGCGTTTGTCGAGGGCTACGTTTTCAACGAGGCCGTGATCGCCTGCGAGCAGGCCAAGAGCTCGACGCCGTTCAAATGGAACGGCGGCAAGAGCACCGCGGTGATCGGCCTGAACTCGGTCAAAACAGACAAATACACCGTCAGCGCCAGCTACACGCTGGTGGCGGACAGCGTCTATTGTGATTACGATCCGATCAAAAGAAAGGCCGAGATCGGCTCGAGCTTCCTGGAGCGGGAGTAACGATCCGGCCCCTAGATGGGATGGGATCGTCATGACCGGAGACGGGGCAGGGGATTATCGGATTCTGCATGAGGCTGACTTGCGGGATTATCTCGCAGGCGTTCCGGACCTCGCAGGGACCCTCGGTGGCGAGCCGGCCTCCTGGTCGATCACCGAAGTCGGCGACGGCAATCTCAATCTCGTCTTCATCGTCAAGGGCGGCCGCGGCGGCGTCGCCGTCAAGCAGGCGCTGCCCTATGTCCGCCTCGTCGGCGAAAGCTGGCCACTGCCGCTGTCCCGGGCTCATTACGAATATCTCGCTTTGTCGCGGCAGGCCGAGCTCGCGCCCGGCCTCGTGCCGGCGCTGCTGCATCACAACGAGGCCTTGGCGCTGACAGTGATGGAGCTGCTCGAGCCCCACATCATCATGCGCAAGGGGATGGTTGCGGGGACTCAGTACCCGCGCTTTGTCGATGACATCACCACCTTCATGGCGCGGACCTTGTTCTTCACCTCCGACCTCGCGCTGTCGGCGGCCGAAAAGAAGCAAGCCATCGCAGCCTTCGCCGGCAACCATGCACTGTGCAAGATCACTGAGGATCTGATCTTCACCGATCCCTACCGCATCGCCGAGCAGAACCGCTGGACCGCGCCCTATCTCGATGCGCTCGCCGCAGAGCTCCGCGAGGACATGGACCTGCATGTCGCGATCTCCCGGCTGAAGCTGAAGTTCATGGCCAGCCCCGAGGCGCTGCTCCACGGCGACCTGCACACCGGCTCGATCATGGTCACGGACGGCGAGACGCGGGTGATCGACCCCGAATTCGCATTCTACGGCCCGATGGGTTTCGACGTCGGCGCGGTGCTGGCGAACCTCCTGATGGCTTATTTTGCCTCCGCCGGTCACGAGCGCTCGCCGGGCGAGCGGCGTGCGTTCGAGGCCTGGGTGCTGGAGACGGTCGAGAACGTCTGGAACGCGTTCGCGCGCAAGTTCCTCGAGCTCTGGCGCGCCGGCGCCGCAGGCGATGCCTATCCCGCCTCGCTCTTCGCCGGCGAGACAGGCGCGGCACGACTGGAGGCCGAGCGGCAGGCCTACATGCAGCGGCTGTTTGCGGACACGGTCGGCTTCGCCGCGGCAAAAACCATCCGCCGCATCTTCGGTCTCGCCCACAATATCGATTTCGAGCTGATCGAGGATCCGCGCCGGCGCGCGATCAGCGAAGCACGCGCCGTGCGGCTGGCAAGGACGATGATGCTGGAGACGGGGGCGTTTCCGACCATCGCGGACGTCACCGCCGCAGCGCGAAAATTGCGCGACTGGCAGCCGGAGTTCTAGCGGGCGTCCTCGCAAATCGGCGCGACCCGCGCATACGTCAACCCCTTCAAGGCGCTTGCGCTCGACGTGCCGCGGATGATCAACTCTCGGACCAGAGCACGGCTTGCGTTGTCGGAGGGACCATGATGTTCAGGATAGTGGCGATCGTCGCGGGTTTGGGACTGGCGCTCGTCGCCTCGGCGGAGGCCCAGACGCCGCGCAAGGGCGGAACCATCCGCATGACCGCGCCTTATGGCTCGAGTTTCACCAGCCTGGACATTCTTACCACGCAGCGCGCCCAGGACGAGATCTACGCCAAGGCGTTGCACCGGTCGCTCTACATCTGGAATTCCGCGGAAGGCAAGCCGGTTCTGGAGCTTGCCAAGGAAGATGTGATCTCGGGCGGCGGTCTCGTTCACACCTTCAAGCTGCGCGACGACGCCTATTTCCACAACGGCCGCAAGATGACGGCCGACGACGTCATCTGGACCTACAACCGCATCATGGACGGCACCAAGGCTTATCCCGGCGCGCGTTATGTCCGCGTGATCGAGGGCGCGGCGGCGGTCGAGAAGGGGCAGGCCAAGGAGATCTCCGGCCTGAAGAAAATCGACGACTTTACAATCGAGATGAAGCTGACCGAGAAAGTCGATCCGGGTTTCTACTTCTGGAACGCGATCACGTCGATCTATCCCGCCGACGAAGCCGCCAAGGACAGCTTTCTCCAGAAGCCGATCGGTCTTGGGCCGTTCAAGTTCGTCGAGCACGTGCCGGGATCGCGCATCGTTCTGGAGCGGTGGGACCGGTTCTACAAGGCCGGCAAGCCCTACGCCGACAAGATCATCGTGTCGGTCATGGGCGAGGCCGCGGCACGCGATGTCGCCTTCCGCAACAAGGAGATCGACACCTCGGTGCTGGGACCGGCGCAATATGTCGCCTATCAGAACGACGCCGACCTCAAGGGCACCGTCGTCGAAGTCGCCGAGGTCTTCACCCGCTACATGGGGATGAATCCCGCGTTCAAGCCGTTCGCCGACAAGCGGGTCCGGCAGGCGATCAACTACGCGATCGACACTGACCTGATCATCAACAAGCTGGTCAAGGGCAAGGCCTACCGGGCCACCAGCTGGCTGCCGCTGACCTCTCCCGCCTACGACAAGGCCATGAAGCCCTATGCCTTCGATCCCGCCAAGGCCAAGCAGCTGCTCGCTGACGCCGGCTATCCCACGGGCTTCGAATTCGAATGGACCACCAGCCAGAACGAGAGCTGGGGTCTGCCGATCGTCTCGGCCGTGATCCCGATGCTGGACCGGGTGGGCATCAAGGCCAAGGTCAAGCAGGTCGAGACCGCGGTGCTGGCGGAGGTGGTTCGCAGCGGCGACTACCAGGCCTTCATCTACTCGCAGGCGACCGGACCAGATCCCCAGGCCGCCCTCAAATGCTTCCACTCGGCGACGCCGCAATCAGCCTGCAACTACATGAACTTCAAGAATCCCGAGTTCGACAAGCTGATCGACGAGGCCGGACAGTCCGATGACGCTGCAAAGCGTACCCAGCTGCTGCAAAAGGCCAACGCGCTCCTCTACGAGGAGGCGCCGGTCTGGTTCTTCAACTACAACAAGGCGGTCATGGCGGTGCAGCCGTGGCTCAAGGGAATTCAGCTGAACGCGACGGAACTCACCCATCAGAACGTCGAAGACCTCTGGGTCGACGAGAGCTCGCCCGCGAAGTGACACACGCTCTCGCGCTCCCTCCGTCGAGATGAACGACGGAGGGAGAGAGGAAAACTGCCGATGCTCTCCTTCCTGTTCCGCCGCCTGCTGCAGACCATTCCGACCGTGCTCGCGGTGGTGGCTCTGGTGTTCGTGCTGTTCAGCGTCGTTCCCGGCAGCATCGTCTCGTCCATGAGCGACGATGCCGATCCGCAGGTCGAGCTGCGCATGAAGAAGCAGCTCGGCCTCGACGATCCCGTCTATATCCGCTTCGGCACCTACATCGCCAAGCTTGCGACCGGTGATTTCGGAACGTCGTTCCGCACGCGCGAGCCTGTGACGTTCATGATCGCCAAACGGATATGGCCGACGCTCCAGCTCATCTTCACCGCCATGGTGTTTTCTGTCGTGATAGGGGTACCCCTGGGTTTCATCGCCGCGCTGAAGCCGGGGGGCATCGTCGACACGCTGGCCATGGTCGTGGCGGTGTCAGGACTTTCGATCGCCAAATTTTGGCTCGGACTGGTGCTGATGTATTTGTTTGCGTTGAAGCTCGGCTGGCTGCCGAGTTTCGGCTATGGCGATGGCGCTCTGAAATATCTGATCCTGCCTGCCGTGACGCTCGGCGTCTCGCCGATGGCGCTGTTCGCCCGGACGACACGCGCCGCCGTGCTCGAGATCATGACCGCGGATTTCGTTCGCACCGCGCGCTCCAAGGGCATGAGCGAGACCCGGGTCGTGAAGTGGCATGTGATGCGCAACGCGCTTGTCATCATTCTCACCACCGTCGGCCTGCAGTTCGGCGGGCTGATGGGGCAGGCGGTCGTGGTCGAGAAATTGTATTCCTGGCCGGGCATCGGCTCGCTGCTGGTCGACAGTGTCCTGCAGCGCGACATTCCGGCCGTGCAGGGCTCCATTCTCGTCGTGGTGCTGTCCTTTCTCGCCATCAATCTGCTGATCGACGTGCTCTATGGCGTGATCGATCCCAGGATCAGATACGCATGAAGCTCCGCGCCAATCTCATCATCGGTGGCGCGCTGTTCGCGCTTGCGATCCTGGCCGGCCTGCTCGCGCCCTGGCTGGCGCATACCGATCCCGTCCTGGACGCCAATCTGCTCAACGCGGAAGAGCCTCCGAGCTGGACCTGGTGGTTCGGCACCGACGACCAGGGCCGCGACATCTATTCCCGCGTCGTCTATGGCGCGCGCGTTTCGCTGACGGTCGGCATCGTCTCGCAGCTCATCAACAGCGTCATCGGCGTGGCGCTGGGCCTGAGCGCCGGCTATTGGGGCGGCTGGTGGGACGATGTCGTCAACGGCCTGACCAATCTCATGCTCGCGATTCCCTCGCTGATCTTCGCGCTGGCCATCATGGCGGTGCTTGGCCCCGGCCTGACCAGCCTTCTGATCGCACTCGGCTTGACCAACTGGTCCTTCACGTGCCGGATCGCGCGGGCCTCGGCGCTGTCGCTGAGGAGCCAGGGCTATGTGCAGGCCGCGACCGTGCTCGGCTACGGCGATCTGCGCATCATGATCACCCAGCTGCTGCCGAACATGTTGGGGCCGATCGTCGTCATCGGCACGCTCGGCATGGGCAGCGCGGTCTTGTCGGAAGCCGCATTGTCGTTCCTCGGCCTCGGCGTCCGCCCGCCGTTCCCGAGCTGGGGCAGCATGTTGTCGGATGCCCGCGATCAGATCACGACGGCGCCGTGGCTCTCGGTGTTTCCCGGCCTTGCCATCTTCCTGACGGTGCTCGGCCTCAATCTGCTCGGCGACGGCCTGCGCGACATTCTCGATCCACAATCGCGGAGCCGGCGCACATGACCGGCGCGCCGCTGATCGAAGTCGAGGATCTGCGTATCGATCTCGACGATGGAACGCAGCGCGTTGCGGCGGCCGAGGGTATTTCATTCCGCATCGATCGCGGCGAGACCTTCGGCCTCGTCGGCGAATCCGGCTGCGGCAAGAGCATCACCGCGCTCGCCTTGATTGGTCTGTTGCGGCAGCCTTTGTCGATCGGCGGCGGCGTCATCCGGTTCGAGGGGCGCGAGATCCAGCACCTTTCAGCCGGCCGGCAACGGGATCTGCGCGGCAATCGCATCGCCATGATCTTCCAGGAGCCGATGACGGCGCTGAACCCGGTCTCGCCGGTGGGCCGACAGATCGCCGAGATGTTCGTGCTGCACAAGGGCAAGAGCTGGCGGGAAGCCGACAGACTCGCGGTCGAGGCGCTTGCGAGCGTCCGCGTTCCCGCGCCGGAGCGGCGCGTGAACGATTACCCGCACCAGCTGTCCGGCGGCATGCGTCAGCGCGTGATGATCGCCATCGCGCTCGCCTGCGGTCCGGATCTCCTGATCGCCGACGAGCCGACAACCGCACTCGACGTCACCGTGCAAGCCGAAATCATTGAGCTGATGCGGAATCTGTGCGCCGAGCGGGGAACCGCAATCCTGATGATCAGCCACGATCTGGGGCTGGTTGCCAATGTCTGTCGCCGCGTGGCTGTGATGTATGCCGGCCGCATCGTCGAGGAGCGCGGCTCGGCCGATATTTTCCGGGCACCCTCGCACCCCTATACGCGGGGCCTGGTTGCCTCGCTGCCGCGGCTCGGCAGTCGCGCCGCGCTTGGCCGCACCCGGCTGACGGAGATCGCGGGCGTCGTCCCGGCCATCACCAATTTCCCCGACGGCTGCCGGTTCAATCCGCGCTGCGCACAGGCGACCGATATTTGCCGGACCACCGCGCCGGGTGCGGATTTGCTGGAGGCCGGCGGTCTGGTCAGGTGTCATCACCATGCATGAGCCGCAAGACAGGTTGGGTGAGACGCGGCCGGACGACGATGTCATTCTCAGCGTCAGGGATCTCGCGGTCCATTTTCCGCTCGGCGGCGGCCTGCTGGGGCGAGGCCGTCGGCTGCTCCGTGCCGTCGACGGCGTCGATCTCACCCTGAAGCGCGGCGAATGCCTCGGCCTCGTCGGCGAGTCCGGCTCCGGCAAGTCAACAGTCGCATTGTCGATCCTTGGTCTCGTGACGCCGACGCGCGGCCGCATCGTGCTGGACGGACAGGACGTGACGAACAGGCCATCCGGCGATCGCAAGGCGCTGGCCCGCATCGTGCAGATCGTGTTTCAGGATCCCTACGCCTCGCTCAATCCACGCCAGACCGTTCGCCGCACGCTGGAAGATCCCCTGCGTGTGCATGGCGTCACGGCCAAGAGCGAGATCGAGGACCGCGTCGCGAAGATGCTGCGGCATGTAGGCCTGCGGCCGGAGCAGGCCGACCGCTACCCGCATGAATTCTCAGGCGGCCAGCGCCAGCGCATCGGCATCGCCCGCGCCCTGATCCTCAATCCCAAAATCGTCATCTGCGACGAGCCCGTCTCGGCGCTCGATGTCTCGATCCGCGCCCAGATCATCAATCTGCTGCTGGAATTGAAGGAAACGCTCGGTCTCTCCTACATCATGATCAGCCACGACCTCGGCGTCGTCGAGCACATGAGCGACAAGGTCGCCGTGATGTATCTCGGCCGCATCGTCGAGAACGGCCACTGGCGCGAGATTTTCGAACGGCCGGCGCACCCCTACACCCAAGCCCTGATCGCCGCCATCCCCGATCCACTGCGCCACGCACCGCTGGCGACGACAGGCGGCGATCTTCCCAATCCGCTCAATCCGCCGAACGGATGCGCGTTCAGCCCGCGCTGCCGGTATGCCGAGGCGGTGTGTCGGCGCGAGCCCGGGCCGGCGCTGGAAACGCGGACCGATGGGCACGCGGTGCGATGCTGGCGAGCGGATGAGATTGCGGGGCAGGCGGCGTTGGTGTCGACCGAGGGCGAACATTTTTAGGAAGGAGTGCGGCGACCGAAGCGGAAAAGTTGGTGAGCCATCCGCTGCGTGGCCAGAAGCTGCAGTTGAGCTGCCCTCAAACACGAGCGACTGAACGCTATAGAAGGCATAGAAAGCGTCTCACGAATGTCAGCGCCGTCTGCGCCACCTCCCGCCAGCCGCTGTTTATGGGCAGCGAGCGGTCGCGTCGCGGAAGTTGGACGAACTCGGTAACAGGGTGCTTATTGCGCTTCTGCCGTTCGTAGGCGGCGCGGGTGACCGATGGCGGGGTGTGGTCGCGCTCGCCGGAGATCGTCAGCAGCGGTCCACGCCCGGCGGCCTCGGCGTCGACGGGAGCCTCGGTCCAGACGGGCAGCTCCAGCACCCCGCGAAACGGAGCCGGTTCGATCGCCACCGTCGCGGCCGAAAGCCCGCGCCCGGCCAGGGTCTGCGCGATCAGCCCGCCAAACGAATGGCCGATCAGCGCCGGGCGGCGGTCCAGCGCCCCCGCGATGCGGGCGAAATGCGCCGCGACCTCGCCGATGGTTTCCGGTGCCGCGGCGCCGCCCAGCTCCGCCGGCCACCCGGGCGCCAACGGAGCATAGCCGGCGGCCTCGAACATTTCGGCCCATCGGTCCCACGAGCTGGGCTTCGACCACAGGCCATGGATGAAGATGACTGGCGGCTTCTGCGATGCGTTGGTCCGCTCGATCATCGCAGCGTCGACGGTCTCCATGATCATGATCAGTGGCCTTCGACCGCGAACAGGATCTCCGAAAAGCCGGTCACTGTTGCCGCGCGGTTCCAGTCCCGCTGCAGTTCGCAGATCAGCTGCACCCAGCTGGTGGGCTGGGCACCGGCTTGGACCAGGCGCAGCAGGCCGGCGTCGTGCGCCTCGCGGGAGGTGCCACCCACCGCGTCGACCACCGGATAGACTTCGAAACCCTCCTGTAGCGCGTCCAGCGCCGGGTGCACGAGGCACACCTCGGTCCAGAGCGCCGTCATGATCAGCTTCTTGCGGCCGGTGTTGCGGACTGCGGCGGCGAAGTCCGCGTCCTCCCACGCGTTGATCGAGGTCCGGTCGATTGGCACGACATCCGGAAAAACATCCGATATCTGGTGGATGGTGGGTTGGTTGCGACCGGTGGCGACATTCACGGTAGCGATCACCGTCGGCAGGGCGAATAGCTTCGCGGTCCTGGCCACCGCGGTGATGTTGGCGACGAGGGTCCGCTTGGGCATCGATTGGATCGAGCTGACCTGAACCGGTTGGTAGTCGATGATCACCAAAGCCGCATTATGCGGGGTCAAAAGCTGGTCAGTCTTGGGATCGCGGATGGTGGAGAAGGACGTCATCGGAATTTCCTTTGGATCTGAAGTGCTCTGGAGCAGGTCAGTGGGATGCGGGCGGGGGGATGAAAGCCGTGTCGCTGGGGCCGATCCCGGTCAGACGGACGACCGCACCCTCGGCTCGTGTGAAGGCGAAGTGCGCAACGCCGCCGGGCTCGGTGTAGAGGCCGCCTGCCGTCAATGGCTTGACCGGCGCGTCGGAAACCTTGCTGCCGTAACCGAAGTACCAGGTGCCGGAGATCACCGTGGCGAAGCGGTCGTCGCGGTGGGTGTGCGGTGCGATCGCGGTGTTCGGCGGCACGTGAATTTCGAGCACATACGGGCCGGCCTTGGCGGGGTCGCCCGAGAGCAGCACGGTACGGATAGCAGGCACTCCGGAGGTGCCGGCGCCTGCGCCGGACTGCGGCATTGCCTGCGTCTGCTCCAGCGTCAGAGCGGTCTGACCCAGGTGCCCATTCTCCGCGGCGACGGGCCGTTCGTTGAGGAAGGCCTCGATCGCGGCCGACGTAGCCGCGGGTTGCTCCTCCATCAGCCAGTGACCGGAGCCTGCGATGACCCGCTCCTGCACGTCGATCGCGCCGGCCTGCATCACCGCCGCCATTGCCGGCCCGAAGGATGCGGCGCCACCGACCGCGAGAACCGGCATGAGCAGCTTGCCGTGCGCCGAGAGCCAGGCGCGGTTGTCGATCGCGTCCTGATCGAAGGCGGCGAACTGGCGGAAGCCGGCGTGCATGCGCCCCGGCGCGGCGTAAAGCTGCGCGTAGTGGGCTCGGGACGCCTCCGGGAAATTGGCCGGATTGGCCGAGAAGTCGTTCCAGAACCGGTCGAGATAGATCCGCTCGCGGCCGGCCACCAGGCGCTCCATATCCGGCCCGCCGAACCGGAAGTGCCACAGCAACGGGTTCTTCAGGATATCTTCCCACGGCCCGACGCCCGGCACCGGCGCATCCATCAGCACCAGGTTCGTCACCCGCCCGGCGTGCCGTGAGGCCAGAGCGAACGCGACCATGTTGCCGATGTCGTGCGCCACGATGTCAGCGCGCGGCGCTTGCAGCGTGTTCATCACGCCGACGATGTCTTCCGCCTGATTGACCTTCTCGAAACCGGCCTCGGCGCGGGCGGAAAGGCCCATGCCCCGCAGATCGGGCACGATCACCGTGTGATTGCGAGCAAGGTTCGTCGCGAGCGGCGCCCACATGTCTCCGGTCTCGCCATAGCCATGCAGCAGCACGACCGTCGGTCCAGACCCGCCGACCCGGACGTGGAGGGTGGTGCCATTGGTCGCGACCTCTTCGGTGTGGAAGGTATTCGGGAAATCCGTGGGCCCGTCGGCCGCTGACGCGGCGGCGGTGCCGGCCAGGATGGCGAGCGCGGCTCCGGTGAGGGCAAACCGGCGAAGCTGGTCGGGGACGTTCATGGGCGATCTCCTGTGTTGGCCTTTTTCGTAGACGCAAAGCTAGACGAGGAAGATCGTTGGGATTAGCTACTACCCAGGCCAAGCATTTTTGACTGGAGCGCAAAGGTGGCAGCAGATACCGCGGACCGTGCCCGGGAACTGGAAGTGTTCTGCGCGGTCATCGACGGCGGCAGCTTCTCGGCTGCGGGTCGCGCGTTTGGACTGACGCCGTCGGCCGTGAGCCGCACTCTGGACCGGGTCGAGCAGCGGCTCGGCGTACGCTTGCTGTTGCGGACGACGCGCGCGTTGACGCCGACCGCGGAAGGCCGCGCCTATCTCAGCGCGGCCCGCCGCATTCTCGCCGATCTCGACGAAGCCGAGCAGGCGATCTCCGACCAGGGTTCGCCGCGCGGCCGCATCCGGGTCAGCGCTGCGGTCTCCCACGGGCGTCTTTGCATCGTGCCTCTGCTTGGCGAGTTCGTGCGCCGCTATCCGAACATCGTGGTCGACATCAATCTTGGCGACGGGATCGTTGACGTCGCTGCGGGGCAGGCGGATGTGGCGGTTCGCGGCGGTCCGCTGACTGACAGCGCGCTCACGGCGCGGCGCCTCAGCGAGAACGGCCGAACCATCGTCGCCTCGCCGGACTACCTGGCGCGCTGGGGCGTGCCCGAAACGCCGGAAGAGCTCTACAACCACAATTGCCTGAATTTCAGTTTTCGCCGGGCCGAGCCGGTTTGGCCGTTCCGCCGGGACGGAGTCGACTTCGCCCTGAAGGTGCGAGGCGCCATCGAGGCGAACAGTGGCGAGACACTGGGCCAGCTGGCGCTCGACGGCGTCGGCATCGCCCGTGTCGGCAATTTCAGTCTCGGGGACGCGATCGCGGAGGGGCGCCTGGTCCCGCTTCTCGAACCGTTCAATCCTGGTGACAAGGAGATCTTCCACGCCGTCTTCGTCGGCGGGCCGAACATGCCTGCTCGCGTCCGAGTATTCGTGGACTATCTTGTGGAGTGCATGGGCGGCAGTCGTGTTGAGGGAAAATCTGGTTGGCACGCGAGGCGTGGAACGGAATCGGTTTCGACCTGACGCGACAGAGGCGGTCGACGGTTTCGGCTCTCCAGAACCTATGATGTCTGGTGCTATCGATATCCGCCAACGACATGTGAAATGGCATCGCGGCGAGGCTATCGATTGTCGGTTGAGCCTATCGTCTGACGCCGACCAGACGAGGGCGGGGATTTGCGAGCGCCTTCCCGACGGGCAGGGCACGCAGCCATTCGCGGAAGCTGACGATCTCGGGACAATCCGCGGTACCCTCAGGCGCAATCAGCCAATCACCCAGACCTGATATCTTTAGGGGGGCCAATCCGCGCTTCCCAGACGCGCGATCGACGCCATGATGGAATTAGGTTCGGCATCATGGGACCACAACAATTGTCGATCTCACCGCCTAAGCGCTTCCACGGGATCGAGCCGGGCGGCGTGCCACGATGGGTAGAGCGTTGCGAGAAGCGACAGGGTTAGCGCCATGATCAAGACCGCGCTGGTCTCCCCGAAATCAATCTCCGCTGGCAGCTTCGAGAGAAAATAGAGTTCTCTCGGGAACAAGTCGGCGCTGGTCAGCCAGGATAGAAACTGTCGGATCGAATCGATATTAAGACAGACGAGAAGCCCAACGACCAACCCGACCGACGTTCCCACGACGCCGATCGAAGCACCCGTAATCAGGAATATCCGCATGATCGAGCCTCGTGAAGCACCCATGGTCCTGAGGATCGCTATATCGCTGCCCTTATCCTTCACCAACATGATGAGCCCAGATACGATATTCAACGCAGCTACCAGCACAATCATGGTCAGAATCAGAAACATCACATTGCGCTCGACCTGAAGCGCATTGAAGAAGGTCGAGTTCCGCTGCCGCCAGTCCACTAGGAAGACTGGCCGCCCGGCTGCTTCCGTCACAGCCTTGCGAAACTGATCGATGCGAGCGGGATCGGCTGTAAAGATCTCGACCGCAGTCACGTCCTTGTCGCGGTTGAAGTACGACTGAGCCTCTGCGATTGGCATGAAGACCATGCTCGCATCATATTCAGACATACCAATCTCGAATATGGCTCTGACTTCACACTTCTTGATCCGCGGCATAACCCCCATCGGGGTGACCGCGCCGTGTTGCGCAACGAGCGTGATGGCGTCACCGGCATGGAGCGAGAGCTGATCGGCGAGGCGCTGCCCGATGGCAACCCCCTGGTTCTCGTCAAAGCCTTCGATCGATCCTTGCTTGATGTTGTCGGCGATAGAGGTGAGCTTCTTAAGATCGTCGGCGCGAATGCCACGCACCAGAACTCCAGATGCGCCGGAAGACGACGCTAGCGCGGTGCCGTCGACGACAGGCGCGGCCAAGCGGATACCTGGCACCAGGCTGAGACGCTCGGCCATATCCTTCCAGTCGGTTAGAGGTGTTTCCAGCGGCTGGACTAGAATGTGACCGTTGAGACCGAGGATCTTGTCTAGAAGCTCTTTGCGGAAGCCGTTCATGACGGCCATGACAATGATTAGCGTGGCAACGCCAAGCATAATGCCGAGAAACGAAAATCCGGCGATGACCGAGATAAAGCCGTCCTTGCGGCGCGCCCGCAAATAGCGAGCTGAGAGCATCCATTCGAAGGGCGCAAACGGTGCGGTCGGCGGCTCTGTCATGATCTCAGCTTATGCCCGGTAATGACCGTCATTCTGTCCCATTGCGACGCGCTTGGCTAGTCGCGCACGCTTAAGTTGTCTGGTTTGGGCCGTCATCCAGGCGGCCTGATCCCGACTTCGAGCCAATTCCCGGACCGCACGGTAGCAGTTAGCTTCGCCATCAAGCGGCAGCACCGCAAAGTTTCGAGCGCCGTCACCTCAGTCGAGCCAACACCACGTCGCGGACTAGCCGAATGCCTCTCGTCGGCGTAATTTCCGCGCGCTCCCCGCCTTGAGACATCGTTTCCCCGAGGCTCAGTGCTGTCGGTGCAGGCCATAAATGGAACAGTTAGAGCGGTATCGCTATTGGCCAGCACCGTCAGCGAAGTGCTTGCGGTAAAACGCCACGACGTCGGTGTGGAAACTCCGATGAAAATCGACACGGTCGAAATTCGGCGCATCGGTGCAAGCGGTAGGGTTGGCCTGCGTCTCCTTCGGGATGCAAGTGGCAAGAAAAGAGAAGTGTTTGGCGTTGGCCACGAAGTGATAATCCGGCGCCGGGAGCCGTTGTTTGATCGTTGAAGCACAGCATCCGGAGAGTCCGTCAGCATTTTGCGCCGGATCGGAACTCCATAGTTGCACCGGTATCGCTATTTTCTTCAGGTTCTCCTCGGAGAAAACAAAAGCCGGATAAGGATCGGCAATTACTGCGGCTATGACGCGGGGGTCAGGTGTGATCGGTTGGCCCGGCACCTCGCCGCTTTCAAGCTGCTTGCAAGCCAACAGGCTCGATGTCGCGCAATTGGACAAGCCCTTTCGTAATTCTGGATTGCCGCCGATGACGGCGAGACCCGTATAGCCGCCAAACGAGAAGCCGTAGAGGCCAATGTGCCGGGCGTCGATGCGCGATGCATCGGGCCAGCTTTCGAGCATGTAGTCGATCAGTCGCTTGATATCCGCGGGGCGTTCGACGAGCACGGAAAGGCTGTCGGTACGGCTGGCATCGCGCCAGGTGTCACCGGGATGATTGAGCGCAGCGACGACAAAACCAGCATCGGCCAGCGCCGCGGCCGTGTCGTGGTGACCACCGAACCATCCTCTCCTGCCATGCGATATCACGATAAGAGGAAGCTTTTCGCCAGTCACCGAGCACCCGGGTACGGCGAAGAAAATGGCACCACGTGCGTCCATCTCTTTTGGAGGCTCGGCGCATGGTGTCCAGACCAGCAGCCTGATCGCCGGCCCGGCCGCGGCAGCGGGAATGTCGAAATTTCTGACCCCCGCAGCGTTTGCCGCGGTCAGCCCAAAGAAGAAGAAACAAATAGCGAGAACGAGCTTGGCGCGACCCATCATTTGCCCCGGTAGCTTCACCTCACAAGAAGACAACTTGAATCAAGCGATTATGTCGCCTTTGGGTCATTTTCAGCTCACGACGCCGCCGACCAGTCGAGGGCGACGATTTCCGAGCGCGTTCCGGGCCGGCAGCGCCCGCAGCCACGCGCGGAAGCTGACGATCTCGGGACAATCCGCGGTGCCTTCAGGCGCAACGAGCCAATCACCCAGACCCGATCCCTCATCGACCCGGTCGCAGCGATAGCCCGGATGGTGGCCGAGGCCGCGAGCGATCAGCAGGTCGACCTTGCCTTCGACCAATTCGTGCAGGCCGGCCGGATGCAGCACCCGTAAGCCGATCTCCGCATGCGTGCTGCGAAACGCCGCGAGATCGAGGCGGCGGAGGTCGAAGCTGCCATGGATGCCCAATTGCAGCAGCACCGCACCTGCCGGCCTCAATTGTGAGGTCGCATCCGCAATGTGGCGAAAGCCTTCGGAGACCCCGGGCAGATAGGCCTGACCGGCGACGGTGAGGATGAGCTGCTTGTGCAGCCGCTCGAACAGCTGCACGCCGAGGCGCGCCTCCAGCGCCTTCACCTGCTGCCCCACGGCGGCGGGCGTCACGTGTAGCTCGTGCGCGGCCAGCTTGAAGCTGAGATGCCGGGCGGCGGCTTCGAACGCGCGGAGCGCGTTGAGTGGGGGAAGGATGTAGGTCATCGGTCTCCATTTTGACACCGATGAGCTGTGGCCTTGCAATAGATTTTCTTGCGCTGAGCCGCAGCGATGATGCTTTGCGAAGCGGTGACGGCGCCGGATACGATCGACCTGCAATCCGGAGAAATCCTATGTCCCCAGCTCACATCGTCAGCCACAATCCCGCAACGGTCCATGCTCCCGCCGGCGGCTACTGCATGGGACTTGAACTGACGCAGCATCGCCGCCTGTTGTTCATCAGCGGCCAGGTGCCCCAGAGATCCGACGGCACCGTCCCTGACGGTTTTGAGGCGCAGTGCGAGCAGGCCTGGCGCAATTTGATCGAGGTGCTCGCCGCCGCGGGCCTTGGCGTCGCGCATCTGGTCAAGGTCACCACGTTCCTGACCGACCGCGCTCAACTCGTGACCAACCGCTCCATTCGTCGCGCGATGCTGGGCGAACACCAGCCCGCGCTGACGGTCGTGATTGTCGAGACCGTCGACAGCAAATGGCTGCTGGAGATCGAGGCGATCGCCGCCGAGTGAAACCGGCCGACTTTGCAATGAGCCAATCATATCAGGTGTCCCATGGCTGAGATCATCCATCCGTTTTACGAAGCGCATCGCGGTGCCATGGAGGCCGCCATGCGCGATCGGCTCGACCTGGCCGAAGCGATGTTGCGCGAGCGCGCGCAGCTTTCGGACATCGACGGCATCAGGCGGGAGGTGATGGACGAATTCGAAATCGTGCTCACCCAAATGCCCTATGTCGGCGGCGCTGCGAGCCGCATGAGCGATTTCTTCATGCGGTTGATGGGCTTCATGGCCATCAGCCGGGTGCTGCGGCGCCACGGCGTGCCGGTGGCTGTGATCGGCGAGATCGAGCGAGAAACCTACAAGGCGCAATTGCTCACCGTATCGGAAGCGCAACGTCTCGCCTCGGGGCGTCAATTCATGTCGCCGGAGAACCAGGCCCTGCTACGCGAGCAGGCGGCGAGAAGCACGACCGAAAGCCATCAGACCGAATTTCCGGAAGATTTCGTCTATGATTTCGTCGAGCCTGATACGGGTGACAGTTTTGAATTCGGCATCAACTACAAGGCTTGCGGCTTCTGCAAGCTCGCGGCGCGCCATGGAGACAAGGACGCCCTGCCGAATATTTGCGGGCTCGATTTCGTCGCCTACGCAGCGCGAGGCATCCGCCTGGAGAGGACACAGACGCTAGCGGGCGGTGCGAGCCACTGCAATTTCCGGTTCTCGCGGCTTGGGTCGGATGACTAGGCCGAGAGCTAGGCCGCGGTCTCATGCTCCGCGATCGAAGGTGAGGCTGGATTGCCCCTGCGGTCACGTCGTCATTGCAAGCGCAGCGAAGCAATCCAGAATCTTTCCGCGGCGGCAGTCTGGATTGCTTCGCTGCGCTCGCAATGACGGAGGTTGGGGCGCTGTCCGGAGCCGACCTGCGCACACCGCCACGATGACATCATGCTCCTGTTTTGCCCGACGAGTCAAACGCCGCCACGGTCGCTGCTACACAATTTCGGGTTTTTGTAAGTCGTTGAAGTCCCTCACAGTCTCTACTGTGCATGGGGTTGTTTTCGCGCTTTTGGTTTTGAGGGGCGGCTATTCCACCGCCTTTTCCCTCAGCCGCTGCGCATAGACATTGATGACAAGCGCCGCCAGCAGGATCAGGCCGCGGATCAGGATCTTCAGGAAGCTGTCGATGTTGACGTGGTCGAGGCCGTTGTTGAGAACGCCGAGCACGAACAGCCCGACGATGGTGTTGCCGATGCCGCCGCGGCCGCCGAACAGGCTGGTGCCGCCGACCACGACGGCGGCGATGGAGTCGAGCAGATAGGTATCGAACTCGTTCTGCTGCGCGCTGCCGAAATGGGCGACACCGAGCATGCCGCCGATCCCGGAGCACACTGCCGAAATGACCATCACCGCGCCGAGGATGAGCTTGACGTTGAGGCCGGAATATTCGGCCGCCTCGCGGTTGCCGCCGACCATGTAGACGTAGCGGCCGAAGCGCGTGTAGGTCAGCACCAGATGGCCGCCAAGCAGCATGATCGCGGCGACGATGACGATCCATGGGATGCCGCCGATCGAGCCGGAGCCGAGCGTGGTAATCACGCCGGGCACCTTGTAGGCGATCTGGCCGCGCACCAGCAGCGCCGAGATGCCGGCCGCGATCTGCATCATCGCCAACGTCATGATGAAGGAGGGGATGCCGATCACGGTCAGCCCGAGCGCATTGACGAGGCCGAGCAACGCGCAGAGCAAAATAGCCAGCAGGATCGCCGCTGCTCCGGGCAGGGGAATGTTGGGAATGTTGACGTAGGATTCCTGGAGCGTGAAGTAGGCGACCGCGATGCCCGTGACGTTGGCGATGCTGGCGATCGAGAGGTCGATCTCCGCGCAGAGGATCACGAAGGTGAGGCCGACGGCGATGATTCCCGTGACCGACACCTGCGTCAGGATGTTGCCGAGATTGTCCAGCGTCGCGAAGGAGGGGCTGGCCAGTGCAAAGAAGCCGGACAGAAAAATCAGCGTCAGGAACGGGGCGATGTTGCGCATCTGCGAGCGCAGGAAGGGCGCAAGCCCCCGCGCCCGCTGCCCCGCCGCCAAAGCCGTGTCACTGCTCGCCATCGTGCTTCTCCGTCACGCCGCTTCCAGCAGGCGGTCCTTGCTGACCGGCTCGTTCGTGAACTCCCGCACCAATGCGCCGCGCTTGAGCACGAGGATGCGGTCAGCCAGTGACAGCACCGTTTCCGGCTCGGTCGACAGCACGATGATCGCAAGCCCTTTGGCGCGGAGATCGCGGACGATGTTGATGACGTCGTTCTTGGCGCCGACATCCATGCCGCGGGTGGGCTCGCACAGCACCAGGAGTTTGGGCGGATAGGTCAGCCATTTCGCCAGCGCGACTTTCTGCTGATTGCCGCCGGAGAGCATGCCGAGATCGAGGCCGACCACCGGCGGTCTGATCTGGAGCTGCTCGACCTGGCGCTTTGCGATGTCGCGCTCCTGCGCCGGCTTCAGCAGCAACGCCGAGATGCGATCGAGGATGCTGATCGAGATGTTCTTGTAGACCGGCTCCTGGTGAAACAGCATCGCCCGCCGGCTCTCGGGCACCAGCGCCACGCCGGCGCGCCGCGCCGCTGCCGTGCTCGCGAAAGTCTTGGGCTTGCCCTCGACCGCGAGCGTGCCGCCGTCCGGCTTCAGCTTGCCGAACAGGATGCGGGATAATTCCTGCTGGCCACAGCCCATGAAGCCGTAGATGCCGAGCACTTCGCCGGCGCGCGCCTCGAAGGAGATGTCCTTCAGGCTGCGGGCCAGCGACAATTGGTTGACCTTCAGGACCACCGAGCTGTCGCTCGGCTGCGGCAGCATCAGATCGTCGCTGTAGCTGTGCTCGAGCGCTTCGCCGCCGCGACCGATCATGGCCTCGATCAGCGCGCCCTTGCTGGTCGCCGCACTTGCGGTCTCCGCGACCTTCCGCCCGTTGCGGAACACAGTCACCGTGTCGGACACGCGCAAGATGTCCTCGATGAAATGCGAGATGAAGACGATCGCCGTGCCTTCCTCGCGCAGGCGCCGCAGCGTCGCGAACAGTCGCTCGACCTCGGGCGGGGAGAGGGCGGACGTCGGCTCGTCCAGGATGACGATGCGTGCGCCGGAGAACAGCACGCGGGCGATCTCGATCAGCTGCTGGAGCCCGATCGGTAAGTCACCCAGCCTGCTCATCGGATCGACATCGATGCCGAAGCGGGCGAGCTGCTCGCCGGCCTCGCGCGCCATCCGCCGCCATTGCACCAGGCCGAGCCGGTTGGTCGGCTGGTTGCCCAGAAACACGTTCTCCGCGACCGTGAGGTCGGGCGCGACCGACAGCTCCTGGTGCACCATGGCGATGCCGGCGCTGTGCGCGTCGCGGGCCGAGCGGAAATGCGTCTCCTGTCCGTCGATCAGGAAGCGGCCGGAGAATTCTGTGTGCACGCCGGCGATGATCTTCATCAGCGTGCTTTTTCCCGCGCCGTTCTCGCCGACGAGACCGTGGATCTCGCCGGGTGAGAGCGCGAAGTCAACACCACGAAGCGCCTCGACGCCGCCGAAGCTCTTCGTGATGCCCTGCAGTTCCAGGATGGGCGAACGATCCTCTCGCATGGAGACTCAGATCAGGAAATGATCCTGCATCCACTGCATCCCGGCGGCGTTGGCCTTGGTGACGACCGGTCCGTCGGTAACGACGTTCTTCGGAATGCCCTGTCCGCTCTTTTCGCCGCCGACTACGGCGGAAACGCCCGCGATGATCGCGCCGCCATGGATTCGGCAGGACGGATTGCGGACGGTGGCAAACATGCGGCCTTCGCTGACCGCCTGGATCGCCGGTGGCATCGCATCGACGCCGCCAATCAGGATGTTGGTGCGGCCCCGCGCCTTCATGATGTTGGCGGCGGCGAGCGCCATGTCGTCATTGTGGAAGAACGCCGCGTCGATCTGCGGGTACTTCGTCAGGTAGGTTTCCCAAAGACGTGCGGTCTTCGACACATCCCAGTCGGCCGGCTGCGTGTCCAGCACCTCAATGCCGGGGAATTGCTTCACGACGTTGTTGAAGCCCTTGGCGCGGCCCTGCGCGCCGGTGTGGCCGAGGGCTCCTTGCGTCATGATGATCTTGCCCTTGCCGCCCATGGCGTTGCAGAGCGCCTGCGTCACCGAGGCGCCCATGAACTCGTTGTCAGGGGCGAGGAAGGAGTGGACATTGATCTGGTCCAGCGGCGCAATCAGCGTGTCCATGTCGATCACGGGCGTGCCGGCGTCGATCATCTTCTGCACCGGCTGGGTGAGGGTGCCGATGCCAAAAGCCTGGATCGCGACGAAGTCCCATTTCTGCGACGCCATGTTGTCGATCGCCGCGCGCTGCTTCACGGCATCGAGCTGGCCGTCGAACCAGGTGACTTCGACATTGAACAGCTTGCCCCAGAATTCCGCCGCCTGCTTGCCCTGCGCGCACCAGGTCGCCTGGAGGCCTGCGTTGGAGAACGCCGCTTTCAGCGGCTTCTCGCTGCGTCCGACTTCGGCTGCAAGGGCGGGGTTTATGCCCATGCTGCCGAGGATGGCAGTCGCGGCGCCGGCGATTGCTGCCGCCTGAAGAAGATCGCGCCTCGTCGTCGAGAAATCTTTCGTCCCGGACATCGCTCGCTCCCATACAATTCTATTTTCGACGCGTCATTGATTGCGCGACCGATGTCCGAAAGTGTCTCACAAGAGTTGGCGCCACTCAATCCGCAATCAACGGCGGGATCGCCGCGAGACGCGTTGGTGCAGCGCAAATCGTCAGGCCGGGGCGCCGGCGAACGCGTCGATCTCGATGAGCAGTCGGTCCCAGGCCTGCGCGATGTCCGACGACCATTCATCGCCGAGAAGATCGCGCAGCGTGTCCCTGACGACGGCGAAGAAGGCAGTGAACAGCTCGCGCGGCGTGCCGTAGCCATCGTGCGACACGACCTCGCATGCGATCAGCCGGAATTGCCCACGGCGATCACCGGCGAAGTCGAGAATCGCCTCGATCGTGAGTGCCAGCATCGAGCCCATCACGAGTTCGCTGCCTTGTTTGCGGAACATCGCCCGCGTTTCGGGATGCTGTTCGAACAGCCGTCGATAGACGAGTGGCGTGAGGTCGATGCAGCGCGAGGCTGCAAGTTCAAAGCTCTGTTCGATCGGATTGGGAGACAGGTTCATCGGCGCTGTGGCCATTCAGACAAAAAAAGAGCGGGGCCCTAGCCCCGCTCGAAAATTGTGTCGACCCTATTATCCCCGATTCTAAGATTTGATCTTGATTGGCGGGGCGACGCTGCATTTTGCGCGTCAGGGGCTCCTCCCGAGACTTGGACCACCAGACTTCGACCTCGCGGCCAGCCTGAGCAAGGGGATGCTAGATCAACTTTTCTCACTTGTCATCATTTTCGGCAACGAATGTTCAAAATTCGAGCAATTGACGAAATGATCGGGCTGCCGGCCGGGTAAGCATATGACAAACATAAGAAATCTGTGGATGGGCCATCGGCTCGACTGCCTCAAATGCCGGAGGTTCCCTCCTGTGGGCGGTCGGACCACGGTTTTCCGGGAAGTTTGCGCTGGATTAAGAAGGCGGCGGAACCGGGCTCGACTCGGCCATAGCGCGGTGTTTAGTTAGTAGACGAACGAATGGTTCGGCGGATGCGCGCACGGCTGCAAAAATTCCTACCTCTGGTCCTGCTCGCCCTGGTGATGCAGGTGCTGGCGCCGATTGCCGCCTGTCTGGCGGCCGGCCAAGCCGTGGCCGATCCGTTGTCCGCCGCCGTCATCTGCCACAGCGCGAGCGAGCAGGGCGGCCTGAACGACCCAGCGGGTACGCCGGTCGCACATGCCGGTGCGTGTGCCCTCTGTTGCCTGGCGCAGGTGGGCGCGTCGCTCGATTCGCCGCCGCATGCCGCGCTCTCCGTTCCCTTCCGCCATGCCGAACGCGTGGTGTGGCACGCGGCGGAGGCATCCGCCGGGGCGGCCCATAAAGGCACAAACGCGCAGGCGCGCGCACCGCCTCAATTTTCCTGACGACTCTCGTGATCGCCGCGGTCCGCCGTAGGCGATTAATGCTGTCGAAAGGCCGGAGAGAAAGCCCGGCGTCAGGAATGCCCCATGTTACGTTGTCATGCCCGCCGTGGTGTGAGCGTCGTTGCCATTCAGGCCGCGCTGCTTGCATCATCGAACGGAGCCTTTGCCCAAAGCAGCAGCGCAGTGCTGCCGCCTATCACAGTTGAGGCGCCTCAGCAGAAGCGTGCGTCGGCCGTCCGATCGCCACGCAATTCTGCGCGATCGGCCCGCGTCACGCGAAGCCTGCGAACGACCCCATCGCCGCAGCAAACCGCGAGCGAACAGAGTGCAGGGGCTCCGGGTGCCCTGACGGTTCTGACTGCGCAACAAGCGCTGGCGGAGATTAACCAGACTCCGGGCGGCGTGGCGCTTGTCTCGGCCGATGCGTACAGGAACTCGACGCCGTCCAACACGATCAAGGATGTTCTGGATTACGTGCCCGGCGTGTACGCCCAGCCCAAATGGGGCGACGACACCCGCCTTTCGATTCGCGGGTCCGGCCTGTCGCGCAATTTTCATCTGCGCGGCGTGCAGCTCTATATGGACGGCATTCCGATCAACACCGCGGATGGTTATGGCGATTTCCAGGAGATCGATCCGAGCGCCTACAAATATGTCGAAGTCTTCAAGGGCGGCAACGCGCTTCAGTTTGGCGCCAATTCGCTCGGAGGCGCGATCAACTTCGTGACTCCGACCGGCCGCGACTCGTTTCCGAATGGTGTGTCCTTCGATGTCGGAGGATTCGGCTACAAACGCCTTCAGGCGAACGCAGGAGGCGTCAACGGGCGGTGGGACGGTTTCGTGACCGCTTCCGCGCAGGCCGCGGACGGTTTTCGCGATCACAGTTTTGGCTCGAGCAACCGTTTGAGCGGCAATATTGGGTATCAGTTCTCACCGGATGTCGAGACCCGGTTCTACCTCAATGCCAACGAAGTCCGGCAGCGAATCCCGGGTACCGTGACCAAGACATCCGCTTTGACCGATCCGGAAGCTGCTGCACCCGCGAATGTTGCGATGGATCAGCAGCGCAATATCGATACTGTCAGGCTCGCCAACAAAACCACCGTTCGTTTCGATGACACCAAAGTCGAATTCGGCGCCTTTGGTGTCGATCGCCATTTGATGCATCCGATTTTCCAGTGGCTGGACTACCGTTACAAGGACTATGGAGGATTCGCGAAGATCACGGATGACCGCACCATTGGCGGCTTCCGCAACAGGTTGGTCGCGGGCGTCTATGTGCTGAACGGCAGCATCGACAACCAGCAGTTCGCCAACATTGGCGGGCAGAAGGGTGCACTGCTTTCTTCCTCGATCGATCGGTCGGAGAATACCTCCGCCTATGTCGAAGACAGCTTCTACGTCATTCCAAATCTTGCGGTGATCGGCGGCACGCAATTTCTGTACGCGACCCGCAATCGGCAGGATCGTTTCCTCAGCGACGGGGATCAATCGGGGGCAACGCGCTTTAATGTCTGGTCGCCGAAAGGCGGTCTGTTGTGGCAAATCGATCCCGCCTGGCAGGCCTTCGCCAATGTCTCGCGGAGCGCCGAGGTGCCGAGCTTCGGCGAAAGCGCGATTGGTCCTGGCATTCCGACGATTCCGTTCACCAGCATCCGCCCGCAGATTGCGACCACGTACGAAATCGGGTCTCGCATGAAGCGGCCTGATTACGCCTGGGAACTGACGGCGTACCGGGCCAACATTCGCGACGAACTGCAATGCCTCTATAGTGCTTTTGGCAACTGCAATGTGACCAATGCCGACCACACCATCCATCAAGGCATCGAGGCCGGCGCGGGCGCAGCAATCTTTCGTGACATCTTCGTCAACGGCCCGGCGCCGGACAAAATCTGGCTGAATGTCGCTTATTCCTTCAACGACTTCCGCTTCGACAAAGATCCCACTTTCGGAAACAATCGATTGCCGGGAGCCCCAAGTCACTATTTGCGCGCGGAGCTTCTCTACAAGCACCCTACCGGTTTCTATGTTGGACCCAACGTCGAATGGGTGCCACAGGCCTACTTTGTGGACAGCATGAACACGCTGACGACAGAGCCTTACGCCTTGTTGGGATTGAAAGCCGGGTTCGACAATGGCGGCCCGATGTCTGCCTACATCGAGGGGCGCAATCTCACCAACAAGACCTACATAGCCAGCGCGAGCATCATCGATCGAGCGACGGCGACGTCAGCATTGTTTGAGCCGGGTACGGGAAGAGCAGTGTACGCTGGAATGAGGTATCGATGGTGACGGGCAAATGGCACTTGGGTCTATGTTCGGCTCCGCGGCAGGCCGGCGTTCCGAATGCCGATGCTGAAGGCAGCGGAAGGGTGTCGCGGAAGAATGCAGGGCCATTCTCGGCCCGATCAATCGTGAAAGAGGCAATCAACATGAAGACTATCGGACGAACTCTCCTTGCAATTTCACTGTTGCTGACCGGCTGTGCCGTCGCGCGGGCCGACGACGTCAAGGCGGGCGATCTCGTCATCTCGCAGGCGTGGAGCCGGGCGACACCGGGCGGCGCTAAGGTCGCCGGCGGCTATCTCACCATCGAGAACAAGGGCACAGTGGCCGACAAGCTGGTCGGCGTCTCCGCCGAGATCGCGGGGAAGGCTGAGGTCCACGAGATGGCGATGGACAATGGCGTGATGAAGATGCGTCTGCTCGACAAGGGTCTCGTGATCGATCCCGGCAAGACGGTGAAGTTCGCCCCCGGCGGCTACCACCTGATGCTGCAGGAGCTGAAGGGCCCCTTCAAGCAGGGCGACAAGGTGCCGGTGACGCTTCAGTTCGAGAAGGCCGGCAAGGTCGCCGTCTCCCTCGACGTACAGGGCGTCGGCGCCCAGGCGCCGGGCGAGGGCGGGCACATGATGAAGAAAATGCCGGATCATTCGGGAATGAAGATGTGACGAGCATGATCTGGACCTTCGGGAGACCCAATATGTCGAAGCGAACCTGGCTGATCTTTCTGAGCGTCTTTGCGGCAACGCCAGCGACCGCGCACGTCTTCCTCGAAGGCAAGCAGGCCACGGTCGGTGCTTCCTACAAGGCCGTCTTCGCCGTCCCGCACGGCTGCGCGGGCTCGCCCACGGTGAAAATCCGGGTGCAGATCCCGGAAGGCGTGATCGCGGTGAAACCGATGCCGAAGGCGGGCTGGAGTGTTGACGTGGTCGAGGGCAAATACGCCGGCGAATACGATTATCACGGCAACAGGCTCTCCTCCGGCGTCAAGGAGGTGACTTGGTCCGGCGGCAAGCTGCCGGACAAGAACTATGACGAGTTCGTCATGCACACGGCCCTGACCGACACGCTCAAACCGAACACAATCCTGTACTTTCCCGTAATCCAGGAATGCGAGACCGGCGTCAGCCGCTGGATCGAGATCCCCGCGGAGGGGGCCGGGCATTCGCACGAGGGCAAGTCACCGGCGCCGGGCGTAAAACTCCTGCCAAAACCCTGATGCGCCTGCTCGCCGCGCTCGCGACGCTGCTCCTCGTCGTCGGCTTCGCAACCGGCGTCTCGGCGCACGCGGCGCTGGTCGCGGTCGAGCCGGCGAGCGGCAGCATGCTCGCGAGCGCGCCAAAGGCGGTGGAGTTGCGCTTCAATGAGACAGTGACGCCGGGCGCGATCCGGCTGATCGACGGCGCGGGCAGGGCGCGGGATGATGTGCGCGTCAACGCATCGGGCGAGACCATCTCGGTCGTGATGCCGGCGGACCTGCCGCAGGGCACGGCCGTCGTCAGCTATCGCGTCATTTCGCAGGACGGCCATCCCGTCGCGGGATCGGCGATCTTCTCGATCGGCACGCCGACGGGGACGCAACCTCCCGCAAACGCCGATGGCGGATTGAACGTGCTGATCTGGCTGGCGCGGGTCGGTCTCAATCTTGGCCTGTTCGTCGGCGTCGGCGGCGTGTTCTTTGCTCGCTGGGTTGCGTGGTCGATGACCGGCATGACCGTTCCGCGCGTGGCGCTCGCCATCGGCCTCACGAGCGCGGTGGTGTCCATTGGCGTGTTGGGGCTGGATCTCCTCGGCCTACCGCTGTCCGCTCTCGCGACGATGGCTCCCTGGAAAGTCGCATCCGGGACCAGCGCGGGCCCAGCCTTGCTCGTGGCCATCGCTGCAATGCTGTTCGCGCTGCTGGCGCTAGGCCACGCGTGGTGCGCGCGCGCTCTGGCGATCATTGCCTTCGTCGGCGTCGGCTTGTCGCTGGCCATGACCGGGCACGCCGCTACGGCACCGCCCGAACTGTTGACCCGCCCGACAATCTTTCTCCATGGTCTCGGTGTGGCCTTTTGGATTGGGGCCCTCGCGCCGCTGGTCGCCCTGTTGTCAAAGACATCGGCCGCGGCATTGCCTGTCGTGAACCGCTTCTCCCGCATCGCCGCGCTGGCCGTTGGCGTTCTGGCATTGACCGGCCTCGCGCTCGCCATCGTCCAGCTTGAGAAGCCGTCCGCATTGGTCGAGACTCGGTATGGACTCATCCTCTCGATCAAGCTGGCGCTGGTGCTCGTGCTGCTGGCGCTTGCCGCGCTCAACCGCTTTCGCCTGACTCCGGCTCTGGCGGGGGATCACAAGGCCGCGCAGAGCCTGAAGCGCTCGATCGTGCTCGAATGCGCCATCGCGCTCGGCATCTTCGCCGTCGTGGCCGGCTGGCGCTTCACGCCGCCGCCGCGGACGATCATTCCAGAGACGCCGCTGGCGATCCACATCCACACCGACAGGGCGATGTTCCAGGTCCTGGTCTCGCCGGGTAAGGCGGGTATCGACGATTTCGTGCTGCAGCTCATGACCGGCGAGGGGGCGGTGCTTGAGGCCAAGGAGGTGACGCTGACGCTGAGCCTGCCCGAACGCGGCATCGAGCCGATGGAGCGGGACGCCTCGCGCGGGCCGGACCGCTACTGGCACGTGCGCAAGGTCGAGCTGCCCTTTGCCGGCCGCTGGCATGTGCGGATCGACGCGCTCTTGAGCGATTTCGAGAAGATCACGCTGGAGGACGAGCTCGAGGTGGCGGCGCCCTGAATCGGGCTCTTCGGCGCATCACGTCGAACCTGAAGTCGACGGAAAAATGACAGGAATTCCGCTGTGTTAGCGGGTTTTCCTCATTCCCGGTCTTGTGTTTTGGCTCCCAATCCGGTTTCACTGCAAGCCATCACTGATTCCTCGAGTATTGCCATGCGGTTGTCGCGGTTCTTTCTGCCCATCCTGAAGGAAAATCCGAAAGAGGCGGAGATCGTCTCGCATCGGCTGATGCTGCGTGCCGGCATGATCCGGCAGGAGGCCGCCGGCATCTACGCTTGGCTGCCGCTCGGCTTCCGCGTGCTCAAGAAGATCGAGCAGATCGTGCGCGAGGAGCAGGACCGCTCCGGCGCGCTGGAACTGTTGATGCCGACGCTTCAGCTTGCCGATCTCTGGCGCGAGAGCGGCCGCTACGATGCCTATGGCCCCGAGATGCTGCGCATCGCCGACCGGCACAAGCGTGAGCTGCTATACGGGCCGACCAACGAGGAAATGATCACCGAGATCTTCCGCGCCTATGTGAAGTCCTACAAGAGCCTGCCGCTGAATCTCTATCATATTCAGTGGAAATTCCGCGACGAGCAGCGTCCCCGCTTTGGCGTGATGCGCGGCCGCGAGTTCCTGATGAAGGATGCCTATTCGTTCGACCTCAACGAGGCCGCGGCGCGCGTCGCCTACAACAAGATGTTCGTGGCGTATTTGCGCACCTTCGCGCGGATGGGGCTGAAGGCGATCCCGATGCGCGCCGAGACCGGCCCGATCGGCGGCGATCTCAGCCACGAGTTCATCGTGCTCGCCGAGACCGGCGAATCCGGCGTGTTCATCAATCGCGACGTGCTGGACCTGCCGGTGCCGGGCGAGGACGTCGACTACGAGAGCGATTTGACGCCGATCATCAAGCAATGGACCTCGGTCTATGCGGCGACGGAAGACGTTCACGACGCGGCGCGCTTCGAGCAGGAAGTGCCCGCGGACAAGCGGGTGAACACCCGCGGGATCGAGGTTGGGCAGATCTTCTATTTCGGCACGAAATATTCCGACGCGATGAAGGCGCTGGTGGCGGGCCCCGACGGGGTCGACGTGCCGATCCATGGCGGCTCCTACGGCGTCGGCGTCTCGCGCCTGCTCGGCGCCATCATCGAGGCCTGCCATGACGATGCCGGCATCAAATGGCCGGAGGCCGTTGCCCCGTTCCGCGTGTCGATTCTCAACCTCAAGCAGGGCGATGCGGCGGTCGATGCGGCCTGCGAGAAGCTCTATGCGGAGCTGTCCGCCAAGGGCGTCGACGTGCTCTACGACGACACCGACCAGCGCGCCGGAGCCAAATTCGCCGCCGCCGACCTGATCGGCATTCCCTGGCAGATCATGATCGGGCCGAAAGGGCTCGCCGACGGCAAGGTCGAGCTCAAGCGGCGAAGTGACGGCGCCCGCGAGACCATGTCGCCTGCGGACGTGGTCGCAAGACTTGTGGGCTGATAAGGCTGGTCGGCTGAATATTGTTCATCGCCCCAGATTGCGGCCGCCAATCCGGCCACATTTGACCCCGAATCATGGGACTATCGAGCGATGGATGAGACCATGACCGAAACCGTTCAAACCGCGCCTTTTGCGCCATTCGAGTGGATGCTGTCGGCGCGCTACTTACGGGCGCGCCGCAAGGAGGGATTCATCTCGGTCATCGCCGGGTTCTCCTTCCTCGGCATCATGCTGGGCGTGGCGACGCTGATCATCGTCATGGCCGTCATGAACGGCTTCCGCAAGGAGCTGCTCGACAAGATCCTCGGGCTCAACGGCCACATCCTGGTCCAGCCGCTGGAGTCGCCGCTGACCGACTGGAAGGACGTCGCCGACCGCCTCAGCCAGGTCCAGGGCATCCGGCTCGCAGCGCCCGTGGTGGATGGCCAGGCGCTGGCGTCATCGCCGTGGAACGCCTCCGGCGTGCTGGTGCGCGGCATCCGCTCCGACGACCTCAACAACCTCACCTCGATTGCCAAGAACATCAAGCAGGGTTCGCTCGAGGGCTTTGACGACGGGCAGGGGGTCGCGATCGGCCGGCGCCTCGCCGACCAGCTGTCGCTGCACGCCGGCGACAGCATCACGCTGGTGGCGCCGAAGGGCGCGGTCACCCCGATGGGCACGACACCGCGCATAAAACCGTACAAGATCGCGGCGGTGTTCGAGATCGGAATGTCCGAGTATGATCTCGGCTTCGTGTTCATGCCGCTCGCGGAGGCGCAGGCCTATTTCAACCGCAGCAACGACGTCACCTCGATCGAGGTCTTCACCACCAATCCGGATCAGATCGTCGCGTTCCGCCAGGCCGTGACGGAGGCGGCGGGCCGGCCGGTGTTCCTGGTGGACTGGCGCCAGCGCAACTCGACCTTCTTCAACGCGCTCCAGGTCGAGCGCAACGTGATGTTCCTGATCCTCACCATGATCGTGCTAGTCGCGGCGCTCAACATCGTCTCCGGCCTGATCATGCTGGTGAAGGACAAGGGCAGCGACATCGCGATCCTGCGCACGATGGGGGCTTCGCAAGGCTCGATCATGCGCATCTTCCTGATCACGGGCGCCTCGATCGGCGTGGTCGGTACGATGGTCGGCTTCATCGTCGGGCTGGTGATCTGCCTGAACATCGAATCGATCAGGCAATTCCTGTCCTGGCTGACCAGCACCGAGCTATTTTCGCCAGAGCTGTATTTCCTGTCGAAGCTGCCCGCCGAGATCGACATCGGCGAGACCTCGGCCGTCGTCATCATGGCGCTGACGCTATCGTTCCTGGCGACGCTGTATCCGTCTTGGCGCGCCGCGCGCCTCGATCCCGTCGAAGCGCTGCGGTACGAGTGAGGGGCTGATGGAGAGCCAGGGGGCGGAAGATGTACCGGTCATTTATCTCCACGAGATAAAGCGACAGTACTTGCAGGGCGAGGTGCCGCTGACGATCCTCGACGGCGCCAAGCTCGCGCTGTGGGCGGGCCAGTCCGTCGCGCTGGTGGCGCCGTCCGGCTCGGGCAAGTCGACGCTGCTGCACATTGCGGGACTGTTGGAAGCGCCTGATTCCGGCGAGGTCTACGTCAATGGCGCGCCGACCTCGCAACTGCCCGACATCGAGCGCACCCAGCTTCGCCGTACCGACATCGGCTTCGTCTACCAGTCGCACCGGCTGCTGCCGGAGTTCTCGGCGCTCGAAAATGTGATGATGCCGCAGATGATCCGCGGCCTCAAGAAGTCCGAGAGCGTCAAGCGCGCCAAGGAAATCCTGGGCTATCTCGGCCTCGGCGAGCGCATCACGCACCGTCCGTCTGAGCTGTCGGGCGGTGAGCAGCAGCGCGTTGCGATCGCGCGCGCCGTGGCCAATGCTCCGCGGGTGCTGTTCGCGGACGAGCCGACCGGCAATCTCGATCCGCACACCGCGGACCACGTCTTCCAGGCCCTGATGCAGCTCGTCAAGGCGACCAAGGTCTCCATGCTGATCGCGACCCACAACATGGAGCTCGCCGGCCGCATGGACCGCCGCGTGTCGCTGTCGAACGGCCAGGTGGTCGAGCTCGAGTAAAAACCGCGAAAACAACCCCATGCACAGTAGCCAAGTGCTTGGCCGGACTGACTAAAAAAATGGCGCTCCCCGGGGCGTTCAAGGCCGGATCACCGTCAGTTTGAACGGTCCGCCATTGGCGGCGGCATGGGCTACCGCCTCATTGGCGTGGTCGAGGTCGAAGGCGGTGGCCTCGTACTCCTCCAGCCTCAGCAGTCCCGCGCGCACCAGCGCGATCAGGCGGCCTGACGCATCCGGCGGGTACATCCAGACGCCGTGGATGCTGATGCAATTGCGCATGATCCAGGGGTAGGGCAGCTCGAGGCCGGCGCCGCCGGCCATGCCGACACCGCCCATCAGCACGACACGGCCGTAAGGACGCACCGTCATGATCGCCGCGCGCACCACATTCGTGCTCACCGAGGGCGGCATGATGTCGAGCACGCAGTCGATCGGCCCTCGTGCCGCGCGCTTCATGCGCTCGCGGTCGTCGTCCTCATTGCCGGAGAGCCTGACCGGCTTGACGCGGTCGCCGAAGCGGCGGACGAGGTCGGCCAAGATCTTGTCGTTGCGGCCGGGCGCGACCACGCAGGCCGCGCCCATCGCAAGCGCGACCGAGACGGCCGCGCTGCCGAAATTGCCGGTGGCCCCGCTCACCAGCACGGTCTCGCCCGCCTGAAGATTGGCGGCAAGGAAACCGCCATAGGGCACCAGCAGCGTCCCCAGCGCGCACCATCGCGTGGCTTCGTCGGACGTGATTTGGCCGAGCCGTTTCACGTTCTCCGTCGGCACCCGCATCTGCTCGGCGAACGAGCCGTGGCGGAAATGCTGTTGCAGGCGCATGGCGCCGGCACCGGGGGCGGTGAGTCCTTGCAGGGCAATGTCGGGCGCTGCGGCGTCGTCGCGTGAGCGCACCGTCGGGTCGCAGAACACCCAGTCGCCAACGCTGAGCTTCGTCGCGTCCGGGCCGATGGCGCGGACCCGGCCGATGCCGCCAGGCCCCGGGATGATCGGCAGGTCGAGCGCATAGTTGCGCGCCCCGCTGAAGACCTCGTTCATGTAGGACAGCACCCGCGTTGCGACGACGTCCACGATGACCTCGCCCGTGCCGAGCACAGGGTCCGCGGCTTCCTCAATCGCAAGCGGCGATCCAAACGATTTCAATACGGCAGCCTTCATGATCTCACCTCAAAGTGGAGTGAAGCCCATATGCGCCGCCTTTCCAGGGTCGGGAAGGCCTGGTATTATCCTAGTATTCCCCAGGCCCTCCATCGAGGCACGTCACCATGGCCGACCCACGCCGCGTCGAATTCGGCGACTTCCTCAGGTCCCGCCGCGAGAAGCTGTCGCCGAAGATGGTCGGACTTCCCGCGGGCCGGCGACGCCGCACCGCGGGCCTGCGCCGCGAGGAGGTCGCGCAGCTCGCCGGCATCGGCGTCGACTGGTACATCCGGCTCGAACAGGGCCGCACCGTCAGCCCGTCGGTCACCACCGTCGACGCGCTGGCGCGCGCGTTACGCCTCAGCAAGACCGAGCATGCCCATCTCAAGGCACTTGCGCGCGACGGCGATAGGCGCGCGTTCACGCGCGAGGTCGTGCCGCCGCCCGTTCGACGGATGATCGAGAGCCTGGCGCAGCCGGCCTATGTCACGGGGCGGCGCTGGGACGTGCTGGCCTGGAACGCGGCGGCCGAGGAGATCTTCGGGTTCGGACAATTGCCCGAGCAGGACCGCAACACGCTGCTGCTGGTGATGACGAACAAGCAGGCGCGAAAATTCTACGGTGCCGGCTGGGCCGATGTCGCCAAGAGCATGGTCGCGATGTTTCGCGCCACTCACGACGTCTGGGCCGGCGATCCCGCCTTTGCGGAATTGCTGACGCGGCTGCGCCAGGGCAGTCCGGAATTCGTCAAATGGTGGGAAGCGCACGAGATCCGCAGCACCGCCGCGGGCCTCAAGACCATGAACCATCCAACCAAGGGCGTGCTCCGGTTCGAGCACACCAGCTTTCAGGCCAATGACGATCCGGCGCTAAAGCTCGTGATCTACACGCCGGTTTAGATTGCGGAAGCACAGGGCCCGAGTTCGTCACGTATGACGGTCAATGATCTGAAGCAGCCGATCGCAGGATGCCTCGATCCTCTTGTGGGGCGATGTGGCGACGCCCAGCAACAGGCCGGATCGCGCCGAGGCCGCAGACGCATGCCATAGCGACAGCGGCGTGGGCGCCAATCCAAACGATGCCGCTTCCCGCGCGATCGCGACGTCGGAGGTTCCGTCCGGCAGTCTCAGGACCGCGGCCAATCCGGCGATCGCAACGTCCTTGGCAACGCCCTTGGAGCCTGCTTTCAAATATTTCAGCAGCGCATCGCCTTGCGCGGCATAGGCCCGCTTCGTGCGTCGAAGATGCCGTAGATAGTGGCCGTCGCGAATGAATTCGGCGGTTGCGATCTGTACGGAGGGCCCGGGCGCCGGAGCGAGGCATGCCGCAACCTCGGCAAAACGGGAAGCCAGTGAGGCGGGTGCAACGACGAAGCCCAGCCGCAAGGCAGGAGTCAGGGTCTTGCTGAAAGACCCGATGTGAATGACGCGCCCGAAACGATCGAGAGAGGCGAGCGCCGGTGTGGCCCGGCCCCTCAGCTGAAGCTCGCTCAGATAGTCGTCCTCGATCACCCACACCCGCTCATGGGCGGCCCAGTCGAGAAGGCGTGAACGTCTGGCCAGCGACAATGTGGAGCCAAGCGGTGCCTGCTGTCCCGGGGTCACGACGACCAATGCAGCATCAGGTGCGTGTTTCAGGCCGTAACCGACGTCGATGCCGTCCGCGTCAACCGGAATCGGCGTGATCGACAACCTTGCAAGCTCAAGCCCGTGCCGTGTGAAGGGGAAGCCCGGGTCCTCCATCCAGACCTTTTTCTGCTCGAGGCAGAGAACCCGGAGTGCCAGTCCGAGCCCGCTGCTGAAGCCGCCGGTGATGATGATCTGCGACGGTGCACATTCGATCCCCCTCGCCAGCGCCAGATACGCAGCGATGTCGCGCCTCAATTCCAGCTCGCCGCGGGGATCCCGGTAGATAGCCGGTGCGCTCGTCTCCGCGCGCACCGCCCGCGTGCGCATCCTCGCGAACAGCTTGGCGGGAAAGGTCTCGTGAGCGGGCACACCCATCTGGAAAACGGCCGGTCCCGCAGTGAGCTCCTGGTACATCTCCATGAACGAGCCGGGGTGGGGAGCTGCTTCCTGCCGAGGGGTAAAGGCGGGCCGATCCGCGACGTGCGTTCCGGTTGCGCGCGACGCGACAATCAGTTGCGCGGATGAGAGTTTTTCGTAAGCCGAACGCACGGTGCCGCGCGCGACACCCAGCTGAGCCGCCAAATCCTGCCAGGACGGCAGACGAGCTCCCGGCGCGAGCACGCCGCTCTCGATGGCAGCTCCGATACCTCTGCGGATTTGTTCCGCCAATGGCGTCTTCGCAGATCGATCGAGCTCCAGCCGCAGCGGTTTGACCATGCCTCCGTGGTACACGATTTTTGTCCATTCTTGGTACTTTTTTGTAGACCAGTGCGAGGACATTTATCAGACAAGGAACGTATCCGGCGACCGCCGCCGAACAGAACCGATCATGGAGTATGAAAATGGCCAAGCGTCTCGATTACGACCGCATTGCACCCGCAGGGATGAAAGCGCTCGGCGGCGTCTACGGCTATGTCATGCAGAGCAATCTTCCTGCCACGCTCGTCACTCTGGTCTATCTGCGCATTTCGCAGATCAACGGCTGCGCCTACTGCCTCGACATGCACACGCGCGATCTGCTGAAGAGCGGACAGAAGATCGAAAAGATCGCGCTGGTGCAGACCTGGGCGGAAGGCGGTCATCTCTTCGACGAGCGGGAGCGTGCCGCCCTCGCATGGGCTGAAACGGTGACCCTTGTGGCTGAAACCGGCATCCCGGATCAAGCTTACGAGGCTGCCCGCGCCGTCTTCCAGGAGCGCGAGCTCGTCGATCTCACCATCGCGATCGGCCTGATGAACGCGTACAATCGCATGGCAATCAGCTTCCGAAATACGCCACAGGCCGCGAAGGAGGAGATGGCAGCCTGACCGCGGTGCCAGACGGCAAGAGGGTACAGACATGCCTTCGACTGCGACGGCATGTCCTGAGAAATCGGCGATTCAAGGCAGGAGCTTGATATGACCATCGCAATTTCCGGCGTGAAGATTCCCGACAGTAAGATCGCACGGGAGGCCGCCGAGCTGGTGCGCCAGTACGAAAACGACATGTTGTTCAACCACTCGGTCCGCGTCTTTGTGTTCGGCGCGATCAAGGGACATCGGAAAAATCTAAAATTCGATTCCGAGCTGCTCTACATCGCGGCGCTGTTCCACGATCTCGGGCTTGTTGACCATTACCATACACAGACCATCCGATTTGAAGTTGATGGCGCCGATGCCGCCCGCGAATTTCTGAGGGGACACGGCATTGACGAGCCAAAGGCCGATCTGGTTTGGGAGGCGATCGCGTTACATACGACACCTGGAATTCCACAATACATGCGGCCGGAAATCGCTCTCACGAATGCGGGCGTTTTGGTCGACGTCGTGGGGATTGGCTATGATGAGTACACGCCGGAGCAGCGCGACCAGGTGACCACCGCATTTCCGCGCGGTGACTTCAAGAACGAGTTCCTTCAGATACAAACCTGCTCAGCCTTGAAGAAGCCGCAGACCACGTTCGGGACTGTTAATTTCGATTACATCGAAGATCACGACCCCACATTTCACAAGCCGAACGCATGCACTCGCATCCGCAACACTCCCTGGCAGAGCTGACCTTCGGCGCGATGTTCGAGTTTCGCTACGTTGACTCATGGCGACGGTGCGGCCGGGGGCGTTACGCTGGCGTTCGGCTGCTGAATAGCCGGCCACGGGCTCTTGGGAGCCGGCGTCGTCACCGCGCATGACGTCGCAAGCTGCGGCCACACTGACGTCAGGCCCGTCAGGTCGATGTCGAATTTCGTGATGTCCGCCTTGTCGTCGGGTAGCAGCATGGTTTCGCGGACATGCAGGGAGCGGGACGCCAGTATCGCCTTGACCATCTCGGGATCGATGCTGCCGCGCCAGACCTCATATTTTCCGGCCCGCAATGCAGACCCTCCGGCCGTCTTGTCCGGAGCGGCGTCCGCCGTCACCAGGATGGTGCTCTTGCCGACGGCCGTCTCGTCGATCTCGCCCGCGAATGTCAGCGGCACGCGCTTTCTGCTTTCGCAAGACAGACGCCATTCTCCATAGGCCGGAACGAAGCGCCGTTCTCCTTCTTCAGCATCGCGATCTTGCGGACGAAGGGGCGCGCTTCGTTTTCCAGTTTCCAGGGTCCGTCCGCCACGTCTGGATTGGTAATCTGGCGACCAAGTGGGAGCAGGCAGAACGGCAGCCTCCCAGGGACGGTGACGACGGGAACCTAAATGCCATCATGCGGTTATCGCGCAGACAATTTGCGCGACCCGGCTGCATCACTCAGAAAGTCAGGCGGGCTACCTGTGGTCGAAGCGAACAGCAGCGGGACGATCAAACGGCTGGCTCCTCGTGGAGCTAGGGAAGTGGCAGGGGAACACCAATGACGACAGCGACCGGGGTCCGCTCGGCCGATCGCAATTCCGTCTTAGCCACACTCGGCGACTACATCCGAGAGATCAGCAATCCCGACGATCTCGCCTACGCCGCGGCGGAGCTGCTCGGCCGCAGCCTGAACGTCAGCAGGGCAGGTTACGGCACGGTCGACACCTCAGCCGAGACCATCACCATTGTCCGCGACTGGAACGCACCGGGCATCCTGAGCCTCGCAGGCGTGCTGCAGTTTCGCGACTATGGCAGCTACATCGAAGACCTCAAGCGGGGCGAGACCGTCGTCTGTGCCGATGCGGAGAAAGACCCTCGCGTCGGCGATCGTGCCAATGCTCTCGAGGCGATCTCTGCGCGCGCGCTCGTCAACATGCCGATCTCGGAGCCCGACGGGGTCGTGGCGCTGCTCTATCTGAACGATGCCAAGCCGCGCGAATGGAGCCCCGAAGAGCTGGAGCTTATTCGCGATGTTGCCGAGCGCACGCGCACGGCCGTCGAGCGCCGCCGTGCGGAAACGGCTGTGCGGGAGAACGAAGCCCGCCTGCTTTTCCTGGACGCACTCAACAAGGAGACGGCCAGGACTCGCGATGCCGACGGCGTGATGGCGGTCACGACCAAAATGGTCGGCGAGCATCTCGGCGTCTCGAACTGCGCCTACGCCGACATGGATCCGGACCAGGACGGCTTCACCATACGCGGCGATTGGGCCGCGCCCGGCGCAATGCATATCATCGGTCACTACAGTCTGGCCGATTTTGGCAAGCAGGCGGTGCGAGAGTTGAGTGCGGGCAGGCCGCTCATCATCAATGACAATCTAAGGGAGATTGCGCCGGACGAAGCCGCCACTTTCCAGAACATCGGGATCGGTTCGACGATTTGCATGCCCTTGGTGAAAGAAGGGCGACTGACCGCCCTGATGGCGATTCATCACCGCGGCCCGCACCAGTGGACGCCGCGCGAACTCGCCTTGCTCACCGAAGTGACCGAGCGATCGTGGGCCCACATCGAGCGCGTCCGATCGGAACAGGCGGCGCGGGAGGCTGCCGAACGACTGACGCTTGCAAACAAGGCGGCTGGTATCGGCACCTGGGACTACGACCCGGTCAACAACGTTCTTCGATGGGATAGCCGCTGCAAGGAGGTATTCGGCTTATCGCCCGACGCCGAAGTCAGCTATGAAGGCTCGTTCCTGAAGGGCCTTCATCCCGAGGACCGGCAGCGCGCCCACGAGGCCGTCTCCGCAGCGCTGACGCCGCACTCTCCGCCAAACTACAACATGGAATACCGGACCATTGGCATCGAGGATGGGGTCGAACGCTGGATCGCCGCGACCGGTCAAGCCATCTTTGCCGACGGCCAGGCTGTTCGGTTCATTGGAACGGTTCTGGATATCACCGCGCAAAAGAAAACCGAGCGTCATCTCAGAATACTGAATGATACCGGGGCCTCGGTCTCTCGCGAACGCGACCTCGACAAGATCGTCCAGATCGTCACGGATGCCGGCGTCGGACTCACGGGTGCTCAATTCGGCGCCTTTTTCTACAACGTTCTGGCGCCGGATGGCGGCAGCTATATGCTGTATTCGCTGTCCGGTGCCTCGCCATCCGCGTTTGAAAACTTTCCGATGCCGCGCAACACCGCCCTCTTTGGCCCGACTTTCGAGGGCTCCGGCGTGGTGAGGTCCGACGACATTCTGCAGGACCCCCGCTATGGCAAGAACGCGCCGCGGAAAGGCATGCCCGAGGGCCATCTTCCGGTCCGATCCTATCTGGCGGTCCCTGTGATCTCGCGCACCGGCGAAGTCTTCGGCGGACTTTTCTTCGGTCACGCAGAGACGGGTAAATTCCAGGCCGAGCATGAATCCGCATTGCTTGGTATTGCGGGCCATGCCGCCACCGCTATCGACAACGCCCAGCTCTTGACCCGGCTCGAGGCGCTCAATGCGGGATTGGAGCAACGTGTTGCCGACGAAATCGCCGAGCGCATGAAAGCTGAAGAGCAATTGCGGCAATCCCAGAAGATGGAAGCCGTCGGTCAATTGACCGGAGGTATTGCTCACGACTTCAACAATATGCTGGCCGTGATTCTCGGCAGCTTGAACCTTGCCAAGCGGCGGCTCAGCAGGGGAGAGGTCAGCATAGACCGCTTCATCGAGGGCGCCATCGACGGTGCAAATCGCGCAGCTACGTTGACGCAGCGACTGCTCGCGTTCTCGCGCCAGCAGCCGCTCGCGCCTGAAGTCGTGGACATCAACAAGATGGTCGGCGGGATGAGCGAGCTGCTCGAGCGGTCGCTTGGCGAGCTAATCCGCCTCGATACGGTGCTGACGGCGGGCCTCTGGCGGGTCAAGGCAGACCCGGCCCAGCTCGAAAGCGCCGTGATCAATCTCGCGGTCAATGCGCGCGATGCCATGCCGAAGGGCGGCAGGCTGACGATAGAAACCAGCAACGCCTCGATAGACCGAAAATATGCTCGCGAGTACGCACTCGCACCCGGGCAGTACGTTCTCGTCGCGGTGACGGACAACGGCACGGGAATTCCGGCCGATGTGCTCGGTAAGGTGTTCGATCCGTTTTTCACGACCAAGGTCGTGGGCAAGGGCACCGGCCTCGGCCTCAGTCAGGTTTACGGTTTCGTGCGGCAGTCGGGCGGCCATGTCAAAATTGACTCGGAAGTCGATGTTGGCACGACCGTGAAGATCTACCTTCCACGCTTCGCCGGCGAGGAGGCGGGCTCAGATCTGTCGCAGGAAGAGACACCCGCCGGTGCGAGCCATCAGAACGAAACCATTCTCGTCGTGGAAGACGACGAGCGCGTCCGCAGCATGTCGTCCGAAAGCCTGCGCGAACTTGGCTATACCGTCATCGAGGCAGCCAGCGCCAAAGAGGCGATCAGGACGATCGAAAATGGTTTCGTTCCGGATCTGCTGTTCACGGATGTCGTCATGCCCGACATGACCGGCGCCGAGCTGGCGGCCGAGCTGTCGAGACGATTCCCGGCGCTGAAAGTGCTGTTCACCACCGGCTACACGCGCGATGCAATCGTTCACAATGGCGTGCTCGATGCCGGCAAGCATCTGCTTCCGAAGCCCTTCGCTATCGAAGACCTGGCTGCCAAAGTCCGCAGCTTGCTTGACGATATCTGAACGCGCTTTGGAAACGGTCTCTCCCGTTTGCAAGCCGCCGTCACAAGGGCTATGTCCCGGCTTTCGGAAGAGCATGAAATGACAATCTCGGATGACAACGACCTCGCGCGCCTGAAAGAAATCGGGCGCATCGTCGCCAATATCCTGGAGGCAATGGGGAAGGCGCTCGAGCCGGGCATGACCACCTCCGAAATCGATCGGATCGGGCGTGTACTGCTGGAGGCTGCCGGCGCACGTTCGGCTCCGGAGCTGGCCTACGACTTTCCGGGCGCAACCTGCATCAGCGTGAACGAGGAGATCGCTCATGGCATCCCGGGCGATCGGCGGATCGCGCGTGGGGACCTCGTGAACATCGACGTGTCAGCCGAGAAGAACGGCTTCTTTGCGGATACGGGAGCATCGTTCGCCGTTCCACCCGCAACGCGAGTGGTCGAACGTCTTTGCAGGGATGGCCGGCGCGCAATGTGGACGGGCCTGCAGCAGGTTGGAGCCGGCAAGCCGATCGCCGGAATCGGTCAGGCCATCGGGACATTTGCGCGGAAGAACGGTTACAGCCTGGTCAGGAACCTTGCCAGTCACGGTGTCGGCCTGTCGCTCCACGAAGAGCCGACGGAGATCGCAACATGGCCCGACCGCTCCGAACGCCGCATCATGAGCGAAGGCCTCGTGTTCACCGTCGAGCCGTTCCTGTCTCTCGGCGCCGAATGGGCACAGGATGGCGATGATCCTTGGACGCTCTACAGCAGCCCCGAGGCGCCGACCGTTCAATACGAGCACACGGTGATCGCCACGCGAAGCGGACCGTTGATCGTGACGATGGCTGGTTAAGGAGGCGTCCTCAAGCCACCGGATCTCGGGCCGCATCCAAAAGGCGGGCCGCATATCAGAGTCCCGATTTAATTGATGCGCCGCGAGTGGCGAGGGGGCTTCTTCTGCGCGAAATACGGGTTCGCTACGCACGTCGCCGACCGACCGACTGCTAAAAATCTGCACTGCTCGAGCGAGGTGTAGCGGCAATCGAAATAGCCAACGGGGCCGTAGATCTGCATGCAGACCGGATAGCTCGGATCATAGGTCTGCGCGCGCGCAGGCGCGCCCGCGAGGAGCAGGCCGATCGCGAGGAGCGCGAGGCGAGTGCGACGCATCTCAGCGCGGCACGTAGTAACCGGGTGAATAACCCGGCACCTGCGCGCGCGGCCTGTTCTGATACGCATAGGGGTCATCGCTCTGACCTGCGAAATAAGGGTTCGCGATGCAGGTGAGGGCGCGGCCCGACGAACTCGCCTGGCACTGCGCGTAACTGTCGAACGTGCAATTGCTCAGCCCCGGCCATTCATCGCCGGTCAGGCAGAAGGCATGGTGGGTCCCGAACGCGCGCGCAGGCACGCTTGCGCTGAGCGTGAGCCCAAATGTGGCGAGGGCGAGCGAAAATATGGCGACAATGGGGAGGGCAATTCGTCTGCGCATTCAATTCTCCAATCACGCGAACGTGCGCGCGACGTTGTCACGCGCGTGTGCCGCAGATGTCGTGTAATCGACAATGGAACTCGTGAAAACACTTGTTTCAAAGGGCTTCCAGCGCGCGCTGGTAAATCTTCATTAATGAAGCGCGATCCTTTGGCGCGGACTGTGGCGTCGAGGTTACAGCAATTCCGTCGCGCGCTGGTATGACGACGCCACGGCCCGGGGGCCTAACGACGAAACTGGAACGGGAATCAAATGAACAAGAATCTGTTGCTTGCTGCTGTGAGCCTTGTCGCGCTCGGCGCGACCGCACCGGCGCTGGCTGCTGACCTCGCTGCGCGGCCTTACACCAAGGCGCCGGCGATGGTTGCCGCGATCTACGACTGGAGCGGCTTCTACATCGGTATCAACGGCGGCGGCGGTTCCGCCCATTCGACCTGGGATCTCGTCGGCGGTGGCCGCGAGGGTTCGCACGATGCGACCGGCGGCACGGTCGGCGGCCAGATCGGCTACCGCATGCAGTCGGGCCAGTGGGTGTTCGGCATCGAAGGTCAGGGCAACTGGGCTGACTTCTCCGGCGACAACGTCAGCGCGCTGTTTGCGACGCGCAACCGCTCCAAGATCGACTCGTTCGGTCTGATCACCGGTCAGATCGGCTACGCCTGGAACAACGTCCTCGTTTACGCCAAGGGCGGTGCGGCTGTCGCCGGCAGCAAGTATGAAGTCTCGACCCTTGGCGGCGCGCTGCTGTCCTCGAACGATCAGACCCGTTGGGGTGGCACGATCGGTGCCGGCCTCGAGTACGGTTTCGCCCCGAACTGGTCGGTTGGCGTCGAGTACAACCACATCTTCCTGCAGGACAAGAACGTCACCTTCGCGCTGGTGCCCTCGACCGATCGCATCCGTCAGGACGTCGACATGGGCCTCGTCCGCCTGAACTATAAGTTCGGCGGCCCGAGCCTCGGCCGCTACTGAGTAGATGCCTGATATCGATCGCTCGACTTCGAGCGGTCGGCGAAAGCCCCGGCCATCGGCCGGGGCTTTTTTGTTGTTGGACTTCAGCGGGTTAACCATTCCGTTTCGAGACGGTCGAGATGGCTTGACTCCTGAGAACGAAATGAGAACAATGTTCTTCATACGTTCTCACCATGGAGTAAGCCATGTTCAGGATTTTCGTCGAAGAAGCCGCCGCGCTAGCCTCGATCGCGCTGTTTGTCGGGATGATCGCGATCTGGGCCCAGGTGCTCCCGCAGCTCTAGGCGCTGGCCAGGTTGGGGAAAAGCAGGACGACGCGGCCGATTGGCCGCTCTGGCGTGGACTCTGGCAGCGTGACGCCCCACCATTATGAGGCGAGTCGGCCGGGCGAGTGCAGGATGCCTCCCGTGCCGGTGACCGCTCCATCTCATCTGCAAGAGGCCGTCACGCGACCATGCCGAGCGCCGGATTTGTCCACCTTCACGTTCACTCGGCCTATTCGCTGCTCAAGGGCTCGATCAAGATCGCCAAGCTCGCGGAGCTTGCCAAGAAAGACCATCAGCCGGCGCTGGCGCTGACCGACACCGACAACATGTTCGGTGCGCTGGAGTTCTCCGACAAGATGGCGGGCTCTGGTATCCAGCCGATCGTGGGCTGCGAGATCGCGATCGAGTTCGGCGACCAGGATCCCACTGCGCGTAACGTGCTGCTGCCCTCGCGCGTGGTGCTGCTGGCCGCGCAGGAGCGCGGCTATCGCAGCCTGATGCGGCTGAACTCGCGCGCGTTCATGGAGACGCCCGACACTCATGCTCCCCACATCAAGTTCGACTGGCTCGAAGGCGAGACCGAAGGCCTGATCGCGCTGACGGGCGGTCCGGACGGGCCGATCTCGCTGGCGCTTGCCGGCGGTTATAGCGAGCTCGCGGCGGCGCGCTGCGAGCGTCTGGCCAGCCTGTTCGGGGACCGCCTCTACGTCGAATTGCAGCGCCACAACATCGAGAAGGAGCGGCGGGTCGAAAGCAGCCTGATCGACATCGCCTATACCAAGGGCCTGCCGCTGGTCGCGACCAACGAGCCGTATTTCGCCGCGACCGACGATTACGAAGCCCATGACGCGCTGCTCTGCATCGCCGGCGGCCGGCTGATCGCGGAGACTGAGCGCGAGCAGCTCACGCCCGATCACCGCTTCAAGACCCGCGCCGAGATGGCGGTGCTGTTCGCCGACATTCCGGAGGCGCTGGCCTCGACGGTCGAGATCGCCGAGCGCTGCTCGTTCCGGCCGATGACGCGCAAGCCGATCCTGCCGTTCTTCACGGTCGGCGCTGCCGCAAGCTCCGATGCCGCCTCCGTCGAGGCGGCCGAATTGAAGCGGCAGGCGGAGGAGGGGCTCGCCAACCGCCTGCGCGTGCACGGGCTGTCGCAGGGCACGACGGAAGAAGACTACAACGCGCGGCTTGCGTTCGAGCTCGACGTCATCATGCGCATGAAGTACGCGGGCTACTTCCTGATCGTCTCCGACTTCATCAAATGGGCAAAGGGCCAGGGCATTCCGGTCGGGCCAGGCCGTGGCTCCGGCGCGGGCTCGCTGGTTGCGTGGGCGCTGACCATCACCGACCTCGACCCGATCAAGTTCGGCCTGCTGTTCGAGCGCTTCCTCAATCCGGAACGCGTCTCGATGCCGGATTTCGACATCGACTTCTGCCAGGACCGCCGCGGCGAGGTGATCAGATACGTCCAGGAGCGCTACGGTCGCGACCAGGTCGCGCAGATCATCACCTTCGGTACGCTGCAGGCGCGCGGCGTGCTGCGCGACGTCGGCCGCGTGCTGCAGATGCCCTATGGCCAGGTCGACAAGCTCACCAAGCTCGTGCCGCAGAATCCGGCCGCGCCGGTGACGCTGGCCGCCGCGATCGAGAGCGAGCCGAAGCTCCAGGCGTTCCGCGACGAGGACCCGGTGGTGGCGCGCGCCTTCGACATCGCGCAGCGCCTCGAAGGCCTGACCCGTCACGCCTCGACGCATGCGGCCGGCATCGTGATCGGCGATCGGCCGCTGAGCGAACTCGTGCCGATGTATCGCGATCCCAAATCCGACATGCCGGTGACCCAGTTCAACATGAAATGGGTCGAGCCCGCGGGCCTCGTGAAGTTCGACTTTCTCGGTCTGAAGACGCTGACCGTGCTCGACGTGGCGTGCAAACTGCTCAAGCCGCGCGACATCCATGTCGATCTCGCGACGCTGCCGATCGACGATGCCGAAAGCTACCAGATGCTGGCGCGCGGCGAGGTGGTCGGCGTGTTCCAGGTTGAAAGCCAGGGCATGCGGCGCGCGCTGGTCGACATGCGCCCCGACCGTTTCGAGGACATCATCGCGCTGGTCGCGCTCTATCGACCGGGTCCGATGGCGAACATCCCGACCTATTGCGCGCGCAAGCACGGCGACGAGGAGCCGGAATATCTCCACCCCGTGCTGGAGCCGATTCTCAAGGAGACCTTCGGCGTCATCATCTACCAGGAACAGGTGATGCAGATCGCGCAGGTGATGTCGGGCTATTCGCTCGGCGACGCCGACCTGCTGCGCCGCGCCATGGGCAAGAAGATCCGCGCCGAGATGGAGAAGCAGCGCGAGATCTTCGTTGCAGGCGCAGTGAAGAACGGCGTGCCGAAGGGGCAGGCCGATACCATCTTCGAGCTGCTGGCGAAATTCGCCGACTACGGCTTCAACAAGAGCCACGCGGCGGCCTATGCGCTGGTGTCCTACCACACCGCCTACATGAAGGCGCATTACCCGGTGGAGTTCATCGCGGCGTCGATGACGCTCGATCTCAACAATACCGACAAGCTGTCCGAATTCCGCGCCGAGGCGCAGCGCCTCGGCATCAAGGTCGAGCCGCCCAACGTCAATCGCTCCGGCGCGACTTTCGAGGTCGGCGACAAGACCATCTACTACGCGCTCGCGGCGCTGAAGGGCGTCGGTATTGCGGCCGTCGAGCAGATCATCGCGGAGCGGACCAAAAACGGCTTGTTCACCTCGCTCGCCGACTTCGCCGCGCGAGTGTCGCCGCGCGCGATCAACAAGCGCATCATCGAAAGCCTCGCTGCTGCGGGCGCCTTCGACACCCTGGAGCCGAACCGGGCGCGGGTCTTCGCCGGCGCCGACTCGATTCTCGCCGCATGCCAGCGGGCGAACGAAGCTGCAACCATCGGCCAGAACGACATGTTCGGCAGCTCGGCCGACGCGCCGACCATCATGCTGCCGCAGATCGAGCCCTGGTTGCCGGCCGAGCGGCTGCGCCGCGAATATGATGCGATCGGCTTCTTCCTGTCGGGGCATCCGCTCGACGATTACGCCACCGTGCTGAAGCGGCTGCGTGTGCAGTCCTGGGCCGAGTTCTCCCGCGCGGTGAAGACCGGTGCCACCGCCGGCAAGGTCGCTGCCACCGTGGTGTCGCGCATGGAGCGGCGCACCAAGACCGGCAACAAGATGGGCATTATGGGGCTCTCTGATCCCACGGGTCACTTTGAGGCGGTGCTGTTCTCCGAAGGCCTTGCGCAATATCGCGACGTGCTGGAGCCGGGCGCCGCGGTGCTGCTCCAGCTCGGCGCCGAGCTTCAGGGCGAGGACGTCCGCGCGCGCGTGCTCCACGCCGAACCGCTGGACGAGGCGGCGGCCAAGACGCAGAAGGGCCTGCGCATCTTCGTGCGCGATACCAAGCCCCTGGAATCGATCGCCAAGCGTCTCGCCGGTCCCGACATGGCCGGTTCGAACGACGCCGCGCCGAAGGTCGGCAGTCCCGGCACAGCGCGCCGCTCCAACGGCGACGGCGAGGTCTCGCTGGTCATGATGCTCGACCTCGAGACCGAGGTCGAGATGAAGCTGCCCGGCCGCTTCAAGGTCTCGCCGCAGATCGCCGGCGCCATCAAGGCGGTCGCGGGCGTGGTGGACGTGCAGCAGCTCTGATCGAGTGGCCAGCGCTGAAGGTCGTGCGTGCTCCCTGCGGATGTTGTGGTTTCGTCACGTCATTGCGGCTATGATCGCGGCGATGCCATCGTCCACCTCGCCGGGAGGAAACGCGACATGTGCGACAAATGCTCTGAAGCTCTGCAGGGAAACGCTGGGCCGTCGCGGCGGTCCGCAATGCTGTTTGGCGCCGCCGCGTTCGGCCTTGCCCTCGCCGGCAATGCTTTCGCCAAGGAGACCAAGGCGCCGCCCAAGCCGCAGAACGTGCTGTCACCCGATGCGTCGTTGAAGCGCCTGACGGAAGGCAATGCGCGCTATGTCGACGGGGTGTCGCGGCGGCACGATTTCAAGCACGAGCGCGAGGCGTTGGTCGGCGGACAGAACCCGTTTGCCGCCGTGCTGAGCTGTGCCGATTCGCGCATCGCGCCGGAATATGCCTTCGACACCGGCCGTGGCGATCTGTTCGTTTGCCGCGTCGCCGGAAATTTTGCCGGCACCGAAACCATCGCCAGCATGGAATACGCGGTGGCCGTACTGAATACGCCGCTGATCCTCGTGCTCGGCCATGACGCTTGCGGCGCGATCGATGCGACGCTGAAGGCGATCAAGGACAACAAGCCGCCGCCGGGCCATATTCCCTCGCTGGTCGATGCGATCACGCCCGCCGCCAAGGCTGCGATGCAGCAGGGCGGGGACGTCCTCGACAAGGCGATCCGGCAGAACGTCATCGACAACATCGCGAAGCTGAAATCGGCAGCGCCGATCCTCAACGCGGCCGTGGAGCAGGGCAAGCTGAAGGTCGTCGGCGGCATCTATCGGCTCACGACGGGAACGGTCGACCTGATCGCGCAGGGCTGAACCGGCTGACTTCGCCTCGCGCCGGTGCGTCGCCGCGTCACTTACGCGGAGCTGACGCCGGCGCGGGTGGCCATCCCTCCGCCTCAATCCAAGTCTTCGCTATTTGGAAGCCTTTCGTTCAAGTGCCATTCAGCTGGCCACGCGTCTGATGCGGGGCGGCACCTCAACAACAAAACGGGCAAGCAAGCCATGCGTGGGACGCTCAGAGCCTTCATTTGCCTTCTCCTGCCGATCGCGGTCCTTGCCGCAGGCGCGCCGGAGCCGGCGCGTGCGCAGCAGCAGGAAAAGCGTATCGCGCTCGTGGTCGGCAACGGCGCTTATGCCAAGTCGCCGCTGGCGACGACGGCAAACGATGCCGGCCTGATCGCGCAGACGCTGCAGGCGGCGGGCTTCGACGTCGTCGGCGCCCGCGATCTCGACGGCGACACGCTGCGCAAGAGCTTTCGCGATTTCATCCAGAAGGCGCAGGCCTCCGGACCGGGCACCGTCGCGATGGTGTATCTCGCCGGCTATGGCGTGCAGCTTGCGGGTGAGAACTATTTCATCCCGGTCGACTCCAACATCACCCGCGACACCGACATTCCGACCGAAGGCTTGCGCATCGGCGACTATCTCCGCCAGCTCGCCTCCGTTCCGCTCAAGGCCAACATCATCGTGCTCGACGCCGCGCGGGCGCAGCCCTTCGTGGAGGGCGGCCAGCAGATCGCGAGCGGACTTGCGCTGGTCGAGCCCGACGCCAACATGCTGATCGCGTTCGACGCCGCGCCCGGCACGGTGGCGCCCGAGGAGCCCGGACCGTACGGCATCTATGCGCAGTCGCTGGCGGAGATGATCCGCACCGGCGGCCTGCCGCTGCCCGAAGTGTTCGACCGCGTTCGCCTGCGCGTCAACGAGGCCAGCAAGGGCGCGCAGGTGCCCTGGAACGAGCAGAAGATATCGGCGCAATTCTCGTTCTTCGAGCGCGGGCCCGACGCGCCGCCGCCGGAGGCCGCGCCCGACCAAGTCGCTGCGATCCGCAACAAGCCGATCCGCGATCTCGGCGTGCAGGATGCCTATGCCGCCGCGCTCACGCGCGACACGCTTCCAGCTTACGAAGAGTTTCTCTCCGCCTATCCCGGCGACCCGCTGTCGAAGCGCGTGTTGGTGATCGTCGCGGCGCGCCGCGAGGCCATCACCTGGCGGCGGACCTATCGTACCGACACGCCGGAAGCCTATTGGTCGTATCTGCGTCGCTATCCGCGCGGTCCGCATGCGGCGGATGCGCGCCGGCGCCTGGCGATTCTCACCGCGCCGCCCGAGCCGCCGCCGAGCTTCGCGATGATCGACTACGACGTGCCGCCACCGCCGCCGGAGGAGGTGGTCTATGTCGACCGTCCCGTACTGTATTTCAGCGATCCGGATTTTGGCTTCGCGCCGCCACCGCCGCCGCCGGTCTACTATCTGCCGCCGCCGCCGCCGGATTTCGTCGTGCTGTCGCCGCCGATGCCGGTGATCGGCCTGTTCGTGCTGCCGCAGCCGATGTTCGTGCCGATTCCCGTGTTCGTCAGGCCGCCGGTCTATGTCGCACCGCCGCCGAACAACATCATCTATCAGAACATCCATAATACGACGGTCATCAACACAGTGATCAACCAGCCGCCGGCACCGCCGGTGGGTGCGGGTGCGGGTGCGGGTACCGGAGCGGGACCGGGCAATCTCACACCGGCCATTGCCGGGCGCACCAATCCGGCTGGTCCAGCCATGCCGCAGGCGGTCCTGCAGCGTGCCGCCCTGATTCAGCAGGGCAAGGCGCCGATGCCGCCGAGCGCGACGATGCGGCCGACGGCGAGGCCAGGAACGCCTCCGGCGACGCCCGCCAATGCCGCGCCGACCGGTACGCCACCTGCCGCTCCGCCTGCCAGTCCATCTGCCACGCCACCGGCCAAGCTGCCCCAAGCCAACACGCTGCCGGTTCCCGGCACCCATGGCGGTCCACCTGTACCGTCAGCGGGAGCCGGGCCACTGCCGGGCGGCAGACCCGGGCAGTCGACGGCCACTGCTCCCGGCGCGCCGCTGCCGACCCATTCGGGAGTGCCTGCGGGAGTGCCTGCGGGAGCGCCTACGGGCGCGCCGACGGCTGCTGCTCCCGGCACCACGCCGCCAGCCCATCCCGGTGCACCGACCGGCGCGCCGGCGACTGCGCCCACGGCGACAAGCCCGGCCGCTGTGCCCGGCCAACTGCCGAAGCCGCCGGTTGCCCAGGCCCCGCCCGGGACCGGGCCTGGGGACCATGGCAAGTCCGCGACCCGGGAGCCGGCTGGCTCGCCGCCGGCTGCCCGCACGCCTCCGCCTCCTGGCCCAGTTGGACGACCGGTCACGCCGCCGCCCTCGGCGGTGCGGGAGCCGATCCGGCCGCAGCATCAGCCGACCGCTGCTCCCGCCCAGGCTGCCCGGCCGCCGGCACCACCACCACCGCGGCCTCAGGCCGTGGCGCGCCCGACGCCTCCGCCTCCACCGCGTATTGCACCGCCGCCACCGCCACGGGTGGCTCCGCCCGCCGCGGTCGCTCGGCCGGCGCCGCCGCCAATGGCGCGTCCCGCGCCGCCGCCGCCGGTCGCCCGGCCGGCGCCACCTCCGCCGCCTCGGATGGCCGTCGCGCCACCGCCGCCGCCGCGCCCAGCAGCGCCCCCACCGCGTCCTCCGGCTCCGCCGCCGGCGGCAAAGAAGTGCCCGCCGAACCAGCCCAAATGCTAGTGGGGTCCGCGGGCGCAGCGTGATCTTTACGGAAGAGGGCCTTTCGCGGGCGAAAGCCGCCCCGAAAGGCCCTTATTTCCTTGCTTCTGGTCGAAATCGCGCTATACACCGCGCCATCTCACACGGAAGCATGGCTCACAAGGCCGTCCGGTGGCAGCCGGGGCGACAACGCTCCGTTCTGCTCACACGCTTCCGGAGGAACCAACCGGAGAATTAGAACGATGGCACTACCCGATTTCACTATGCGTCAGCTCCTCGAAGCCGGCGTGCACTTTGGTCACCAGTCTCACCGCTGGAATCCGAAAATGGCGCCGTTCATTTTCGGCGCTCGCAACAACATCCACATCGTCGACCTCGCGCAGACCGTGCCGTTGCTGCATAACGCCTTGCAGGCGGTCAGCGACACCGTCGCCAAGGGCGGCCGCATTCTGTTCGTCGGCACCAAGCGCCAGGCGCAGGACGGCGTTGCCGACGCGGCCAAGCGCTGCGCTCAGTATTTCGTCAATTCGCGCTGGCTCGGCGGCACGCTGACCAACTGGAAGACGATCTCGGGCTCGATCAAGCGCCTGCGTCATCTCGACGACGTCCTCGCCGGCGGCGATGCCTCCTCCTACACCAAGAAGGAGCGCCTGACGCTTCAGCGCGAGCGCGACAAGCTCGATCGCTCGCTCGGCGGCATCAAGGACATGGGCGGTCTGCCCGACCTGATCTTCGTGATCGACACCAACAAGGAAGACATCGCGATCCAGGAAGCCCAGCGGCTCAACATCCCGGTCGCGGCGATCGTCGACACCAATTCGGATCCGAAGGGCATCACCTATGTGGTGCCGGGAAATGACGACGCCGGCCGCGCGATCGCGCTCTATTGCGATCTGATCGCACGCGCTGCGATTGACGGTATTTCGCGCGCCCAGGGCGATTCCGGCATCGACGTCGGTGCTTCGGTTCGGCCGGTCGCAGAAGAGCTGCCCGCCACGAGCGGCTTCCAGGGCCTCGCCGGCCCGCGTGGCACCTCCGACGATCTCAAGAAGCTCCCGGGCGTGTCGGGCGCGATCGAGAAGAAGTTCAACGACCTCGGCATCTTCCACTTCTGGCAGCTGGCCGAGCTCGATCACGACACCGCGCACAAGATCGGCGAAGAAGTCGGCTTGCCGAGCCGCGCGGACGCCTGGGTGGCCAAGGCCAAGGCCCTGACCGCGGAAGCGGAATAGTCAAAAAGAGCGATGGGTTGGCCGGACAAGTTCCGGCCACTATTTCAGTTGACGCGAATTCCTGAGATGGACCGCGGCGAGGCGATCTGGCCGCGCCGCGGCAAACCGGCAGGCAAAAAGGATTTTGAACGATGGCAACGATCACAGCTGCGATGGTCAAGGACCTGCGCGAGTCGACCGGCGCAGGCATGATGGACTGCAAGGCCGCGCTGACCGAAAACGACGGCAACATGGAAGCGGCGCAGGATTGGCTGCGCAAGAAAGGCCTGTCGAAGGCCGCCAAGAAGTCGGGCCGCGTCGCCGCCGAGGGTCTGATCGGCGCGCTCACCAAGGGCAACAAGGGCGTCGTGGTCGAGGTCAATTCCGAGACCGATTTCGTCGCGCGCAACGGCCAGTTTCAGGGCCTCGTCAAGATGATCGCCCAGGTCGCGTTCAACGTCGGCGCCGATGTCGACAAGATCAAGGCCGCCAAGGTCGGCGACGTCACGATCGAAACCGCGATCAATGACGCGATCGCCACCATCGGCGAGAACATGACGCTGCGGCGCGCCGCTTCGCTCGAAGTCAGCCAGGGCGTGGTGTCGAGCTACGTCCACGGCGCGGTCGTCGAGGGCGCCGGCAAGATGGGCGTGATCGTGGCGCTGGAATCGCCGGGCAAGGCCGACGAGCTCGCAACGCTTGGCCGCCAGATCGCGATGCATGTCGCGGCCGCCAACCCGCTGGCGCTCGATCCGTCCGGTCTCGATCCGGCGGTCGTCAAGCGCGAGAAGGACGTGCTCGCCGACAAATATCGCCAGCAGGGCAAGCCCGAGAACGTGATCGAGAAGATCGTCGAGTCCGGCCTGAAGACCTACTACAAGGAAGTCTGCCTGCTCGAGCAGGCCTTCATCCACGACACCGGCAAGTCGGTGGCGCAGGCGGTGAAGGAAGCCGAAGGCAAGGTCGGCGGCGCGGTGAAGATCGCGGGCTTTGTGCGCTATGCTCTCGGTGAGGGAATCGAGAAGCAGGAAAGCGACTTCGCGGCCGAGGTCGCGGCGGCCAGCGGCAAGAAGTAAGCGCCGGAACGTTCCTCCCGGCGTGCCGCCGGAAGCGGCGGCCGGACAAGGAAAGTGCTCATGACTGATCCGGTCTATCGTCGCGTCGTGATCAAGCTGTCCGGCGAATATCTCGCCGGATCGCAGGGTTTTGGCATCGATCAGCCGACCATTGACCGGGTCGCCGACGATCTGATCGCAGCCCGCCATCTCGGTACCGAAGTCGCCGTCGTGATCGGCGGCGGCAATCTCTTTCGCGGCGTCGAGGTCTCCTCGCGCGGCGTGTCGCGCCCGACCGGCGACACCATGGGCATGCTCGCGACGATGATGAACTGCCTCGCGCTGGAGGCCACGATCGAGCGCAAGGGCACGCCTGCGCGCACGCTGTCGGCCTTTGTCATGCCCGAGATTTCCGAACTGTTCACCCGCACCGCGGCACACAAATACCTCGCCGAGGGCCGGATCGTGTTGCTGGGTGGCGGAACCGGTAATCCGTTCTTCACCACCGACACGACCGCGGTGCTGCGTGCGGCCGAGATCGGCGCCCAGGCGGTGCTGAAGGCGACCAATGTCGACGGCGTCTACTCGGCCGACCCGAAGAAGGACCCGACGGCGACGCGATTCGACCGTCTGACGCATTCGCAGGCGATCGAGGGTGGCTACAAGGTGATGGATGCGACCGCCTTCGCACTTGCCCGCGAGACGTCGCTGCCTATCATCGTGTTCTCGATTGCGGAGCCGGGTTCGATCGGCGCTGTACTGCGTGGCGGCGGCCACGGAACCATTGTCGCCGGCTGACGGCTTGTCGTTGCACCCTAAGAGAAGGGGTGCGGAGAGGTCGCCGGGATTTTGAAGGAGAAACGTGATGGCCACGGATAATTTCGATCTCAACGAAGTGAAGCGCCGCATGCAGGGGGCGATCCAGTCGCTCAAGCACGAACTTGGCGGCCTGCGCACCGGTCGCGCCTCCGCCTCGATGCTCGATCCGGTGCAGGTCGACGCCTATGGCAGCCACATGCCGCTGAACCAGCTCGCCACCGTCAGCGTGCCGGAGCCGCGCCTGATCTCGGTGCAGGTCTGGGACAAGTCGATGGTCAAGGCGGTGGAAAAGGCGATCGTCGATTCCAATCTCGGCCTGTCGCCGGCGACCGAAGGCCAGGTGCTGCGCCTGCGCATCCCCGAGCTCAACGAGGAGCGTCGCAAGGAGCTCGTCAAGGTCGCGCACAAATATGCGGAAGCCGCCAAAGTCGCCGCGCGCCATGTCCGCCGCGACGGTCTCGACGTTCTCAAGAAGCTCGAGAAGAATCACGAGATGTCCGAGGACGATCAGAAGCGTCACGCCGACGAGGTGCAGAAGGCGACCGACGGCACGATCTCCGAGATCGACCAGTTGCTGGCCGCCAAGGAAAAAGAAATCCTCACCGTCTAAACGCGATGGATCGCGCTTTAGGTTATTGTTCGCGCATGATCTTTTCGGAAAACCGCGTCGCACTCTTCCGGATCATGCTTTAAGGCAGCCTCATGTCCAACGCCGCCGCGCCCGCAACGGAAGGACCCGATCGGTCCGATGCGCCTGCGCATGTCGCCATCATCATGGATGGCAACGGACGTTGGGCGGCCGCGCGCGGCTTGCCACGGGCGGAAGGCCATCGCCGCGGCGTGGAGGCCCTGCGCCGCGTGGTTCGCGCGTCGCATGAGCTTGGCATCCGCTATCTCACCATCTTCTCCTTCAGCTCGGAAAACTGGTCGCGCCCGGCGAGCGAGATCGGCGATCTGTTCGGCCTGTTGCGCCGCTTCATCCGCAATGATCTGGCGAGCCTGCATCGCGACGGCGTCAGGGTACGTATCATCGGCGAGCGGGAGGGGCTGGAGGGCGACATCTGCGCGCTTCTCAACGAGGCGGAGGAGCTGACGCGCGATAACACGCGCCTCACGCTCGTCGTCGCCTTCAATTACGGCTCGCGGCACGAGATCGCGAAGGCGGCGCAGAAGCTCGCGCGCGAAGTCGCCGAGGGCCGGCGCAATCCCGACACGATCGATGCCGAGACATTGGGGGCGCATCTCGACGCGCCCGACATTCCCGACCCCGATCTCATCATCCGCACCAGTGGCGAGCAGCGGCTGTCGAACTTCCTGATGTGGCAGGCCGCCTATAGCGAGCTCGTCTTCGTGCCGATTCACTGGCCCGATTTCGACAAGGCGGCGCTGGAAGGCGCAATCGCCGAATTCGCCAGGCGCGAGCGCCGTTTCGGCGGCCTGGTCGCGAAAACCGCCTCGTGAGCGAACCCGACTCCGCACCGGCCGGCTCTCAGCCTGCCCCGAGCAATCTCGTGATGCGAATCCTCGCAGCGCTGGTGCTGGCGCCGCTCGCCATTGCGCTCGCTTATGCCGGCGGCTGGCTGTGGGCGCTTCTCGTCACCCTGGTGTCGATCGGACTGTTCGCGGAATGGCTGATGGTGGTGGGCGCAGGCTCGACCGCGCTGACCGGGGCGGGAACGATCGTCATCGCCACGATGGGCTTGTGCGTTGCCTTCGGCGCGCTGAAGACCGCAATCATCACCGGCTTGATTGGCGGGGCGATCGTGACGGTGATCGCGCGGGGCAAGTTCGTCTGGGCGGCCTCCGGATTCGCCTATGCGTCGGCGGCGCTACTGGCCTCGATCCTGCTGCGGAAGGATCTCGTGAACGGCTTCGCCGCGCTGATGTTCGTGCTGCTCGTGGTGTGGGCGACCGATATCGGCGGCTATTTCGCCGGCCGCGGCATTGGCGGACCGAAGCTGTGGCCGCGCGTCAGCCCGAAGAAGACCTGGGCAGGGGCGCTCGGCGGCTTTGCCGCAAGCCTTTTGGTCGCGGCCGGCTTTGCCGCTTGCGGGCTTGGAAAGATAGTTCCATTGCTGCTCGTCGCCGCGGTGCTGTCGGTCGTGTCGGCCTGCGGCGATCTGTTCGAATCCGCGGTCAAGCGGCGCTTCGATGTCAAGGATTCCAGTCACTTAATTCCCGGCCACGGCGGCCTATTGGACCGTCTGGACGGTTTTGTCGCTGCCATCCTGGTGGCATGGATTATCGGCTTCCTTCGCCATGGTGTGCATAGCGCCGGAAGCGGTCTTATGGTTTGGTGAACATATGAGCGCGGTTCCATTGCGTAACAACAAGGCTGCGGCATCGACCGTCCGCAGCGTCACGGTTCTCGGCGCCACCGGCTCGATCGGCGACAGCACGATGGATCTGCTGCGCGCCTCTCCCGAGCGCTACCGTGTCGAGGCGCTGACGGCGAACAGCAATGTCGAAGCGCTGGCAAAGCTCGCCAAGGAGTTTTCGGCGCGCTTCGTCGCGATCGCCGACACCTCAAAATTTGCCGAGCTCAAGGCCGCGCTCGCGGGCACCGGCACCGAATGCGGCGCCGGTGAAAGCGCAGTGATCGAGGCCGGCGCGCGTCCGGCCGATTGGGTGATGGCCGCCGTGAGTGGCGCGGCCGGGCTGAAGCCGGCACTGGCGGCGGTCGACCGCGGCGCGCATGTCGCGCTTGCGAACAAGGAATGTCTCGTCTGCGCCGGCGATTTCTTTATGCAGCGCGCGGCGAAAGCGGGCGCCTGCATCCTGCCTGCGGATTCCGAGCACAATGCGCTGTTCCAGGCACTCGCCTCGGGCAATCGCGACGAGCTCGTCCGTGTCATCATCACGGCCTCCGGCGGCCCGTTCCGGACCTGGAAGCCTGCCGACATCGAGCAGGCGACACTCGAGCAAGCCCTGAAGCATCCGAACTGGAGCATGGGCCAGAAGATCACGATCGATTCCGCCTCGATGATGAACAAAGGGCTCGAGGTGATCGAGGCTTCCTATCTGTTCGCGCTCTCGCCCGACGAGATCGACGTCCTCGTTCATCCGCAGTCAATCATCCACGGCATGGTCGAGTTCTCCGATCGCTCGGTCGTGGCCCAGCTCGGCGCACCCGACATGCGCACGCCGATCGCGCATTGCCTCGGCTGGCCCGACCGCATCAAGGGTCCCGCCGCCAAGCTCGATCTGGCCAAGATCGGCCAATTGACCTTCGAGGCGCCGGATTTCGAGCGCTTCCCCGGCCTGCGCCTGGCCTTCGATTCGCTCCGGACCGGGAAGGGGGCGACCACCGTCTACAACGCCGCCAACGAGGTCGCGGTCGCGGCCTTCATCGCGGGCAAGATCCGGTTCGGCGCGATTGCCCGGCTGGTTGAGGCGACGCTGGACGACTGGGTTCGTGGCGGGAACCAGGCCCCGCTGACGTCAGCGGACGATGCAATCGCTGTTGACCATGTTGCGCGAAATAGGGCTGCCGCCCTATTGCCTCAAATTGCCTTAAAGGCATCCTAGATGGTTCGGGGCCAGGGCCTTGCGGCGCTGGATGAGGGAATTCGATGATTGACTTTTTCGTCCATAGTTTCAATACGTTGAGCCATGGGCTCCTCGGCTACGCGGTTCCCTTCCTGTTCGTCCTGACTATCGTCGTGTTCTTCCATGAGCTCGGCCATTTCCTGGTCGCGCGCTGGGCAGGCGTTCGCGTGTTAACTTTTTCGCTCGGTTTCGGACCTGAGCTGGTCGGCTTCAACGACCGTCATGGCACCCGGTGGAAGATCTCGGCGATCCCGCTCGGCGGCTACGTCAAGTTCTTCGGCGACGAGAGCGAGGCTTCGACGCCGTCGTCCGAGAAGCTTGCGGCCATGACGGCCGAGGAGCGCGCCGGCAGCTTCCATCATAAGAAGGTCGGCCCGCGCGCCGCCATCGTTGCCGCCGGACCGATCGCCAATTTCATCCTGGGCGCGCTGATCTTCGCCGGCATGGCGCTGTATTACGGCAAGCCGAGCACGATCGCGCGCGTCGACGGTGTCGTCGCCGACGGTGCTGCGGCGGCAGCCGGCTTCAAGATCGGCGACGTCGTCGTCCAGATCGATGGCAAGCCGATCGAAAGCTTTGCCGATATGCAGCGCATGGTTGCGATGAATGCCGGTTCGCCGCTTGCCTTCCAGGTCAAGAGGGACGGCACCATCGTGTCGCTGACCGCGACGCCGGCGCTGCTCGAGCGCAAGGATCCCTTCGGCAACAGCCACCGTCTCGGCGTGCTCGGCATCGAGCACAAGTCTCAGGCCGGAGAGGTCTCGACTTCGCCGGTCGGCGTCGGCGAAGCGCTCAAGATCGGGGTTGAACAGGTCTGGTTCATCATCACCAGCACCTTCAAGTTCCTGGGCTCGTTGTTCGTGGGGAACGGCAATCCGAACGAGGTCAGCGGCGTGCTCGGCATTGCCAAGATGTCGGGGCAGGCGGCCAGCGCCGGGTTCCAGTTCGTGATCAACCTCTGCGCGGTGCTGTCGGTGTCGATCGGTCTGTTGAATCTGTTCCCGATCCCGCTGCTCGATGGCGGTCACCTTATGTTCTATGCGGCGGAGGTCGCCCGTGGTCGGCCCCTGTCCGAGCGGACTCAGGAGATGGGGTTCCGAATCGGGCTCGGCTTGGTGCTGATGTTGATGGTGTTTGCGACCTATAACGACATCCTCCGGATGGCCTCATCCTGATAGGGGCTTTTTTGTGGCGTTGTCGGGCGTTGCTCTTGGGCAACGTCTTGGAATGAAAATGAAATTACGGCGCGCTCGACCGTTTGCGGCGTCGGTGAAATTGTCTACAAGCGGCTTGAACTTGGGGAATCTCCAGACCGGGGTTGGGTCTGGTACGGAATGATAAGGGCGCGTTGCGCAATGAAGTTTGGACTGCGACTCCGGGGGGGCTTGCTCGCAACCCTGATCATGTTCGGCGCGCCGGTGCTTGCCCCGGTTGGGGCTGCCTTTGTGTCTTCGTCTGCGCTTGCTCAGACCGTGCAGTCGATTTCCGTTGAAGGAAATCGCAGGGTCGAGGTGGAGACGATCCGCTCCTATTTCAAGCCGGGTCCCGGCGGTCGCCTCGATCAAGGCGCTATCGACGACGGCCTCAAGGCGTTGATCGAGACCGGCCTGTTCCAGGACGTCAGGATCAACCGCGGTGCCGGTGGCCAGATCGTCGTCTCCGTGGTGGAAAACCCGGTGATCGGCCGCATTGCCTTCGAGGGCAACAAGAAGATCAAGGACGAGCAGCTCACTGGTGAAGTCCAGTCCAAGGCGCGCGGCACCTTCTCCCGCGCCATGGTGCAGTCCGACACGCTGCGAATCGCCGAAATCTATCGCCGTTCCGGCCGCTACGACGTCCGCGTCACGCCTGAAGTCATCGAGCAGCCGAACAACCGCGTCGATCTCGTCTTCACGGTCGAGGAGGGCGCCAAGACCGGCGTCAAGTCGATCGAGTTCGTCGGCAACAACGCGTACTCGTCGTACCGCCTGCGCGACGTCATCAAGACGCACGAATCGAACCTGCTGAGCTTCCTCGCCAGCAGCGACATCTACGATCCCGATCGCGTCGAGGCCGACCGCGACCTGATCCGCCGCTTCTATCTCAAGAACGGTTTCGCCGACGTCCAGGTCGTGGCCGCGCTCACCGAATACGATCCGGAGAAGAAGGGCTTCAACGTTACCTTCAAGATCGAGGAAGGCTCCCAATACCGGGTCGGCTCGATCGACTTCCGCTCCAGCATTCCGAACTTCGATCCCACCTCGATGCGCAACTATTCGCGCGTCAATGTCGGCTCCCTCTACAACGTCGAATCGGTCGAGAAATCGGTCGAGGAGATGCAGATCGAAGCCTCGCGGCGCGGTTATGCGTTCGCCGTGGTCCGTCCCGGCGGCGACCGCAACTTCGAGGCGCACACCGTGTCGGTCGTGTTCAACATCGACGAGGGCCCGCGCACCTATATCGAGCGCATCAACTTGCGCGGCAACACCCGCACGCGCGACTACGTGATTCGTCGCGAGTTCGACGTCTCCGAGGGTGATGCCTACAACCGCGCGCTGGTCGACCGTGCCGAGCGCCGCTTGAAGAACCTCGACTATTTCAAGAGCGTGAAGATCACGACGGAGCCCGGCTCGTCGAGCGACCGCGTGATCCTGCTCGTGGACATGGAAGAGAAATCGACCGGCGATTTCTCGGTCTCGGGTGGTTACTCCACCACCGACGGCGCGCTGGCCGAAGTCTCGGTGTCCGAACGCAATTTGCTCGGCCGCGGCCTGTTCGCCAAGGCGGCGGTGACCTACGGCCAGTATGCCCGCGGCTACTCGCTGTCGTTCGTCGAACCCTATTTGCTCGATTACCGGGTCGCGCTGGGTCTCGACCTCTATCAGCGTGAGCAGAAGTCCAACAGCTACATCTCCTACGGCACCAAGACGCTCGGCTTCTCGCCGCGGCTCGGATTCTCGCTGCGTGAAGATCTGTCGCTGCAGGTGCGCTACTCGATCTACCGGCAGGAAATCACGCTGCCGTCCTACCTGGCGAACTGTAACAACAATGTGGGTTCGGCGGCTTTCAATCCGAGCCCGGCCTTCGCCAATGCAAATGGCATCGACCTGAGCTCCACCAACGGCCTCGGCTGCTACAGCGACGGTGAAGCCTCGCTGCCGGTGCGCAAGGAACTTGCCAACGGCAAGACCCTGACCTCGGCGCTCGGCTATTCGCTGTCCTACAACACGCTCGACAATAACAAGAACCCCACCGACGGTCTGCTGGTCGATTTCCGGCAGGACTTCGCCGGTGTCGGCGGCGACGTCTCCTACCTGAAGACTGTGGTGGACGCGAAGTACTACACTCCGCTGGTGTCCGATATCGTCGGCCTCGCTCGCATCCAGGGCGGCATGCTGAACAAGATGGGCAGCGATCTGCGCATGCTCGATCACTTCCAGATGGGCCCGAACCTCGTCCGCGGCTTTGCCCCGAACGGCATCGGACCGCGCGATTTGAACCCCTTCGGTACGCAGGACGCGCTTGGCGGCACCAAATATTGGGGTGCTTCGCTCGAATTGCAGATGCCGTTCTGGTTCCTGCCCAAGGAAGTGGGTCTGAAGGGCGCCGTCTACGCCGACGCTGGCGGGCTGTTCGACTATCAGGGCCCGACGACATGGTCGGTGACCAACGAAATGACCACGACCAAGAACTCGAGCTGCACGCCGTCGACCGTCAATCCAGCTTCGGCTGGAACCTGCACCGGCCTGGTGTATGACAACGGCAATGCGGTCCGGTCGTCGGTCGGCGTCGGCTTGATCTGGGCCTCGCCGTTCGGTCCGCTGCGCTTCGACTACGCCGTGCCGCTGACCAAGGGCAAGTACGACCGTACGCAGGAGTTCCGGTTCGGCGGCGGCACCTCTTTCTAATTCGAACAGCACGGCACGATCCGGACCACGGGATCCCGTTTCCGAAAGGGATCGTGCCAATCCAGGAGATGAGGCATGATGCGGCTTGGCCGCTTCATGCCGAAGCCGGACCGCGACGGGGTGGAATGGCGCAGCCGACCTTCTTCACACAGCCGCCCGCCTCAGCGCTGGCCGACATAGCCACGCTGACCAAGGCGGAGCTGGTCGATCCCGCCAGGGGCGGCCAAATCATCAGGGGTCTTGCTTCGCTCGACGAAGCCGGCCCGATGCACCTGACGTTCTTCGACAATCTCAAATATGCCGATGAGCTCAAGGCGACCAAGGCCGGTGCTTGCCTGGTGAGCCCACGCTTCGAGGCCCGGGTGCCCGCGCACGTCGCCGTGCTGCGGGCGCCACAGCCGTTCCGCGCCTTCGTCAGGATCGCGCGGGAGTGGCACGGCGACGCGCTCCGGCCGCAATCCTGGACCGGCAACGACGGCATCGCGACGTCGGCCATCATCGACCCCACCGCCAGGCTTGAGGACGGCGTGATCGTCGATCCCCTGGCCGTGATCGGTCCTGACGTGGAGATCGGCAGTGGCACGGTGATCGGTGTGGGGGCCGTGATCGGCCCGGGCGTCAAGATCGGCCGGGACTGCAATGTCGGCGCACGCACCGCCATCCAGTGCGCGCTGATCGGCAACGATGTGCTGATCCATCCCGGCTGCTCCATCGGCCAGGACGGCTACGGCTTCATCTTCTTCGGCCCCGAGGGCCACCTGAAAGTGCCCCAGACCGGCCGCGTGCTGATTCAGAACAACGTGGAGGTCGGCGCCGGCACCACCATTGATCGCGGGTCCTTGCGCGACACCGTGATCGGCGAGGGGACCAAAATCGACAATCAGGTCCAGATCGGCCACAATGTGACCATTGGCCGGCACTGCCTGCTGGCAGCCCAGATCGGCCTTGCCGGCAGCCTCACCCTCGGCGACAACGTGGCGCTGGGAGCGAAGGTGGGCATCAACAATCACGTCAAGATCGGGGATGGAGCTCAGGTCACTGCCATGAGCGGCGTCAAGGACGACGTTCCTCCCAACGGACGCTGGGGCGGGTTTTTTGCCAAGCCGACCCGGCAGTGGTTCAAGGAAATTTTGGCGGTCGAGCGCCTGGCGCGCGACAGCAAGGCCGATCCGAAGCAGGAGGAACGGGAGTGACGGACGAAGCACCGGTCAGGTTCGAGCTTGTGGACATCAACATGATCCTGCAAACGCTCCCGCACCGTTTTCCGATGCTGCTGATCGATCGCGTGATCAACATCCGCACCGATTACAGCGGCATCGGCATCAAGAACGTCACCTTCAACGAACCGCCGTTCCAGGGCCATTTTCCCGATCGCCCGGTCTACCCCGGCGTCATGATGATCGAAGCGATGGCGCAGACTGCCGGTGTGATCGGCATCAAATCGGTCGAGGGCACCGACAAGCCGCGCGCGGTCTATTTCCTGACCATCGACAAGTGCAAGTTCCGCAAGCCGGTGCTGCCCGGCGATACCATCGAATATCACATGCGCTCGATCGGCCGCCGCAAAGCCATGTGGTGGTTTCACGGCGACGCCAAGGTCAATGGCCAGGTGGTTGCGGAGGCCGACGTCGGCGCCATGCTGACCGACTGAGCGGGATCAACTTCTCTGGATACGCTCGCGTGCAGGACAAGCGTACCGGCCGCCGCTGACCTCGCGCTTGATGTTCTGGTTGAAGAACTTTCCCATGGACGGTGCGCCCAGCAGGCGCTCGACCGTGTCGACCGGCACGCCGCAATAGCCGTCATAAACGCCATCCACAGCCACGATGAGGGCCTGCTGCGCACGGTCGTAACAGACCCGCTGAAGCACTGTGCTGCGGGTAATGTCGCGGCATTCGTATGTCTTGAGATCGACGAGGCGGTGTTCGGCGGTCTCGATCGTCTCGGATACGATCGGCGCGGCCGCGAGCTGTGCGAATAGAAGTGCCAGGGCCCTGACCACGATACCTGAAGCTCCGCGTGAACTTGTTGACGAACCGGGAAGGCTGCCTCATCCGGCACCTGAAACACGGAGAGATCATACGTCACTGGACAGATCGGGCATAGTCGCGCTAACCAGCGGAAAACCGAGCGACTTCAACACCTAATCAGACCTTCTTGATGAGTCAGATTGCTTGATGAGTAAGATTGATCCCACCGCACGGATCGCGGACGGCGCCGTGATCGGCGAGGGCACCGAGATCGGACCCTATTGCATCATCGGTGCGCATGTCGTGATCGGCAGCAACTGCAAGCTGATCGGACAGGTCACCGTCATCGGCCACACCTCGATCGGAGATGGCTGCGTGATCTCGCCGTTCGCGGTGCTGGGCGGGGCGCCCCAGGATCTCAGCTACAAGGGCGAGCCTACGAAGCTTGAGGTCGGCTCGGGCTGCACCATCCGCGAAGGCGCGACCATGAATGTCGGCACCATCAAGGGCGGTGGCCTGACGCGCGTCGGCAACGACTGCTATTTCATGAACAACAGTCATGTCGGGCATGACTGCATGGTCGGCAACAACGTGATCTTCGCAACCTCGGCGACGCTTGGCGGCCATTGCGAGATCGGTGACGCCGTCTATATCGGCGGCCTGTCCGCAGTGCATCAGTTCACCCGCATCGGCCCCTATGTGATGGTTGGCGGTGTCTGCGGCGTGCGCGACGACGTCATCCCGTACGGGCTGGTCAACGGCCAATATGCGGTGCTTGAGAGCCTCAACCTGATCGGCATGAAGCGGCGCAAGTTCACCAAGCAGCGGCTTGCGACCGTACGCGCGTTCTACCAGAAACTTTTCCATGGTCCCGCGACCTTTGCCGAACGCCTGGAGGCGGCGCGGCCGCTCGCCGGTGAAGATCCGGCGATCGCCGAAATCCTCGACTTCATCGGCAAGGGCAAGCGCCCGCTCTGTCTTCCCGCCATCGCGAAGTGATGATGGGATGGCCCCGGGCATGACATCGGCGGCTTCGGAGATTTCATCGCCGGTCGGCGTGGTCGCTGGCGGCGGCGCGATGCCGTTCGCGGTTGCCGAATCGCTCGCCGCCCGCGGCATCACGCCGGTGTTGTTTCCCCTTCGGGGCGCCTGTGATCCGGCACGGGTGGAAAACTTCCGCCATCGCTGGATCTCGGTCGGCCAGCTCGGCCGTGCCATGCGGCTGTTTCGCGAGGAGGGCTGCCGCGACCTGATCTTCATCGGCACGCTGGTACGGCCTTCGCTCTCCGAGGTCCGGGTCGACTTCACGACGCTCCGGCTGCTCGGCAATGTCATCCGCGCCTTCCGCGGCGGCGACGATCATTTGTTGTCCGGCGTCGGACGCATTCTCGAGCAGGGCGGCTTTCGCATGGTCGGCATCAAGGATGTCGCGCCCGAGCTCTTGATGCCCGAGGGCTGCATCAGCCGCGCCTGGCCGAGCGACACCGGCAAGACCGACATCGAGCGCGGACGCGCGGTGCTGACCGCGCTCGGTCCGTTCGACATCGGCCAGGCTGCGGTCGTGATCGACGGCCATGTGGTGGCGGTCGAGGACATCGAGGGCACCGATGCGCTGCTCGCGCGGGTGGCACGGCTGCGCGAAGAGGGCCGCATCCGCGCCGCCACCGGGCGGGGCGTGCTGGTGAAGGTCCCAAAGAGCGGGCAGGATCTGCGCTTCGACCTGCCGACGATCGGCCCGCGCACTCTCGAGGGTGTCGCCGCCGCAGGGCTCGCAGGCATTGCCGTCGTCGCGGGCAACACCATCGCCGCCGAGCCGCAGGCAATGATCGCGCTCGCCGACGCCAAATATCTCTTCGTCATCGGCCTGCCGGCGTGATGCAAGGCCGCGATCCCAAGCGCAAGATCTTCCTGATCGCCACGGAGGAATCCGGCGACCGGCTCGGCAGCGCCTTGATGAAGGTGCTGCGCCAGCGCCTCGGCGACGGCGTGCAGTTCGTGGGCGTCGGCGGCCACACCATGGCGCGCCAGGGGCTGGAGACGCTGTTTCCGATCGAGCAGCTCTCGATCGTGGGCTTCGCCGCGGTCGTGCAGCAACTGCCGAAGATCCTGCGGCTGATCCGCGAGACCGCGGAGGCCGTGACCGAAGCCGCGCCGGACGCGCTCGTCATCATCGACAGCCCCGACTTCACCCACCGTGTCGCCCGCCGCGTGCGGGCGCGCAATCCGGCGATCCCGATCGTCGACTACGTCTCGCCGCAGCTCTGGGCCTGGCGGCCGGGGCGGGCGCGGACCATGCTCGGCTATGTCGACCATGTGCTCGGCCTGTTGCCGTTCGAGCCGGAGGAATATCGCAAGCTCGGCGGTCCGCCATGCAGCTATGTCGGCCATCCCCTGATCGAGCAATTGCCCTCGTTGCGGCCGAACGCCGACGAGCAGGCGCGTCGCGGCGGCGAGCCGCCGGTGTTGCTGGTATTGCCCGGCAGCCGCCGCAGCGAGATCAGGCACCATCTCGACGTGTTCGGCGCGACGCTCGGCCGATTGCAGACGGACGGCCGCGCGTTCGAACTGATGCTGCCGACCATGCCGCATCTCGAAGCCAGTATTCGCGAAGGCATCGCGAACTGGCCGGTCAAGCCTCAGATCGTGGTCGGCGAGAACGAGAAGCGCGCCGCCTTCCGCATCGCGCGCGCGGCCCTGGCAAAATCCGGCACGGTGACGCTGGAGCTCGCGCTATCGGGCATCCCGATGGTGACGGCCTATCGCGTCGGTGCGATCGAAGCCTTCATCCTGCGCCGCGCGATCCGCGTCTCTTCGGTGATCCTCGCCAATCTCGTGATCGGCAAGGATGTCATCCCGGAGTTCCTGCAGGAAGACTGCACGCCGGAGAAGCTGGCGCCCGCGCTCTCGGAGCTTCTGACCGATTCACCACTGCGCCGGCAGCAGGTGGAAGCGTTCGCCCAGCTCGATACGATCATGTCGACCGGCAACAAATCGCCGAGCGTGCTCGCCGCCGACATCGTGCTGGCGACGATGCGAAAGGGCAGGCGGGCTAGCTAGGACGTGTACTCACAAGCGGCCCTAGTCCGCTTGGATCCAGCCATTCCAGCATTCAAACCCTCGCTATCCGATTTGGCAAAGAGGCGTTAATCCGAGCTTGAAGCCACATAAGAATTGAGGTCGGTGTCTCCTTGTGGCGCCAGGGCTGACCTGCCTCGCGCAGCCGGTCGAGGACTCGTGCCCCTGAACGGACATCGCGGATATCCAAATTCTTAATATCAATGGCGCTGCGGTAGCCCAGCAACTGAATGGGATGATGTCCTCGCAGTGGTTAATAGCTTCTCCTGGCCTCTCAGAGCGTCCAGCAGTTCGTCGGCCGAGAAGGGCTTGATCAGGACAGTGAGACCTTGCGCGGAGATCAATTTCATCGTTTGCGACCTGATGTCGCCCGTCATCACGACGGCCGGTAGGTTCAAGCCAAGGGCGACACGCAGGCTCTTAATGGTCTCGATGCCATCCGATGAGCCACGAAGGTTGTAGTCACACAGCAGTACATCCGGGCGCAGACCCTGCTCTTTGATCAGGGTCAAGGCTTCGCTCGCCGTTGCGATAACGGTGGCGTCAATCCCTCTTGCCTTCAACGATCTCTGCAGCGCCGATCGCAGGGACGCCTCGTCCTCTATCGCGAGAACGCTGCCCAGGAAGGCACCACTGCAAGGGGGCACCAGCGACGCCGCTTCTGGCGCATTGGCGCCGGATCGAGCGCGCGGAACCTCGATGAAAAACCGTGTGCCCCTCCCTGCGATAGAACGCACCTCGACCTTGTGATCCAGCATTTCTCCAAGCCGCCTTACGATCGCGAGGCCCAGCCCAAATCCGCCCCGTTCCGCGCCATCAGTCCCCTGGTAGTACTCATCGAATATGTGCGGAAGTTGATCTTCGGTGATACCGATTCCGCTGTCCCACACTTCGATGCGAACCTTGTCACCGACTCGTCGGCATCCAAGCAAAATTTGTCCCCGGTCAGTGTATCGGACTGCATTTGATAAGAGGTTGCGGATCATCTCCGCAAGCATTCGGCTGTCGCTGCGGACGATGAGCCCGGAACGTGCAACGCGCAGTCGGAGTCCTCTTTCCTGCACAGACGCGGCGAAGTCTCTAGCGAGCGGCTCGAAAATTTCAACTAGAGAAAACTCACTCACGGATGGACGCAGTTTTCCGGATTCCAGCTTGTTCACATCGAGCAGGCTGGAGAGGATGCTGGTCATGGTATCCAGCGATTTCCGAATGTCAGCGACAAGATCGTGCGCTTCACCGCTTGAATGGAGCGATTCAAGCGCTGCCTGCAGAAGCTTCAGGGTCTGCAATGGCTGGCGCATGTCATGGCTTGCCGCAGCAAGAAAGCTCGATTTGGCGCGATCGGCTAATTCTGCCGCTTCTAAAGCGCCCTGCAATCGGGACTCCCTTTCCAGAATGGCGTGATGGTGAAGCCTCCGCTCGCTAAACAGGGCAGCAAGAACAAGAGCACCTAATGTGATCGCCAGAATGGTAGCTTGAGCAGTCAGCACACGATCTTCGATCGACAGACGTGCGTCCCCGAAAATGCCGATGGTGAAGATTGTCGTCCAGACGACCGTAGTCGAGCATAAGAACGTGGCAATCGCCGTGAACGCTGAACGAAGGCGAGCCGCGATCCAGAGCAGAAGTGGACAAAGTGCGCTGACCGCCAGCACCGCAGTCCAGGGCTCATTGCGCAAGAAAGCCAGCAGCGCGCATATGAGAGACACCACGCCGAGCGCAAGAACGCCCTCCGCAACTTCCCCCCGCGGCGGGGGAGCGCGCGCTAGCGACGCCAGGCCAATTGCGAGCGGCGTCACCGCAATCGTCCCTGTTGCGGCAGATGAAACCCAGTGAAGCCAGATCACCGCCGGGGACGCAGCCGACCCGTGAAACAGCGCAAATACTGCCGTACCACCAAGGCCGGAAAGGCTCGCTGCAATACCGGTCGCGGCAAATAGCGCAAGTACGCTGCGCAGTTCATTCAACTCGAATGGAGATCCACAAAAGCGGTGGATCAGGCCCGCGATGATGACGACTTCACCGGAGTTCGTGACAGCAAAGAACAACGAACTCCAGATGTTGCGATCGCCTAGCAGGTTAGCCGCAATCGTTGCAGCGACCACTCCGAGCACGACAGGCAGCTGTGCCGCAGGACCAAGCGCGATCAAAATCCCCGAAGCCACCCCCCCCGCTGGCCAGAATAGGGCAACACCATCGGCCGGGTCCAGCAATGCAAGGCTCAGCCGCGCGGTGAGAAAATAGGCGAGTGCCACTGCGAATGTCAAAAGAACGTCTGCGCCGCTTGCGAGCGGGCGGCGAGCCACCATCTGTTTTGCGGTAATCCCCAATGCCTTCCACCACTCGTCTGGGCCCATATCCCTGACGCGCAAAGCCTTCCGGGGCCGCCGCGACGTCGCCAACTCGGCGGCTCTAGCGAGTATAGGCCAGATTTCCGCTCAAGCCATCATGTTGTCTTGCATTAGTCTTCCTGTGGCCCAACTCGGACCCAAGGTGAGATACGCCAACCCGACTGCTATCGGATACGGAGCGGACCTCTATGAGGGAGCTCGGGTGTGTCAGTACACGCTCTAGCCGAGACCAGCGTCGACCTGAAAACATTGGCGCGTGATGCGCTGGCTGTCGTCGGAGGCGAGGAACAGCGCCATGTTGGCGATGTCCTCAGGCGTCACCGCGTCGGGAATGGCCTGACGCGTGCGCAGCTCGGCGATCGCCTGGTCGTCCGGGTACCACAGCCGGCGCTGACGCTCCGTGATCACCATCCCCGGCGCTATCGCATTAACGCGGATGCGGTCGGGCCCGAGCGACCGGGCCAGGGAGTTGGTGAAGCCGACAATCGCGGCCTTCGCCGCGGCGTAGACCGGCAGCCCCGGCGCGCCGCGCATCCAGGCAATCGACGACATGTTGATGATCGAACCGCCGCCGCGCGCCTGCATCTGCGGCACCACCGCTTGCGCTGCAAAGAAGACGTGCTTGAGGTTGACGCCGATCATCCAGTCGAACTCGGCCGAGGTTACCTCGGCCAGTACCTGGCGTTGATCGTTAGCGGCGTTGTTGACGAGAACCGCGGCATCGCCAAGCGATCCCTGAACCTGCGCCATAGCGTCGCGCAAGGCGTCGATGTCGAGCAGATCGCACGGCACGAACAAGGGCGCGGTCCCAGCCGCGGCCTTTACATCCGCGACCAGCGCCCGGCCGGCTGCCTCATCGAGATCCAGGAACGCGACACGAGCCCCTTGCGCCGCGAACGACCGCACGAAGGCGGCACCGATGCCGCTGGCGCCACCGGTGATCAACACCACGCGATCCCTAAGACCGGCATAGCTCGTTCTTGTCATGCGATCAGTCGCTCCGTCTCGGGGTCGAACAGGCAGATGCGGCGGGTGTCGAGCGCGAACGGGGCGGCGGCGCCCGGTGTGGGGCGGATATCCGGCGTGATGCGCGCCAGCGCAGGCTCGCCGCCAAGCCGCAGCAGCACGATCGTTTCGGCTCCCGTCGGCTCGACCATCTCCACCGGCGCGTTGACGACGACGGGCGGATCGGCGGAAAATACGCGGCTGCCCTCGGCGATGCATTCCGGCCTGATCCCGACCACCACGTCTCGGCCGACAAAGGGGGCCGCCGCATCATATTGGCCAAGGCGGAGGCGGACCTCGTCCGGCCGTCCCGCGCCGATCACGACCACCGGCCCGCTGGCGTCAGCCTCCAGCCGTGCCGGCATCGTGTTCATCGGCGGCGAACCCATGAAACGGGCCACGAACAGATTGGCGGGATAGCGATACACGGTGTCCGGATCGGCAAACTGCTGCACCACGCCTCGATGCATCACGGCGATGCGCGTCGCCATCGTCATCGCCTCGATCTGGTCGTGGGTGACATAGACGATGGTGGCGCCGATGCGCTGGTGCAGACGCTTGATTTCCATTCGCATCTCGACACGCAGCTTGGCGTCGAGGTTGGAGAGCGGCTCGTCGAACAGGAAGAGCAGGGGATCGCGCACCAGCGCCCGGCCCATCGCCACACGCTGGCGCTGGCCGCCGGAGAGCTGCGACGGCTTGCGGCCGAGTAGCGGCTCGATCTGGAGCAGCCTTGCCACATTCGCCAGCGCCTTTTCCTGCTCCGCCTTCGCTACGTGGCGGCATTCCATGCCGAAGGTGATGTTCTGGCGCACCGTCATCGACGGATAGAGCGCGTAGGACTGGAACACCATGGCGATGTCGCGGTCCTTCGGCGGAATGTCGTTGACGACACGTCCGCCGATTTCCACGGTGCCTGAGCTCGGGAGGTCGAGCCCGGCGATGATGTTGAGCAGCGTAGACTTGCCGCAGCCGGATGGGCCGACGAGCACGGTGAATTCACCGCTCTCGATGTCGAGATCGATGCCCTTCAGCACCTCCAGATTGGCGTAACGCTTGGACAGGGCGCGAATGCTTAGGGCTGCCATGACGATCCGATCATTTCACGGCGCCGGCGGTGAGGCCGCGCACGAAATACTTGCCGCCGATCAGATAGATCAGCAGGGTCGGCAGGGCGGCGATCATCACCGCCGCGCTTTGCACGCCATGCTGCGGAATGTCGGCGACCGCGGCGGATAGCGCGATCAGCGCGGCGGTGACCGGCTGCTGCTGACCGGTCGTGAATGTCACGCCGTAGAGAAACTCGTTCCAGATATGCGTGAACTGCCAGATCACGGTGACGACCAGAATAGGCGGCGAGAGCGGCAGGATGATGCGCCAGAAAATACGAAAGAACCCTGCGCCATCGATGCGCGCAGCTCTTATCAAATCCGGCGGGATCGCAGTGTAGTAGTTTCGGCAGAACAAGACGGTAAAGGAGAGTCCCTGGATCGTGTGGATCACGACCAGGCCCGTGAGTGTGTTCATCAGGCCCGTATCGCGCAACACGATGGTCCAGGGAAGCAGGCGCATCTGCTGGGGAAGGAAGAGGCCGAGAGTCACGATGCCGTAGATCCAGCTATCGCCGCGAAAGCGCCAGAGCGAAATGGCGTAACCGGCGACAGCACCGAGCAGGGTCGAGAAAATCGTCGCGGGAATCGTGACCAGCGCGGAGTTCAGCATGTACGGCCGGATGCCGGCGCAGGTCTCGGCGACGCAGAAACCGCTCCAGGCGGTGGCGTAATTGCTCCATGCCCATTGTTTCGGCCAGCCGATCATCGAGGCCTGCGCGATCTCCTCGTTGCTACGGAGCGAGTTCAGCACGACGACGGCCAATGGCGCGAGCCACGCCGCAGCGACCAGCGAGACGACGAGATAGATCAGGATCCGGCCTGGCGCGAAGGTTCGCTCACGCATGGATCGCCCGCCGCCGCTGGACGTAACGCCACGCTGCATAGGGCAGCAAGACCGCAAGAAGAATGAGCAACATGAGCACTGCCGCCGCCGCTCCCCGTCCGAGCAGGCTGCGCTGGAACATGAGGTCGTAGACGACGAGGGCCGGCAGCTGGGTGGCGATCCCGGGACCGCCGTTGGTGAGTGCGCGGACGAGGTCGAAGGTCGAAATCGCGAACTGCAGCTGGATGACGATGACGGTGATGGTCATCGGCCAAAGGGTCGGCAGGATGACGCGCCGGTACATTCGGATCGGTCCGGCGCCGTCGATTTGCGCGGCCTTGATCAGGTCGGCGTCGACGGAGCGGAGGCCGGCCAGGAACAGCGCCATGGCAAAACCGGAAGATTGCCAGATCGCGGCGATGACAATGGTCCAGATGGCCATGTCGCGGTCGATCAGCCAGTCGAACCGGAACGAGATCCAGCCTAGGTCGCGAACCAGCTTCTGGATCCCGAGGCCGGGATTGAGCAACCAACTCCAGACCGTGCCGGTGACCACGAATGACACCGCCAGAGGATAGAGGAAGATCGACCGCAGCAGGTTCTCGCCGCGAATACGCTGGTCGAGCAGGATCGCAAGGATGAGGCCGGACGCCAGGCTCAGCAACACGAAGGCGCTGCCAAACAGCAGCAGATTGTCCAAGGCAATCTGCCAGTTCCGCGATGCTGCAACCGCAGAATAGTTGCGCAAACCGACCCAGCCCGAGACCGGGACCAGAGTGGACGGTGTGAACGATATCCAGATCGTCCACAGCGTAAACGCAATGAGGTGCGCGGCGGACATCAGCAGCGGCACCCAGATCGTCAAATATTCGGGCAGCCGGCGTACCCAGTCAGAGGCCGCCGGCCGGCCCGGTGTTGTCGAGACGGCGATCGTCAACGTGAGCTCTCGACGGCCTCGGCGAGGCGTATGGCCGCTTGCTCAGGCTTGATCGTCTTGTTCTTCACGTACTCCGTGATCACGTCGATCATCGCTGCGGTCATCCCGTTTTCCTGCGCCATGTTGTGCGCAAGACTGAGGACGGCCTGATTGCTGGCGATCGCGTCTTTCAGGGCTGCCGCGGTCCGCCGTTGACCGTCCGACCAGCCCTCGCCCGACAGATCGACATCGGTGCGCACGGGGATCGATCCCGTGATCTGCGAATACATGGTCTGGATCGCTGGATCCATCACGAGCTGGGCCATCAGCGTCTGGCCGGCCTGCAGATCTGCCTCCTTGCGCTGCCAGAATATGAAGGCATCGGCATTCAACAGGAAGACCGGCTTGCTGTTGTCGCTCGGGCCCGGAGCGATCATGAAGTCCTCGAACTTAAAGCCGGCGTTGCGCAAGACGCCCTGCGCCCACCCGCCCATGATCATCATGCCCATGTCGCCCTCGACAAAGCGCTTCAGGTTGGTCGAAAAGTGCTGGGCGCCGACGTTGGGGTCCATCCAGTCGGCAATCTTGCGCACCTGTACGAAGGCATCCTTTATCTCGGGGCCCTCCAGGGCCTTCTTGTCGAGATTCATGATGGCTGCGCGGTATGCGGCGGGACTGATGCCTGCCAAAGCGGCCTCGAATTTCTGGCCGTCGTCCGGGCGGGTGCCACCGTTGGCGATGGGATAGGGGACTCCGCCTGCTTTCATCTTCTCAGCGAGGTCGTTGAACTCAGCCCATGTGACGGGGACCTTGTCAGCCTTGGCCTTGTCCATCGCGCGTTTGGAAAGAAACAGCATGTTGGTGCTGTAGATCTGCAACGGCAGTGCAATCCACTTGCCTCCCGGTTTGTGCAATTTTGCAAGGTCAGGCGCGACAACCTTTTCGTAGCCGGCGGCAGCGACGACGGCATCGAGATCGACGGTTGGGGCAATCTTCGACCAGGCCGCAATCTCGGGGCCTTTGAGCTGCGAGCAGGCCGGTGGATCGCCGGCCATGATCTGGGCACGCAGCTTGTTCATCATCTCGGTGGTGAAGCCGGGGACGGGCGAGTGCTGCCAAACCCCGCCTTTCTCTTCGAACTTCTTGCCGAGCGCCGTGATGGCGGCCCCATCGCTGCCTGCGGACCATTGCGAGATCGCAGTCAGACGCGGCTTGATCGCGCCTTGCGCGCGGGCAAAGGCCGGCAGCGCAAGGGCAGCAGCGGATCCGGCGAGCAGTTGGCGCCTTGTTGTCGTGATCGGCATGGCAAGTTCCTCCCGGTGTGAACTCTTTCGCGCGAGAGCAGCGCGGCATCAGATATCTCAGGCGGCCTCGATCGATGCGGCCGGCATGCCGCCGCGGCAAGCGAGACAGAAAGCCGCGAATGCCAGCGCCGCTCGCGGATCGTTGCCATTCGACGGCGGTACGAAAGCGAGCGACACTTGCGCGTGATTGCGGCCGCCCAACAGACAGGCGTCGATCCCCTCGACGAGCGCGTTGCGATCGTCCTCGGCGAGGAGCGACGGCCAGCCGCTGATCGCGACGCCCTTGCATGGCTTCACGTTCAGCGTGTTGCCGATCGCAAGTCCAAGCCGGAACAGCCGCTGGCGCAATTCCTGCCGCACGCGCGACGAGAGCGGTATCGCAGTCACCCATTCGCTGCCGAGTTGAAGCAACTCGGCTTCCGCGACGCCAAGAAGCTCGGCCAGGGCGGGAAGCGACGTATAGGCCTCGACGCAGCCATGATGACCACAGCGGCAAATTGGTCCGTCGGCTTCGAACACCATGTGGCCGAGCTCGACCGGCTGGAGGGCATCGTCCTCGACCGGATCATCCATCCAGGTGCCCGCAACGCCCTGGCCGACGAAGACGAAGAGATGTGCGCCGCTGAAGGGATAATTCTCCGTGCGGCAGCGGTGAAAGATGGCGTGCGCGACGACCGAATTGGTGAACTCGACCGGCACCCCGGCAAACGCCTCGCCGAACATCTCGTTGATACGCCCGATGTCGCAGGGAATGATCGGATTGCTTGGCGCGCCCAGCCGGCTGAGACCCGGAATGGAGACACCGATCTGTGCGAGGGGGATGCGTCGGCGCCGCGTCCACTCGCGCAGCAATGTCATCGCCTCGCGAAACGCCTGGCCTACGGCCGCGACGGTCGGCGTCTTCGGCAGCGGCACTTGCCCGGTATAGCGCAGCTCATCCGACAGGCCCCCGACGCCGACGCTGAGCCGCTGGGTGGTCAGCTCAAACGCCGCGAGCGCCACCGCTTTATCGAGCGACACGAGGCCGGTCGGGCCACCGACATAAGGGGCAGGGCGCCGCACTTCCTCAATCAGGCCCTCGGCCCTCAGGTCGAACAGGATGCGCGACAGGCTCGCTTCCGACAGGCGCACGGCCTTGGCCAGCGGCGGGCGAAACGACCCGCCTGACTGAAGCAGATGAGTCAAAATGGCAGCACGCGTCTGCCGCCGACTTCTCGGCTGCTCCGGCATTTCCATCCCTGTCGTCATTCTTACTTAGTGTAAGAATGCGCGCGGAGCATTTCGGCTGTCAAGCGATCGCCGACGCATTGCGCCGACTTGTTGTTGTGCGCGGCAGCAAGATTGTGTCGGCGCAAAACAAAAACGGCGCCATCCGGAGATGGCGCCGCTTCGAAAGCCGTGATGGGCTCGACCTTACTTGCGGTTGTTGATCGCGACGTAGTCGCGCTTGGTGACACCGGTGTAGAGCTGGCGCGGACGGCCGATCTTCTGCTGCGGATCCTCGATCATCTCGCTCCACTGGCTGATCCAGCCGACGGTGCGGGCGACCGCGAACAGCACGGTGAACATCGAGACCGGGAAGCCCATCGCCTTCAGCGTGATGCCCGAATAGAAGTCGACGTTCGGGTAGAGCTTGCGGTCGATGAAGTACTGGTCGCTGAGCGCGATCTTCTCGAGCTCGAGCGCCACCTTCAGCATCGGATCGTCGCCATGGCCGGTCTCCTTGAGCACGGCGTGACACATCTTCTGCATGATCTTGGCGCGCGGATCGTAGTTCTTGTAGACGCGGTGACCGAAGCCCATCAGGCGGACTTCAGAATTCTTGTCCTTCACCTTGGCGATGAATTCGGGGATCTTGTCGACCGAGCCGATCTCGGCGAGCATTGCCAGCGCTGCTTCGTTGGCGCCGCCATGCGCCGGGCCCCACAGGCAGGCGATGCCGGCGGCGATGCAGGCGAACGGGTTGGCGCCGGAGGAGCCGGCGATACGCACCGTCGAGGTCGAGGCGTTCTGCTCGTGGTCGGCGTGCAGGATGAAGATTTTGTCCAGCGCGTCAGCCAGCACCGGGTTGATCTTGTACTCCTCGCACGGCACGGCGAAGCACATGTGCAGGAAGTTCTCGGCGAACTTCAGCGAGTTTTTCGGATACACGAAGGGCTGGCCGACTGTGTACTTGTAGGCCATCGCAGCCAGCGTCGGGATCTTGGCGATCATGCGCATGGAGGCGATCATGCGTTGCTTCGGATCGTTGATGTCGGTTGAGTCGTGATAGAACGCGGCGAGCGCGCCGACAGCCGCCACCATGATCGCCATCGGATGGGCGTCGCGGCGGAAGCCTTGGAAGAAGCGGGCCATCTGCTCGTGCACCATCGTGTGATGGATCACGCGATCGTCGAAATCCTTCTTCTGCGCGGCGGTGGGAAGCTCCCCGAACAGCAGCAGATAGCAGGTCTCGAGGAAGTCGCCGTTCTCGGCGAGCTGCTCGATCGGATAGCCGCGGTATTCCAGCACGCCCGCGTCACCGTCGATATAGGTGATCTTGGACTGGCAGCTCGCTGTCGAGGTGAAGCCGGGATCGTAGGTGAACAGGCCGGACTGGCCGTAGAGCTTGCCGATATCGATGACGTCGGGCCCGACGCTGCCGCTGTGGATCGGAAGATCGAAATTCTTGTTTCCGACCGTCAGTGTGGCGGTCTTATTGCTTGGTTTTGCGTCCATCAGAGGTCCCCGATGTATGGTGAAACGGGCCGGACCCGGAGGCCCCGACGAGATATCGCGGGGCAGGCCGGATGTTCCAGAAGGTACGGGTGAGATGGGTATATTATTGCTGTGTGCGCTGCAAGATGGCGCCACGCATGGTCGACTTACGTCGTAGCCTGGTTCTTGGCCCCGATTCTTGGCCTAGTCCTTGGCCTGATCTTTAAGCCGGCCCAGGCTTTCCTGGCGTCCCAGGACGTCCAAGACCTCGAATATGCCGGGCGACGTCGTCCGTCCGGTCAGCGCCGCCCGCAGCGGCTGGGCGACCGCGCCGAGCTTGAGACTATTTTCCTCGGCATAGGCGCGCAGGGCGGCTTCCGCATTGGCCGCGCTCCACGTCTCGACTTTCTCCAGCGCGGAATGAAGCTGGCCGATCAGCTTGCGGTTCTCAGGGGTCAGCAGCGCTGCCGCCTTTGGATCAAGCTCCAGCGGCCGGTCGGCGAAGATGAAATAGGCGCTGTCGATCAGCTCGATCAGCGTCTTGGCGCGCTCCTTCAGGGCCGGCATGGCCTTCAGGAGCTGCGCGCGCGTGGCGTCGTTTAACTTGGCCTTAATCTCGTCGCGGCTCGGCACGACGTGGTCGAGCACGTCCTCGAACATCTTCACGAGTGATTGATCGTCGGCATTGCGGATGTAGTGGCCGTTGAGGTTTTCCAGCTTGGCGAAACCGAAGCGCGCTGCTGCGCGGCCGACGCTGGCGAGGTCGAAGGCTGCGATCATCTCCTCGGTCGAGAAGATTTCCTGGTCGCCATGGCTCCAGCCGAGCCGGACGAGATAGTTGCGGAGCGCGGCCGGGAGGTATCCCATGGCGCGGTAGGCATCGACGCCGAGCGCGCCGTGCCTCTTGGAGAGCTTTGAACCGTCCGGGCCATGGATCAGGGGGATGTGAGACATGCTCGGCAGCGTCCAGCCCATCGCGTCGTAGATCTGCTTTTGGCGGGCCGCGTTGATCAAATGGTCGTCGCCGCGGATGACATGGGTGACGCCCATGTCGTGGTCGTCGACCACCACTGCGAGCATGTAGGTCGGGTTGCCATCGCCGCGCAGCAGGACGAGATCGTCGAGGTTTTCGTTCTGCCAGACCACGCGACCCTGGACCTGGTCTTCGATCACGGTTTCGCCGGTCTGGGGCGCGCGGAGCCGGATGGTCGGCTTCACGTCGGTTGGGGCCGTCGCCGGATCGCGGTCGCGCCACAGGCCGTCATAGAGGCGGGTGCGCCCCTCTGCGCGCGCCTTCTCGCGCATCGCGGTGAGCTCCTCGGCGGTGGCGTAGCAGCGATAGGCCTTGCCCTCGGCGAGCAGCTGCTCGGCGACTTCGCGGTGGCGGGCGGCGCGGCTGAACTGGTAGATGACATCGCCATCCCAGCCGAGCTCCAGCCATTTCAGGCCGTCGAGGATGGCGCCGATCGCCGCCTCGGTGGAGCGCTCCCGGTCGGTATCCTCGATCCGGAGCAGCATCTTGCCGCCGTGCTTCTTCGCATAGAGCCAGTTGAACAGGGCCGTGCGCGCGCCCCCGATATGGAGGAAGCCGGTCGGCGAGGGAGCAAAGCGGGTGACGACGGGAGAGGTGTTCATTGACCGCGCGGGATAAGGGAGGTGGCTGATTGGCGACCGTGTATCATAGGCGCGGGAGATTGTGCCAATGCTAATCCAGGTCGTTCATAGCCATCCGCTCGCGGACAGTTACAACCATGCACTGTTCCATACCATCGTCGAGACGCTGAAAACTCGACACGAAGTGATCGCGACTGACCTTTACCGCGAGGGGTTTTCCCCGGAGATGACCGAGGCGGAGCGGCGCAGCTACTATCACGGCCCCTATGCAGAGGACGCGGTGGCGAGCCTCATCGAGCACGTACGGCGCGTCGACGGCATTATCTTCTGCTTTCCGCATTGGTGGTTTTCGATGCCTGCCATGCTCAAGGGCTATTTCGACCGGGTCTGGGCGCCGGGTACGGCGTTCGCCCACGATCTGAAGGGTGGGCGCATCAAGCCGCTGCTGACCAACATCCGCCTGTTCGGCGTTGTGACGAGCTACGGCTCACCGTGGTGGTTGAGCCAGATCGTCATGCAAGACCCCGGCCGCAAGGTGTTGCTTAGGGCACTGAAACCGATGTGTGGATCCGGCGTTCGGTCGTTCTATTTGGCGCACTACGATATGGATCGCTCCACCTTGGCATCCCGGGCTGCCTTCATCGAGCGCGTGCGTGCCAGAATCGCCGAAGTTTGACCGGACGGTGGGCATGGGGCTTGGCCTAGGGGCTCGAATTTGGCAGAAGGGCCGCTGATTTCCCTACAGGATTTTCGTAATGACAGAACCGGTGGCGAACGAGGTTGGGCGCGATTTCATTCGTGACATCATCCAGGCGGACCTCGATCAGGCCAAATACAAGGAGATCGTGACCCGGTTCCCGCCGGAGCCGAACGGCTATCTCCATATCGGCCACGCCAAGTCGATCGCGCTCAATTTCGGCATCGCCCAGGAGTTTCCGGGCCGCTGCCATCTGCGCTTCGACGACACCAACCCGGTCAAGGAAGAGCAGGAATATATCGATTCCATCCAGGCAGACGTGCGCTGGCTCGGCTTCGACTGGGGCAAGAACCTGTTCTTCGCCTCGGACTATTTCGACCGCCTCTATGAATGGGCGGAGCAGCTGATCCGAGACGGGCTCGCCTATGTCGACGACCAGACCCAGGAGGAGATCCGTCTTGCGCGCGGCACGCTGACCGAGCCCGGCAAGAACTCGCCCTTTCGCGATCGCACCGTGGATGAAAACCTCGACCTGTTCCGCCGCATGAAGGCGGGCGAATTCCCGAATGGGGCGCGCGTGCTGCGGGCCAAGATCGACATGGGTGCGGGCAACATCAATCTGCGCGACCCCGTGCTGTACCGCATCCTGCATGCGCACCATCCGCGCACCGGGACCAAGTGGAGCATCTATCCGAGCTACGACTATGCGCACGGCCAGTCGGACGCGATCGAGGGTATCACGCACTCGATCTGCACCCTGGAATTCGAGGACCACCGGCCGCTCTACGACTGGTTCATCGAGAAGCTGCCGGTGCCATCGAAGCCGCACCAGTACGAATTCGCGCGGCTGAACCTGACCTACACGCTGCTGTCCAAGCGCGTGCTGACCCAGCTCGTCCGCGAGGGCCATGTCGCGGGCTGGGACGATCCGCGCATGCCGACGATGGCGGGCATGCGCCGCCGCGGCGTGCCGCCGGCCGCCCTTCGCGAATTCGTCAAGCGCATTGGCGTGGCGAAAGCCAACAGCGTCGTCGACGTCGGCATGCTCGAGTTCTGCATTCGCGAGGAGCTGAACCGGACGTCACAGCGGCGGATGGCGGTGCTGAAGCCGCTAAAAGTCGTGATCGAGAATTATCCGGAAGGGCAGACCGAGGAGCTCGAGGCGATCAACCATCCGGACGATCCCTCTGCCGGCACCCGGAAGGTCACGTTCGGCCGTGAGCTCTACATCGAGCAGGACGACTTCATGGAGAACCCGCCGAAGAAGTTCTTCCGTCTGTCGCCAGGCAACGAGGTGCGGCTGCGCTACGCCTATTTCGTCAAATGCACCGGCGTGATCAAGAACGATGCCGGCGAGGTGGTGGAGCTGCGCTGCACCTACGATCCCGCGACCAAAGGCGGTAACGCGCCCGATGGCCGCAAGGTCAAGGCCACCATGCACTGGCTGTCGGCGGCGACATCCGTGCCCGCGGAAATCCGCATCTACAACCAGCTGTTTGCCAACCCGAGCCCGGACGCCTCGAATTTCGCGGCCGACCTCAATCCGCAGTCGCTCGAAATTCTCGCTGATGCGCGCGTCGAGGCATCGGTCGCGGAAGGCAATTCGACCGAGGTAATGCAGTTCGAGCGCCAAGGCTATTTCGTGCGCGACAAGGACTCGACGCCGGGCAAGCCGGTGTTTTCGCGCACCATCGGTCTGCGCGACACGTTCGCGAAGGAAGTCGCCAAGGGCTGAGGACGACCATGACCAGCGAAGCCGACGCCGTCGTTTCCGCCATCATCGCCAAATGGAGCGCCGGCTTCGCAACGCTCGACGCCGCGGCACTCTCGTCTCTGTATTCGAAGAACGCCTTCTTCTTCGGCTCCAACCCAAAGCTCTATCGGGGCAGGGATGGCGTCGCAGACTATTTCAACGGCCTGCCGCGCTGGCGCAAGCCGAGCGCGGTCTTCTCCGAGGTGTATGCGGCGCAGGCAGCTCCTGATCTCATCAATATGGCCGCAACCATCTCGTTCGATCTCGCCGGCGAAAGCCCCGATTTCTCGGTCAAGATGAGCTGGGTCATCGTGCGCGAGGATGGCGACTGGAAGATCGTCAATCACCATGCTTCCTCGCAGGCGCCGCTGATCTGACCAGCGGGGCACACGGCATTGTCATTCTCGCGAGAGAGAACGAACGTGCGCCCCACGCGTTGGGCTGGGTCCAACAAGGAGCCCACCATGCAGAACATCGCAGAGCACATGGAAGTCATCGGCGCCGACGGCGTCCATATCGGCACCGTTGACAAGGTCGAAGGCAATCGCATCAAGCTGACCAAGAAGGACAGCGGCGAGGGCAGCCACAAGGGGCATCATCACTTCATCGACAAGGGCCTCGTCGCGGACATCGAGGGCAACAAGGTCCGGCTGTCGGCCAAGGCGGATGTCGCGGTGACGATGGAAGAGGAAAAGTAGCGGTCGCGCCCTTTCGTTCCTGATCCGTACCGCTATCCGCCCGCCTGCACGTTCCGGTAGCTTCGGCCTTCGTTGCGTATCATCGAGTGCAGGGAATGGCGGAGCCGGGCCGGCCGGTACGGTCGCAGGGGATCGCGGGGACGTGGCCCGCGGGCCGCGCCGCGTCCGCGGGCGGCCTCGCGCCTGCAGGCCTCGACCTCTGGACATCGCTGGCCGAGACGCGTGGCTGCGCGCCGAGGCTGGCGCCGGGCGGCTGTTGCCGTGGGTGCCCGTGGCGTTTGGCTGCGGCATCGCGCTTTATTTCTCGGCAGATCACGAACCTGTGCTGTGGGTCGTAGCCACGACCGCCATCGCGCTCCTGCTTGGCGCGGCTCTGTTGCGGCGGAGCCGGCTGTTCGCCCCGGCCATCATGATCGCGGCGGTCGCGGCCGGCTTTGCCGTCGCGACCTGGAAGACGGCGCGCATCGCTCACCCGGTGCTGGCAAAGTCGCTCTATTCGGTATCGTTGTCGGGCTTCGTCGAAGCCCGCGACATCCGCGAGCGTACCGACAGGTTCGTGCTGCGCGTCACCGCGATGGAGGCGCAGCGCAGCGACGTCAGGCTCGAGCGCGTGCGCCTGTCGGTCCGCAAGGGCACGGCGCCGGAGGTCGGCAGTTTCGTTCAGCTGAAGGCGCGGCTGATGCCGCCGCTCGCGCCGGTGCGGCCCGGCAGCTACGACTTTTCGCGTGACATGTTCTTCCAGGGCATCGGCGCCTCCGGCTTCGCGATGGGCGCAATCACGGTGGCGGCGCCGCCTGAGACCGCCGGCTTGCGGCTGCGTTACGCGGCCTTCATGCAAGGCCTGCGCGATGCGATCGATGCCCGCATCCGGGCGACGCTCGACGGCGACAACCGGGCGATCGCGACCGCGCTGCTCACCGGGCGGCGCGATGCGATCACCACGCCCGTCAACGACGCGATGTTCATCTCCGGCCTCGGCCACGTGCTCTCGATCTCCGGTTATCACATGGCGGTCGTTGCCGGTGTCGTGTTCTTCGCGGTGCGCGCGCTGCTCGCTCTGATCCCCAGACTGGCGGCCGGCTTCGCCATCAAGAAATGGTCGGCCGCCGCCGCGCTGGTCGCCGCTGCGTTCTACCTGCTGCTGTCAGGCGCGGAGGTCGCGACGCAAAGGTCGTTCTTCATGACCGCGGTAGTGCTGATCGCGGTGATGGTCGATCGCCGCGCCATCACCTTCCGCACGCTTGCTGTCGCCGCGCTGATCGTGCTCGCGGTCGCGCCGGAAGCGCTGGTGCATCCGAGCTTCCAGATGTCGTTTGCAGCAACGCTCGGGCTGGTGGCGCTGGTGCAGATCGGCATGCCGAATTTGTTTGCCTCGCCGGACCATTCGGCGACTGCACGCATTGCGATGTGGGGCGGCCGCGAGATCGCGATGCTGTTCATGGCTTCGCTGATTGCGGGACTTGCGACCACACCCTACGCCGCTTTCCACTTCCACCGTGTCACGCCGTTCGGCGTGCTCGCCAATCTCGGCGCGATGCCGGTGGTCTCGGCGCTGGTGATGCCGGCGGGGCTGTTGGGGCTGCTTGCTGCACCGTTCGGGCTGGACAGCGTGTTCTGGTGGCTGATGGGGATCGGCATCGACTGGATGGTCGCGGTCTCGCGCTGGGTCGCAGCATTGCCGGGTGCCGTCGGCCGCATCGCGGCGTTCGGGATCGGGCCGCTGATCGCGGCGAGCCTGGGAATCATCGTGCTGGGCTTGTTGCGGACGCCGCTGCGCTGGTCCGGCGCCCTGGTGCTGCTGGCAGCGATCCTGTGGGGACTGTCGGCGCGGAGGCCCGACATCCTGATCGCCGGGGATGGCGCGAGCGTCGCGGTGCGGGGCAAGGACGGATATCTGCACCTGATCAGGACCAGCAAGGACAGCTTTCTGCTCAAGGAATGGCTCGCTGCCGACGCCGATCCGCGCGATGCCGGCAGAGCCTCGCTGGCTGATGGCGTGTCCTGTGACGAATCCGGCTGCGTGACGCCACTGATCGACGGGAGGCTGGTCGCGCTGGCACTGCGGGTCGACGCTCTCGCCGACGATTGCAGTCGGGCCGCGCTGGTGGTGACGACGCGTCCCGCGCCGCCCGATTGCGCGGCGATGGTGGTCGATCGGCAGCGGCTCGCCAGCCAGAGCGCACTGGCGCTGACGCAGCGTGGTGACGGATTTGTGGTTCAGGCGGTGAGGGCGAGAGGCACGAGCCGCCCCTGGTTGCCGGTCGGCGCCGGCGAGGGTGATTTCGACGGCAGCCTTGCGCCGAAGGCGACCGCGCCCCGCATCAAGGACGCAACGCCGGCGGAGACCGACTTGCAGGCCGACGATTGATCTGATGGTGCGGAGCAACGCAGCGGGTCGGTGCGTCCGCTCGGATTCGCTGGCGCAAACCACACCATCTCGCCGGCCACGGCCGGCGATGGCAATTCAATCCTGACCTCCGACCTCGTAGCCGGAGGGCGGCTGTTTCAGCCGATCGGCAGGTGCGTGACGGTCGGCTGCCTGTCGGCGATGATCTGCGCCTTGTGCTCGCGCTCGATGACCGACTGGGTCACAGGCAGTTGCAGCACGGTCGCGCGCTGGCCTTCGACGAGCTGCGTCACCAGCACAAATTTGCCGTCGGGGAATTCGATCGCGTCATGATGGCGGTCGGGAACGTGCGGATCGATCTTGCCGAACTTGCCCACGCGGGAATTGATGGTCCGCGTCCAGATCCAGCGATTGTCGTAGCGGACGTCGTCTGCGAAGGCGAGCTCCGTTCCCGGCAGCAGGCAGACGGCAACAGACGGATCGGCTGCGGAGGCGAAGCCGCGCGTCGAGGTGCCGCGGAAATTTGTCGTGACGATCGTCTCGCCGACTTCGGCGGGGCGCGACGCGACGGCATGCAGGCTGTAGTCACACATCGGGTGCTCCTCATGCTGGGATAGCAACCCACGTCTCTTATCGAGGCGCAGGCCTCTATCAGAGTTGAAGCACGAAAGCTCTGCTCGGTTGTGGGCAAATCTGCGGCTGGTTTCCGCAAGCCGCGATCACATTATCTTTCCCGAATTCAATAGGAACAAAGAGAGTTGCGATGCATTCGGGAGGCGCATGCGCGAATATTGCCGGCTGGTGCAACGACCTCGATCGCTGCTCGCTGTTTCCTCGCACACTCGAGCCGCGAAGCGGTGCTGTTTCGGTGCTGCTTCTTGGGCGTCGCGAGTAGCCAGCGCCGGAGCAGGGGCCGGATAGTCTGTGCAGAACCAGAAAGACTATCCAGCCGGAGCGGACGATGATCCGCTCCAATCTCTGACCGGCGATGCCGATCGGAAGCGCGCGAGGCGCCAACTTCTCCAGGTATCAAGTACGTCCGGTATCAGTACTTCCGGTAAAGCCCGATCAGCTTGCCCTGAATCTTCACCCGATTGGGCGGCAGGATGCGGACCTCATAGGCAGCGTTGGCGGGCTCGAGCGCGATCGAGGCGCCGCGACGGCGGAAGCGCTTCAGCGTCGCTTCCTCGTCGTCGATCAGCGCCACCACGATGTCGCCGGTATCGGCGCTCTCGTTGCGCTGAATCAGCGCCATGTCGCCGTCAAGGATGCCGGCATCAACCATGGAATCACCGCGCACTTCCAGCGCGTAATGTTCGCCCGAGCCGAGCATGTCGGGCGGTACGCTGATGGTGTGGCTGCGTGTCTGCAACGCCTCGATCGGCGTGCCGGCCGCGATGCGGCCCATCACCGGTACCGCCACGGGGCGTTCGCCCTCGTCCGCGGGCAGGCTGGAGCCCGCACGCACCTTGCCGAGATTGCCCTCGATGACGCTGGGGGTGAAGCCGCGGCGGCTGCCGGCGGCTGCCTGGAGCTCCGGCAGCTTGATGACTTCAATCGCACGGGCGCGGTTGGGCAGGCGTCGGATGAAGCCACGCTCCTCGAGCGCCGTGATCAGGCGATGGATGCCCGACTTCGAGCGCAGATCGAGCGCATCCTTCATCTCGTCGAAGGAGGGCGGCACGCCGCTTTCCTTCAGACGTTCACTGATGAACCGCAGAAGCTCGTATTGTTTGCGCGTTAACATCTCGACCAAAGTCCCCCGGTTGATGTCGTCCGATTCCGAGACGCAGAATTCGGCAATAAGCCGCTACATGCTCGAAACAAATCATGAACGGACACTATATGTTCGATACATGTTCCGCAACTGCTTAATTTACCGTGAACAGAGCAAAGTTCGCGGAACGCGCGTTGCGGGGTGCTCAGACGGGGAGCCGCAACACTTCGCAAGCCGTGCCGGCTTCGGCCTTCGGCGCGAATGGTGCGCGCACGAGAAGTACCTGTGCTGCAGCGAGATTCGCAAGCAGCGAAGAGTCCTGATGATTGACGGGAAGAACGACGCGTGTGCCATCGTCACGCTCCTCCAGATGCGCGCGCAGATAGTCCTCGCGCTGGTCGTTGGCGCCGACGCCGCGGCCGAGCACGGCGCGTTCGCGGCGATGGTGAATCACTGAACGGCCCGACAGGGCGCGAATCAGCGGCACCATGAACAGGAAAGCGCACACGTAGGACGACACGGGATTGCCCGGCAGGCCGATCACACCCATTGCGCCGAGTCGCCCGTGCATCATCGGCTTGCCTGGCCGCATCGCGATCTTCCAGAACGCCATCGCGATGCCTTCGTCCCGCAGTGCCTGCTGGACCAGATCGTGGTCGCCGACCGATGCGCCGCCGGTCGTGATCAGGATGTCGGCGCCGCTCTCGCGGGCGCGGCGGATGCCGGCGGTGGTCGCCTCCAGCGTGTCGGCGGCAATACCGAGGTCGATCGTCTCGGCGCCTTCGCTGCGGGCGAGCGCGTGCAGGGCGTAGCCGTTGGAATAGACGATCTGGCCGTGGCCTGGCGTGGTGCCTGGCATCACCAGCTCGTCGCCGGTGGCGAGAATCGCGACCTTTGGACGCCTGAAAACGACAAGGTGCGGATGATTCATCCCGGCAGCGAGCGCGAGGTCGCGCTCGGTGACACGGCTTCCCTTGCGCAGGAGCACGTCACCCTCGCGGAAATCGACGCCGGCGGGGCGGATGTGCCGACCGGCGATCGCGGCTTCCTTGATCATGATCCGCTTGCCGGCTGCGACCGTGTCCTCCTGGATCACGACGGCGTCCGCGCCACCGGGAACGACGCCGCCGGTGAAGATCCGTACGGCCTCGCCGGCGCCGATCGTCCCGGCGAACGGTCGGCCCGCCGCGACTTCGCCGACCACGGTGAGCTCCGAATCGATCGTCGCGGCATCGGCCGCGCGCACCGCGTAGCCGTCCATCGCCGACATCGCCTGCGGCGGCTGCGTGCGCCGCGCCGCGAGGTCACGCGCGAGCACGCGATGATGGGCCTCGTCGAGGGAAATCATTTCTTCCGGCAGCGGCTCTGCACCCGCCAGCACCGCGGCAAGCGCGTCGGAAACCGGCATCAAGGCCACGGCGAAAACTCCTGCTCGGCACGTTCGGGCGAATGTTCCGCACGTCTTCTAGCCGAGCGCGGGCGCAGAGGCAAAAACCGCTGAGCGGGCACAGTCATCCCGCCGCTTCACATTGTTCCGGAAGGCAGGATCAAGCGCGTCGCGGCATGATGCGAAGAACCTGACAAATCGGCAGGAGAGCGGCCATGGAAGCGACGAAAATCACGGCAAGGAAAATCACGGCAAGGCGAGAACGACGAGCGCCCCGGGCTGCATCGATCAGCTCCCTGCCTGCCCGGGAGTTACGTCGGGCGCCTTGGCTCCCTGGTCTTTGTCGGGCAGCGGATCGGCCTGGGATTTCAGGTCGGCGGCCTTGCTCACAAGCTTGGCGGAAAGGTCCGAATCTGAAGTTGTCCTGGCGAATTCAAGAAGAAGAGAGGCCTGCTTGGTGAGGTAGGTTTTGCCCAGCACGATGATGCATCCGTCCGTAGAAGTCCCAACGGACTCTAAGAGTCCGGAAGGCGGTATTCCGTTCCCGGAACTCTGTACAAAAATGCACAAAGTGATCGGGTTCCTCAATTTCTCAAAATTGGTCCCGGCGGGCGGTGCCGCCGTGGGTTTCGCGACACCGACTCCTCGTCAAATGCCCAATGCCTTCAATGCGTTCCCGACGTCACGCGGCGAGGTCACATGCACCGCCGTCAAGCCGCGCGCCCGCGCTCCCTCGATGTTTTCGGCAAGATCATCGAAGAACACGATGCGCCCGGCGGGCACGCCGATCGCCGCAACGACGTGGTCGAAGGCCTCCGCATCCGGTTTGCGCAAGCCGATGCTGGACGACAAATACAGCTCGCGGAAATGGCCGAGGAGGTCGGCATATTCCCTCGAGAAATGGTCCACGTGCGGCCGGTTGGTGTTGGAGAAAGCGTAGAGCGGCATCTGCTTCGCTGCCCGCGGCAGCAGCTCGGCGATGTCAGGCATTTCGCCGGCGAAGATCGCGTTCCAGCCTTCCAGGAACTGCGCGTCCGAAATGCCGATTCCGAGCGAGGCTCGCAATGAGGCGAAATAATCCTCATCGCTGATCTTCCCCATCTCGTGCAACCGATAGGCTTCGCTGTCCCGCACATAGCGCGCTACAATGGCTTCGGGCTTGCAGCCGGCATGTCCCGCCCAGCAGGCGATTGCCCTGGAGAAATCGATATCGAGCACCACGCGGCCGAGATCGAACAGGAGCGCATCCGCGCTGCCGGGAGAGAGCGATGTCACCTGCATCCTTTCACTCAGTATCGATATGGCTCGTGGTCGAACAGCGGAAACGCGCTGAACACACTCGGCGCGTTGGTTGCGGTCGCCTGGTGCAGGCAGGATTTGTCGAGCTCGGCGAACGACGTCGCACCCAAGAGGCCGAGGCAGCGCAGCACTTCGTCCTCGAGCAGCTCCAGCATGCGCGCCACGCCGGATTCGCCGGCCGCCGCCAGCGCCCAGCATTGTAGCCGGCCGATGCCGACCAGGTCGGCACCCGCCGCGATCGCCTTGACGATGTCGGTGCCGCGACAGACGCCGCCATCGACCATGATCTTGGCGCGGCCGTTCACGGCATCGACGATCTCGGGCAGCACATGCATGGCGCCGCGACCGTGATCGAGCTGACGGCCGCCATGGTTGGAGACGTAAATCCATTCGACGCCGTGATCGATCGCGATCAGCGCATCCTCTGGCGTCGCGATGCCCTTGAGGATCAGCGGGATCTTGAACTTGTCCTTGATCATCTTCACCGTCCGCCACTCCAGACCCTTCTGGTAATCGCCGCCGGTGGCGCGCAGGCGGCTCTCGCGAACGTAGCGCTTGGCGATGTCACGTTCGCGACGGCTGTAGTGAGCGGTGTCGACGGTCAGGCAGAAGGCGGCGTAGGCGTTCTTCTCGGCCCGGCTGACGACGTCGGCAACGAAGGCGTCGTCGCCGCGCACATAGAGCTGGTAGAGGCGCAGCGCGTCGGGCGCAGCTTCGGCGGTCTTCTCGAGGCCGGGCTCGGACACGGAACTGAGCATGTGCGCCGCACCGAAAGTGCCGCAGGCGCGTGCCACGCTCGCCGCACCATCCGGATCGAAGATCTCAAGCGCGCCGACGGGGGCGAGTACCACCGGCAGGCGCATCTTGCGGCCGAACTGCTCGACCGAGCCGGTGACCTTGCGGACATCGCGCAGCACGCGCGGGCGAAAGGCGATCTCGTCCAGTGCCATGCGGTTGCGACGCATCGTGGTCTCGGTCTCGGCCGCGCCGACGATATAATCCCAGGCATTCTGGTTGAGGTTGGCGCGGGCTTTCCGGACGAATTCATGCAGATTCTGGAACGGCTCGGTGCTGGCGCCGAGCTCGACGTTCCTTTCCGGTTGGATGCGGGGTGCTTCGTTCATTGTTATCCTCCCGAGAATTTGAAGCCTTCCCTCATCGCCTAACCCGTCCGGGGCGCCAAAACCATCCTAAAATGGCATGGCAGCGAGGCGTGGGCCGGCCGGCCGACCCCCGCTGCGCACCAACCGGGTCCTGCAACGTTGCCGAAAGTTTAGGTCCGGACGAAGGGATTTTTACGGTGTACCCGCCGGCGTGGCATCCCGGCCTTGAAGAAACCAGAATGGTATTGTGAGAAGCAGGCTGGATCGCCATTTGCATGGCGGCTCCCCAGCCCCACCGAACCGCGAAGCAAAAAGGCCAGCCTATCCATGCGGAAAACCCTGCTGTTTCCACTGGGCGCGCTCACCGGAGCGTGTCTGACCCTTCTGGTAGCCAGTCCGCACGGCGGCGTATGGGCGGCACGGGCGGCAGCGAGCGCGGATGACGCCTATTCCAAGCTCAATTTGTTCGGCGAAGTGTTCGAGCGGGTGAAGGCGAGCTACGTCGAGAAGCCTGACAATGCCAAGCTGATCGAAGGCGCGATCACCGGCATGGTGACCTCGCTCGATCCGCACTCGCGCTACATGAACGACAAGGCCTGGACCGAGATGCAGGAGACCACCTCCGGCGAGTTCGGCGGGCTCGGCATCGAGGTCACGATGGAGGACGGTCTCGTCAAGGTCGTCTCGCCGATCGACGACACGCCGGCGTCTAAAGCCGGCATCATGTCGGGCGACCTCATCAGCAAGATCGACGGCGATGCGGTGCAGGGCATGACGCTCGAGCAGGCCGTCAACAAGATGAAGGGGCCGGTCGAGACCCAGACCAAGCTCACGATCGTGCGCAAGGGCGCCGACGCCCCGCTCGACGTCGCGATCAAGCGCGAGATCATCCATGTGCGCCCGGTGCGCTTCCACGTCGAGAACGGCGACATCGGCTATATCCGCGTCACCTCGTTCAACGAGCAGACGACCGATGGCCTGAAGAAGGCGATCGCATCGATCTCCAAGGACGTTCCGCCGGAGAAGCTGGTCGGCTATGTGATGGACCTGCGCAACAATCCGGGCGGACTGCTCGATCAGGCCGTGTCGGTGTCGAGCGCGTTCCTGCAGCGTGGCGAGGTCGTCTCGACCCGCGGCCGCAATCCGGAAGAGACCCAGCGCTTCACGGCGCATGGAGGCGACCTCACCAAGGGCAAGCCGCTGGTGGTTCTCGTCAATGGCGGCTCGGCCTCGGCCTCGGAGATCGTGGCCGGCGCGCTGCATGACCACAAGCGCGCCACGCTGATCGGCACGCGCTCGTTCGGCAAGGGCTCGGTGCAGACCATCATTCCGCTCGGCACCGGCAACGGCGCGCTGGCGCTGACCACGGCGCGCTACTACACGCCCTCGGGCCGCTCGATCCAGGCCCAGGGCATCGCGCCCGACATCGAGATCCTCCAGGACGTGCCGGCCGAGCTGAAGGGCCGGATGGACACCATGGCGGAGTCCCAGATGCGCGGTCATCTCCAGGCAGCCGACGGCACCGAGCAGACCGGGTCGCAGTCCTATGTCCCGCCGGAGGCGAAAGACGACAAGGCCCTGCATACGGCCTACGACTTCCTGCACGGCCAAACCGCGAATGCGGTGGCCGCCAAGCCGGCGTCGAGGGCTGCGGTGCCGAACTAGGCCCTCGCCAGTTCCAGAGATCGATCGCCCGGGCGTGGTTGACCGCTCCCGGGCGATTTCGTTTTGGACGCCGTCTCAGCTGGGATTCATGGCCGCAAGGGTGGCCTCGTAGCAGCCATCGCGCTCGGCCCAGCGCAGGGCGCGGTCGCGCTCGACCAGCACTTCGTCGCGGGGATGGACCCGCAGCTCCAGCGGCTGCGTTAACAAGGTCAGCCGCGTGCTGAGAATCTGCCAACGACGCGACTTCCAAGTTCAAATTGGTCGAGCGCTCGGTCTTAGCTGAGTGACAGCGACGCCGGAGATCGCGAGCAGCCCGCCGATCATCAACATTGGGGTCATGCGTTCGCCAAGAAACAACACGCTCGACATCAAGGCGAACACCGGAAGCAGCAAACCGAAGGGCGCGACGCGACCCATGGAGCAACGCCCGATCAGCCAGAACCACAGGCCAAATCCGACAATTCCCCCGATGAAAATCGTATAGGCGAGTGCCAGCCAACCACGTCCATCTGCAGTGACGAGGCTCGCGAGTTGTCCATGTTCAAGGAGCAGCGACATCAACATGACCTGCGGCACCGTGAACAGCGAGGACCATCCCATCAACATCAGGGGATCAAAAGGGCCGTAGCGTTTCGTCAGGACATTGGACACCGCGAATGCGAAGGCTGCCCCGACCACGAGCAGCAGTGGAAGCGCGTTTGCGGACGGGCCGGGCCCCGCTGCCAGCACGACCACGCCGACAAATGCAAGCACCACTCCAGCGGACGTGGTGAGAGACGGCCGCTCCGCGAGCAGCGGCCAGGCCAGCAGGACGGTGAAGGGCGTGGCGAGTTGAATTGCGACGGCCGACATGCTTCCCGAGCCGAGGCCGAGGCCAACATAGAAGAGCCCGAAGTTCAGTCCGCCAAGGAAAAACGAAATCGCTGCGATCGGGCCAAACTGTTGACGTGCGGGCCTTTTGACGAAGGGAACAAGCAGCAGCGCGATGGCCAGGAAGCGCAGCGCGAGGAAGAAGAGGGGTGGAAACTCCATAACGCCCACTTTGATGGCCACGAATTGATAACCCCAGAGCAAGGGGACGACCACCGCGCAGACGATCTGGAAGCCGGACATGGTATCGTTCTTTTCAAGACCGTTCGGTCTAGATATAGGCGTGCGAGCAGCGGAAACGTCCATGGTTGTCTACCTGATGAAGCGGTCGAGAAAAGCGTCAACGGTGGCTTGCGAAATGATCCGTGTCGGTGCCGTTTTGCCGACCACCCGCAGGCCCTCGACGAAACAGACGAGAATTCGGGCGGCACTCGAAGGCTCGACACCATCGGCCAGCTTGCCCGCTGCCTTCGCACGGGAAAGTGCACCAGCCACCCGAGCCTCCATAGCTTTGAAAAAGCTCCCGATGCGACGATCAATTTCGGCATCACGGCCAGCCAGTTCCATGGCTGTGGCTACCAACAGGCATCCGCGCCGACCATTGGCACCGCTGTTGCGGTCAACATAGCCGGCAAGGTAGGCCCTTAGGCCGTCGATCGGCTCCCTGCGGGGGTCGAGTTCGATATCCATCCGTGTCAAGGCAATGGCAATGTAGCGATCAAGCGCAAGCAGGAACAGCGAGTGCTTGTCGCCGAAAGCGGCGTAGAGGCTGCCCCGCGAGAGCTTCGTCGCACGAAGAAGGTCCGGTAGCGCCGTGGCGTGATAGCCGCGGGACCAGAACACATCCATCGCGCGTTCGACGGCGGATTCCATGTCGAAACTTCGGGGACGGCCACGGGGCAACTGCACAGGGGTTTGGCGGGGCATTGCCGATATATAGACCGAATGGTCTTTAATTTCTAGGGGCGCCACCGCCGTTTGGCCGTCCGCCGATGTTTCTGCTTGGCCTCCCGAGCCGACAATTGCGCCTGTGTGAGTCCAGGCCCTAGCTTGCCTCCCGGCGGCGGCCTTCGTTGCCGCCGCGCTGGGCGAGACGGCTGCGATGAGCTGCGAACAGCTCCAGCACTTTGTCGGCGGGTTTTGCGGCGCTGAACAGATAGCCCTGCATCTCGGAGCAGCCGAGCGCGCGCAGCAACCGCTGCTGCTCCTCGGTCTCGACACCCTCGGCCGTGGTGGTCATGCGGCGGGCAGCCGCGAGATTGACGACCGCCTGCACGATGCTGGAGGAGCCGTCGGGGCCGGCGATGTCGTTGACGAAGCAGCGGTCGATCTTGATCTTGTCGAACGGGAAGCGGTGCAGATAGCTCAGCGAGGAGTAGCCGGTGCCGAAATCGTCGAGCGCGATGCGGACGCCGATGGCGCGGAGTTGATGCAGGATCGCAAGCGCGGTGTCGTCGTCGCGGATCAGCACCGCCTCGGTGATCTCAATCTCGAGCCGGCTTGCCGGCAAATTGGAGGCGGCAAGCGCTGCCATGATCTTCAGCGCCAGCGTGCCGCTCTTGAACTGCACCGGCGAGACGTTGACGGCGAGGCGGACGTCGTCGGGCCAGTTCGCTGCGTCCCGGCAGGCGGTCACCAGCACCCATTCGCCGATCTCGTTGATCAGGCCGGTGTCCTCGGCGATCGGGATGAACTCGGCCGGCGAGACCATGCCGCGTTCGGGATGGCGCCAGCGCACCAGCGCCTCGCAGCCGGTGATGCGGTCGTCCTTCAGGCTGAGGCAAGGCTGGTAATACACCTCGAGGCCGCCTTCGAGCCCGCCTTGGGCGATGGCGTGGCGCAGGTCGATCTCGAGCTGCCGCCGCTCGTGGATCTTGGCGTCCATCTCAGGCTCGAAAAAGCGATAAGTGCGGCGCCCGGCGGCTTTAGCGGCGTACATCGCCATATCCGCGTTCTTCAGGATCTGGTCCAGCGCCGTTCCATGTTGCGGCGCCAGCGCGATGCCGATGCTGGCGTCGGTGGCAAGATGATGTCCCATGCAGTCGAACGGCGCGCGGATGGCCTCAAACACCCGCGCGACGAGCTCGTTGACCTGATCCAGCGATGTCACCGCGCTCTGGATGATGGCAAATTCGTCGCCGCCGAGGCGCGCCACGAAGTCTGTCGGACCCGCACACCGGTGGAGGCTCTGCGCGACTGACTTCAGGAGCTCGTCGCCGATGAGATGCCCGAGCGCGTCGTTGACGCCCTTGAACTCGTCGATATCGATGTAGTGCACCGCGAGTTGTTCGCCCCCGGCGACGAGATCGAGTTCCTGACGTAGATGCTCGTGGAACATGGTGCGGTTGGGCAGGTCGGTCAGCGCGTCGTAGTGAGCGAGATGGGTGATGCGCTCCTCGATACGCCGGCGCTCCGTGATGTCCTCATGCGTCGCGACCCAGCCGCCGTCCGTGAGCGGTTCGTTGACGATCTGGATCGAGCGACCGTCGGAGGTCTCGACTACCATGGAATTGCGCACGTGGACGTCGCGCAGGACCCGTGCGACATACTGGTCCACATCGCCGGTGAACGAGCCGGTGGCTCTGCGGTGCGCAATGATATCGTGGAAGCTGCAGCCGGGTCTCACGATTTCGGACGACAGCCCGTACATCTCGATGTAGCGCTGATTGCAGATCACGAGCTGCTGCGATGCGTCGAACAGCAGCAGGCCCTGGGTCATGTTGTTGACGGCGCGGTCGAGACGCTGCTTTTCCAGCGTCAGCCGTTCCCGCGAAAGACGATGCTGCTCCAGGAGCTTGCGTATGATCGCGATCAGCACGCCCGCGATGGCGAGCGCGGAAGAGGCGGCGACCGAGATCAGGATGCCGATCTGCTCGCGCCAGTCCGTCAGGGCCGTCGCGCGCGTCGTGGTGGCCATCATCAGGATCGGGAAGTGAGGCAGGGCGTGTGAGGAAATCAGCCGGTCCTCGCCGTCGACGGGGCTCATGAAGCGGCCGGCAAAATGGTCGAGCCCGAAAACCCTTTGATGCGCGAACGGACCGTTCTTGAAATTCCGCCCCATCAATTCGCTGGAATGGGGATAACGGGCGAGCATCGTGCCGTCCCGGTGCAGCATCGAGATCGTCGTGCTTTCGCCGAGCACGGCGGACTCGAAGAACTTTTCGAAATTTGCCGGCTCGATGCCGCGTCCGACCGCACCCAAGAATTCGCCGTTCGGTCCGACGACCTTGCGCACGATCAGCATGGTCCAGGCGCCGGAGATGCGACTGTAGAGTGGCTCGATCAGGACGTCGGGAGCATCGGGATCGTACCGGAAGGTGCGAAAATAGGCGCGATCGGCAACGTTCACGTTCGGGGCCGGCCATGCCGTCGACGAATTGATCAAATTGCCTTCGGCATCGATGATATTGAGGCCGCCTATGTGGGGTAGTGCATCGATCTTCGAGCGCAGCATCCGGTGGAGGTCCTGGCCGGCGAGGCGCTTGCGATAGTCCGCCGCACTGGTGATGCCGCTCGCGCGGACGTAGTCGACGAAATCCTTCTGGATGACTGCGAAATCCTGCAATTGCTGGTCGAAATGATGGGCCAGCATCAGCACGGTGTTTTCCAGCTCGCGGCCGGAGCTGCGCAGCGCACGTTCGCGGAAATTCTGCGCCATCAGGGTCGCGCCGACCGCGATCGCAGCGATCAGCAGCGTGCCGCCCACCACCAGCCAGCGGATCGGTCCGCTGCGCACGAAGGCCTGGTCAAAAAGGCGACTGCCGAATCCCGTCATCATGATCGATCGTTGTGGTGCACACGTCAGGGTCAATTCTTGGCCCCGGGAACATCCGTCGGTTTACGGGAACGGAGTGGAGGCGAAGTTAGCAAGCTGGGTTAATGCGCCGTGAACGGACGCTCGCAAAAGCAATCAATATGCGGGACGCGAGACGTGCAGCATTGTCGGAAGCTTCCGCGCGGCCGGACAATTTCTGCCGACCATCGCGCTGATCGCCGCCGGCATCGCGCTTGCGATCATTGCCGTGGTGAACGGCCTGGGCAGCAAGCTCAATTCAAAATTCGGGGCGATCAGCGCGTCGTTGCGCTGATCGGCCGGGTTTCGCTGCGCGCCAGTATCGCCAACACGATCAGTGCCGCGACGATGTTCGCGGCGGCGCTGATCAGGATCGGCAAAGTATAGCTGTGATTGAGGTCGTAGGCGAAGCCGGCCGCACTCGGACCAACCAATGTCCCGAACGCCACGCTGGTGTAGAGAATGCCGATGATTCCGCTGACGTTGCGTCCGCCAAAATAGTCCATGACCACGGCGGGCAGCACCGCGACCCAGCCGCCGTAGAACACGCCGTAAATGAAGGCAAAAGCGGCGAGGGTCCGGACATCAGCGGCAATGGCCCAGATCGCCATCGCGAACGCCATTCCGATCATGACCATGATCAGAGAGCGATCGCGGCCCATCCGGTCGGCGATCGCGCCGAGAAAGAAGCGACCAGCGGTGCTGCCGGCCCCGATCACGCCCAGCAGCAGCACGGCAGAGGACGCCGCGACACCGTGGTCGCGCGCGTAAGGCACGAGATGAACGAATGGAACGAAGGCGCCGAACGAGCAGACCAGACACGATGCGTAAAGGGCGACAAAACGCGTCGACCGGACCGCCTCGCGCACCGAGGCGCCGCCGGCGTTGACCGTGTCCGCCGCGTCGCAAGGCGGATCGCCGTCGGGCCGGAGGCCGCGGTCCTTCGGATCGTTCTCGATGAGCATCGACATCCCGCCGCCCAGCACCAGCGCAATCGCGCCCAGCGCCAGATAGGCGCCGCGCCAGCCCATCGATGCGATCAGCAAGGAGGCGAGCGGCGGCATTGCCAGCGTGCCGAGCCCGATGCCGCTCACCGCGAGCCCAGAGGCAAAGCCGCGGCGCTTGACGAACCAGCGTTGCACCGCGCCGATTGCCGGAACATAGGCGCAGCCGACGCCGAGGCCGACACCGAGCCCGTAGGCGAGATAGACCTCCACGAGGGAACGTGCAGCGCTCGCGGCCGCAAGTCCAACCGCCATTAGGACCATGCCCGCTACGGCCAGTGGACGCGAACCGAGCCGGTCGGCGAGGGGACCGCTGACGAGTCCGAGAGCGAAGTACAGAAAGCCGGCAATCGAGAACACCAGCGAGATTGAACCACGGGAGGCGCCGAAATCGCGCTGGAGCGGCTCCAGAAATGCGCTGAAGGTGTAGACAGAACCAAAGCCGACGAACATCACGGCAAATGCCGCCGCGACCACGAACCAGCCGTGGAAAATGCTTCGACCTACGGGATTGAATGGAATGGTCAATGCTGCCTCCGCGAGGTGAGGGAAGGATGGCGACGATGCCACGACGTGACACGCTGGAATGCAGCGCCAGCGCGAACCAGCGTGGCCTCGTCGAGATGGGCGGCGACAAGCTGGAACGCGATCGGCAGTCCGTCCGCCGATGCACCACCTGGTAGCGTGATCGTGGGATGACCGGTCATGTCGAACGGGCAGGTGTAGCGCTGCAGCTTCGCGATCAGATCCGGCTGCTCGCCGAGCGTCCGGATCATGGCCAGCGTCAACGGCGCGAAAGGGTGGACCGGGATCAGCAGCAGGTCGATGGTCTCGAACAGTGCTGTCACCTGGCCGCGCAGTGCCAGCCGCCGCAGCAGGATCTTCTGATAATCGAGACCGGAGAGCGCGCGACCAGCCTCGAGCAGCGAGCCGAGGATTGGGCCATACTCATTCTTGCGGACAGGATAGGTCGCCTCGTGCGCGACCGCAGCTTCCACCGCACAATTAGGGGTCCAGTCGGCGATCGCCTGTTCTACGTCGGGAAATCTGACGTTGACGGTGTGGGCGCCAAGCGCACGAAAAGCATCGATGGCATCCGCCAACACGTGCTGTGTCGCAACGTCCACGTCCTCGCCGTTCCAGGCAGCGTCGACACCGATCCGCAGGCCCCGCACGTCCCGTGCGGCCGCGGCAAGATAGTCAGGCACCGGATTGAGCAGCGACGTCGGGTCGTTCGGGTCGTGTCCGGCGATGACCCCAAGCAGTACGCCGGCATCGACCGCGCTGCGGCCGATCGGTCCGATATGGTCGAGCGTCGCGGCCAGCTCGAACGTGCCGTGGCGGCTGACGCGGCCCCAGCTCGGCTTCAGCCCGGTCAGGCCGTTGGCGGCGCAGGGCCAGCGGATCGAGCCACCGGTGTCGGAGCCAAGTGAGCCGAAGCAAAGTCCGGCGGCCGTCGCGACCGCCGAGCCGCTGGACGAGATACCCGGCCAGTAATCCGGATTCCATGGATTTCTCGGTGGCGTCACCAGCGGGTGGTGATCGGAATAGGCGCCCTCGGTGAGCTGCAACTTGCCGAGCACCACACCGCCTGCATCCCTGATCCTGCGCGTGACGGTCGCATCTTCACCAGGACGGAAATCGCGATGAAGCGTGGTGCCGGCCGCCGTCGGAATGCCCTTGGTCCAAAACAGATCCTTCAGCGCAATCGGCACGCCATGCAGGGGGCCCCGATACTGGCCATTTGCGATCTCAGCGTCCGCGGCCTTCGCCTCGGCGATAGCCGTTTCCGGCATCACGTGAACGTAGCTGCCGAGTTCATGGTCCAGGGCGTCGATACGGTCGAGTTGCGCGCGCGTCACCTCCAACGCGGAGATTTCGCGCGCCTCGAGGCGTGCAGCAAGCTCGATGAGTTCGAGATAGTGCGGGGCTTCGGCCATGGCGTTCTCCATTTTGTCATCGCAACCTCGCTCGATTTCGATGAGATGCAGACACCTGTATAATAAATATACTGGTGTCTGTTGCTGTCAACCGGTAAATATGTTTTACTGGTGTTCCAATTCTCCGGGTATTCCGATGTCGAAAGAGTCACGCAAGTTCCAGGTTCCCGACGCGTTGGCGAACATCTACGATTTCGCCAACACGCTCGATGTTCGCCACTTCTCGCATTTCGGGGTGGAGCACCCGCAGAGCGACGAACTTGCCGGGATGAAGCAGCTCGCGGACTGGATGCAGGAGCGCGGCCTCGGCGGCGGGCGCATCACGCCCGCAATGTTCGCGACCGCGCTGCGGCTGCGCGAAGCGCTACGCGCCTATCTGCAATGCGAGCCGGCCGAGCGGCGCCGGAACAAGGAGGTTCTCGGCGCGCTCGGTGACGCGCTCGCGGCGTTTCCGTTGCGGGTGGAGGCGCGGGTTGGCTGCGGCGCAGTATTATCGGCGATACGCGACGATGCGCTCGCCGGCCTGTCGGCTATCGCCATCGAGTTGCACAACGCAACGCTTGTGGGAACGTTGGACCGGCTGAAGATGTGCGCCTCTGAGGAATGCCGGCGGGTGTTCTTCGATCGGTCGAAGCCATCGACGCGGCGGTGGTGCATGTCGACTCTGTGCGGCAATCGGATGAAGACGCGTGCCTATCGCGAGCGGCAGCGCGAGGCGAAATAGATTAGCCGCAATCAGACGCGGTAATGGCCGGACTTGCCGCCGAGCTTCTCGACCAGATGGATGCCTTCGATGCGCACGCCGCGTTCCACCGCCTTGATCATGTCGTAGATGGTGAGGCAGGCGACCGAGACGGCGGTGAGCGCTTCCATCTCGACGCCGGTCGGTCCCGTGACCTTCACGCTGGCGCGGACGAGGCAGCCCGGCAGCTTTGCGTCGGGCTCGATTTCGACCGTCACCTTCGACAGCGCGAGCGGATGGCAGAGCGGGATCAGCTCCGCGGTGCGCTTGGCGGCCATGATGCCGGCGATGCGGGCGGTGCCGAGCACGTCGCCCTTCTTGGCGTTGCCGGACACGATCAGGTCAAGCGTCGCCCTGGTCATGACGACGCGTCCTTCCGCGACCGCGAGCCGCTCGCTCGCGGGCTTGTCCGACACGTCAACCATCCGCGCCTCGCCGGAAGCGCCGATATGGGTGAGGGCAGGGCCGGTCTTGGTCGGTTTGGCCTTTGCGGGCTGACGCGCCATCAGTTCGTGCCTGTGGCGCGCGCGGTCTCGCGCGCCAGCAGTGTGCGCGTCGCAGCGGTAACGTCGGCTTGCCGCATCAGGCTCTCGCCGACCAGGAAGGTCGACATGCCGACGCGCTCGAGCCGGGCGAGATCGGCGGGCGTGAAGATACCGCTCTCGCCGACCATCAGCCGATCCCCGGGTATGAGCGGAGCCAATGTTTCGCTGGTCGCAAGCGTGGTTTCGAAGGTGCGCAAATTGCGATTGTTGACGCCGATCATCGGCGAACGCAGCTTCAGCGCGCGGTCAAGCTCGGCGCGGTCGTGGATCTCGATCAGTACGTCCATGCCATAGGCGATGGCGGCGTCCTCGAGCTCTTTGGCCGTGGCATCACCGAGCGCCGCCATGATGATCAGGATGCAGTCGGCGCCGTGCGCGCGGGCCTCCGCCACCTGATAAGTGTCGAACATGAAATCCTTGCGCAGCACCGGCAGTGACGTTGCCGCGCGGCCCGCCACCATGAAGTCGAGATGGCCCTGGAACGAGGGCGTGTCCGTCAGCACCGACAGGCAGGCAGCGCCCCCGGCCTCATAGGCCCTGGCAAGCAACGGCGGATCGAAATCGGCGCGGATCAGGCCCTTTGACGGCGAGGCCTTCTTCACCTCCGCGATCAGCGCGAAGTCGCCATTGGCGTGCTTGGCCCTGATCGCGCGCAGGAAGCCGCGCGGTGCTGGTTGCGCCCTGGCCTTCGCCTCCACCGCCGACAGCGGCTGCGCGCGCTTGGCCGCAGCGATTTCCTCGCGCTTGTAGGCTTCGATCTTGGTCAAGATGTCCGACATGTCAGGCTCAGTCGTTAGAGACCGCGATCAGATGTTTCAGCCGCGCGCGCGCCGCTCCGCTGTCGAGTGATTTTGCGCCGATCACGACACCTTCCTTGAGATCCCTGGCACGCCCGGCCACGACCAATGCGGCAGCGGCGTTGATCAGCGCGACGTCACGGTAGGGGCTCGGCTTGCCGTCGAGCACGCCCTGCAAGGCGATAGCGTTGGCGTCGGCGTCGCCGCCTTTGAGTGCACCGGCCTCGCAGCGCGGCAGGCCCGCGTCCTCCGGTGTCACCTCGAAATTCCGGATCTCGCCATTGTGGAGCGCGGAGACGAAGGTCGGACCGGTGAGGGTGATCTCGTCGAGGCCATCGGAACCGTGCACGACCCAGGCGGATTCGGAGCCGAGGTTCTTGAGCACTTGCGCCAGCGGCTGCACCCATTGCCGGGAGAACACGCCGACCATCTGCCGCTTCACGCCGGCTGGGTTGGTCAGCGGCCCGAGCAGATTGAAAATCGTGCGCGTGGCAAGCTCCACCCGGGTCGGGCCGACGTTCTTCATGGCGGGATGATGGGCGGGGGCGAACATGAAGCCGATGCCGCATTCGCGCACGCAGCGACCGACCTGCTCGGGCCTCAGATCGATCTTCACCCCGAGCGAGGCCAGCACGTCGGCGGTGCCCGAGCGCGACGACAGCGCGCGGTTGCCGTGCTTGGCGACCGGCAGGCCTGTGCCCGAGACGATGAAGGAGGCACAGGTCGAGACGTTGACCGAGCCGGAGCCGTCGCCGCCGGTGCCGACGATGTCGACGGCCTCGGGCGGTGCCGCCACGGTCAGCATCTTGGAGCGCATTGCCATGACCGCGCCGGTGATCTCGTCGACGGTCTCGCCGCGCACCCGCAGCGCCATCAAGAGGCCGCCCATCTGCGAAGGCGTGGCTTCGCCGGACATCAGGGCGTCGAAGGCGGACGCCGCTTCGTCACGCGACAGGCTGGCGCCGGTCGCCACTTTTCCAATGATCGATTTCAGGTCGTCCATCGCGTGCTTTCAACTCACTGGTTCGCGCCGGTCACCTGCGCGAAGGCGGCCTGATTAATGGTGGTCCCGATGTCGGTTTCAAGCTTGTTGACGTAGGAAGCGACCTGCTCCTCGGTCTGCGCGCGGTCGAGAGTGTCCTTCAGCTTCTTGATCGCCTCGGACCCGGCATCGACCGTGGGATCGATGATCTCAGTGACGCGGAACACGATCACCTCGGTGCCGCCGGTCACTGCCGTCTGCCCGACGCCGTCCTTGCCGACGCGGAAGGCGGCCGACACGACGGTTGCGGGCACGCTGGCGGGCGAGTCGTCGCGCTTGAAGCCGCTGGCGGTCTCGACCTTGGCGCCGATCGCGACTGCTTCGTCGGCGAGCTTGCCGCCTGATTCGAGCTTCTGCACGATCTCGGTCGCCTTGGCCTTCAGCTTGGTCGCGATCTGGTCCTGGCGCCAGCGCGCCTCGACCTGGTCGCGAACCTCGTCGAGATTGCGGTCGCGCGACGGCGTGATGGCAAGCACGTCGTACCAGACATAGCCGCCCTTGAACGAGATCGAGTCGTTGTCGACGCCGACATCGGTGTTGAAGGCCTGCGACACCACGTCGAGGCCCTGCGGAATGCCGGAGACCGGCTGGCCGCTCGGGGCGCGGCCGGAACGGTCGACGGCGTCGATCGTCACGGCAGTGAGGCCTAGCTTCTGCGCCGCGTCGATCACGCTGGCACCGCCGCCGCGCTCGTCTTCCATCTTGTCGCGAAGATCGGCGACCTTGACGCGCGCGCGCTCGGTGGCGATCTCGCGCTTGATGTCGGCGGCAACGCTCGCGTAATTCGCCTCCACGCCCGGCTCGATCTTTTCGACCTTGACGATCGACGTGCCGAGACGGCCCTGGATGGGCTGGCTGATTTCACCGGCGGGAAGCGCGAAGACAGCGTCTCCAACTGCGGGATCGAGCGAGGATTTGGTCACGAGCCCGAGATCGACGTCGGACGCGCTCAGTCCGCGCTCCTTGCCGAGGTCCTCGAACGACGTCCCGCTGGTGAGCCGCTCGCGTGCGGCCTGCGCCTCGGCGGCGTTGGGAAATACGATCTGCTGGATCTGGCGCTTCTCCGGCGTGCCGAGCCGATCCTTGCGCTGCTCGAACGCTTTCTTGGCGTCCTCGTCCGACACCTCGCTCCACTTGCCGATCTCCTCCGGCGAGACCACGACGAACGCGATCTTGCGATATTCGGGCGCGCGGAACTGGACCTTGTGATCCTCGAAATAGGCGGCGAGCGCCTCGGGCGATGGCGCGTCGATGGTGCCTGCCTGGGCTGCGTCGAGCCTGACGAATTCAATGGCGCGCTGCTCGTTCTGGAAGCGCGTCAGCACGTCGAGCATCGCCTTCGGCGGCTCGATACCGGCACCGATTGTGCCGGTGATCTGCCGACGCAGCGAGACCTTGCGCTGCTCGGAGACGTAGCGCTGCTCGGTGTAGCCGAAATTGCGGATCACGGACTGGAAGCGGTTCGGATCGAAGTTGCCGCCGACGCCCTTGAAGTTCGGGTCGTTCATGATGAGCTGGCGGATCTGGTCGTCCGACTGGCCGAGCCCGAGCCGGCGCGCCTCTTCGTCGAGGGCGGCCTCCGCGATCGTCTGCTGGAGCACCTGACGGTCGAGGCCGAAGGCGCGCGCCTGTTCAGGCGACAGCGGCCGGCCGAACTGGCGGCTGATCTGCTGGAGGCGATCGGTGTAAATCTGGCGGAACTCGTTCAGGGAAATCTCGGTGCCGCCGACCTTGGCCACGGTGGATTGCCCAAAACCCTTGAAGATGTCGGCAATGCCCCAAACGCCGAAACTGATGATCAGCACGCCCATCACAACGGCCATAATGGTCTTGCCGAGCCAGTTTGATGAGGCCTTGCGCATTCCTCGAAGCATTTGGTCCAACTTGTTTGGCAGGAGGGGAACGGGAGCGCGTCTTAATGCAGATTCCGCAAAAGCGCGTCACCAAATTGATCAATCATCATAAAGTGGTGGCTTTCCCCCCGCAACCTCGGGTCTAGCAGGCTTTCGATCCCTGCGGTCAAAAGCCCCTGGTCTCTGGAACTGCCACGGGACCTCTGCTAGCGCATGAACAAACCGAAATTTGCTGGAATTTGACATGACCGATGCCATCCGCCCCCTGATCGCCGGCAACTGGAAAATGAACGGCCTGAAGGCCTCGACTGCCGAATTCGACGCCATGCTCAATGGCGCGGCAGAGGTGGCCGGCAAAGCCGACCTGCTGGTTTGCCCGCCGGCGACCCTGATCGCTGCCTTTGCCGAGAAGGCACGCGGCAAGAAGGTCGCGGTGGGGGCCCAGGATTGCCACCCCAAGGCCTCCGGCGCCCATACCGGCGATATCGCCGCCGAAATGCTGGCGGATTCGGGTGCGACCGCGATCATCGTCGGCCATTCCGAGCGCCGCGCCGACCATGGCGAGGGCGATGCCTTGATCCGGCAGAAGGCTGAGGCCGCCTGGCGCGCCGGGGTGACTGCCATCGTCTGCATCGGCGAGACGCAGGGCCAGCGCGATGCGGGCCAGACCCTCGATATCCTGCGCGGTCAGCTCAACGGCTCGCTGCCGGATGGCTCGACTGCCGCCAATCTGGTCGTGGCCTATGAGCCGGTCTGGGCGATCGGCACTGGCCTGACCCCGACCTCGGGGGATGTCGAGCAGATTCATGGCTTTATCCGGGAATTCCTGACCTCCCGGTTCAAGGCCGACGGCGCCGGGATGCGCATCCTCTATGGCGGCTCGGTCAAGCCGTCGAACGCGGCGGAGCTGATGGCCGTGAAGAACGTCAATGGCGCACTGGTCGGCGGAGCCAGCCTGAAGGCGGCCGATTTCCTTGCGATTGCGCAGGGCTGTCCCTAGCTAACTCCAAACCTTAGGACCCGGCGGATCGGGGGTGGCAATGCCCCCTCCGATCGTGTAACACCGCGCAACTTCAGGAAAACCCGCGAAGCACGATTGGCCGCCGTCTCGGCGCTGTCGGCTTGTGACGGAAGGACACTATGCAGACTGTTGTCATCGTCATTCACCTCATGATCGTCACCGTCATGATCGGCGCCGTCCTGCTCCAGAAGTCGGAAGGCGGGGGCCTCGGCATGGGAGGTGGCGCAGGCTTCATGTCGAGCCGCGGCACCGCGAACCTTTTGACGCGGACCACCGCAATTTTGGCCGTTGGCTTCTTCCTCACCAGCCTGTTCCTGTCCTGGTATGCCGGCTACGACCGCAAGCCGTCGTCGATCATCGGCGCGCCGGCGTCGCAGACCCAGCCGGCCGGTGGCGGACCAATCGCTCCGCCGACCTCGGGCGGCATCCTGGATTCGCTGAAGAAGGCCGACGAGCAGCAGCAGGCTCCGGCACCGAGCGGCCCGCAGGTACCGCGTTCGCAATAAAGCAGGGGGGCCATGCAGGGCGGCTTCTACCGTCCTGCATCAACAATCCCCATCAAGGCTCTGTCACCACTCTTAGTTCTGGCTCACCCACAGCCCCGCAAAATGTTTGGGGCGGAATACGAATCGCTTTGGCGAATCGAATTCGAGGGATTAGAGGTTAAGCCCCATGGCGCGGTACATATTCATCACCGGCGGCGTGGTTTCTTCGCTCGGCAAGGGTCTGGCTTCAGCGGCACTCGGTGCCCTGTTGCAAGCCCGGGGCTACAAGGTCCGCCTCCGCAAGCTCGACCCCTATCTCAACCTCGATCCCGGAACGATGTCGCCGTATCAGCACGGCGAAGTGTTCGTGACCGATGACGGCGCGGAGACCGACCTCGATCTCGGTCACTATGAGCGCTTCACCGGGCGCCCGGCGACCAAGGCCGACAACATCACGACCGGGCGCATCTACCAGGACATCATCTCCAAGGAGCGGCGCGGCGATTATCTCGGCGCGACCATCCAGGTGGTTCCGCACGTCACCAACGCCATCAAGGATTTCGTCCTCGACGGCAACGACGATTACGACTTCGTGCTGGTCGAGATCGGTGGCACCGTCGGCGATATCGAGGGCCTGCCGTTCTTCGAGGCGATCCGCCAGCTCAAGAACGAGCTGCCGCGCGATCACGCCATCTACATTCATCTGACGCTGCTGCCTTACATCCCGAGCGCCGGTGAGCTGAAGACAAAGCCGACGCAGCACTCCGTCAAGGAGCTGCGCTCGATCGGCATCCAGCCGGACATCCTGCTCTGCCGTACCGATCGCGAGATCCCGAAGGAGGAACGGCGCAAGCTCGGGCTGTTCTGTAACGTGCGCGAGAGCGCCGTCATCGAGGCGCGCGACGCCGACAGCATCTACGCTGTCCCTCAGGCTTACCACGCCGCAGGCCTCGACGACGAAGTGCTTGCCGCCTTCGGCATCGGCTCGCGGATTCCGCCGGAGCTGCGGAGCTGGCAGCAGATCAACGAGCGCATCCGCAATCCCGAGGGCAACGTCACCATCGCCATCGTCGGCAAATATACCGGCATGAAGGATGCGTACAAGTCGCTGATCGAGGCGCTCTCGCATGGCGGCATCGCCAACAAGGTGAAGGTAAATCTCGACTGGATCGAAAGCGAGATCTTCGAGAAGGAAGATCCCGCGCCGTTCCTCGAGCACGTCAACGGCATTCTGGTGCCCGGCGGCTTCGGCCAGCGGGGCGCCGAAGGCAAGATCCGAGCGGCCCAGTTCGCGCGCGAGCGCGACGTGCCGTATTTCGGCATCTGCTTCGGCATGCAGATGGCGGTGATCGAGGCAGCTCGGAATCTCGTCGGGATCGAGGAGGCCAACTCCACCGAGTTCGGCCCGACCAAGGAGCCCCTGGTCGGCCTGATGACGGAATGGCTGCGCGGCAACGAGCTCGAGAAGCGCACCAACGCCGGCGATCTCGGCGGCACGATGCGCTTGGGCGCCTATCCGGCGGCGCTCAATCGCGGCAGCCGCGTCTCGGAGGTCTACGGCGGCGCGACCGAGATTTCCGAGCGCCACCGCCATCGCTACGAGGTCAACACCGCCTACAAGGATCGCCTCGAGCAGCACGGGCTGAAATTCTCGGGCCTGTCGCCCGACGGCGTGCTGCCGGAGATCGTCGAGTACGAGGATCACCCCTGGTTCATCGGCGTCCAGTTCCATCCCGAACTGAAGTCGCGCCCCTTCGAGCCGCATCCGCTGTTCGCGTCGTTCATTCGTGCGGCGATGGTGCAGAGCCGCCTGGTGTAAGCGGCTCAGGGCGTGGCGGTGCAGTCACGTGCGAGAAGCATCGGCTCCGGCGCAGCCGGCATTGACGTATCAGGCGCAAGCGATCCCGTGACGAGCTTCATCTGCGGTCGTCGCGTCAGCTTGTAGACGGCGGCCGGCGGCACGTTCAGCAGGGCACGATCCACCAGCTTTGCGCGCAAGCCTAGCCGGTCGAGCACGGGCCGCGGGATCGGGCAACTCATGCCGTAGGTGAACTGGTAGAACGCGCCGCCGGGGCGGACATGACTGAACGCGCCACCGACGATCGAGACGACCTTGCGCGTCGACATGTTGAGCAGCGGCAGGCCGCTCACGACCGCGCCGACGGGTGCGCCGTCATAGAGGCGTTCCGCTGCCAGCCGCCCCGCATCCATCCACAAGACGCGCGCGTTGGGGAAACGCATCTGTAGCAGCTTCATGAAGTCGGAGCCGTATTCGACCAGCGTGAGGTCCTGCTGGCGCACGCCGCGTTTGAGCAGCTTGTAGGTGAACGCGCCGGTGCCGGGGCCGAGCTCGAGAACAGGGCCGGTCGATGCGGTGATCTCGCGGGTGATGAGATCGGCCAGCGCCGCGCCTGACGGCGCGATCGCGCCGACGCGACGCGGGGCTGACATCCATGACAGGAAGAACGAGAGGAAATCGTTGGGCATGCGCACTCCGGCATCTTGGTTGCGCCTCGCAGGTCAGAGGTGAGGCGGCCGAACAATCGCTTGCGTGCATTGCGACAGCATTGCGTGCCGCGTGCCGATTGCGTCAATTCTCCCGGACTGGCGGCAGTGAAATCCTGAAGCACGCGCCGCCGATCGCTCCGTCCGCGACCGAGATGTGGCCGCCATGCAGGAGCACGATCTCGCGCACCATGTTGAGGCCGAGGCCGGCACCGCGATCGAGCGGTGTCAGCCGGTAGAACGGCTCGAATATCTGTTCGCGCTGATCGGCCGGAATGCCGACGCCTTCGTCCGTGACCTCGATGCTCGCGGGCCTAGTGACACGAATGCCGATGGTGCCGCGGCGAGGGCCGTGCTGGATCGCATTCTGCACGAGGTTGGTCAGCGCGCGCTCCAGCGCCGCCGCATCGCCGATCGTTTCGACCGGCGTGGAGGGGGCATCGAGCGCCAGCTCGTAGCCGGCGGCAATGGCCAGCGGCGCGAGATCTGCGGCCGCACTTTGCGCGATTGCGACGAGGTCGATGCGCGTGAAGGGATGACCGCAGCGGTCGAGGCGCTGAATGTCGAGCAGTTGCTCGGCAAGCGTAGCCAGCCGCGCGGAATCCTCCAGCAACCGGGTCTTCTCCGGCCCCGCCGGAAGCGACTCCAGCCGCGTGTTCAGGATTGCAATTGGCGTGCGCAACTCGTGTGCGGCATCGGCGACGAAGCGCTTGTGGCGGGCATAGCCCTGGTCTAGCCGCGCCAGCGCGTCGTTGACCGCGGTCACGAGCGACATGACCTCCAGCGGAATCCGGTCCAGCGACAGCCGCGCGCCGCGTTGATGGATGTCGATGCGCCGCGCCTGGTCGGCCGTCGCATCGATCCCCCTAAAGGCGCGCCGCACGATCATCGGCGTCGCGATGAACGTCGCCGTTCCCATGAGGAGCAGGCCGGGCAGGGCGACGCCGAGCAATGCAAGCGACGTCATGAACAACGCCTTGGCGCCGGTGAGCTTGCCTTGCGTCGCCGTGATGATTTGCACATTGCCGGCGTCGGTGTCGACCCGCTTCAGCCGCGCCGGGGGCTTGCGCGGATCGTCCTCGAACAGCTGCCAGCCGAGCCGCGCCTGGCTGATCTGGTCGAGACTGCTGCCGATGGCGGCGAACTCGGACGGCACGGCGCCTTCGCTGAGCGAACGTCCCTGCCTGTCGCGGACCAGGAACCAGAGATCGGGAGTCTCGCTGCGCAACTGTTTCAGCTCGGTCGTCGACCGCAGGACCAGGTCGCCTTGCGCGTCGCGCGCGAGCGCGCGCTGGACGATTTCGATCACGCGATCTTCGTCGCGCCCGGCGATCGCGAACCCCGACGCGCTCAACGCCCCGACGATGACGGCAACGAGCGCCGTGAGCAGCACCGCCTGGAGCGACAGCAGGCGCCAGCTCAGCCGCGAGCGCAGGCAATAGGGATCGTGGTGCTTGCTCATGGCAGCTTCTTCAGCAGATAGCCGACGCCGCGGATGCCGTGGATCTCCACGCGCGCATCGGCTTCCGAGAGTTTGCGGCGCAGTCGCGACACGTGTGTATCGAGCGCATTCGACTGGATCTCGTCGTCGAAACTGTAGACGGCTTCTTCCAGCGCCGAGCGCAGCACGGTTCGGCCCATGCGGCGGACCAGGGCTTCCAGCACGAGGAGCTCGCGTCGCGGCAGCTCGAGGGGAGCCCCGTCGATGCTTGCCTCGCGATGGCCGAAATCGAAAGCGAGGCGGCCGGCGTGCATGATGTCGGGCTGCATCCCGGCGGGCCGGCGCAGCACGGCGCGCAGCCGCGCCAGTAATTCCTCCACCGCGAACGGCTTTGACAGATAATCATCCGCCCCGCAGTCCAGTCCGGCGACACGATCGGCGAGTTCGCCGCGCGCCGTCAACACGATGATCGGCACGCCGTCGGCGCGCGCCCGCAGTTTCGGGATCAGGGTGAGACCGTCGCCATCGGGAAGCTGGCGATCGAGCAGGACGGCGGCGTGGACGTCGGCAGAAATGGCCTCTTCCGCCTCCGCGAGCGTGGGGGCGTGGTCCACCACCATGTCGTAGCGCTTCAGCGCCGACGCCAGCGCGTCCGCCATTTCGGCCTCGTCCTCGACGAGCAAAATCCGCATGATCCGCACCTCAACCTCAATCGCGCCAATCTAGCGGCCGTATCATTGCGGCAGCATTGCGGGAACCGGCTGCGGGACGGGGACTTTGAGCGGACCCTAGCCATGCGCGGAACGCCACCGGGGGCGGCCGAGCGGGCCTCAAGACACCGTCAGGGCCAGCCGTTATAACCCCCGGACCTGATCAGGGAGGAACAAGAATGATTTATGAAATGCGCATCTATCGCTGCGTGCCCGGGCGCCTGCCGGCGCTGCTCAAGCGGTTCGAGACCGTCACGCTGAAGGTGTGGGAAAAGCACGGCATCAGGCAGGCCGGGTTTTTCACGACCCTGATCGGTGAATCCAACCAGGAGCTGACCTATTTCCTGGCCTGGGAGTCGCTCGCCGAGCGCGAGAAGAAGTGGGCCGCCTTCATGACCGATCCGGACTGGATGAAAGGGCGCGCCGAGAGCGAGGCGGACGGGCAGATTGTCGGCAATATTGTCAGCCAGATCCTGGCGCCGACCGCCTTCTCGGCGGTGAAGTAGAGGCGGCCGGCGCTCGGGCGTCGCCGGGAGCCTGGGCGCAACCCTGATATTCTGGGAGCCTAGGCCGAATGGGGTTGATCCGCCCTTCATCGCGGCTATGGTCGCGCCGAAACGAGGGATTTGCCTTGAGCTCTTCGACGTCAGCGGCGCCGGTCGTCACCATTGGCAAGGTCAAATTCGGCAATGATCTGCCGATCTCGATCATTGCCGGGCCGTGTCAGCTCGAAAGCCGCCAGCATGCGCTGGAGGTGGCCTCCGCACTGAAGGAGATCGCCGCGCGACTGCAGATCGGCCTCGTCTACAAGACCTCATTCGACAAGGCCAATCGCACCAGCGCGTCGGCTGCGCGTGGCCTCGGGCTTGCCCAGTCGCTGCCGATCTTCGCCGAAATCCGATCGTCGCTCGGCCTGCCGGTCCTGACTGACGTGCACGACGCCGCGCAGTGCGCCGAGGTGGCGCAAGCGGTGGACATCCTGCAGATCCCGGCCTTCCTGTGTCGCCAGACCGATCTGCTGCTGGCGACCGCCGCAACCGGCAAGGTCGTCAACGTCAAGAAGGGCCAGTTTCTCGCGCCCTGGGACATGGCCAATGTCGTGTCCAAGATCACGAGCGCGAACAATCCCAACGTGCTCGTGACCGAACGTGGTGCGTCCTTCGGCTACAACACGCTGGTCTCCGACATGCGCGCCTTGCCGATCCTGGCGCGCACCACCGGCGCACCCGTGATCTTCGATGCCACTCATTCGGTGCAACAGCCGGGCGGGAAGGGGACGTCTTCCGGAGGCGAGCGCGAATTCGTGCCGGTGCTCGCGCGCGCAGCCGTCGCTGTCGGTGTTGCCGGTGTCTTCATCGAGACTCATCCCGACCCCGACAGCGCGCCGTCCGACGGACCCAACATGGTGCCGCTGCGCGAGTTCGAAGGGCTGATCCGAAGGCTGATGGCGTTCGACACGCTCGCCAAGGATTCGACCAAAGCCGACCCGCGCTGATGCAGCAAGGCGAGGCGCGGGCGCACGATCACGGCCTGCCGGCCGCGCTCTACGTCATCTCCGGTGCAAGCTTTGCCGCGGCGCTCTCCGCGCGCGCGCTCGATCCGGTGCTGCCGCACGTCGCCGAGGATTTTGGCGTCAGTATCGCGACGGCTGCGGGCTTTGCCGCGGTGTTCGCCTTCACCTTCTCGATCATCCAGCCGATCGTCGGTGCCGCCGCCGATCTGTTCGGCAAGACGCGGCTGATGATCGGCTGCCTCGCGCTGCTCGGCCTTGCCAATATCCTGGGGGCGCTCTCGAGCTCGTTCTCTGTTCTGTTCGCAACCCGTATCCTCGCCGGCATCGGCTCGGGCGGCGTGTTTCCGGTGGCGCTCAGCCTGACCAGCGATCTCGTCGGTCCGGAGAAACGCCAGGTCGCGATCAGCCGCACGCTCGCCGGCGCGATGACCGGCAATCTCCTCGGCGCCTCGGCCTCCGGGCTGATCGGCGACTTCCTCGGTTGGCGCGGCGTGCTGGCGGTGCTCGGCGCGCTCGTGATCGTTGCGTCGATCGCGGTTGCCGCCGGCTTTCGTGGCGCCAAGGTCAAGCATCCGCCGAAGACGAGCCTGTCGGCGCTGAAAGCGGGCTATCGCACCATCTTCACCAATCCAAATGCTTACGTGTGCTATTCGGCCGTGTTCGTCGAAGGCTGTTGCGTGCTCGGCCTGTTTCCCTACATCGCTTCGTTCCTGTTCGAGCTCGGTCAGACCTCGTTCTCGATCGCGGGCATGGTCATCGCGGGCTTTGCGGTCGGCGGCTTGTTCTACACACTGACTGTGTCGCGCCTGCTGCCATGGCTGGGCATGAAGGGCATGATGATCGCGGGCATGACGCTGGTCGCTTCGCAGCTCGTTGTCGTCGCCTTCGGCCCGCGCTGGGAAGTGCAGGCGCTCAATCTCGTCGTGATGGGATGGGGCTTCTACATCGCCCATGGCTGCCTTCAGATGTTTGCCAGCGAACTCTCGGTCGAGGCACGCGCGACCGCGCTGTCGCTGCATTCGTTCTTCTTCTTCATGGGGCAGACGGTCGGGCCGCTCGCCTATGGCCTTGGCCTGCAGCATGGCGGCAAGATGCCGACCCTGTTCGCGAGCGCCGCCATCATGGTGGCGCTCGGTTTCGTGTGCGCGCGGCTGTTGAAGCAGCGGGCGCCGGCGGATGCGCGGACCTGACGGAAGTAGTCGTCCGTGAACAAGGCTCTAAGCGATTGAGCAGGAGTCAGTTTTCCGGTTGCGGCGGCATTTGAGATTGCAGGGATTGGGGGCTTGAGGCCC
>NZ_JBEPRQ010000016.1:0-150086 GCF_040548425.1 Bradyrhizobium sp. i1.15.2 | reverse complement strand
CAGGATGGTGATGTCTTCCTGGCTGTAGCCGAACGCCTGCTGGCGATCGAGCAGCGACAGGTTGGAGCGCACGCCGGTGGTCGGCACCTTCGGCAGCTCTTCCAGCACGATCTGGGTTCGCTCCAGCCACTCGGTGTAGGGATGGCTCCTGGCGAGCTCGGCCTTGATCTCGTCGTCGGGGATCAGGCGGCCCTGCTCGAGGTCGACCAGCAGCATCTTGCCGGGCTGCAGGCGCCACTTGGTGATGATCTGGTCCTCGGGAATCGTCAGCACGCCCATCTCGGACGCCATCACGATGCGGTCGTCCTTGGTGACGAGATAGCGCGCCGGACGAAGGCCGTTGCGGTCGAGCGTGGCACCGATCTGGCGGCCGTCGGTGAAGGCGATCGCGGCGGGGCCGTCCCACGGCTCCATCAGGGCGGCATGATATTCGTAGAAGGCGCGGCGCTTCTCATCCATCAAGGGATTGCCGGCCCACGCCTCCGGAATCATCATCATGACGGCGTGCGGCAGCGAGTAGCCGCCCTGCACCAGGAATTCGAGCGCGTTGTCGAAGCAGGCGGTGTCCGACTGGCCTTCGTAGGAGATCGGCCAGAGCCGGTTGATGTCCTTGCCGTACAACTCGGAGCTCACCGAGGCCTGGCGCGCCGCCATCCAGTTGGTGTTGCCGCGCAGCGTGTTGATCTCGCCGTTATGCGCGATCATGCGGTAGGGATGCGCCAGCGACCACGCCGGGAAGGTATTGGTCGAGAAACGCTGGTGAACGAGCGCCAGCGCGCTCTCGAAATCCTTTTCGTGCAGATCGGGATAGTACTTGCCGAGCTGATCGGCGAGGAACATGCCCTTGTAGATCACGGTGCGGCACGACATCGAGCAAGGATAATAGCCGGCGAGGCCGCGGTCGCGGCGCTGATAGATCGCTTGCGAAATCGACTTGCGCAGGATGTAGAGCCGGCGCTCGAAATCGTCCTCGGTCTTGGCGGTGCCGTTGCGGCCGATGAACACCTGCATGCAGGCGGGCTCGGTCGGCTTCACAGTGACGCCGAGCGAGGAATTGTCGGTCGGCACGTCGCGCCAGCCGAGCAGCGTCAGGCCCTCTTCCTTGATCTGGTCGGCGATGATGCTCTTGATGACGTTGCGCCAGGCGGTGTCGCGCGGCATGAACAGCGCGCCGATGGCGTATTCGCCGGGATTGGGCAGCGCGAAGCCGAGTTCCTTCGCCTTGCGGCTGAAGAAAGCATGCGGGATCTGCACCAGAATGCCGGCGCCGTCACCGGCGCGCGGGTCGGCGCCGACGGCGCCGCGGTGCTCGAGGTTGCACAGGATGCTGAGCGCGTCCGCGACGATCTCGTGCGACTTCTTGCCCCTGATGTTGGCGATGAAGCCGACGCCGCAGGAATCCTTTTCCAGGCTCGGATCGTACAAGCCTACGGCCGGCGGGCGTGAATTGTGTTCCTGAATCGGATCACTCGTTTTCGAGGCGACCGTCGCCGACAGTTGCTCTGCCACGATGTTTCCGCGCTCGACTTGCGACCCGTTCATGTCCTCGTCCTCTCCATGCGGCAAGCTGCCTCACCGCCATCTTCGGCGCACCTTGGGCGTCCCGCGGCACCCGCTTCTGGGTCACCGCTCGTCCGCTCGCGAGCCGCATTTTCTTAAATTCAGGCCAAGGCGTTCTTCGTCCCCGAGAACGGCTTTGCCTGTTGCCTTCTTGGCGCTCGAAAGCACCGACTTTCGTTGCAATCCCTATGCCGGAACCGCAAGCAAAATTGAGACAGTCTTCCTGTCCTAACCGCCACCTTGCCAAATTTTTGTCTATCACACAAGCGCGCGCAAGTCCCGATTCCCCATAGATCAATCGATCCCTTTCCAAAAGTTGCGCGGCCCCGCTTTTGAAGCAAACGCGCCCTGATCCGGCCCCGCCGACGCCGGAATCCCCAATGAAGCTTCTGATCAACCCTTCGGAAGCCGCGCCACGCCGCAAGAAGCGAAAGAGTGCGATCCATCCGGGGGCCTGACAGGAGCGTCTCGATCATGAAGTTTTTCACAGGATGGATGGCTGCCGCCGCGCTGGCGCTGGCCCCGACCGCCGCACAAGCGCAAGTTCCAGCGCGAGGGGCGATGATCGCGGTCTCGGATTTCGACGGGCCCTATGCGCCGCCGGAGGCCGCGCCGCCCCCGCCGCCGCGCTATGGCTATGGCTACGAAGAACGCGGGCCGGCCTCGGTGCTGCTGCCATCGACCGAGGTCTACGCGGTGCTGCGCGAAAACGGCTTTTCTCCATTGGGCATCCCGCGCCTGCGCGGCGGCGTCTACACCATCGCGGTGATTGACCGCCGGGGCGAGGACGGCCGGCTGGTGATCGATGCCCGCGACGGAAGGATTTTGCGCTTCATGCCGGCTGCCGACGCCTACGGTATGGCGCCGGGCTACGAGCAGCCTGCGGTTGCGCCTTACCGCCCGCAAAGCGCGCTACCGCCGCCAACCATGATCCGCAATGGTCCGCCACGCCCACCGGCCCCGATCCCACATGTCGCCAGCCGCTCCGTCCCGCTCCCGAAGGCGGCTCCGCCACGCGAGGCGCCGGTCGCCGCCAAGCCAGCCGAACCCGCGGCGGCGCAGGCAGCGCAGGCTCAACCTACCACGCAGACCGTGGCGGCCGTGCCGGCAAAGCCCGCTGAGGTCCCACCGCAAGCCGCCGCGCCGACCGTAGGTCAGGCCAAGCCTGCCGCGACGATCCTGCCGACACAGGAGATGCCGGCGGCACAAGGGCTGGACTAAGCGTGGGCGTTTGATGCGGTGGCCCGCATCACACCAACGGTGTCGCCCTGGCGAAGGCCAGGACCCATACCGCGAGGTCCCTCGGTTATTCGTGGTAGGAGTACCGAACGGCAAGTCTTCGCCACACTACTCCCTGTGGTTATGGGTCCCGGCCTTCGCCGGGACGACATAAAAAAACGCCCCGGGGCACCGGGGCGTTTTCGCAACTTGGAAGTGGCCGACGTGATTTACGCGGCTACCGAGTTCTCGATCACCTGTGCGCCTTGCGCACCGGTGTTGATCGCGATCTGGCGGGGCTTCTTCGCTTCGGGAATCTCACGGACGAGATCGACGTGAAGCAGCCCGTTCTCGAGCGAGGCGTTCTTCACTTGCACGAAGTCGGCAAGCTGGAACGCGCGCTCGAAGGCACGCGCGGCGATGCCGCGGTACAGCACTTCGGCCTTCGAGTTCTCGTTGGCGACTTTCTCGCCCTTGATCGTCAGCGTGTTTTCCTTCGCGACGATGGAGAGCTCATCCTTGGCAAAGCCCGAAACCGCAACGGTGATGCGGTAGTCGTTCTCGCCGGTGCGCTCGATATTGTAGGGGGGATAACCGGGGCTGCCGTCCGAACCGGCCTGGTCAAGCAGGTTGAAGAGGCGGTCGAAGCCGACGGTGGAACGGTAGAAGGGGGTCAGGTCGTAGGTACGCATGGTCAAGTCCTCCATTGAGCGACTGTTGGTAACCCGCCCGCCAATCGGGCCGGGCTTTCGTCTGTGTGCAGCCTGATGTTCCGGTTCCGAAACACTGGTAGCGGCCTGCACCAAGGTGATATGGGTTGAGGAGAACGGCGTTCAAGAGGGCGGATACTTAGCCTTTTCGGCGCTCCCGCCCCCTGATTTGCAGCACTTCGTGCCCAAGCCCTCCTCATCATGACGCTGGTCTCGATACCATCCAATCCCGTTCCCGAAGACGTCGTCAGCGGTACCATCAAGACCCCCGATGGCGTCGAGCTGCGCTTTGCGCGCTGGGCGCCACCGGCGAACCGCAAGGGCACGGTCTGCGTCTTCACCGGGCGCAGCGAGCAGATCGAGAAATATTTCGAGACCGTGCGCGATTTGCGCGACCGCGGCTTTGCGGTGGCGATGATCGACTGGCGCGGGCAGGGCCACTCCTCGCGCCGCCTGCGCGATCCGCGCAAGGGCTATGTCCGCGACTTCGCCGATTTCGAGATCGACGTCGAGACCTTCGTGCAGCAGGTGGTGCTGCCGGATTGCCCGCCGCCCTTCTTCGCGCTCGCCCACTCCATGGGCGGCACCGTGATGCTGCGGGTGGCGCATGCGGGCAAGCGCTGGTTCGACCGCATGGTGCTGTCGGCGCCGATGATCGACCTGCCCGGCCGCGCCACCTCGTTTCCGGCGCGGGCTCTGCTGAAGACGATGCGCGTGTTGGGAATGGGCGGCCGCTATGTCCCCGGCGGCAGCGACCAGATCACCGGGCTCAATCCCTTCATCAACAATCCGCTGACCAGCGATCCCGTGCGCTATGCGCGCAATGCCGCCATCCTGGAGGAGGATCCGACTCTCGGGCTGGCGTCACCGACGGTCGCCTGGGCCGATACCGCTTTCCGCGCGATGAACACCTTCAGGGGCAAAAACTACCCGTCCGAGATCCGTCAGCCGATCCTGATGCTGGCGGCCTCCAGCGACACCGTGGTCTCGATCGCGGCGATCGAGGAGTTCGCCTATCATTTGCGCGCCGGCTCCCATCTCGTGATCGCCGGCGCCAAGCACGAGATCCTCCAGGAGCAGGACCGCTACCGTTCCCAATTCTGGGCCGCCTTCGACGCCTTCGTGCCGGGCACGCCGCTGTTCAAGTGAGGATTTGAAGTGAATGGCTGCTGCGCGCGAGGTGCGCTCCCTCGCCCCGCTTAGTTCGCGAGACCCTCATGGTGAGGAGCGCGGAACGCGCGTCTCGAACCATGAAGGCCCGGCTCTCGCCCGCGGCCATCCTTCGAGACGCCCGCTTTGCGCGGGCTCCTCAGGATGAGGGCGGCCTGCTTGGGACAGAGCTCGACTACAGCGTCTTGAGATACTCGATCAGATCGTAGCGCTCGTTGTCGTCCTTGAACACGCGGCCGATGACGCCGGGACGTTTTTCCTCGCCCGGTTTGCGCTCGAAGGAATGGCCGAGCACGCTGTTGCCCTGGATCGGATCCTTGTCCGACCCCGCCGAGAACTCGGTTTCACCCGGCTTGCACTTCTCGTTGGCGGTGACCGCAAAGCCGACGGTTACGGGATCATAGTCGCGGCGGCCCATGCAGAATTTTTGCGGGCGCTCGCTTGCAGGCTTCAGCAACCAGTAGAGAGAGGGCACCGAACCGTTGTGCAGATAGGGCGCCGTGGCCCAGATGCCGTTCAGCGGCCGTGCCCGATAGCGTGCCCCACCCACCGGATTGAGGCAGTTCTTGCGCGCGAGATTCCACAATTTCGCCCGCTCGGCGTCCGGAGTCTTCTCGTCGTCCATCCATTTGCGGGCGACGAGATCCACCACCGTCATGAGCCCCAGCGCATACACCATCTCGGTCGGCGAGCTCTCGGTCGAGACGTCGCATTGCCACCATTTCTGGAGGTCGGCCGTATTCACCTTCAGGAAGCCGGGCAAATCGACGATCCTGTTGCTGAGCACGAGCGACTGTTCGGGATCCGTCTTGATCTCGTCGAGGGGGATCGTCACCGCGTTCAGCACCTTGCTGTCGCCGCTCGGCTCCCAATGTCCCGAAGACCAGAAAGCCGGGGTGTCGATCGCCGGCAAATGGCATCCGGAACACATCTCAGCGTAGATCTTGCGGCCATTCTCGACCTTCTTCTGATCGAGCCTCCAATTGTCGCCAAGGATCTGCGAGGGCCATTTCGGCGCCAGCAGGCCGCCGAACTTCAGACCGGCGGAGGGATCTGCCGTCTTGAACGGATCTGGCCCCCTGAGCATGTCCTCGATCCAGCCGAGCGTGTTGATATGAACGGAGGACCGCCACAGCCTGTCCTCCGGGTAGGCGTCGGACAGGTTGAGCAGCGCCGTCACGCCGAGGGCTTCGCCGGCGTTGCGGATCAGCGGCTGCTCGATCGAGGCGTCGTACTGGGCGAACTTGAACCAGGGCACGGTCCAGATCGGGGGATAGCTGACCGGGGCGTCCTGGGCGTGCAGGTTCTTCTCGAAACCCTTAAGCCCGCTCAGCGCGAGATCCTGCGAAAAGACTTGATTGCCGATGCGATTGAGGGCGTCGAGGCGACCGAACCCTTCCTCGGTGTCACTCTGCTGCCGGCCGTTCCAGGTCTTCTTGCCTTCAATCGTCTTTTGCTGGGTTTGCGCCCAGTCGATCAGGAAGTTGCCGATCGCGCTGAGCTTCTGCTTGAGCGCGGCGCGGTCAGCCTTGCTGGCATCGGGGCCGAGCACGCGATCGGCGAAGCGCTGGAAGCGGAACGGCACGTAAAGCGTGTAGGCGATCGACAGGCCGGTGGAGAGCTCGAGCTTCTTCAGATCGGTCATGGCCGGACCGCCGTCGAAACGCACGTCCACGCCCTGGTAGTGGATCTGGCCGGTATGGCAGGCCGCGCAGGTCAGTCCGATCTTGTCCTCTTCGCGATGGCCGGTCGCGGGATCGATGACACCGGTCATCCGTGCGAAGCCGACCGGCAGGCCATCGACGTTCTCTGTCGGCGTCCACCTCGTCGACCAATCCGGCACCTGCGTCGTCTCGTAGACATTGGCGTAGCCGAAGCGGCGCAGTGACGTCGCGTCAGTCTGGATCGACTGCGGGCTCGGGATGAACCCGAAGCGCTCGAGATAGGCGCTGTCCGTCATCATGCCCGGCCGCGAGAACAGATGCAGGCGCGGCTGCTCCAGGGCCATGAACCATTCATAAGGCACCGGGAAGGTCGCTGTGCCCTGGCTGGCATGGTGAAACCAGTGCCTGTCCTTCAGCGACCAGTTCTGTTCGAGCCAAAAGGCCGCCTTCGTCTCGGGGACCGTGGGCAAGGGCGGCGGCAGGAGATTCACGAGAATTCCCTTTTGCGGCAGCATGGCACGCACGTGGTCGGGGAATTCGGCGACCGCAACGAGCAAGGCGAGACCGAGGGCGACGAGCAGGGCCGCAACCTTGAGGGCGCCTCGCACCACGCGCTGGCAGGTCGACAGCACCGGCTGCGAGACGAGCCGCTGATTGATGCGAGCAGGGAATTGCCGCTCGTTGAACAGAGTGCGCACGTCGGCCACGCTGAGATAGCGGTCCTCACCCGCGCCCTTGCCCACGATCTTCAGGAGGATCGGCCATTCGAACTTCATCAGCAGGGGGTAGTACCAGCGCGCGGCGCTGCCGGCGCGCTTGAGGTTGTCGCGCATGAAGACGCCGATTTCCGAGGCGTTGAGACCGGGCTCGGAGCCGCCGCCGTTCGGATCCTGGTAGGTCCGGCCGAAGCTCGCAAACCGCGCAAGCTCGTCCTCATCGACCGTGCCGTCGACGCCGAGCACGCGCGAGCCGGCACCGCGCTTGTCGAGAGGGCCGCCACGCAACGCGTCGAGCTGCGCGCCCGAAAATATGCTCTTGAGGACGTGACCAAGACCGTTGGCGATAAGCGCGACGCCGCGGACCTGGATGCGGGCCGAGACCTTCTTCAGCCCGGTCTCGCCGCTTGCATTCGCGATCGTTTGCGACAGCGTGCCGAGCGGGACGGTTCCACCGTCAACAAACCCCTCGCCGACGAGGCCGCGCAGGAATGGACAGGGATTGTTCGGCGAGACCTGGATCGAGGGGGCGAAGGGGGGCTTCGGAGCGGAGTCATGCATGGCCCAAAATCCTGAAAACGGCGAATCGTGAAATACAGACGCGGCGATAGAGCGCGGAAAGTCCTGACAAACCGACAACACGTTATACTACTTCAGCGTGTAGCGGAGTGTGGCTGAATTCACTGTCGTGTCAATAAAGGCGGAGGGGACATTGCCGCGTGGCCGCGGCTGGCCCTCAGGATTCGGCGACGCGTTTGACGTCGCTCAAGACCAGGGTCAGTTTGCCGAGCGGCACGCCCGCATTCAAGAGTCCGGCGCGGTAATGGGCGAGGTCCTCGGGCCGCTTCCAGTGGAAATTGCGCAAATGGCGGTCGACATTGAGTGTCGGGTAATTAGCCATGAGCACGCGGGTCGCCTCGACCGCCTCGTCGCCCCGCCCCAATTGCGCCAGCGCCGCGGCGCGGATTGCCAGCGCCTGCAAATGGTTCGGGTTGATGTAGAGTTGCTCTCGAGCCCATGACAGGGTCGCGTCATATTGGCCCAGCAAATAATGGCTGAAGGCGTTCAGTGCGGCCCATTGGTAGCGCGGATCGCTGTTGTCGCGCTGTGCGGCCATCGAGAACAGCTCGATCGCCTCGCGGTGCTCGCCGACGGCGAAATGGCAGATGCCGAGCACGCCGCGCGCGCCGTTGTCGTAGGGGTTGAGCGCGACGGCGCGTTTGGCGGCATCCATCGCGGCCTCGTAATGGCCCTCCAGCGCGTGGGTCCAGGACAGGATCGAGAACGCAAATGACGAGCGCGGGTCGAGCCGGACGCTGGTTTCGGCAAGCTTCATCGCCTCGGCCCACATCTCGCGCGTGCCCTTGACCCAGCCGAAATGGATACTCTGGATCTGGATCGTGGCGAGATAGGCATGCGCAATCGACAGCTTGGGCTCGAGCCTGATGGCCTCCCGGAACAGGTCGACGGCGATGGCCAGGTCTTCCTTGGTTTGCCGATAATAGTGCGACAGCCCTTTGAGGAAGCGGTCCCAGGCGGTGACGTCGGTCGACAGCCGCGCCGGCGCCGAGGCCTCGGCCCGGACGATCTCGGTGGCGATGGCGGCGGACAGGTTGGTGGTGATCTCGTCCTGCATCGCGAAGAGATCGCCGATGTCGCGGTCGTAGCGGCCTGTCCAGAGCTGCTCGCCGGTCTCCGGCGCGATCAGCTCTGCGGTGACGCGGATCTTGGCTCCGGCACGCCGCACCGAACCCTGGATCAGATAGCTAGCGTCGATCTCCCGCGCGATCAGGCGGGTGCTGACGTTGTTGCCCTTGAACACGAAGGTCGAGTTGCGGCTCAGCACGCGATAGAAGGATTGCAGCGACAGCGCGTGAATCAAATCTTCGGTCAGGCCATCGGAGAAATACTCGTCCTGGGCGTCGCTGAGATTGGCAAAAGGCAGGACGCCGACGATCGCGGTGCGGTACTGCTGCGAGAGGGCGGATGCCTCCCTCAGCGCGGGCGCAAGCGCCGGTGCACCCTCAGGCGTCCAGGTCCAGACCCCGATCGGATCCTTGATGTTCTTGAAGCGGTGGTTGCCGGCATCGACCAGCGGCACGGTGAGATGCTTGCCGGCCTCCTTGTAGGCCTTGGCCGAGATCGCGAAGCCGCCGGGGCTCGCCACGGCTTCGAGGCGGACGGCAATGTTGACATCGTCACCGAAGACCTCGTCCTCGTCGGCGATGACGTCACCCATGTGGATCCCGAGGCGGAACTGCATGGCGCGATCGGCGGGCAAATGGTGATTGCGCTCCGCCATCAGCGTCTGCATCGCGATCGCGGCCTCGGTGGCGCCGACGATCGAGGGGAATTCCAGCAGGAAGCCGTCGCCGGTGTTTTTGACGACGCGGCCGCCGTGATTGAGGATGATGGGGTGGATCGCGCTGCGATGGGCCTTGAAGGCGGCATGGGTGCCGGCCTCATCGGTGCCCATCATGCGCGAATAGCCGGCGACATCGGCGCAGACAATGGCAGCCAGACGTCTTTCCATATTCCGGAGCTCCAAGAGACTTGCAAGAGACTTGGAAGAGATCGAGGACCGGCCACGGCGTGGCAGTCGCCTCGAATCCCGCATTCAAAGAACCCGTTCCTTATAGAGCAGATGAGGCCGAGCGAAAGTACGAACCGCATTGCAAATTCGAGGTAAATCCTCGGCAATCCCGGCAGTGGACGGGGACGAGCGTACCCACTAAGCCGGCCTCTTGGGCCACGGTTGGGCGGCGGAGGTACGTCACACATGCTGGGCATTCACGAAATCTGGCTCTTCGTCCTGTCGGGCGTGCTGCTCAACATCACGCCGGGGCCCGATACGGTCTATGTGATCGGCCGCAGCATGCAGCTGGGCTGGCGAGGTGGCGCCGCGGCCGCGCTGGGCATCGGTTGCGGCTGCTTTTTCCATGTCGCGGGCGCCGCGATCGGGCTTTCGGCCCTGCTGATGGCCTCATCGACCGCGTTCTCGATCCTGAAGCTGGTTGGAGCGGCCTATCTCGTCGTGACCGGGCTTCAGATGCTGTGGTCGCGCCCGGTGCCGGCCTCGGCCATCGACGAGCCGGTGCAGAGCTCGCTGCGGAGGGTATTCCTCCAGGGCGTCTTCACCAACGCGCTCAATCCCAAGGTCGCGCTGTTCTTCCTGGCCTTCCTGCCGCAATTCGTCGCAGCCGACTCGGCGCACAAGCCGCTCGCCTTCCTGACGCTCGGCCTGATCTTCATCTGCACGGGAACGCTGTGGTGCCTGGTGCTGGCGGCGTTCGCGGCAAGGGCCGCCCACCGCCTGCGGAGCTCCGAAGGCGCGATCGCCTGGGTCAACCGTGCCCTCGGCGGCCTCTTCATCTATCTCGGCGTCCGCGTCGCCATGCTGGAGACGCGGTAACGTCTTTTACGCGAATTCCTTCAGCAGCGCGCTGCCGGCGAGATAGAGGCCGAGCAGGATCATCGCGATCAGGAACCAGCGGCGAAACGCTTCCGCCGGCATCCGCGCCCGCACCGTTTGGCCGATGTACATGCCGGCAAACGCGCACGCCATGCCGACGGCGCCCGGCACCGCATTGGCCGGCGTCAGCAATCCGCCCGCGGTGAGGTTGAAGGCGAGCGCCAATGTCGCCGTCGTGAAGAACACGCCGAGCGCCTGCACCAGCTCGTCCTTCTCCATGCCGATCGCCTGCATGAACGGCATCGAGGGGATCACCTGCACGCCGGTCGAGGCCGAGATCACGCCGGTGACCACGCCGACCACGCCGCCGACCCATTTCTCGTTCTTTGGCGCAACGTGGAACTGGAATTTGTTCAGCCCGATGATCGCGTAGACGACCAGGAGCACGCCGAGCACGATCGTGCCGTAGCGCGCATGCGGGCCGGTGAGCGCGCCGGCATTGAGCCAGCACCCGATCACGGTGCCGATCATCAGCGGCCACAGCCGCCGCAGGATGTCGCGCAAATGGGGACCGACGAAAGTCTGCCAGATGTTGGTGACGATGGCGGGCACGATCACGATGGCGATCGCGCGGCTCGGCGCCATGCTCACGGCGAGCAGTCCCATGGACACCGTCGGCAGGCCAAGCCCGACCACGCCCTTGACGAAGCCGGCGAGCAGGAAGATGGCGGCGATGAGAATGAGGAGCGGGTCGATCATATCTGCACATTGACCGATGCCGCGCGTCGGCACAATCTGTAGCTTACGGAGAAAGCCTTCGTCCGGAGCGAAGGCTGGAGGGACCCGGGATGCGCTTCGACCTCGTCGACCTCCAGCTGTTTATCGCGGTCGCCGACCAGCGCAGCATCACCCGCGGCGCGGAGCGGTCGCATCTGGCGCTAGCCTCAGCCAGCGCGCGCATCAAGGGGCTGGAGGATGCGCTCGGCGTCGCGCTGCTCAAGCGCGGGCGCCGCGGCGTTGAGTTGACCTCGGCCGGCGAGAGCCTGCTCGATCACGCCCGTCTCGTCATTCACCAGATCGACGCCATGCGGGGCGATCTCGCCGGCTTTGCCAGCGGCGTGCGCGCGAGCGTGCATTTCCTCGCGAATACCTCCGGCCTCTCGGAGCATCTGCCGAAGGCGCTTGCCGGCTTCCTGCGCGAGCATCGCGACGTCGCCATCGACATCGAGGAGCGCGAGAGCACCGACATCGCGGCCGCGATCACTGCGGGCGCGGCCGATCTCGGCTTCGCAGCCGAGCACGCGCTGCCCGATCATATCGAGCGATTCGCCTTCAGCGAGGATCGCCTGACCCTGGTGACGTCCAGGCGCGGCCCGTTCGCCGGCCGCCGCGCGATCGATTTCCAGGAGGCGGGCGCTTGCGACTTCGTCGGGCTCACCAGCGCCACCGCGCTTCAGGTGCATATTTCGAAGCACGCCGCTCGGCTCGGCATGCGGCCGCATTACCGCGCACGCCTGCGCGATTTCGACGCGATCTGCCAGATGGTCGCCGCCGATGTCGGCGTTGCCCTGGTGCCCGAAGCCGCGGCCCGCCGCTGCGCGAAACTGATGCCGCTTGCCATGGTCCGCCTGCGCGATACCTGGGCCAACCGCAAACTCGTGATCTGCGCGCGAAGCTTCAAGACGCTGCCGCGCCCGGCAAAGATGCTGGTGGAGCATTTGCGGTCTGCGGCAGTGTGAGCTCTGCGCTACCTCGCGGTCTCCACGCCAGCGTCCTTGATCACCTTCGCCCATTTCTTGGTCTCGTCCGCGATGAAGCTGCGAAAATGCTCCGGCTCATCGCCGACAAGCGTCGCGCCCTGGGCGGCGAGCTTTTCCTTCACCGCGGGATCCGCCATCGCCTTCGTGGCGAGGGCATGCAGCGCCGCGACGATCTCCTTCGGCGTGCCCTTCGGCGCCACCATGCCGTACCAGTTCTCGATGCGCAGATCGGCAAAGCCGGCTTCCGCCGTGGTCGGCACGTCAGGCGCCGTCGGCGAACGCTCGGCGGAGCCCACCGCGATCGGCCGCAGGGCGCCCGCCTTGACCTGCGGCAGCAGCACGGGGAGATCCAGGAACGTCATCTGCACCTGCTGGCCCAGCAGATCGTTCACGGCGGGCGCCGCGCCGCGATAGGGCACGTGCACGATGCCGATCTTCGCCGTCAGCTTGAACAATTCGCCGGCGAGATGCGGCAGGCTGCCGGGGCCGGAGGAGGCGAAGTTGAGCTTTCCGGGCTGCGCCTTGGCGAGCGCGATCAATTCCGCGATGTCCTTTGCGGGAACGTTGGTGGCGACAACGAGCATTTCCGGCACGGTCGCCACCAGCGTCACTGGTGTGAGGTCGTTGAGCGTATCGTAGGCGATCCTCTCCATGCTCGGGCTGATCGCCAGCGCGCCGGCGCTGGAGATCGCGATGGTGTAGCCGTCGGGTGCAGCCTTGGAGACGGCATCGGTGCCGAGCACGCCGCCCTGGCCGCCGCGATTGTCGATCAGCACCGGCTGTCCTGACAACTCCGACATGCGCTGGCCGATCACCCGCGCGATGATGTCGTTGGGGCCGCCGGCCGGGAACGGCACGATCAGCTTGATCGGCTTGGCCGGGAAGTTCTGGGCGCAGGCCAGTGTCGGAACCAGAAGCAAGGCGGCGAGAAGGAGCGTGCGTCGGTTGGTCATGCAGGCTCCTATATCGCCTATCCGTTGAGCAGTTTCAGTGCTTCTTCGTGAACCCTGGCGTCGCCGGCCGCGACGATACGGCCGCCGCCCTGCGCCGGCTTGCCTTCCCAGGTGGTGACGACGCCGCCGGCGCCGGTCACGATCGGGATCAGGGCTGCGATGTCGTAAGGCTTCAGCTCGGTCTCAACCACGAGATCGACGTGACCTGCCGCCAGCATGCAATAGGAGTAGCAGTCGCCGCCATAGCGCGACAGCCGCGCGCCCTGCTCGATGCGGCCGAAGATGGCGCGGTCGCGCTCGTTCATCAGCAGCGGGCTGGTGGTGTAGGTCGTCGCCTCCGACAGCGAAGCACAGCGCCGGACCTGGAGCCGGCGCTCGCCGGAGGGGCCTTTATAATGAGCGGAGCCGCTGTCGCCGGAAAAGCGTTCGCCGATGAAGGGCTGGTGCATCATGCCGTAGACCGGCGTGCCCTTGTGCAGGAGCGCGATCAGGGTGCCCCAGATCGGAAAGCCGCCGATGAAGGATTTGGTGCCGTCGATGGGGTCGAGCACCCAGACATAGTCCGAATCCTCGCGCTCGTTGCCGAATTCCTCGCCGACGATGCCGTGCTGGGGAAAGTTGGCCTTGATCAGACGCCGCATCACCGCCTCCGCGGCGCGATCGGCCTCGGTCACGGGGTCGAATTCCCTGGTCTTGCTCTTGTCCTCGATCGACAGCGAGGTGCGGAAGAATGGCAGGATGGTTTCGCCGGAGGCGGTGGCGAGCCGTCCGATGAAGGCGGAGAAATCGATCACCGTCACGGCGTATCCTCAAAAAGCGAAAGTCGGGTGAAGCTCACTCCTGCCTAGCTCAAATCGGAAGAATCGTGCAGCGCTGTCTTGCTTTTGCACCCTGGTATTTTGGATGCGGGAAGCGTTCGCCTCGTCGAAGACACCCGCTGGGCAAATATCGATCATTGAGTTGAAACCTTAGTTCCGGGCCTGCCTTGTTCGTATGCAAATGACTATCAACCCATTGAATTTCCTTATCAAAGGAACTGAATCTGGGTTTCTCTGGAAGCAACCGAGCTATGTCCTCATTGCATGGGAAATCGCTCGAAAGCCCTTGCACTTTGTGCGTCGCGGCCGCATATTGTTGCGGTGCGGTAGCGCTTCTCGCGTTACTGCTGCCCTCCTTGGGCGTTTCCTCCCTAGACTTGGGCCGCTTCTTCATTAGAAGCGGCCCTTTTTTCTTTCAGCCTCTGCTTTCTCTCAGCATCGGCTTTCATTTCAAGGCGCGCCGCGAAACGCGTTCGCGCTGATCGCACCCAACACAATCGTTAGAAGAAAAACGTCGCGCCTATTCCGCCGCGGCCTGGAACGGGCCGAGATCGCCGAACGGGACCGTAGTCGCCAGCACGTCGGCGAGCACGCCGAAGTCCGACGCCACTTGCGCAAAGCGTGGACTGCGCTCGCGCCGCCGCTCGTCCATGTAGATTGCGCGGTTGAGCTCGAGCTGCACGGCGTGCAGGCCACTGGCCGGGTTGCCGTAATGCTCGGTGATGAAGCCGCCGGCATAGGGCTTGTTGCGGCCGATCGAATAGCCGAGGCCGGCCATGGTCTCCTCGACCCGGTCGGGCAATAGCGGCGTGCAGCTCGTGCCGTAGCGGTCGCCGATCACGATGTCGGGCCGGCGCGGCTCGTCGCGGGAGACGCCGACCGAGGGCATCGAATGGCAGTCGACCAGCACGACGGTGCCGAACATCTGGTGCACCCTGTTGATCAGCCGGCGCAGCGCGCGATGATAGGGCTTATACAACGTCTCGATCCGCCCCAGCGCGTCGTCGACCAGGATGCGCTCGCGATAGATCTCCTGGCCGTCGCCGACCACGCGCGGAATGGTGCCAAGTCCGCCGGCAACCCGCATCGAGCGGGTGTTGGCAAAGCTCGGCAGGCGCCCGGTGAACATCCGGGGATCGAGCTCATAGGGCTCGCGGTTGACGTCGACATAGGAGCGCGGAAAGTTGACCCGCACGGTCGGAAAACCGCGCTCGCTGAGATGGCCGATCAGCTCGTCCATGAAGGAATCTTCGGAACGCCGCAGCGTCGGCAGGTCGATCCTGGAGGCGCTGAGGAATTCGTCCGGATAGGTCGAGCCGGAATGGGGCGAGTTGAAGATAACAGGCGCGCGCCATTGCGCGGGCTCAACGATCTCGAAGGCTGGCGACCTGTCGCCGTCAAACCGGGTCATCTTCTCAGGCTTCGTCCCTTGGTGTCAGGCTTCGTCCCTTGGCAATCACGCTTTGCCCGTTGGTATCAGGCTTCGCCCTTGGCGCCGCACGATCCAACAAGCCCGGCACCGGCCTCAACGCATTGATTCGGCCGATCGGGCGGCTCTTATGTGTCGTCATTGTCCGGAATCGCAACCATCCTGCCAAGCGAAAAGATGAGATCTGTGCTGGAACATGTCTTAACCCTGCGGGCAGCGAGGTGGGGACCGGCAAGTACGGCTCGATTGCTTCGAACTGCTTTCAGGTTCACAAGGGGCCGGCAAGCACAGCCGGCTGAGGGTAAAGATTTTCACCCCAAATTTACCCTCCGTCGGGCTTAGTGACCTCTGCTGATATCCTCTGGGGATTCGACATTTCCGCCATGCCAAAGATCCTGCTCGCCGAAGACGACAACGACATGCGCCGTTTCCTGGTCAAGGCGCTGGAAAACGCCGGTTTTCAGGTCTCGTCCCACGATAACGGCATGGCCGCCTATCAGCGGCTGCGGGAAGAGCCGTTCGAAATGCTGCTCACAGACATCGTGATGCCGGAGATGGACGGCATCGAGCTCGCCCGCCGGGCCTCGGAACTCGACCCCGACATCAAGATCATGTTCATCACCGGCTTCGCCGCGGTCGCCCTGAACTCGGATTCGGACGCCCCCAAGAACGCCAAGGTGCTGTCCAAGCCTGTGCATTTGCGCGAATTGGTCAGCGAAGTGAACAAGATGCTGGCGGCCTAAATCGGCCGCCTTCCGTCCTTGCACCGGCTCCCCTGAGCCGTTATAGGGACCCGACCCGATCTAGACGACATCTAGGGCGCGTAGCTCAGCGGGAGAGCACTACCTTGACATGGTAGGGGTCACAGGTTCGATCCCTGTCGCGCCCACCATCCTTCGCTCGCGATAGCCGAGTGAAGGATGCCACGCCGAAGCCCAAAGGGCGCAGGCGGGCTGCCGCCGCGAGCTACGGCTCGGCAAGCCACCAATCTGATTGCGGCGAAGCGTGTCCGGCGTAGCTCGAAGAGCGGAGACGGACTGGAGCGGCAGCCTCCTCAGCCGACATACCGCCGCTAAATCCCCCTATTTCAGTTCCGTATTCGCGACCGGAAGGATGGAGGCGACGTGCCAGCCGTCCGTGTCCTGAACGTAGGTCTGGCTGATCAGAAACGTGTTCTGTTGTGGCGGCTTGCCCGGAAGGCCGCGCGTAAAGACGATCGGCACGAGGACCTGCATGACCTCGTTCGAGATCACGGCGACGTGGAATTTCGACATGTCGGGTTCGAGGTGCCAGGTGCCTTCGTAATACGCCTTGAAGCGGTCGGCGATCGGATCACGGCCTCTGGTCTCGATCCCTCTCGCAAACAACAGCGTGCTCGGCGAATTCCAGAGCATGGCCTTCACATCGTTTGCGCTATGCGCATTCTGCGCGGCAATGAACTTGTCGAAGATGGCTCGCGCCTCGGCATCATTTGCGGCAGCGCGCGCAGGTCCGGCTGGCCAGAACGTTGCGGCGAAAAACAGCGCTGCGGTCATCACGGCAAGATGGGGGCGTCGCGCAATCGGTCGTGACCCGGCGCTGGCCAAAAACTTCCTGGGAAGGATCATGTTCACCTCGTTGTTTGCCGGCTGGCGTTTTGAATGCTGGTTGTCATACCATTGATCGCTTCGCTGATTTTTCAGGATCGCGCGATCAGAGCTCACAGCTGCATCACAGATGCGTTGGATCAGGCTGTCGGATGCCGCGGGACGTAACCGGCAAGCTCTCGCCGCCGGCGTCAAGTTGAGTTATCGTCTTGCAGTGTCATTAGCTCGGATGACATCCGGGCCACGATGCCGCCTGGCGCGATCCGGCCACATCACGGTGAAGGGAATGCGCACCATGCGAGGGAGCTGTCTTGCCGTGGCGATATTGTCGCTGATGGCGTCGCGGGCCGACGCAGCCATCATCGACTGGCAGGCTGAGCTCCAGCGCTGCCGCGCGCTGCGCGAAAACGTGGCGCCACTGCTGCAGGCCGGCCAAGGAATATCCGCAGTCGGCCGCTCCAATACGGCCGTGCGACGTTGCATCTGGATCCAGCGCCGGGCGGTGCGCAAGAAAATCCCCGGCGCGGAGACCTGGTAGCTACGCAGACCGGCATCTGCCCATCTCTGAACAGACGTGTCCGAAAAGACGTGTCTGCAAAAAACTTGCCTGAAATAGACTTGCCTCAAATAGACTTGGACCCGCGCACGATCGTCTCCATAATCGACGCAGAAAGTGCATTGCTGCGGCAATCAACCCGCCAACAAAAATGCGGCACACTGCAAGGGAACTGGAGACGCCGATGTTCAAAACCCCGAGTCCGAAATTCGTGATGGCGCTCGCCGTCGTCACAGGCCTCGCGATGGCGCAAGCCCACGCGGATTCGTCGCTGCCGGTGGGACCGAAAGTCGGCGATCAGGACCTGTCCGGCTTTTATCGCTGGCCCCAAGCCCTCCCAGAAAGCCCCGGCGTGATGCTGCGCAGGGAGGCGATGCTTGCGCAGCCGGAGATCACGAGCGCCGGTGTCGCCGAGCGCATCCTCTACACATCCACGGATGTGCGCTGGCACGCCGGTATCGTGCCGGTGAGCGGTACGGTCTATCTGCCCAAGGGCGAGCCGCCGGCCGGAGGCTGGCCGCTGGTCGCGTGGGCGCACGGCACGCTCGGCGTGTCGGATTCCTGTGCGCCGTCCTGGACCGGGCACAAGCCGCGCGATGCCACCTACATCCAGCGCTGGCTCGAGAACGGGTTTGCGGTGGTGGCGACCGATTATCAGGGGCTCGGCGGCGCGGGGCCGCATCCGTATCTGATCTGGGAGGCGGAAGGGCGCTCCGTGCTCGACGGCGCGCGTGCTGCGCTCGCCGCGTATCGCGACAAGCTCGCTTCAAAGGTTTTCGTCACCGGACAATCGCAAGGCTCGGGCGCCGCAATCGGCGCGACCGTGATCGCGGAAAGCTACGCGCCCGACGTGCCGCTGATCGCCACCGTGGCGACGGGCCTGGTGTCCACGTTCCCCGATGGCCCCTATAAGCCGCCGCAGACGACCGCGATCGCTTCGCCGATCTATACGTCGCTGATGATGCTCGGCGGCTCGCTGCCGGATGGTGCGCCGTCCGCCGACGATCTCGTCTCCGACAAGGGCAAGCCGGTCCTGAAAGCGGCGCGTGAAAGCTGCACGCCTGAGATGCGCGAGGTCGCGCGCAAGGACGGCATTACCGCCGAGAACGTCTATGTCGAGCCCATCGCCAATGTGCTGGCGCGGTTGACGCCGATCACGGACATGAAGGCCGTGCGGCTGAAGGTGCCGGTGCTGCTCGGGACCGGTCTTGCCGATTCCACGCTGGTCCCGACACGGCAATATGCCGAAGTCGCGGCGCTGTGCGCGGCCGGCAACGAGGTGGTCTGGAAGACTTATCCCGGCGCGACGCACAATGGCGGCCTGAACGCGGCCTTCCCGGATGCGCTCGCGTTCTTCCGCGGCATGCTCGCCGGACAAAAGCCGCAGGCCAATTGCGCGGGAATTGCCGAGCCCGGCGCTCCGGGCGAGGCCGCGAAGGGCATCGCTTTCAACGATTAGCTCACGAGATACTTCTTCACCGCCGCCTCGTCCCACACAATTCCGTTGCCGGGCTCCTCGCCCGGCAGGGCAAAGCCGTCCTTGACGATCAGCCGCGTTGAAAGCACCGCGTCGGCCCAGTCGACATATTCGAGCCAGTGCGCGGTGGGCGTTACGCACAAAAGATGCGCGCTGACTTCCGAGAACAGATGCGTCGACATCTCGACGCCGGCGGCATGCGCCAGTGCGGCGGCGCGCAGCCAGCCGGTGACGCCGCCGATGCGCTGCACGTCGGGCATCACGAAGTCGCAGGCCTCGGCGGAGAGCGCGGATTGCATCGCGAACGCGCTGTCGAAATTCTCGCCGATCTGGACCGGCGTGCGCAGCGCGTCCGCGATACGGCCGTTGCCCTCATAATCGTCGTGACGGATCGGCTCCTCGATCCAGGTCAGCCCCTCGTCGTCGAGCATCTCGCCGCGGCGGATCGCCTCGGTCACCGTCAGCGCCTGGTTGTAGTCGCACATCAAGGTCACGTCGTCGCCGACGGCCTTGCGCACCGCGCGCACCACCTTCAGGTCTTCCCGTGCATCGGGGCGGCCGACGCGGATCTTTGCGGCCTGAAAGCCCTCGGCCAGCAGTTTGTGGGCTTCCTCCACCGCGGCATCCGCCGGCATGATGCCGAGCCCCTTCGAATTGTAGGCCCTGACCGGTTTTGGCGCGCCGCCGAGCAGCCGCGCCAGCGGCAGGCCGCGTGCGCGTGCCAACGCGTCCCAGGCCGCCATGTCGATGCCGGATTGCGCCAGCCGCTGCAGGCCGGCGAGGCCGAGCAGGGTGAAGCGCTGGGTCAGCTTGCGCTCGATCTCGAACGGCAGCAGCTCGTCGCCCGCAAGCAGCTCTGACATTTCCGCGACCATCGCCGCCAACGGCTTCAAGGCCGAGGGCGTGATCGAGAACAGATAGGCGTGCCCCCGCACGCCCACGTCGGTCTCGCAGTCGATCAGCACCAGCGGCGCTTTTGCGACAGCCCCGGTCGAGGTCTTGAGCGGGAGGTTCATCGGCACGATGACGGGGCGCGCATTGAAGCGCTTGATACGGATGGTCTCGGTCATTTGGTGGATCTCCCGGCGGAGTGAATGCAGGTTCGTGCCGATCTTAAACATCCGTGATGAAACGAAAAGCCGCCGACCGCGACCACCATAAAATGGGGTTGCGCGGGAGTTGAAGCCGGCGTGAGAAGCCGAATTCAGTCCGGGCGTGCCCGGATTCTGCCAACACGCAGGTGCGTCGCCTCTCCCGCTTGCGTGAGAGGTCGGCGCCGTCCGGGCGATGCGAAGCATCGTCCCGCGCGCCGGGTGAGGGCTTTCTCCTCTTGGGGGCTCTCGATTGCGGATGCACCGTCTCCCCAACCCTCCCCCGCAAGCGGGGGAGGGAGCGCACCTCTCCCTTCGATGCGATAAACGCCGACGCTCCCTCAAGCGGGCAACTGCCCTGCCCGAGTCAGCTCACCGCGCCGCGCCTTCCGTGAAGGCCGTCTCGATCACATCGCCGAAGGGTTGCCAGGAGCGGCCGTCGAACTGGACCAGCCGCATCTGCCTGATCGGCAGGTAGCTGTTCGGCGAGGTGTTCATCCTGATGTTGGGCAGCGCGACCGAGGGTTGATAATTCCTCAGCGAAGCCGCCTGACGCATGATGTTCTCGCGCGAGAGGTCATCGCCGCATTGCTTCAGCACCTGCGTCAGCGCCTCGGCCGCGGCATAGCCATAGAGCGCCGCGCTGCTGTTGGTGCTTTCGTCGTGATGGTATTTGTCCATGAAGGCGAACCAGTCCTTCATGGCGGGATCGTCCTTCCATGCGGGATCGCTAGGATCCTTCAGGAAGGCCGCCGAGATCACGCCGGAGGAATTCTCTAGGCCTGCCGGCGCCATCGCGTTGGCAATCGAGGCGGAGGCGTCGTTGACGATAAAGACCGGGCGCCATTTCAGTGCCGCCGCCAACTTGATCACCTTGGACGCCGTCGACGGCACGCCGAGAAAGACAAAAATATCGGCACCGGCGCGCTTGAGGATCGAGACGTGTCCGTCGAGATGCTCGTCGGCAATGTCGAAGGCGATGTCGACGAGGACGAGACGGTTCAGATCGCCAAGGCCTTCCTCCATGCCCTTGAGAAGCGCACGCCCGAACTGGTCGTTCTGCCAGAGCACCACGATCTTCTTCCTGGGATAATAGGCCTGGAGATAGTTGGCGTAGATGCGCCCCTCCGACCGGAACGACGGCTGCCAGCCCATGGTCCAGGGAAACGCCTTGGCCTGGCTCAGCTCCTCGTCGCCGGAGGCGACGAACAGCTGCGGAATCTTCTTCTCGTTCAGATACCAGCGCGCGGCGATATTGCCCGGCGTGCCGAACGAGCCGAACATCAAATGCACGTCGTCTTTCTCGACGAGATTGCGCGTCAGCTCCAGCGCGCTGTTCGGATCAGAATTGTCGTCGCGGGTGATAAAGCGGATCTTGCGGCCGTTGATGCCGCCGCGCGCGTTGACCATGTCGAAATAGGCGGCTTCCGCCTGGCCAATGGCGCCGAACTCGGAGAGCGGTCCCGAATACGGCATGACATTGCCGATGCGGATTTCGTTGTCGGCGGTGGGTTGATCGGCGCGCTCCTGCGACATCGCCCCGAGCGAGGCGTAGGAGATGATCAGAACGAACAGCAGCCTGCCGGTGACGCGCATGCTCGACACCTTGTCGTTGGCCCCCAACGAGGTCGGCTCACTCCGCAGCAAGGCGATTGATCTACGTCAAGCGTTTGTCAAAGCTGTGGCCGGACGGCGGGCTTCTTGCCGGCCGAACGGAATGGCAAGCGTATTGACGTGCCGACCGTGGCGGGCCGTCCGCGGACCTCGAACTCGATCTCGACCCCGCGGTCGCGAAACCGGACGATACAGTGCAGGTTGCCGATGAAAAATGATTCTATCTGTGAAAGTTCACATTTGGGATAGCGGGCCTTAGTTTGGCTGGTGGTCAATATTGACCGGTGGCAGCAGAGCTTGCCGTTCCATCATGTTCCATCACCGCTCCCATTGGCATCCATCGATGACAGAGAGTATTGCGCTCCCGCCGGATCCAGGCAAGCCTCATGACCATTCAACGAACGCCTTGTCCTAAATGCCAGACGACAATGATGCTGGCGCGCATCACGCCCGGCTCCGCCGGTTTTGACATTCGTACCTTCGAATGTTCCGCTTGCGATTTCGTCGATCAGATCGCGGTCGATCTGGTCGACCCGATGAGATCGGCCCGTACCTTGGCTTGGTTTCACAGCGAATTGCGGGCGCCTACGTAGGAACGCGCCCTACCCGGAACGATCGAGCGCCGAAAGCCTGGACGTGGGCGTTGGTTGAGAATAACCGATTGCAGCGCTCGGCTTGGCAGGGACGGTGACGTGCTCAGTATGGATCGGTCCGACCTTGAGTGTTCCGCTCAGCGCTATTCTTCAGCGATCTTAGTGCTGCGCTTTGACAAACATGTCGAAGGAGGGTTTCCGAAAGACGGACGACCAATTCTTTCAAGTCCTTGGTCTCCTTTTCGAGAGAGTGGAGGGCGCGCTCCATTCGCAGTTCGTCTTCGAGACTCCGGGGCCAAAGGGTTGGCTGTCTTCGCTCGGTGATCATCCCTTCCTCCCAACAGCGCTACGTATCTCTTCGCGCTCTTTGGCATGACGCCCCCAAAAAAACTACGTGCTCTCAACGACGATTCGCAGCTCAATATTGCTCAGCTTCGGCGGTTATCGCATTGGGTATCAGAAGGCTCGATTTGCCGGGGCGCTCTCAGTCGCCGCACTCGGATACGATGCTCCTTGCTACGAATCTCCTCGCTGTGAGGAAATGAGGCCTGCTAGGACAGCCATGTTGTCCAACCCTTCTACCTGCCGCCGGTGGTAGACGTAGTCACCCGAAGATCCGCATTAATAATGCTTTGCCGACGGGAGCGGCGCGTATGCCGGTGAATGCACTGACGTAGTCACCGGAATAGAAAGCGCGAATGAGATCGATGCGCGTGTTCAGGGTTTCATCAAACCGGACCGCAAATCCATCCCCAGTTCGTCGCACGACCAGGGCAGCTACTTTTCTTTCCTGGAGGGTGCAATGAACCGCGGTCCCGACTGGCGGTGGCTTGTCGCTCACGAAGCGGGCGCCCGTGATCGACATGTCTGCCAAACGGTAGATGAACTGCCGGCCACCGAGATTGAAAAGAACCGGCTCATCTCGCTCGAACCGCTCGGCCTTCCGTCGCCGCGGCTGCTCGATCGACACCAAGCAGACGATCATCAGAATGATCGCGTTGTACAAACTCCAGGCGAGCGCCAGGCTGCCATAGGCGATCATGTCGCCTTGCACATGAAGCACGAACGCATAGACGATACCCGCGAGCGTAATCGCCAGTGCGGTGCCGTATACCCTGAGCAGTGGCCACTCGATGAAGCGTTGATCGCGATCCCCGCCCTTTGCGGTGACCTTGAATTTGTGCCCCTGCGTCTTGAGCAGCCCCGCCGCCACGGCCTTGAGAACCGCCGGCAGTGCAATGTATTGAGCGACATCCGACATCACCGCCATGGAGCGTCCGCGGGAAATCCAGGCCATGGTGAGCGAATACCAGACATAGAAGGGTAGGAAATATCCGAGGAGTTCGAAAAGATCCGCCTGGACGGCTTTGACGCCGAAGAGAAGATAAAGGCTCGGAACGACGAGACCGAATACCTTGACGACATAGGTCGAGGTCCAACTCATGAATGCTTCGATGAGAGACAGCCTGTCGATAACATCCAGCTGCGATCTTCGGGAAAAAGGGCCACTTCGCTCGCGAAAGATCTGCATGAAGCCAAGACACCATCGGCTGCGCTGGGTGATGTACTCCTTGAGGCCCTCCGGGGCCAGCCCCAAGGTCAGACGTTCGTTCAGGTACACCGTGCCCGCGCCAATTTCCTTCAGCCGCAGCGTCAGCAAGTAGTCCTCCGTCACGGAGTCGGTCGGAAAGCCGCCAATTTTCACGAGGGATGAGAATCTGATGACCGACGACGTGCCGCAACAAAAAGCCACGCCCCAAGCGTCTTTCGATGGCATCAGAATATCGAAGAAGAAACGCTGCTCGTCCGGCCAGACCTTGGTCGCGGCCAGGTTGGTTTGGATCGGATCCGCATTGATGAAATGCTGAGGCGTTTGCACCACGCCTACGCGCTGATCGCCGAACAAGCACATCGCGCGGGCGAGGAATTCGGGCATCGGAACGAAATCGGCGTCGAGGATCGAAATGAAGTCAGGGGGATCGGCGAGCTCCGCCACATGCCGCAGGGCGTGATTGATGTTGCCAGCCTTGGCGTCGGTGTTGTCGGGGCGCGCCAGATAGCGGCAGCCGAGCTGGCCGGCAAGCTTTTCGAGCCAGTCACGCCGCCCGTCGTCCAGAACCCAGACACGGTAGTTGGGATAGTTCATTCCCGTGGCGCCGATGATTGTGCGCTCCAGGATCGACGTTTCCTCGTTGTAGGTGCAAACGAATACGTCGATCAGCGGAGCTTGCCGCCCGGCAAGCCACCGCCCGTTGGCTTCGACTTGCGGCGTACGATCGGTCGTGCGGCTGAGAAATACCAGCGACAGTGCACCCGCTGCAAGCGATGCAGCCTCGACGATGAGGAACAGAAATCCCACGGCGAAATCGGCGGTCCAGCCGACGGGCGGGACCGTTGCCGTCATGCGCCATCCAAAATAACGGAGCATGAGCAGCAACACGATTGAAATCATCAGCGAACGCGCCGCGGAGTTTTCGTGCCTGAGCCAGGGAAGGACGGCAACGCAGAACCCGAGCGCAATAAGGCCCGGCGTCAGCGCGGCGATCATGGCTTTCTCGCCGTGTCTGCCGAGAAGATGACGCGTCCGGTTCGCCCGACCGGACAATCGTTGGAGCCATCGTTGAGGTCGGGGACAGAAATCGTCGCGCGATACGGTTCCTTGCTCAGCGCATCGGGATTAATGGCGAGGTTCGCTGCGGCCCCTGCGGAGCCGGTGAGATTGACGACGGTGCCAGCCAATTCGGGCCCGCCGGCGCTCGGCCGGAAATGTGCGAGAGATCCCAGTTTCAGCCCGTTATACACGCTCTCAGTGACGTTCGCCGTCACCACGGCACCGGAACAATCGAGTAGACGGACGAGCGGTTGTCCGGCCCGGACGTCCTCTCCAGGCGCCGTCATGACCTCCCATATTCGGCCGGCGATGGGGAATTTGATGTCCGCCTCGGAGCGGCTGATGTAACGAGATCGTTCGGATTCAATCTCGCCGACGAGCCACGAGATTTGCGCATCAGCATGCGCTACGTCCGCGGTGAGCCCTTCAGCCCGCTGCCGCATTTCCTCCTCACGCTGCACCGAGCTCGGACGATCGTTGTAGCTGTCGCCGAGGAACGTGCCCTCGCGCGCGGCGGTGAGCTCAACCTGGGTTGCATCCAGGCGGCGGCGCGCGCCGATTTCGGTTTGCTGGGCAATGGTTTGATCCCGCGTCAAGCGCCCAAGCTCGACAGACGAAACGCTGCCCGATTTGATAAGCGATGAAGCTCGTTCCACCGCGGCCGCCGCCTCCTCGCGACGCGCTGCGGCGGCTTCGATTGATGTTTGGATTTCTGCGATGCGCGCCTCGAGCTGACGGATGCGCCCCGCTGTGAACAGGGCCGCCTGACGCGCCAGATCCTTCTGCGCCGCCTGGGCTGAAGCTATCTTCGAAACGAGGCTCGGCCTTTCGTTTTCGAGGCGAGACATCTGACTGCGTAGATCATCGAGCCGCACGCGGTCTCCGCGCGGATTGACGACACGAAGGATGAAAGTGCCCTCGCCGACGATGCCTAAATCGCCTGCCAGACTGGCCCCCGCTGAAATCTTCCCGTCGATCGGCGACCTCAATGTCACGAGCCTGGAATTGACGACGGCTTCGACGCTTGACGTCTGGAAAAGCGCCCTGAGCGGCAGCCAGCCGAATACTGCGACGATGGCGATGCCCGCTGCGGCCTTCACAAATCGGCGAAGCGTCCGGCTCGGCTTGGATTGCGCCAGATCCGCGGCCGCAGCGCCGCCAGTTGCCGGGGCATCGGTATTGCCGGGACTGAGACGCGCATCCAACGCGCGTTGCAAACCGTGCGCGTCATGGTTTCCGTCCATCGCGAGAGGCTTCGCGATATCTGGACCGCCGCTTTCGAGCGTCGAACCGAAACGCGTTTTGTTTTGCATCATACACCTGACAGCTAACGCGCAACCTCAGAGCGAGATGCCGTCGGCCGGACCCAAATGCAATCTTGGTGTTGAAACAGTTAGTTGAAACAAGAGAACTGTCTGCAATAGAGAGCCGCCAAGAGCCGCGTTGGCCGAACGGGAACAGGGTCGGTGCTACCGTTCGGCTGATAAGTTGACGAGGTGCAGCTTGGTGGCTTGGGCCGGCGCGGGCGAAGCCGGTGGCATTGCCTTCTCAAAGTCCGCGAGAATGCTGGCGCCGAGCTCCGAGGCGGGGATCGGCCGGCCGAAGAAGAAGCCTTGCACCTGATCACCCTCGGCCGCCTCGAGAAAAGCTGCCTGGTTGGCGGTTTCGACGCCTTCGACCGTGACGCGCATGTGCAGTTCCCGTCCGAGCGCGATGATCGCTTTCACTACTGTCCCGACCTGACAATGGGGGCCGTTGAGGCTCTGCATGAAGGCTCGATCGATCTTGATCTTGTCGAACGGAAAGCGCCACAGATAGCTGAGGCTCGAATAGCCAGCCCCGAAATCGTCCATCACGATGGCAACGCCCATCGTCTTGAGCGTCCGGAGTTGCGCCATGATCGTTTCGGTGTTGCCGAGCAGCAGGCTTTCGGTGATCTCCAGTTCGAGCCGGTGCGCCGCGAGTCCAGCCTCTGTTAGTGCGGTGGCGACGATGTCACCGATGTTGCCCGCCACGAACTGCGCGGGTGACAGGTTCACTGCAACGGTCAGGTGCGCCGGCCAGGTCGCGGCCGTGCGGCATGCCTCCCGCAATACCCACGCCCCGATCTTGTCGATAAGCCGCAAGTCCTCGGCGACCGGAATGAAGGTCAATGGCGGAATGAGGGTTCCGTCCGCCGCAGGCATCCGGATCAGCGCTTCGAACCCGGCAAGGCGGCGCCGGGATACTTCGAAGAGCGGCTGGTAATGCAATTCGAAGCGATCATTCAGCACCGCCTCGCGAATCGCCCTCTCAAGCTCGATGCGCGCTTGCAGCTCGGTGTCCATTTCGGGCAGGAAAAACCGGATGCAGTTGCGGCCGGCGGCCTTGGCCGCGTAGAGCGCGAGGTCAGCACTCTTGAGCAACCCCTCGGGGCTGGTGTCTTCCCCCGTCGCCAGCGCCACGCCGATGCTAGCGGTGGTGAGGATCTCGTGCTGCTTGAATTTCACGGTCGCATTTATCGCGGCGGCGAGATGGCTCGCAAACGACTCGGCCTGAGCTTTGCCGGCGATGCCGCACTGCACGACCACGAATTCGTCGCCGCCGAGCCGCGCCACCACGTCGTCGATCCTGACCGCGGCGCGAAGACGCTTGGCGATGGACTTGAGCAGAAAATCGCCGCCGTCGTGACCAAGCGAATCGTTGACCTCCTTGAAACGGTCGATGTCGATGAAGTGTACGGCAAGGCTGCTGCCCCGCATCGGCAGGCGAGCGATGGCGCTCTCCAGTTTTTCGATCAGCTGCGGGCGATTGGTCAGCCCGGTCAACGCGTCATGATGGGCGAGAAACCGGATGCGCCGGTCAGCGTGCTTCACCTTTGTTTCCCGATACCAGGCAATTGCGGGAATGGAGAAGGCGAGACCTGACAGCAGGCAAAGAAACACGGCTGCGGTCAGGAACGTATTGTGGACATTCTTGCGTTGCTCGGTTTCATCCACGTAGGCCGCAACGACAGCGGTGAGGCGACCGTCGGTCTGGATCGGGACATAGGCGCGGGCGAAGAATGCCGGTCGGTCGGGCGATTTTCCCTCCCCGACGTCGATGATCGGTTGACCGTCAACCGCTGATCGCGCTGCATCGGGGCTATATTCAGACAAGTCGACGAGCGCGATCTTTTCGCGGGTCGAAACGAACTGGGAGTAGCCATTACGGTTGAATATTTCGTAGTGAAAGACCTCGCCGGAATTTCGCGCCGACCGGAAGAACGCCATGCTCGCGGCGGAAGGCTGCTCGCCGCCGGCGATCTGCTCGAGATCGGCGACACTGGCCGCAAGGAACCTCGCCCAGCTACGAGCGGTCGACGTCGCATCTTGACGGAGAAGATGTTCGGTCGTGATTTTCAGGGTGGTCCCGGCGCCCAGCAACAGAATGGCGAGCGCGGCGACGATGGTGACGATGTTTCGCTGAGGCCGGATCCTGGCGAGTGACGGCATCAGTGCTACCGCGTCGATCGCATTTTCGTGAGCTCGGCCCGAGCGGTTTTCAGCAGCTCGGCATTGCGCTCACTTTTCGAAGCCCAATCGTCGGCAACGGCCGCGAACACGGCATTGGCCGCATCGAGGTCCGACGGCGAGGGTATGGTCACCTGGCGTTTGGGATCGGTCTTCAGCTCACCCATGATGCTGTTTTCCACGGCTTCGTAGGTATCCATGAAGCGCCCGGCAGACCATGCACCACTGTATTTGAGGATGATCGCCTGCGCCGATTTCGGCAGCCGGTTGAACGTCTTCCGATTCATCAAGACCATCAGCGGCGCGCCGCCGACACCAAGAAGGTAATGATAAGTCGCAACGCGTTTGATGCCGTAATCGACCACTGAAGCAGGGTTCACGAGGGCGCCATCGATGCTGCCGTTGCCGATGGCTTCGGAGATCTTGTTGACCGGCAGGAGCACAGGCCGCGCCCCGAGCTTTTCGAGCGCTGCGGCTTCGCCAGGATTGTTGACGCGAATTCTCTTGTCCTTGAGATCGTTCAACGACGTGATCGCGATATTGCTGTGGATCGTCTCAGGCTCGCTGACATAAGCGCCGATCACGATGTAGTCATCGTATCCTTGCAGCGCGTTGGCGGCCATCAGCCGGCCGAACACCGCAACGGACTCCCGCATGCTCGCAAACAGGCCGGGCATTTCGATGATTGCGTTATCCGCAAACCGGTTGCGCGTCAGCCCCGTCACGACGTAGGCGATGTCGGCCCTACCGTCGAGCACGAGCTGGGGCTGCTCAGCCGGATCCTTGCCAAGCGCGCCGCTGAAATAGGTTTCAATTTCGATCTGGCCTCTGGCCTCGGTGTTGACCGCCTCGACGAACGGCTTGACCGCGGCGAGATAACTCGTCGAGCGGTCGGAGCTGAAGAAGGCCAATTTGAGCTTGACCGGTTCGGCGGCTGAGGTCGAAATCAACGCAAACGAGATCACCGCGCATCGTGCCAGCAACGTAAGCATCGGTTTTCCGATCGTGGCAGCGACGGGTCACACAGTTGTGCGAAACGCCGATTTTCTCGGTCTGTAGCGGACCCTCATAGATTGAACTACTTCAAGTAACTCTCCTAGATAGCACGCGGTGCTCCAGGCGGCGACCAGGATCGCGAATCGTGGTTTAAGGCGTGCTAACGTCGGCGAGGCGTGGCCGGTATCGGCGTGCTCCCGGCACGCCGCTACGGCAGCCCGCGCGCCTCGAGCTGATGCACCAGCAGCAGCGTCGGCTCGGCGAGGCTGTCGCCGGAGCCGTCGAGACCGAAGGCGCTCGCGATGCCGTCGCGGCTCCGCAGCAGCGCGCTGCGCGGACAATGGCCGGCGCCGCAGAGCGTCTTCTTCAGGGTCTCGCCCTGCGCCGTGACGCCGGCGGAATCATCCGCGGCCCAGGCCAGCACGATCGGGACGTCGACATTGAGGATGCCGGGGAAGACCGAGCGCTTGTTGTACTGGCTGGCGTCGCTGCCGAGATAGGCCTTCTCGCTGTCGCTCGCGTCCTTGCCGGCGCGGTAGACCCCGGACACCAGCACGACTGCCGCAACATCGGCGCGGTCGGTCTGGAGTTCGGGATGGGCCAGCAGGGTGGCGACATGGAAGGCGCCGGCGCCGTAGCCGACTGCGACGATCTCGCGGGCATCGCCGTTGAACAGGTCGATATTGCCGTGGACCCAGGACAGCGCCGCCGCTACGTCGGTCGCACCCGCCGGCCACGTCGCCGAGGGCGCCAGCCGATAGTTGACGCGCACGCCGACCATGTCGTTGCGTGCGGCAAAGCACATGGCTTGGTCCTGGATCTGGCGCGACAGCTCCGGCGCGGCGCGGTCGCCGGTGAAGGTGTCGCCGGTCACGAACAGCAGCACCGGCCGCGGCGTATCCGCCTTGGTCGTGGCGGTGGCGACATCGAGCACATTGGCTTCGCTCTCGCCGTAGCGCAGGCCGCGCGAGAAGGTGACCTGCTCGCACAGCCGCGCGGTGCCGCCCGCGGTGGTGTCGTTGTCGGTGAGGCCCACCCGGACGAGATCGGACGGCGCGTCCGGCCGCATCGGTAGGGGACCTTGTGCGGAGGCTGCCGTCAGGCCCAGAGTCAGAAAAAATGCGAGAAAATTCTTCATGTCGGTGTTGGCCCTGCGTGCCCGATATGGGCTCGCGCGTTTGGCCCGTCTTTTCAATTCGCCTTATTAGTTAGCTGGTCATGAGGCGATTTCACGGCACCCATGGTTCTCTCGGCTCGTCCTCCGCGCGTGGTTCAATTCCCCGGCTGAAACGTGCACTCCGCCCCGCTGCCGTCCTTCCGGCGGATTGCGTTGGGGTCGATCGTGCAGCTCAGCTTGGTCAGGCTCTCGAAATTCGATCCCGCGGCGCCGTCGGACGGAATGCCGGCCAGTGCTTCGGTGGCGAAGATCTCGCTGGCCGTGGAGCCGTTCACCGTCCTGGTCTTCTTGCCGAAGGTGACCTCGCAGTTCCGCACGGTGATGTCGACATTGCCGGCGCGACAAACGATTCGATCGGCGGTCACCACGATCGGCTTCTTGTAGGGAATGTCGCTGTTGGCGGCGAACAGCATCGCCATCGCCTTCTTCTCGGCGCCGGACAGGACCGACGACAGCGGCGCGATCACCCCCGCGAGCGCCAGCGCCGTCGAGCCCGAGACTTTTGCGGGCGTCGCGTCGGAGGCATCGGCGACGCCGGAGGCGGTAGCGACAACGAGGGTGCAGGCGAGGATCAATCGACCGGGCTTCATCTTGGCTCCCTGGACCTGCAGTCGCGGCTTCCTCCCGCGCGGCGCGTGGAACCAGTTTAGCATGTAAACGCGAATTGGAAGGCAAGTTCGCCGGGCCTTGCGCCTTTGCGCGGTGCGGCTGTTTTGCCCCGAGGTGTCAAACGGTTATGCCGCGGGGCCGAGCCTCGCGCCGACACGGCCGTTCTACTGTGCATGGGGTTGTTTTCGCGTTTTTTTGTTTTGGCCCGCTCTTCAGGCCTGCTTCATCGTCCGGAAGGTGATGGAATAGCGGCGCGCCTCGACCGGCGGGATGCTGTGCTCCCATTGCGACCGCGCCTCCCCGTCCATCATGTAAAGCGAGCGCGGCAGAGCTTCGAGCGTGTGGCGCTCCCATTTGTCGCCGCCGCGGCGGCGGAAGCGGAATTTGCAGGACGAGCCGAGCGACAGGCCGAGGATTTTGTCGAAATGCGGCTTGTCGCGATGCCAGCCGATGCCGACGCCGGCGTCGTATTCGGTGCAGAGCACTTGCCGCACGCTGCCGGCGGCAAGCCCCGCCCATGCCTCGACCTGCCGTGCGGCGGGGACGACCCAGTCAGGGATCGGCTCGGCCTCGGCCAGCCGCTGCAATGTGTAGTCATAGCGATAGCCGAAGGACGCCACCCGGCGGTTGCCCTCGAAGGCGCCGAACTGGAAGCGCTGGAGCGGCAATGCTGCGATGCGGCCGATGAGCGCCTGCTCGGCGGCGGCCTCGACGAAGTCATCGGTGTAGCGAAGGCCGGCAGGCCCTGCTTGCGGATCGGCGAACAAACCAAGCTGCGTCCTTCCTCGCATTTCCGTGATGGAACCTAATGGTGGCTGATGCGACTTACATATGACGCGGAAAGTAACGTGCGAGGCTGTCATGGCAGAGAAGCATACCGCCGATCCGGCAGAGATCATGCGGGCGACCGGTCATCCTGAGCTGGAATACGCCGCCGGCTGGACCATCGCCGGTCTGGTCACGATCGGCACCATCGTCGCCGCCTGGGTGTTCGCGATCTAGCCCATTGGAAACTGGAGCTCGAATGCCGCGCCGTCCTCGGTCGGCTTGAGCCTGATCGAGCCGCCATGGCTCGCCATCACCGCGCGCGCGATCGCGAGCCCCATCCCGGTGCCGCCCTGGTCGCGGCGGGTGGTGAAGAACGCGTCGAAGATCCTGTCGCGGTTCGGCGACGAGATCGGCTCCCCGTCATTGCTCACAGTCAGAAGCAGGGTCGTGCGCTCGTCGATCGCCTCCAGCCTGATTGTCCCGGCGTTGTGCCGCATCGCATTGTCCGCGAGGTGCGACAGCACGATCAGCGCCTTCTCAGCCGACATGCCGATCATCAGGTCAAGGCTGCCGCTGGCCTCGATTGAGCTCGCTGGAAACCGGCTCCTGAGGTCGGCAATCACGGGCGCCAATTCGGTGCGTTCGTTTTGCGGCAGGCTTTCGGCACGCGCGAGTTCGCGCAGCCGCTGCGCCATCGCTTCCAGCCGCTTTGTGTCGGACAGGATATTGGCGATGAACGTCTCCTGCTCGGTGGGCGTCAGGCTTCCCGCTTTGCCCTGAACCGAATCCTGCAACAGCTCGGCGGCGCCCTTGATCGAGGTCAGCGGCGATTTCAGTTCGTGGGTGAGGTGGGCCGAGAAGGTCGCGATATAGTCCGAGCGCCTTGCGAGCTGCTCGGCCATGCCGAGAAAGCTGTGCGAGAGTTGCGCGAACTCGCGTGTGCCGTAATGTCGGAGCGGCCTGAACGCCTCGCGGTCGCCGCGGCCTATTCTGGTGGCGCGATCGATCAGCTCGCGCATCGGCAGCGTGATGGTGCGCGAGAATACGAGGCCGATCGCGATGGTGCCGAGAATCACGGCAAGCCCCGCCAGCACGAACTTGGCCCGCTCCTGGTAGAGATGGTCGAAGATGTTGCTTGGGGTCCGCGTCGTGTAGATCACCCCCGCGACGCGGTTGTTGACGATGACAGGCATCGCCGAAAACACGTGGACGCCGAGGCCGCGGCTGAAGGAATAGATCGACGGCGGCGGCTTGTCCGGCACGCGGTTGCGCAAGGTGGCGCGGTATTGGCCGTGCAGCGCGTCGGCGACCTCCTCGATATGGGCGAGCGATTGCCCGACCTCCTGCCGCCCGGCGATCACCACGCCTTGGGGATCGAGGATGCGAAAGCCTGCCAGCGTCACCTTCTGGGTCTCGCGGATGATCGGCGTCAGCTTCGCGCCGATCTCGACATAGGCGGGTTGCGCCGGCTGGGCCGCCGCCAGCGCCTCGGGTCGCCGCCGCAGCAAGTCATTGGCGGTGAGGTCGAGCGCGGGGCGGATCGGGGTGACCTGGTCGCCGGGGTCAGGCAGCACGTTCGGCGGCACCTCGGCGCCGAGCGTGAGGCCACTGTCGAGCCTTGCCGTGACCTCCTGCGCATAGATCGTCGCGAGCACGCGGCTCTGCGCGATCAGCTCGGCCTGGGTCTGGCGGATGAGCTGGTTGTCGTAGAGACGGAAGAAGAACAGGCCGACCAGCGGCAGCACGCCGACGGTCGCCAGCACCGTGAAGATCACCAGGGTAAGCGACGGCCGCCATTTGTCGGGCGCCGCGCTCATGCGTCCTTCTCGCAGCGGCCGAGCTTGAAGCCGACGCCGTGAATGGTCTCGATGACGTTGTCACAGGCCAGCGCCGCGAGCTTGGCGCGGATGTTGCGGATGTGGCTGTCGATGGTGCGGTCGGAGACCTGGATGTTGAGCTGATAGGCGGCCCGCATCAGCTGCTCGCGGTTGAACACTGAGGTCGGCCGAGTCAGGAACGCGCGCAAAATGCCGAACTCGATCGCGGTCAGCTTCAGCGGCGTGCTGGCGAAGGACGCGACATGCTGCTCGGGATCGACCAGAAGGCCGCCTTGCGCGAGGGCCGACGGCCCCGCCTTGGCCTCGCCATTGCGCGGGCCGAGACGGCGCAGGATGACGTTGACCCTCGCCACCAGCTCGCGCGGGCTGAACGGTTTCGTCACGTAGTCGTCGCCGCCGATCTCGAGGCCGAGGATGCGGTCGATCTCCTCGTCGCGGGCCGACAGAAACAGGATCGGCACGTCGGAGGCTTTGCGCACCTCGCGGCAGACGTCGAGGCCGTCGAACTCGGGCATGCCGATGTCGAGTACGATCAGGTCGGGCTTGTCGGCGGCAAAGCGGCTCAGCGCCTCCTTGCCGTCGCGCGCCTCGATCACGTCCATGCCGGCTTTCTTCAAGGCAACGCGGATGACCTCGCGGATGTGACCCTCGTCGTCGACGATGAGAATGCGGTGCGCCAAGAATCTCTCCGCTGCCTCGTTAGCCCGTCGGCCGAGCTTTCGCCAGCGCGTCCAGCCTGCGCTGGAGTCGCCAATTCCGGAAGCCCCAGCTCCGCCAGGCCAGATCCTGAAGCTGGACTTCTACAAGCCGATCGCGCCGCGACACAAGGCAGTTGTCGTCCGACCGATGAGCGATGACCTTGTCGAGGGCAGGCAGCGCCTGCGGTCCAAGTGTGAAGAGGTAGTTGGCATCGATGTTCAAGCCCTTACCCGACATTTCGTTGCTGTGGCTCAGATTATAGTCGGCGATGAACGCATCGAAGTTCACCAGCGAGCAGCCATACAGCGTGATCGTTAACGCGATCAGATTGGCGCCGACGAGCCATTGGTTTGACCTGTCGAGCACGATGCGGGCGACGATCAGGATCAGTCCGAGCGCCACCAGCCCCATCCAGATGAAGGCCGCGATGCGCCAATAGGTCAGCATGTAGATGTCGACGTACAGATCGAGGCGAAGGATGGAGGAGGCGACGAGAAGAACGTTCTGCCCCACCCAGAGATAAACCAGCGGCCGCATGATCTTCGATTTCTCCGCCGGCCCGCCCGGACGCATCGCGACCAGCACAAAGGCGGCGGCAAGCAGCGCGGTGGCGATCAGCGGGTAGGCGCCGCGATGGGCGTAGGCCGCATAAGTCATGTTGGCCGGCAGCGCGACATGGCCCCAGAGGTAGATGCCGTCGAGAATGGACTGTGCCGCGAACAGCAGATTGAACAGGATCAGCGAGCGCAGGATGGTGGAGGGGCCCAGGAACTCAGCCGAGACTTGGGACGGCAGTGGCGGCGGCACGGGGCCATCGACGATCGTCGTTGTGGCAATCGTCTTGCGCCGCCAGCGCACATGGATGGACGGCCAGACCAGCGCCAGCATCATGGTCCAGAACAGCACGCGCGGGATGCTGACATAGTCGAGGATGAGCTTTGGATTGAGCAGAGACACCCACTGCTCGATCACCGGATTGGCGGCCGCGAACAGCGCGACGAAGACGGTGCTCAGCACAGCAGGCATCAGCCAGAGTGCGATGCCGCGGGTGAACCCCGACATGCTGAAGATATGCAGCGCGTCGAGGAAGAACCTGAAGGGCCCGAGCAGGAAGAGGTTGCGCAGCGCGCGGGCACGTTCAGGGAGCCCGGTCGTTTCCGGATTGGTCGCGAGCAGGAGCGCAATCATTAGTGACGCGAGCAGGATCAGGAAGGACAGCGTGTTGACCTCCTCGATGGCCGGGACGAGGCCGGCGACGAGAATACTCCCGCCGATCGTGGCGCGCCGCAAATCCAGGGTCGTATGATTGAAGAGCGCCGATACCAAAGCCGTCGCGATCGCAAAGAGCGTCAGCGATAGCCCGATCCGCTGGCCGTAGAACAGCCAGTCGGCGAGCGCGGCGAGAACCAGCGCGAGGCCGACTTTGGGCGGAATCGAGGAAGGCCTGATCGGCTGGAGGTCCGAGGTGATCGTCGTAGCCAGGCTCGTCATGTCCGGAAGACCTTTCGTGATGGGCGGCATCACGAAGTTTGAACGTCGTTTGTGCAGAAGGCGGGATCGTCGTCTGCACGATTTCAGGAGTCTTTTGCAGATTATGTGCAGGCGCCCTTTTGGTCCTTACGCGGCGCGAATCACTTTGATAGGTGCGTTCATCACCTTGGGCGTGACGCATCATGCAATTCCTCAATCGCATCGGTCTCATCCTGCTCTGGTTGGCCGCGCCTCTCGTCGCATTTGCGGCCGCGAACAAGAACGATCCTTATCTGCTCGTGCTGCGGGGCGCCGGAAACATCGCGCTTGTCCTCACAAGCATCGTGATTGTGCTCATCCTGCTGCGTAGCGGGCGTTGGCGCACGATCGCCGGCCGGCTCCTTGTCATAGTCTGGTGCGTACCGCCGCTCCTGATGTCGGCGGCGCACCTGAAATTCGAACTGCGCAAGTACGATGTTCTTGCCGTCAGTGCGGCCGAGGCGCGTCAGCTCGGACCTCACTTCATGGTCGGTTATTCCTCCTTCCCGGAGATCGCGCGCCTTGCCGAGCAAGGATTGATCGGCGGCATCTACGTCACCCGGCACAACATCCGGGGGCGGACCGTGGAGGCGCTGCGTGCCGAGATCGCGGCGCTCCAGGACAAGCGGCGAGCCGCCGGCCTGCCGGCGCTGGTCGTCGCCGCGGACCAGGAGGGCGGCATCGTCGGGCATCTTGCGCCGCCGTTGACGAAGCTGCCGGCGCTGGCGACGCTTGCCGGGCTTGCCCCCGATGACCAGCAGGCCAAAGCGGCAGGGTTCGGCCGCATCCACGGACGTGAACTCGCCGGGCTCGGCGTCAACCTCAATCTTGCACCAGTGCTCGATCTCAAACCGCCGGTCCGGCGCAATCGCCTCGACTTTCACACACTCATCGGTCAGCGCGCGATTGCGACCGATCCGGCCGTCGTCGGCGCGATCGCGAGCGCTTATGTGCGTGGGCTGGAAGAATCCGGCGTCGGTGCCACGCTCAAGCATTTTCCCGGCATCGGCCGCGTTCGCACCGACACGCATCATTTCAGCGCCAATCTCGACACGCCGGTGAAGGAGTTGGAAGCAACCGACTGGCTTCCGTTCCGCGAGGTGCTGTCGCATTCGCGCAGCGCGCTCATGGTCGGGCACGTCACGCTCACGGCCGTCGATCCCGACCGAGCTGCCTCGCATTCGAAGCGCGTCGTCGAGGGGATCATTCGCGACAAATGGGGCTACCAGGGCGTCGTCATGACCGACGATTTCGTGATGGGGGCGATCTACCAGAACGACGTCTGCCGGGCCGTTGTCGAGGCCATCAACGCGGGCGTCGATCTGCTGCTGGTCGCCTATGACGGCGCGCAATTCTACCGGATTTTCGCTTGCGCCCTGGATGGATCGCGGCAGGGCAAGCTCGATACGGCGATGCTGCGCGCGAGCCACGCGCGGCTCGCGCGGGGTTTCCCGTCCGAGCAGGCGCGAGCCGCCTCACGCCCCGTGAGCGTCGCCCGCCAAAACTAGCCCTTCGCGAACTGACGGTAGTCCGGCTCGCGATGAAACCAGAACTCGTAACCGGTGATGGCCTTCTGCATGGCGACATCGTGGATCGGCTGGTTGAGCGGAATGACGGGAACATCGCGCATGCAGAGCGCGATGAAATCCTTCACAGCCTTTTCGTACTCGGCAGCATCCGTGGTGAACCGTGCCTTGTCGATCAGCGCGTCCATTTCCTTGTTCTGGTAGGAGGAGATGTTGAAGATCGAATTGTTGCCGTGGAAATTCCAGTAGAAGTAGTATTCGGGATAATCGAGCCAGCCGCTGAAGCGGTTGAGCGCCAGAGGCAGCTCTTTCTTGTTCAGCGTCGTGCGCCAGTTCGCGCCGGGGATCTTCTCGATCGCCGCCTTGATGCCGATCTTGGCGAGACTTTCCTGGATCAGGATCGCGGTCGGCTCGCCGACCGTGGCGGTGCCGGTGTCGAGCGACAACGTTGTCTCCAAGCCGCTTTCGAATCCCGCCTCCTTCATCAACGCTTTGGCCTTGTCGAGATCGGTGACGTAGGGAAACGCCTGCGGCCAGACCGGCTTTGAGACGTCTGCTGCTCCGCCATACATGGGAACGGCACGCCCGAAGAACGCGCTGTTCTGGATCTGCTCATACGGCATCGCCCAGGCGACGGCTTGGCGCAGCTTCACATTGTCGAACGGCGGCTTTGCCGTGTTGAGCGCGACGGACCAGAGCGCGTTCGGGATCGGCACGCCCGAAACCTTGACCTTACCCTCCTTGATGATCTGCTCGAAGTCACGCGGTGCAAAGCCGCTGGAAATGTCCGCATCACCCCGCTCCAGCATGGCGCGGCGGGTGCCGGCGGAAGGGACGTCGCGCGCGATCACGCGCCGGAGCTTCGGGAGAGGTCCGCTCTTCCAATCGTCGAAGCGCGCCAGCACGGTCTCGCTGCCCGGTTTCCAGCTTTCGATCCTGTAAGCGCCGCCGCCGGCCTCGTTGTTCCTGAGCCACGCCAGTGCCCACGGGTCTTCCGCCGTCGCGTTCTTTTTCGCAAGCTCCGAGTTGATGATGAAGGGCACGACCACCGCGACGTTGAACAGCAGCATCTTGTCCTTGCGCACATAGTCGATGCGGAAGGTGTGATCGTCGACCACGACAAACTGCTCGGGTTTTTCCAGCGATCCCGCCGACATCTGGAAGGTCGGAAAGCCGCCGACCTTCACCGCGCGGTCGAACGACCATTTGACGTCTTTCGCGGTGACCGCCGTGCCGTCGTGGAATTTCGCGTCCTTTCGCAATTTGAAAGTGCAGGACATGCCGTCGGCCGCAACCTCGAAGCTCTCGGCGAGTTCAGGCGCGAGCGTTTCGCGGTCATAGGACAGCGTGCCGTCGGGGAGCGTCTTGGAGGCGTAGCTCAGCAGGCGATCGTAGCAATTCCAGGACAGCCCGTTCACGGTTTGGTTGGAGCCGACGCCCTGCATGTCGAGCGAGTTCGGCCCGAGTTCCTGCACCACCAGCAGCGTCTCGCTGCGCCCTTGCGCCGTGGCAAAGCGCGGAGCGAGGGCGGTCATTCCGGCGAGGCCGAGGCCGCCGAGCACGCCGCGACGGTTTAGTTCGAATGATGATGCGCTCATGGGTGCCCCACTCTTGAGAAATTTGCACCATAAAGAGGCAAGGCGCATGCCATCGGCCGCGCTTCACGGCGTCGCATCCCGTGCGGATCTCAGTCCTACGGCGTCACCGCTCCGCGGCGCACGGCGCGCGGGGCGGTCAGCTCTTTCCAAGTGGAATTGGCGACATGCACCGGCGAGAACGCCGGGCGCTCGACATAATGGCCGTCACCGGCCTCGGCGCGCAGATCGCCATCCTTCCAGACGATTCGGCCGCGCGACAGCGTCGCCGCCGGTCCGCCGGTGCAGGAAAAGCCCTCGAACACGTTGTAGTCGATCCGGCTCATCTGCCGCTTCGCGCTGATGGTCCTGCTCGCCTTGGGGTCCCAAACCACGACATCCGCGTCCGATCCGACGGCGACCGCGCCTTTGCGCGGATAGATGTTGAGGATGCGGGCGATGTTCGCCGAGGTCACCGCGACGAACTCTTCCTTGGTCAGCCGTCCTGTTGCAACGCCCGCTGTCCACAGCAGCGCAAGACGATCTTCGAGGCCGCCGGTGCCGTTCGGGATCTTTCTGAAATCGCCGAGCCCGAATCGTTTCTGCTCGGTAGTGAAGGCGCAGTGGTCGGTCGCGACCACTTGCAGCGAGCCGGCTTGGAGACCGGCCCAAAGACTATCCTGATGCGACCTGTCGCGGAACGGCGGCGACATCACGCGCTGCGCGGAATGATCCCAATCCTTGTTCTGATATTCACCGGCGTCCAGCAGCAAGTGCTGGATCAGCGGCTCGCCATAGACGCGCTTGCCAGCTGCGCGTGCCCGCGCGATCGCCTCATGCGCTTCGCGGCAGCTCGTGTGTACGATGTAGACTGGCGTCCCCGTCATGTCGGCGATCATGATGGCGCGGTTGGTGGCTTCGCCCTCGACCTCCGGTGGCCGTGAATACGCGTGTCCCTCTGGCCCGGTGACACCGCGCGCGATCAGCGCCTCCTGCATCAGGGCGACGACGTCGCCGTTCTCCGCATGCACGACGGGCATGGCGCCGAGATGGGCGCAGCGGGCGAACGAGTTGTAGAGCTCGTCGTCGTTCACCATCAGCGCGCCCTTGTAGGCCATGAAGTGCTTGAAGGTGTTGATGCCGTAGGTTTTGACCACGGTCTCCATCTCGTCATGGATCTGCTTCGACCAGGATGTTACGGCCATGTGGAAGCCGTAGTCGGAGGCCGCCTTCTCGGATTTGTGCCGCCACTCCTGATAGGCCGCGAGCATCGACTGGCCGGGATCGGGCAGACAGAAATCCACCACCATGGTGGTGCCACCGGCCAGCGCCGCCTTAGTCCCTGATTCGAAATCGTCCGCGGTGACAGTGCCCATGAACGGCATTTCGAGATGGGTGTGCGGATCGATGCCGCCCGGGATGACGTAGGCGCCGCCGGCATCGATGATCTCGCTGCCGGTGGGCGCGTCGAGCGATTGCCCGACCGCGACGACGGTCGCGCCGTCGATTAGCACGTCCGCGCGGCGCGAATGATCATGATTGACGACGGTGCCGCCGCGGATGAGGAGGGGCATTGGATGCTCCGGAGAGGGAAGTGGACCTCGCGAAGCTAAGCGCGCTGCATGGGATGTGACAGGTGAAATTTTAGCCAGTCGCCGCCGACAGTTGAGCTGTGCGCTCTCAGCCTCTACGCCGCCCGCGCGATCAGCCCGTCGATCATCGCGCGCACCAAGCCCGCGATTTCCGCCCGAAGCGCCGGTAGCGGTACCGCGACCAGCTTCTGCTCCAGCCCCAGCGCCACCATGCCATGCACCGCCGAGAACAGGCTGCGCGCAGTGATGCCGAGCTCCTCCCGACCGCGTTTTGGAAACAGCGCGGCCAGCGGCTCGTGGACGTGGCGGAACAGCTGCATCTGGTCGTCGATGGACCAATCAGGAAGGGGCTTGTCGGCGTCCATGCGGTGCTCGAACAGAGCGCGCCACAGTTCGAGATTTTCCGCGGCGAAATCGCAATAGGCGAGGGCGATGCGGACCAGCCTCCCCTGCGGCGACGGCTCGCCCGCGCTTTCCGCCGTGCTCAGGGCCTGGTCGAGCCGAAGCAAAGTGCGCGAGCCCACGCGCAGGATCAGCTCGTCCACATCGGCGACGAGATTGTAGACCGCGCCGTTGGCGCAGCCGATCTCGCGGGCGAGATCGCGGGTTTTCAGGCCCGCCAATCCCTTCTCGGCGATCATTCGTTCCGCCGCCAAGATCAGATCGGATCGAAGTTTCTCTCTGCGTTCCAATGCCTTAGCCATTTGCAATCAAATTTCTGAGCGCTGCTCAAACATTTCTTGAACGAAGTTCAAGTTTCTTGCTACAAACAAACGTGAGCAGCGCTCATAACAGGGAGCCAACAATGTTCAAGACCGTAGTGACACTTTTCCGCGGCAGCGTGGCCGCCGCCGGCGAGGAGCTGGAAGACCGGACGGCCCTTCTGATCCTCGATCAACAGATGCGCGACGCGGCAGCCGCCCTCGAGCGTGGCAAACGGACCTTGGCGCTGGCGATCGCGCAGGACCAGCAAGAAGGTCGCAAGCTCGAGGCGACCGTCGCCCGCATCGCCGATCTCGAGACGCGCGCGGTTGCGGCGCTCGACGGCGGCCGCGAGGATCTCGCCAACGATGCCGCCGAAGTCATCGCAGGCCTGGAGGCCGATCGCGATGCAGCGCTGACGGCACGCGCCTTGTTCGCAACCGAGATTGCGCGGCTGAAGCGGCACGTCGCAAGCGCGCAAGCCCGCATCACCGAGCTCGACCGCGGCCGCCGCGTCGCCCGTGCCTCGGAAGCGGTGCGCTCGCTTCGCCGCAGCGGCATCGAGGCGGCACGCCCCTACGAATCCACGCTGCCGGAGGCGGAGAGCACTTTGAGGCGTCTTCGTGAGCGGCAGATGGAAGCCCAGGCCGCTGACGACGCGCTGGTCGAGCTCGACGCGGCCACCGGCCCGCGCGCCACCGCCGAAAAACTCGCCGAGCAGGGTTTTGGCCCCCGGCTCAAGACGACCGCAGACGACGTGCTGGCGCGGTTGAAGTCCAAGCGCACGCCGACTGTCTGATCCCAATCCCCATCATCATTCGAACCAACAGGAGACCATCATGAACCAGAATGGCCAGCCCCACAGCGGCGCCTGGGTGACCTTCACTTACGTGTCCTTTGCAGCCTCCGCCTTCCTCGTCGCCATCGGCATCTTCTTCCTGCCGATCGATTTCTGGATGAAGGGCTATCTCACCATGGGGGTTGTGATGCTGATCCAGACCTGCGTCACCCTGACCAAGACCATCCGCGACAATCACGAAAGCAGCCGGATGGTGAACCGCATCGAGGATGCCAAGGCGGAACGTCTGCTGATGGAAGTCTCCAAGGCCGCTTGACGGGCATAGACAATCCGCAAGGAAGCAGCGGAGCAATGCGCTCCGCGGCTTCGGCGCCGGAACGCAGTTCGCGACACCTCATATCGCGCCTGCGAAATGCAACAGAGCCATGACGATCGCGCGGGCGTGCGCTCTTGCGCAACCGCACGGGCAGGGGCAGTCTTCACAGGCGGCGCACAAGAACGCCGCCAATAAGATGTGCTTACAAGATCTCGGCGAGGAACCTCATGGCAGCGACGCGGATCGACTGCGACATCCACCCGGCGGTTGGTGGCACGCGCACGACGCTACTGCCCTATCTCAGCGATCACTGGAAAGAGCAGGTCGTGAGCCGCGCCATCGACGGGCTCGATCTCACCTCCTATCCGCCCAGCATGCCGCTAAGCGGCCGCGCCGACTGGCGTCCGGCGAACGGCACAAAGCCCGGTTCCGATCTCGCGATGGTGCAGAAGGGCGCGTTCGAGCAGTTGGGTGCCAGTCACGCGATCATCAACGTGCTCTATGGCGCGCAGGCCGTGTTCGACCCCTACATGGCGGCCGACTTCTGCAAGGCGATCAACGACTGGATCGCCACTGAGTGGCTGTCGCGCGATCCGCGCTTGCGTGCCTCGATCGTGGTGCCGATGCAGGACCCGGATCTGGCGGTCGAGGAGATCGAGCGCCGCGCCGGCGATCACCGCTTCGTCTCTATCCTCGTGCTGGCGCAGGGCGAGACGCTCTTGGGACGGCGGCATTTCTGGCCGGTCTATCGGCTCGCGGAAAAGTACAAGCTGCCGCTCGCGATCCACGCCGGCACGCAATATCGGCAGGCGCCGAGCTCGGCCGGATGGCCGTCGCACCGCTACGAATATTACTTCGTCGAGGCACAGGCATTTCAGGCGCAGATCTTGAGCCTGATCTATGAGGGCGTGTTCGGCAAGTTTCCGAATCTCAAAGTCGTGCTGATGGAATCCGGCGTGAGCTGGCTGCCGGCCTTCATGTGGCGAGCCAACAAGACCTGGCGCGGGGTGCGCGTCGAGGTGCCCTGGGTCGAGCGCGAGCCGGCTGCGATTATTCGCGACAATTTTCGCGTCACCATGCAGCCGTTCGATGCGCCGGGTGACGTCAGAAGCGTTGAGGAGATCATCGACCAGATCGGTTCTGAGAAGATGTTCCTGTTCGCGTCCGACTATCCGCATTGGCAGTTCGACGGCGACGATCCGATCCCGCCGAACCTGCCGAACAGCATCATCTCGAAGATGTGCGTGGACAACCCGCTGGAGACGTTTCCGCGGCTGTCGCTCGCTAACTGACCTTGGAGGTTTGCATGAGTGAGGTCATCGACCGCCCGCTGCGGGAAGACGAGAAGCCCGCCGCTTCGCGGCTGCGCATCGTCGATTGCGACGTCCATCCGAGTCTGCATTCGTTCGACGATCTCAACGAGTTCCTGCCAAAGCGCTGGCAGCAGCATCTGAAGGAATATGGCAGCCATTTGCGCACGCCCTATCTGTTCACCACGCCCTATCCGCGCTCTTCGCCGCTGATCGCGCGCCGCGATGCGTGGCCGCCGACGGGCGGGCCGCCCGGTTCGGATCTCGCCTTCATGCAGAAGCAGCATCTCGATCCGCTCGACGTTGAGTTCGGGATTTTGCAGGTGCTCGATCTCTTCATCTTCTCGCAGCAGAACCTCGAATTCGGCGCCGCAATCCAGCGTGCCATCAACGATTGGCAGCTGGCGTTCTGGTCGCATCGCGACCCGCGCCTGAAGGCTTCGATCCTGGTCGGGCAGGACGGTGTTGATCTCGCCATCGCCGAGATCGAACGCTGCGCGAAAATCGGCGAATACGTCCAGATCAACGTCTCGCCGCGCGCCAACGAGCCGCTGGGCCGTCGCCGCTACTGGCCGATCTACGAGCGTGCCCAGGAACTAGGTCTGCCGCTCGGCATCCATGTCGGCGGCTATGGCGGGCATGCGCCGACCGGTGGCGGCTGGCCGTCCTATTACGTCGAGGAACACCAGTCCAACGCGCACACCATTGCGGCGCAGCTTGCCAGTCTCGTGATCGAGGGTGTGCCGGAGCGTTTTCCGAAATTGAAGTTTGTCTTCATCGAGGGCGGCTTCGGTTGGATTCCGTCCGCGGTGTGGCGAATGGACCAGCATTTCGAGCGCTTCCGCAGCGAGGTGCCGCATCTCAAGCGCAAGCCGTCGGAATATGTCCGCGGGCATTTCTGGTTCACGACGCAACCGATCGACGAGCCTGACGAAGCCCGCCACCTGCGCTCTCTGATCGAATGGGTTGGCATCGATCGTCTCCTGTTCTCGTCGGACTATCCGCACTGGGATTTCGACGATCCGCGCTTCGCCTTCAAGACGCCGCTGACGGAGGCCGAGCGAAAGAAGATCTTCAGCACCAATGCCCGCGCGGTCTACAAGTTCTGAGAAGGTCTGCACGGTATGGCCCGTCACATCGTCGCGTCCACCTCGGAGATCCCACCCGGTGGCAACAAGGTGGTCGATGTCGCGGGCCGCGACATCGTCGTGTTCCACGTCCATGGCGAGTTCTTCGCGCTGCTGAACCGCTGCCCGCACGAAGGCGCGCCGCTGGAGAAAGCGGCGTGCGTGGCGCGGCTGACCTCGCCCGAGCCCGGCATCTATCAGCGCTCGCGCGTCGGCGAGATGCTGCGCTGTCCCTGGCACGGCTGGGAGTTCGACATGCGCAACGGCCAGTCGTGGTTCGATCCGAAGCGCGTCAAGATAAGGTCATATCCGGTCGCTGTGGAGCGCGGCGAGGAACTCCAGAAAGGCCCGTATGTTGCCGAGACCTTTCCGGTGCATGTCGAGGACAGCTACGTGATTGTGGAGGTCTGAGCAGCCGTTTCGGATTGTGATTTTGCCGCAGGTGGGATAAGCCTCGCCCGCATTTATGGCGGAGACGAGCTTTGTCGAAACAATCCCTGCGTGAGGAGGCTGAGCGCCTGATCCGCGAATCGATGGAAAAGAAAACCGTCGTCGTCAAGCAGGGTGATACCCGCATCGAGGCCGTCTGCGGTAAATGCGGCGCCCCGAACCGTGTGCAGGCGCCAAAGGGCCAGACCCGCATCAAGTTCGCCTGCAAGAATTGCGGGCATCAGCAAGAGACGCTGTAGAGCGCCCCCTGTGTAAACCCTCATCCTGAGGAGCCCGCCGGAAGCGGGCGTCTCGAAGGGTCGAGGGCCCCAACCGGGCCTGCATCGTTCGAGACGCGCGTTCCGCGCTCCTCACCATGAGGATCAAACAGCCTAATTCCCCTTCACGAACTTCGCGAATGCATCCGCATGGTCCGGATGCCAGCGTGACAGCGGCGGGCGGTTCTCCACGATGTCACCGGCGGCCCACAGCATGCGCTTTTCGTCGAGCGCGCGCGGGACGTCGTTGTCCGGGCACAGGATGTAGAAATCGCCGGCCTCCAGCCGCGCCAACATGAAATCCACGGTCTGCTCGGCCGTCCAGGCGCCGGCCGGCTTCTCTGTCCGGCCCTTCGCGGTAAGGGCCGTGAAGACGAAGCCGGGAATCAGCAGATGCGCGGTGATGCGGCAACCCGCAGTGTTCCGCAACTCGTGCTGCAGCGCTTCCGTAAAGGCCTTCACGCCGGCCTTGGAGACGTTGTAGGCGGGATCGCCGGGCGGGGTGGTGATGCCCTGCTTCGAGCCGGTGTTGATGATGAGCCCCGCCCTGCCGCGCGCGATCATGTTGGGCGCGAAGATGCGCGAGCCAGTGATGATGCCCCACATGTTGACGCCGATAATGCGCTGCCAATTGTCGGGTTCGCCGAACAACGTGCTGCCGGGCTGGATGCCCGCATTGTTCATGAGGATGTCGGTGCCGCCGAAGCGCTCGCGCACGGCGCGCTCGAGTTCCGCCACGCTCTCGGCCTTGCTGACGTCGATCGCGAAGGGCATCACATGTGTGGCGGACGTCAGGGATGAGAGTCTTGTTGCGGCGTCCGCCAGCCGCGTTTGATCCACATCGGCGATACACACTTTCATGCCGTTCCGCGCGAAGGCTGCTGCGGCGGCGAATCCGATGCCGGACGCACCGCCGGTGATCACGGCTACATTGTCTTTGACGATCGCGGGATGCGGCATGGTTCGGTCTCCGGGGGAGGGGCTCGGTCGTGACATAACACGACACTTGCGCGACCCTGCACAAGTCGGCATGGGAGGTCTTCGTTCCGCACCGACTTTGCGCCTCTCCTTTACGCCTGTCCGGCACCGCAGTATTCTATCGACCTAACGATCCCGCCCAGATCGAACCAATCAATCATTGACAGGGAGTTCAGCCATGGCTGTGTCGCAGGCTATTCCAATCACGCGCCACCCGTTCGCCAACGGGTCCTACAAGCAGATGCTGATCGACGGGAAGTGGGTCGATGCTGCCTCCGGCAAGCGCTTCGAGACCCATAACCCCGCGACCGGCGAACTGCTCGCAACCGTTGCCGAGGGCGACAAGGAAGATATCGACCGTGCGGTCGCTGCCGCTCGCCGCGCCTTCGAAGGGCCCTGGAGCAAGGTCAAGCCGTTCGAGCGGCAGAACCTGCTGCTGAAGCTTGCCGACCTCGTCGAGAAGAATTTCGACGAATTGTCGCAGCTCGACACGCTCGACATGGGCGCGCCGCTCAGCCGTACCCGCGCCTATCGTCTGCGCGCCGTCGGCATGTTGCGCTATTATGCCGGCCAGACCACAGCGATCCATGGCGAGACCATCGAGAACTCGCTGCCCGGCGAAATCTTCTCCTACACACTGAAGGAGCCGATCGGCGTCGTCGGCGCCATCATTCCCTGGAATGGTCCGCTGACCGCGACGATCTGGAAGATCGGCCCGGCGATCGCGACCGGCTGCACCGTCGTGCTCAAGCCCGCCGAAGAAGCGCCGCTGACGTCGCTGCGCATCGCCGAGCTCGCGATGGAAGCGGGCGTCCCGCCCGGCGTCATCAATGTCGTGCCTGGCTTTGGCGAGACCGCGGGCGCGGCGCTTGCCGCACATCACGACGTCGACAAGGTTGCCTTCACCGGCTCGCATGTCACGGGCCAGTCGATCATTCGCGCCTCGGCCGGCAACCTCAAGCGTGTCTCGCTCGAGCTCGGCGGCAAGTCGCCGGACATCGTGTTCGCGGACGCCGATCTCGATGCCGCCGTGCCGGGCGCCGCGATGGCGGTGTTCGCCAATTCGGGGCAAATCTGCAGCGCCGGCACCCGGCTGTTCGTCGAGCAGTCGATCTACGAGGAGTTCGTCGGCCGCGTCGCCGAGTTCGGCAAGAAGCTGCAAGTGGGCAACGGTCTCGACCCCAACACCCAGATCGGACCGCTGGTGTCCGAGCAGCAGCTCGAGCGCGTCACCAGCTATCTCGACATCGGCCAGAAGGAAGGCGCCAAGGCGCTCGCCGGCGGTGGCCGCGTCACCGAAGGCGCGCTTTCAAAAGGCTTCTTCGTCTCGCCGACGGTGTTCGCGGGCGTCCAGGACAATATGCGGATCGCGCAGGAGGAGATCTTTGGACCCGTCATCTCCGCGATCGCATTCAAGGACATGGACGAGCTGGTCAAGCGCGCCAACGCCACCACGTTCGGTCTTGGCTCGGGCCTGTGGACACGGGACGTCAGCAAGGCGCATGCGGTTGCGAAGCGCCTGCGCGCCGGCTCGGTGTGGGTGAATTGCTACCAGGCGATGGACCCTGCAGTCCCCTTCGGCGGCTACAAGATGAGCGGCTACGGCCGCGAATCCGGCAAGCAGCACGTCGAGGAATATCTCAACGTGAAGGCGGTGTGGATCAAGACGGGCTGAGGCCTGTTCTCTTCGCGGATTCCGTGGCAGGGAATATCTGCTTTTGTGGGGGCGGCGCCTTTTCGGGTGGCCGCCCCTCGCTATATGACGCGCATCCTTCCTTAGCCATTCTGGAACCAGCATGAAATTCGAGGCGTTGTTTCAACCGTTGCAGGTCGGTCCGTACAAGCTCGCGCATCGCGTCGCGATGGCGCCATTGACGCGCATGCGGGCCGAGCGCGAGAGCTTTTCGCCGCGGCCGCTCAACGCCGAATATTACGGTCAGCGCGCCACTCAAGGCGGCCTGATCATCGCCGAGGCCTCGCCCGTGCTCTCGCACGGCCGCGGCAATCCGGCGACGCCTGGCATCTATTCGGAGACGCAGATCGCGGGCTGGCGCAAGGTGGTCGACACCGTGCACGCCAAGGGCGGCATCATCTTTCTCCAGCTCTGGCATGTCGGCCGCGTCTCGCATTCCTCCTTCCACGGCGGGGAGCTGCCGGTCTCGGCCTCGGCGATCCCGATCAGGGCCGAAGGCATGAAGGCAGTGACCGCCGACGGCAAGATCTCCGACTACGAGACGCCGCGCGCGCTGGACACGGACGAGGTCAAGGGCATCGTCGAGGCGTTCAGGCAGGGCGCGAAGAACGCGTTGGCCGCCGGGTTCGACGGTGTCGAGATCCACGGCGCCAACGGCTATCTGCTCGAGCAATTCCTGCAATCACGCAGCAACCAGCGCACCGATCAATATGGCGGTTCGATCGAGAACCGCGCGCGGCTTCTGCTCGAAGTGACCGAGGCCGCGATCGAGGTCTGGGGCGCGGGCCGCGTCGGCGTGCGGCTGTCGCCCCACGGCATTGCCAATGATTCCGGCGAGCCCGATCCGATGCCGCTCTACACGCACGTGGTCAAGGCGCTTGACAAGCTCGGTCTAGCCTATCTGCATTTCATCGAACCGCGCTCCAGCGGCTCGGGGCGCGCAGAAGTCAATTGGCAGAACGTGCCCTCGGCGATGCTGCTGTTCCGGCCGCTCTACGGCGGCGTGCTGATGACGGCCGGTGGCTTCAGCGGCGAAACCGCGAATGCGGCGATCGCCGATGGCCACGCCGACCTCATCGCCTTCGGCCGCATCTTCATCTCCAACCCCGATCTGCCGCGGCGCCTGCAGCACGATTACCCTCTCACGCCGTATAACCGTACGACATTCTATGGTGGCGAGGAGAAGGGCTATACGGATTATCCCGTGTATGACGAACTGACGCCGGTCTGACACTGCTGTAGCCCGGATGAGCGAAGCGATATCCGGGGTCTTCACCCAAGCTCTGGTCTTCCCGGATGTCGCTTCGCTCATCCGGGCTACGGAGTTATTGTGTTGCCCCGACGGACACCACGAATTTCGTCATTGCGAGCGATGGGGGAAGTGCTATGGCCAAAGCCGCAGCCGCCGCAGGTATAGCCACCGGGCAATGCCTCTGCGGCAAGGTCACCTTCGAGATCGACGTGCCCGCACGCTGGGCCTGGCACGATCACTCCGCCGCCAGCCGTCGCGCCCACGGCGCCGCCTATGCAACCTATGTCGGAAGCTGGAAGAAGCGGTTTCGCATCACCGCAGGCAAGACGGCGCTGACCCGCTACGAGGACAAGGCAACGAAGACCGCGCGCAGCTTCTGCGCGCATTGCGGCACGCCGATCACGTACGAGCGCCCGCGCGGGCCGCATATGGTCAACATCCCCCGTGCGCTGTTCAGGGAACGCACCGGCCGCCAGCCGCTCTATCACATCGCCATCGAAGAGCTGCAGGAATGGGCCTATACCGGCGAGCCGCTGGTGCCGTTGAAAGGTTTTCCCGGTGTGGTCTGGCAGCGCTCGAAAAAGAAGAAGCGGGCGGGCGGGGAGGATCCGTTCGAGCTGGGGCGCGAGGAGATGTAGCGCCCGCCCACGCAACGCAGCCATGACTGCGCTTCCTTGCGCGCCTCCCGCGATTTCGGCCATCATGCGCCCGTCCTTGCGGCAACGTCCGCCTCTGGAGGAAGCATGAAGAACAAGATCACCGGCCGCTCCGCCTTTCTCGCGTTGCTCAAGGACGAGGGCATCACGCATCTGTTCGGCAATCCCGGCACCACCGAGCTACCGATCATGCATGCGCTGAAGGACCATCCTGATCTCACCTATGTGATGGCGATGCAGGAGAGTCTGGTGGTGGCGATCGCGGATGGCTACAGCCGCGCCTCCGGAAAGCTCGTCGCCTGCAACGTCCATGTTGCGCCCGGCCTCGGCAACGCGATGGGCTCGCTCTACAACGCCCAGTTCACGGGCACGCCGATGATCCTGACCGCGGGTCAGCAGGAGCAGGGCCACGGCCTGATGGAGCCGGTGCTGTACGGACCGCTGGTCCGCATGGCCGAGCCGCTGGTGAAATGGGCGGTCGAGGTGACGCGCCTCGAGGATCTGCCGCGCATCGTGCGCCGCGCCGCCAAAGTCGCGACCACGCCGCCGACCGGGCCGGTGTTCATTTCGTTGCCCGGCGACATCCTCAACAGCGAGGCCGGGATCGATCTCGGCCGCTCCACCCGCATTGATGCCCGCACAAGGCCATCGGATGAGGCACTAAACGCGTTCGCCGCGCGGCTGCTCAGGGCCGAGCGTCCCGTGATCGTCACCATGGACGAGGTGGTGAAGAGCGACGCGCTGAAGGAGGCCGCCGAACTCGCCGAGGTGCTCGGTGCGGCTGCCTACCAATCCTCGACGCCCTATGGCTCGCACTTCCTCTCGGAGAGCCCGAGCTTCGTCGGCACGTTGGCACGTGTCCAGAAAGTCGCGCGCGACACACTTGCGGCCTACGACCTCTTGATCGCGCTCGGCGGCGATCCCTTGCGAATGTCGGTCTACAGCGAGGTCGATGCGCTGCCGGAGGGCCTTGGCATCGTGCAGATCGGCCTCGGCGATTGGGAGATCGCCAAGAATTACGGTGCCGAGATCGCGCTGAAGGCGGATTTGAAGGAAACGCTGCGCGCGCTGATCCCGGTGCTGAAGGAGATGGGCGGCGCTGCCCTGGCGCAACGTGCGAAGCAACGTCTCGCCGAGCTTGCGCCGAAGAACTGGACCGCGCGGCGCACCGCGCTGGTCGAGCAGATCGGCAAGGCCGCGGACCGCAGCCCCATCGATCCGGACTGGCTGGTGCTGCAAATGGTGGAGGCCATGCCCGCCAATGCCATCCTCGTCGACGAAGGCCTCACCTCGAGCCGCCAGATCACGGCGCTCCGTGCGCACCGCGACCGCTTTGGCTATCATGGCCTTGCCTCGGGCGGCATTGGCTGGGGCCTGCCGGCCTCCGTCGGCGCCAGCATCGCCAATCCCGATCGCCCCGTGGTCTGCTTCTCCGGCGACGGCAGCGCGATGTATTCAATCCAGTCGCTGTGGACGGCAGCGCATCACAAGCTGCCGCTCAATGTGGTCATTGCCAACAATGGCGGCTATCGCATCATCAAGCAGCGTCTGCTCGCCTTCCATGGCGACGACAATTACGTCGGCATGGATTTTGTCGATCCGCCGGTGGATTTCGCGGGCGTGGCGAAGGCACTGGGATGCGAGGCGATCAAGGTCAGCGATCCCCGCGAGTTGAAGGCGACGCTGGCGTCGGCGTTTGGCCGGCCGGGGACGAAACTGATCGAGGTGATGGTGGACGGGAAGGTGTGAGGCAGCGTCACTTGCGGCGCTGATGCCCGCCACGTTCTCAGTCGTCATCACCCGCGAAGGCGGGTGATCCAGTATTCCAGAGGCGGCGGTGATTGAGTCGAGACGCTGCGGCGTACTGGATGCCCCGGTCAAGCCGGGGCATGACAGCGTACCTTAAGACGCTACCCCTTCCTCCCCACCCTGAACCCCGCCGCCGGATGCGGCGCCCCCAGCCTTGCACGCCCGTCACCGAACAGCTTCTCGCGCAGTGTGCCCGGCGCGTACTCCGCCTTGTACCGCCCACGGCGCGTCAGCTCCGGCACCAGCATATCGGCGATGTCCTCGAAATCGCCAGGTGAGATCGCGAAGGCGACGTTGAGACCGTCGACATCGGTCGCCTCGAACCACGCCTCGATCTTGTCCGCGACCATCTCCGGCGTGCCGACCACGACGGGGCCGGCGCCGCCGACGCCGACATGCTCGATGACGTCGCGCACGGTCCAGACGCGATCGGGATCGGCGCGGGTGACGTTATCGAGTGCGCTGCGACCGGCGTCGTTCTGGACATGACGCACCTGCTGGTCGAGCTCGTAGCCGGAGAAGTCGATTCCGGTCCATCCCGACATCAGCGCCAGCGCGCCCTCCGGGCTGATGTGGCGGCGATAGTCGGCATATTTTTCGTTCGCCTCGGCCTCCGTCCGCCCGAGGATGATCGTCATCATCGAGAACATCAGGATTTCCGCCGGATTGCGGCCGAACGCGGCGGCCTCCTGACGGATCGCCGACACGCGCGGCGCGATCACCTTGGCCGACGGTCCCGACATGAACACGCATTCGGCGTGCTGTGCTGCGAACTTCCGTCCGCGCGGCGAGGTGCCGGCCTGGTACAGCACCGGCGTGCGCTGCGGCGACGGTTCGCTGAGATGAATGGTGTTGTTGATGCGCCAGTTCGCGCCCTCGTGGTTGACGCGATGAACTTTTGAGGGATCGGTGAAGATGCCGCGCGTGCGGTCGCGCAGCACGGCGTCGTCTTCCCAGCTCCCTTCCCAGAGCTTGTAGACGACCTCCATATATTCGTCCGCGATCTCGTAGCGGTCGTCGTGCCCGATCTGCTTGTCCTTGCCGGCGCCGCGCGCGGCGCTGTCGAGATAGCCGGTGACGACATTCCAGCCGATACGTCCCTCGGTGAGATGATCGAGCGTCGACATCCGCCGCGCGAACGGATAGGGCGGCTCGAAGGAGAGATTGCTGGTGACGCCGAAGCCGAGATTCTGCGTCACCGCAGCCATTGCCGACAGCAGCAGCAGCGGATCGTTCGAGGGCGACTGGGCCGCGTTGCGCAAGGCTGCGTCAGGACTGTTGCCGTAGACGTCATAGACGCCGAGCACGTCGGCCAGGAACAGCCCGTCGAAACGGCCGCGCTCCAGCGTTTTGGCAAGATCGATCCAGTAGGGCAGGCGGGTATATTCGGCAGTGCGGTCGCGCGGATGGGTCCAAAGGCCCGGTGACTGGTGCGCGACGCAATTCATCGCAAATGCATTGAGCCTGATCTGCTTGGCCATGATGGTCCCCCGGCGCCCTGTACCGGGCACTCTTCGAATGATAGAGCTGCGCCCGAACTTGGCGAAGTTCTTGCATATAGCGCGACGTTGGCAAGGCCAAAATCAGCGGCGCTGCCGCGCTTGGCAAGCCAATCTCAAGAGAGCAAGAACGAAATCCCAAGACTATCGAAGTCCCCGCCACTTTCGGAGGCCTGCCCGTATCGGGTATGCTCCTTCGTCTCGCAACCTAAAAAAGAAAATAATGACCAGAGCCGATGCCATCGCCCGCGCCCGTGACGATTTCAAATCCGGCGCGTTCCTCGCTGAACTCGACCGTCGCGTCGCCTATCGGACCGAGAGCCAGAATCCGAACCGGAGCGTCGAGCTGCGCGCCTATCTGGAACAGGAGATGGTGCCCGCTTTCGCCGCGCTCGATTTCGAAAGCCGGATGATCGAATCTCCCAGCGGCAAGGCGCCGTTCCTGTTCGCCGAACACCGCGAGAGCGAGACGGCGCCGACCGTGCTGATCTACGGCCATGGCGACGTCGTCGACGGCATGGAAGGCGAGTGGCGTGATGGCCGCGATCCCTGGCGCACCACGGTTTCGGGCACGCGTCTTTACGGTCGCGGCACCGCCGACAACAAGGGCCAGCACAGTATCAACATGGCCGCACTCCGCGCGGTGCGCGAGGCCCGCGGCGGCAAGCTCGGCTTCAACGCCAAGTTCATCCTCGAGATGGGCGAGGAGATCGGCTCGCCGGATCTCGGCAAGGTCTGCGATCTCAATCGCGATGCGCTCAAGGCCGATCTGTTCATGGCCTCCGACGGGCCGCGCCTGTCCGCCGACCGTCCGACCCTGTTCCTCGGCTGCCGTGGCGGCATCCGCATTCATCTCGATGTGAACCTTCGCGACGGCGGCCATCACTCCGGCAATTGGGGCGGCGTGCTCGCCAACCCCGCGACCATTCTGGTCAACGCGATCTCGACGCTGGTCGACGGCCACGGCCGCCTTCAGCTGGACGCGCTGAAGCCGCCGCGCCTCACCAACCAGATCCGCAGCTATCTTGCGGACGTGCAGGTGGTGCCGACCGAGGACGAGCCGGCGTTAGCCGAGAACTGGGGCGAGGAGGGTCTTTCGGCGGCCGAGCGGCTCTATGCCTGGAACACGCTCGAAGTGCTGGCGATGTCGTCGGGCAATATCGAGAAGCCGGCCAACGCCATTCCCGGCCACGCCAATGCCGTGCTGCAACTGCGTTTCGTGGTCGGCACCAAGATCGATGGGCTGATCGAGGCGGTTCGCGCGCACCTGGTGCAGAAGGGCTTTCCGATGGTCGAGGTCCGGGCGGCGCAGAGCTTTGCCGCCTCGCGCACGGATTTCGACAGCCCTTGGATCACATGGGCGGCGGATTCGGTGCGCCAGACCACCGGCAAAGCGCCGGCGGTGCTGCCGAATTTCGGCGGCTCGTTGCCCAACGACGTGTTCTCCGAGATATTGGGCCTGCCGACGATCTGGGTGCCGCACTCCTATCCCGGCTGCTCCCAGCATGCGCCCAATGAGCACATCCTGCTGCCATTGACCGAAGAGGCCTTGACGGTGATGGCCGGCCTGTTCTGGGATCTCGGGGAATTGCCAAGCGCGCTAACAAGACCGCTAACGCGCCCGCCGGCCTGAGCCGTTAACCGGAGCCGCGATCCAGCCAAAAGTCACATTCTATTCCAACCCAATTTGTGCTTGCATCCCGCCGGCATCATCCTGAAAGGGGACCAAAAAGTGAAACATTTCCGTAGCATCGGCCTCGCGCTCGCCGCGACCTTCGCTGTCAGCCAGGCCGGGGCCGAGGAGCTCACCGGCACGCTGAAGAACATCAAGGACACCGGCGCCATTACGCTCGGCTTCCGCGACTCCTCGATCCCGTTCTCCTATCTCGACGACAACCAGAAGCCCATCGGGTTCGCGATGGACATCTGCTACAAGATCGTCGACGCCGTGAAGAAGGAGCTCAAGCTCGACAAGCTCGAGGTCAAGCTCAACCCGGTGACTTCGGCGACCCGTATTCCGCTGATGGCGAACGGCACCATCGACCTCGAATGCGGTTCGACCACCAACAACGCCGAGCGCCAGAAGCAGGTCGCCTTCACCAACACCCATTATTTGACCGCCAGCCGCTACGTCTTCAAGAAGTCGAGCGGCCTGAAGTCGATCGACGATCTCAAGGGCAAGACCGTGGTCTCGACCGCCGGCACCACCAACATCAAACAGCTCACCGAAGCCAATGTTGCGAAAGGCCTCGGCGCCAACATCATCCCGGCCAAGGACCACGCCGAATCCTTCCTGATGGTCGAGACCGATCGTGCCGTCGCCTTCGTGATGGACGACATCCTGCTCGCGAGCCTCGTAGCCGGCTCGAAGTCGCCCGACGACTACGTCATCTCCAAGGACGCGTTCTCCAAGCCTGAGCCCTACGGCATCATGCTGCGCAAGGACGACGCGCCGTTCAAGAAGGTGGTCGATGCGGCGACCGCCGCGCTCTACACCTCTGGCGAAGGCCAGAAGATCTACGACAAGTGGTTTACCCAGAAGATCCCGCCGAAGGGTCTGAATCTCAACACCCCGATCTCGGCCGAGCTGAAGAACGAGTTCGCCAAGCCAACCGACTCGCCGAACCCGGACGATTATAAGTAAGCTATAACCGCGATCTTTCGATCCGGATCGTGTCCGGCCATCTTGACTCCAAGGTGGCCGGACATTTGCATAGGCGCCGGGACATCCATGACTGGCGCGTTCGCGCGGGGGACACGTGAACTACCACTGGAACTGGGGAATTTTCTTCGAGCCCAACCCGATGGGGACCGGCACCTATCTCGACATGCTGTTGTCGGGCCTGGTGCTGACCCTCAAGACGGGTGCGCTCGCATGGATCATCGCGCTGATCATGGGCTCGATCGTCGGCGTGATGCGCACGCTGCCGTCGAAGGGAGCGTACTGGTTCGGCTTTGCTTATGTCGAATTCTTCCGCAACATGCCGCTGCTGGTGCAGCTCTTCCTGTGGTTCTTCGTGCTGCCGGAACTGCTGCCGAGATCTGCCGGCCTCTGGCTGAAGCAGCTGCCCAATGCGCCGTTCTGGACGGCGGCGATCGGCATCGGCTTCTTCATGTCGGCGCGCGTCGCCGTGCAGTTGCAGGCCGGCATCGGATCGCTCCCGCGCGGCCAGAAGATGGCGGCGACCGCGCTCGGCCTGACGACCTTGCAGGCTTATCGCTACATTTTGCTGCCGATGGCGTTCCGCATCATCCTGCCGCCGCTGACGTCCGAGTTCCTCAACACCATCAAGAACACGGCTGTGGCCATCACCATCGGCTTGCTTGAGTTGACCGGGCAGGCGCGCTCCATGCAGGAATTCTCGTTCCAGGTGTTCGAGGCCTTCACCGCCGCGACCCTTCTCTATCTCCTCGTCAACGCCGTCGTCGTGACCGCAATGCGCTTCCTCGAGCGCTACGTCGCGATCCCCGGCTACATCACGGGGAAATAACACCATGTTCAGCAATTTCGATTTCGAGGTCATCCGTCGCGCACTGCCCTATCTGTTTTACGAGGGCATGACGTTCACGCTGATGCTTACGGGTCTTGCGGCGCTCGGCGGCCTGATCTTTGGCACGGCCATCGCGCTGATGCGGCTGTCTGGCTTCAAGATCCTGGGCCGAATCGCCGGGGTCTATGTCGACTTCATGCGATCGCTGCCGCTGGTGCTGGTGATCTTCTGGTTCTACTTCCTGGTGCCCTATATCGGGCAGTGGGTGACCGGCGCGTCGCGCCCGATCAGCGTCGGCGCGTTCGCATCCTCGCTCATCACCTTCATCATGTTCGAGGCCGCGTACTTCTCCGAGATCATGCGTGCCGGCATCCAGTCGATCTCGCGCGGCCAGCCGGCCGCAGCCAACGCCCTTGGCCTGACTTACGCCCAGACCATGCGCTACGTCGTGCTGCCGCAGGCCTTCCGTAACATGCTGCCGGTGCTGATCACGCAGACCATAGTGCTGTTCCAGGACACCTCCCTGGTCTACGTGCTGTCGATCACCGACTTCCTCGGTGCGGCAAGCAAGGTCGCGCAGCGCGACGGCCGTCTGGTCGAAATGTATCTGTTCGCAGCAATCGTCTACTTCACCATTTCCTGTGTTGCGTCCTTCGGCGTTCGCCGCCTGCAGGCGCGCATCGCCATCATTCGATAGAGTCTGTCATGATCGAGATCAGCCACGTCGACAAATGGTACAGCCCGAGCTTCCAGGTGCTGACCGACTGCACCACCAGCGTCACCAAGGGCGAGGTGGTCGTGGTCTGCGGCCCGTCGGGATCAGGTAAGTCGACGCTGATCAAATGCGTCAACGCCCTGGAGCCGTTCCAGAAAGGCGACATCAGCGTCGATGGCACCAAGGTCAACGATCCCAAGACCAATCTGCCCAAGCTGCGCTCGCGTGTCGGCATGGTGTTTCAGCACTTCGAGCTGTTTCCGCATCTGAAGATCATCGACAATCTCTGCCTCGCACAGCAGAAGGTGCTCGACCGGTCGCGCGACAAGGCGATGGCGAAAGGCATGCAGCTGCTGGAGCGCGTCGGCCTGAAGGAACAGGCGCAAAAGTATCCCGCGAACCTGTCCGGTGGCCAGCAGCAGCGGGTGGCGATCGCTCGCGCGCTCGCGATGGATCCCATTGTCATGCTGTTCGACGAGCCGACCTCGGCGCTCGACCCCGAAATGGTGAGCGAGGTGCTCGACGTCATGGTGGACCTCGCCCATGAGGGCATGACCATGATGGTCGTGACGCACGAGATGGGCTTTGCCCGCAAGGTTGCCAACCGCGTGATCTTCATGGATCGCGGCGAGATCGTCGAGGACGCCCCGAAGGACGATTTCTTCGGCAAGCCCCGCAGCGACCGCGCGCAGAAGTTCTTGTCGAAGATTCTCTCCCACTAACTCCGCCGTCATTCCGGGGCGCGACGTAGTCGCGAGCCCGGAATCCATCGGGCGGCATTGTACGAGGCGAAATGGATTCCGGGCTCATTCGCTGCGCGAATGCCCCGGAATGACGAATAGAGGGGTGATCGCCGCCCCCATTTCACGTATAAGCGCGCCAAATCCCTTCCTCCCCAGGAGACCTGCCTTGGATCCGATCGCCTATGTCAACGGCTCATTCGTCCCGCTCTCGGACGCCAAAATTTCGGTCCTCGATCGCGGCTTCCTGTTCGCCGACGGCATCTATGAGGTCTCGGCCGTGCTCGACGGCAAGCTGATCGACAATGCCTCGCATCTGGCGCGGCTGGAGCGCTCGGTCGGCGAGATCCAGCTGAAGCTGCCCGAGACGGTCGAGCGTATCACCGAGCTCCAGAAAGAGCTGATCGCGCGCAACCAGGTCGAGAACGGTCTCGTCTATCTCCAGGTCACCCGCGGCGCCGACAAGGGCCGCGATTTCGCCTTCCCCAAGGGCGACGTCAAGTCGAGCCTGGTGATGTTCACGTCGGAGAAGGACATCATCAACGCCGCCTCGGCCAAGACCGGCATCAACGTGATCACCGTGCCCGACATCCGCTGGGAGCGGCGCGACATCAAGAGCGTCGCACTGCTCGCGCAAGTGCTGGCAAAGCAGGCCGCGGCCGAGGCCGGCGCGGGCGAAGCCTGGATGCTCGAAGACGGCTACGTCACCGAAGGCGGTTCGTCCTCGGCGTTCATCCTCACCCAGGACGACGTCATCGTGACCCGCAAGAACTCCAACGCGATCCTGCCGGGCTGCACCCGGAAGGCGGTGGTGGCGCTGGCGGAAGAGCGCCAGCTCCGCGTCGAAGAGCGTTCCTTCACGGTCGCCGAGGCGCTCGCCGCCAAGGAAGCCTTTGCCACTTCGGCGTCGTTGTTCGTCCAGCCGGTGGTTGCGATCGACGGTAAGAAGGTCGGCGACGGCAAGCCCGGCCCGCTTGCCGCGCGGTTGCGCGAGATCTACGTGGAGTTCGCCAAGGCGACGGCGGTTTAGCCGTCCACCGCCGTCATCGCCCGGCTTGACCGGGCGATCCAGTACGCCGTGACGGGAGTGCTTGACTCGAGAAGCCGCGGCGTACTGGATGCCCCGGTCAAGCCGGGGCATGACAGTCGAATGCATGGAGGCAGTTTGGCCTCATGCGTCAGCACCTCAGGCCACCGACGCCTTCACCTTCACCGGGTGAACCGCGCGGAATGCGATTGCGATCCTGTTCCAGGCATTGATGGCGCCGATCAGCATGGTCAGGTTCACCGTCTCCGCATCGGAGAATTGCGCGCGGACCTGCTCGTAGACGTCATCGGGCGCGTGCGTCTCGGAGATCAGCGTCACCGACTCGGTCCAGGCCAGTGCGGCGCGCTCGCGGTCGGTGTAGAGCGGGGATTCGCGCCAGGCGTTGAGCAGATAGATGCGCTGCTCGGTCTCGCCGCGCTTGCGCGCGTCCTCGGTGTGCATGTTGATGCAGAAGGCACATCCGTTGATCTGTGACGCGCGGATCTTGACGAGCTCGATCAGCGATTTCTCAAGGCCCGTCGACTGGATCTGCTCTTCCAGCCCCATCAGGGCCTTCATCGTGTCGGGTGCGGCCTGGTAGAAATTCATGCGGGGTTTCATGGTCGTTCTCCTTGGTTGCCGGGTTGATGTCAGTGGGCGCCGCCGGCCGAGGCATGGCCGGGCTTCTTCAAGAACAGGACGGCGGCGAGCGCCACGATCAGCGCCATGCCGAGCAGATAGAAGGTGTCGCTGAAGGCGAAGATGTAAGCCTGCTTCTGGACGATGTGACCGATCGCGACATAGGCGCGATGCGCGGCATCCGCACGGTCGAGCACGCCGTGATTGATGAAATATTGCGTGAGCTGTTCCAGTCTCGTGCGGGTGGACTGCTCGAATACCGAGACCGACTGCATCAGCACGTTGGAGTGATACTGCTCGCGTTTGGTCAGCAGGGTCTGCAACAGCGCGATGCCGACGGCGCCGCCGAGATTGCGCATCATGTTGAACAGGCCGGACGCCGAGCCCGCATTCTCCGCCTCGATGCCGGCCGTGGCCACCGCGGACAGCGGCGCCATCACCAGCGCCTGGCCGATCGCGCGGACCACATTGGGCCAGAGCAATTGATCGGCGGCATAGTTGCCGGTCATATAGATATTCATGAAGTTGGAGGCCGCGAACAGGACGAAGCCGACGCCGATGATGAGCCGCGCATCGAGCGTCTGCATCAGCCGCGGCACCAGCGGGATCAGCAGAAGTTGCGGCAGGCCGGTCCAGGCCAGCACCATGCCGATCTGCTCGGCATTGTAGCCCTGGATGCGGGCCAGATATTGCGGCAGGATGAACACCGAGCCGTAGAGTGCGATCCCCAGCAGGAAGTTCGCGAGCATGCCGAAGCCGAAGTTGCGGCGGACCAGCAGACGCAGGTTGAGGAGCGGCTTCTTCACCGTGAGCTCGATGATCAGGAAGGCGATCAGGGCCACGGCCGCGATGACGGACAGCTTGACGATGAAGGGCGAGCCGAACCAGTCGTCCTTGTTGCCTTCCTCGAGCACTGTCTGCAGCGCCGACAGTCCGATCGCCATGGTGATGATGCCGGCCCAGTCGCCGTCGCGCAGCAGCGACAGCTTCATGGGCTTTGCATCGAGGGCGTACCAGAGCATGCCGACCATGATCCCGCCCGGGACGACGTTGACGTAGAAGATGTACTGCCAGCCAAAATTCTCGGTGAGATAGCCGCCGATGGTGGGGCCAATCGCGGGCGCGAACGTCGCCGACAGCGCGAACAGCGCGAGGCCGACCGGCTGCTTTCCGCGCGGCAGCAATGTGATGATGAGCGTGAACGCCATCGGAATCAGCACGCCGCCGGTAAAACCTTGCACCGCCCGCAGCACGATCATCTGCGGCAGGTCCTGCGCCAACGCGCAGGCGGCCGATAGGACCAGGAAGAGGACCGCGTTGGTGAGGAGATAGATGCGGATCGAGAACACCTGCGCCAGCCAGCCCGAGAGCGGGATCACCACGATCTCCGCGATCAGATAAGAGGTCGAGATCCAGCCGCCATCGTCGATGCCGGCGCCGATCGCGCCCTGGATGTCGGCGAGCGACGCGTTGACGATCTGAATGTTCAGCACCGCCATGAAGGCGCCGAGCGTCGCGCCGATCACGGCAATCCAGGTCTTGGTCGACACGGCAGGCGTTATGGGGGCCGCGACTGAAGCGGGGATTTTGGCGGCGGAGGCGGCGTTGACGGTCGTTTGGAGCGTGCTCATGGAGGCCTCGTCTCGGTTACGGAGACAGGATGGATCAAGCAGTTGGTTTCGATAATCGGAGAAGCGCAGGAAGGATCATCCGGCAGGATTTGAAAATCCCACGGGACCCTCCCGGCTTCAGCCGCCGTTAGGACGGGCCGCGTTGTCGGCGAGATGCTTTGCCGTCTCGCGCTCGGCCATGACGGCCTGTTTGGTGTCGACGGTCGGCACCGCGGACATGCCGGGGCGCAGCAGGCCGGTCAGGCTGTGGTCGTCGAGCACGATCTTCACCGGCACCCGTTGCACGATCTTGGTGAAATTGCCCGTGGCGTTGTCGGGCGGCAGCAGCGCGAATTCAAGGCCGCTCGCCGGCGACAGGCTGTCGACATGGCCGCGCAGGGTCTGGTTGCGGAAGCTGTCGACGTGCAGCTCGACCGGCTGGCCGGAGCGGACATGGGTGAGTTGCGTCTCCTTGAAATTTGCCACGACATAGACCGCATCGAGCGGCACTACCGCCATCAATTGCGTGCCGGCCTGCACGAACTGTCCCACGCGCAATGAGCGGGCGCCGACCGTGCCGTCGACCGGCGCGGTAATCTCGGTGTAGGAGAGATTCAGCGTCGCCTGCTCCGCGACCGCGCGCGCATGTTCGAGTTGGGCCGTAGCCTGCGCGCGCTGGGTGGTGAGCACGTCGACCTTGCGTTGCGCGGCCACGAGGCCCGACCTGGCATGTTGCAGCTGTGCATTGCTGGCGCGCAACGCAGCGTCAGTCTGTTGTGCGCGCTGAATCGTGCCGGAGCCCGACTTCATCAAATCGTCGTAGCGGGCGCGCTCCTCCTGCGCAAATTTCAGATTCGCGTCCGCAGCAGCGACATCGGCCGTGCTCTGCTCGATGATCGGCTGCTGGAGTTCGAGCTGGGCGTCGAGGTTGCGCACCGATGCTTCCGCCGCAGCGACATCAGCGCGGGCCTGGTCGAGCGCCGCCTTGAAGTCGCGGTCGTCGATCTTCGCCAGCACCTGGCCCGCTTTGACCTTTTCGTTGTCGCTGACCAGCACCTTGGCGATGTAGCCCGAGACTTTTGGCGCGACGATCGTGGAGTCGGCCTTCACATAGGCGTCGTCGGTTGTCTCGAGATAACGGCCGTTGACCCAGTAGTCGTGTCCGTAATGGACAATCGCTGCTGTGCCCGCGAGGAACGCGAGCGCCAACGCCGCCCGCCGGACCATATTCCGGGTCGGACCACGCACCGGCACCGGCGGAGAAGCTTGCAGTATCTCAGTCGCTTGCTGGAAGTTTTCGGTGCGGGGCATCTCGGACATGGCAGTCTCCTGTCTGGTGGCTGAGACTATCGGTCTTCTTCGCTCGATCGATAATCGGCGAAATACCGGAAGGATTATCCGCTGAGAGTGGATAGTCCGGGGACCCGCCTTCGCGTATGGTCTACCGAGCCGGAGGTGCGACTGCCCCAGAGCGATTGCCGCCTCTGTCGAGCGATTGCGGCTAACCCGTCCGCCATCCGCGCGCGAGACGATCTGATGGATAATCGGACAGAATTTCTTGCGATTATCGACCAAGAGCGGATAATCAGTCGGTATGGACCGATTGACAAGTCTCGAAGTCTTCAGCCGGGTGGCCGAGGCCGGCGGCTTCTCTGCAGCAGCCCGCAAGCTCAACATGTCGACCACCATGGTGAGCAATCACGTCCAGGCGTTGGAAGACCGCCTCGGGGTGAGGCTGCTTCAGCGCACCACGCGCAAGGTCAGCCTCACCGACATCGGCAAGGCCTATTACGACCGCTGCATCCAGATACTCGCCGAAATCAAACAGGCCGACGACATCGCGAGCGAATTGCAGTCGGTGCCGCGCGGCACGCTACGGATCCACGTCGCCACGCATATGGTGCCGTTCGTCGCGCCCGTGGTGGCGAGGCTCCTGTCGACCTATCCGGAGCTCAAGATCGATCTGCGCATGGGCGAGGCCGACATCGATCTCATCGAAGAAGGTTATGACGTTGCTCTGCGCATGACCGCGCCGCCGGATTCGAGCCTGATCGTCCGCAGCCTGGCCACCTGGCGCCACGTCCTGTGCTGCTCGCACGACTATCTCGACAAGCACGGTCGCGTGCAGAAGCTCGACGAGCTCGCCGCGCACAATTGCGGGCGCCATTTGAATTATCCGTTCGGCGACGATTGGCGCTTCTTCGATCGCAAGGGCGCGCCGGCATCGGTGCGCATCTCCGGCAGCTTCATCACCAACAGCGGTGAGGCCTTGCGAAAGGTGGCGCTGGAAGGCGCTGCCGTCTGCCTGATGGCCGGATTTCTGATCCGCGACGATCTCGAGGCCGGTCGGCTCGTGCGCCTCTTGCCCGAATATCGTCCAGTCGAGATGTCGATGAATGCCGTCTATCCACACCGCCATCATCTGTCGGCAAAGGTCAGGACCTTCATCGACATGCTCGTGCATCATAGCGCTGAGCAGCAGAAGCTGATCAATCCCTATTCATGATCGGGACGGCGCCGGCAGCCGTCCGAACACTTTTTCAAGTGCCATCCCGACCGCAAGTAGGCGGCGATCGCTTCCGGACGGGCCATCCAGCTCGAGCCCGATCGGGAGCTTGCTGACCGGGCCGAGCGCAATCGGGATCTGGATTCCGGGAATTCCGGCATTGCTGCCTGGATCGGTGTTCTGGATGAACAGGCCGAAATTTTCGAGGCTGCTGGAATCGGGATTGGAGGCAATGGCGACGCGCGGCGTGGTCGGGAAGGCGATGGCATCGAGCCGGTTGTCGGCGAAAGTCCTGCTGTAGAGCGCCTGAAGCGCGGGGCGCGCTGTGTTGATCGCGGCGTCGTAGATCGGCTTGGCGTCAATCAGCGTGCCATCGGGGGCGGGCAGTTTGCGCGGGATCACCAGCCCATCATAGGTACCCTTGACGTCTGCGCTGGATATCTCCGCTGCCAGCGCCGCGATGCTGAGGCCGGTACCGGTGTGTCTGAGATACGCGACCATGTCGTCATAGGCCTCATACAGCACGACGGGAAAGCTCACTTGGCCGTTGAGTTCGGCGAGCAGCGGCATCTCGATTTCGATGACGGTGACGCCCTGCGCCTTCATTTTCGTGACGGCCGCCTCGAATGCGGCGTCGGTGTCGGCGTCGAGATTGCTCAGCATCGCCTTTACGATGCCGATCCGCACCAGCTTCAGATCGGCCGGCGCGATGGCATCGCCGCCTGCAATGACGCGGTCGAGCAGCGCGACATCCGCCATGGTCGCGGCCATGGGACCCGCGGTGTCGCGGGTGTGCGAGAGCGGCGCAATTCCAGCTTGCGGATAGCGTCCGATGGTCGGGCGCAGCGAGGCGCATCCATTCAGCGCAGCCGGCACCCGGACCGATCCGCCGGTGTCGGTGCCGAGCCCGCCTGCCACGATGCGCGCGCCGATCGCGGTACCGGTCCCGGAGGAAGAGCCGCCGGCGATCAGGGCGCGGTCATAGGCGTTGCGCACGCCGAACTCGGCAGCGGTCTTGAATGCGGTGTTGTAGCCGGAGATGCCGAAGGCGAGCTCGTGCATGCTGGTCTTGCCGATGATGACCGCGCCTGCGGCCCGCAGTTTTGCCGCAACTGGCGCGTCGGCCGTGGGAACGTAATCCTTCAGGGCCGGCGTGCCCGCGCTACAGGGCAGCCCGGCAACCTCGATGTTGTCCTTGATCACGATGGGCACGCCGCCAAGCGGTTTTGTCCGGTCGCCCGTCGCGTCGAATGCGGCAGCAACCTTCAGGGCGCCGGCCTGGTCCAGGGTGACGAAGGCATTGAGGTCGGCATTGGCTTTGGCGCGGGCAAGCGCTTCCGTCGTGAGTGCTGTGCTCGTCACCTTGCCGGCGCGGAGGTCGGCGGCGGCCTGGGTCAGGGTCAACTGATCGAAATCCATGATGCGTCACCCGCTTGCCCGGCTCCATCATGGAGCCCTCGAATTCGGGAGGCTGAAGCCTCGCCGGCATCACGTCAACCGTGGGCGCGCAACTTTGCCTGCGACGCTGCGATCACATCGGCGAGAAGCCGTTCGACCGCCGGCTTCACCTTCGCGATCGCGATGTCCTTCACCGGCCCGTAACCGCGGATCTCCATCGGCGCCTTGGCGATCACGACGAGATCGGGCAGGCGCGCCGCATCGAGTTCGCCGAGCATCCGTTCGATCACGCCCTCATACCAGGCGATCAGGTTTCGCTCGGTGCGGCGTTCGACGGTGTAGCCGAACGGATCGAATACTGTCCCGCGCAACCCTTTCAGTCGCGCGAGCGCGGCGAGCGGCAGCTGGATCCACTGGCCGAAGGCGCGCTTGCGCGGCCGGCCGCGGGCGTCGCGCTCGGACGGCAGGAAGGGCGGAGCGAGATGGTATTTGACGCTGAAGCCGTCCTCGAACTCGCGCTTCAGCTCGTCGAGGAAGCCGCTCTGCATGTGCAGGCGCGCCACCTCGTACTCATCCTTGTAGGCCATCAGCTTGAACAGGGCGCGCGCAACCGCCTCGGTCAACTTCTCGCTATTCAGGTTGGCTTCCGCATTGCGAACGTTTGCAACGCGTGCTCGATAGCGCGCTGCATAGGCATCGTTCTGATAAGCCGCGAGGAAGTCGGCGCGGCGGTCGATCAGCTGGTCGAGCGTCTCGGCCTTGGGCGCTTCGTCCACCTTCGGCAAGAAGTCAGGGTCGGCCGCTGCAATCCGGCCCCAGGCGAAAGCCTGCTTGTTGCTTTCGACCGCGACGCCGTTGAGCTCGATCGCGCGCAACAGCGCCGACAGCGAGACCGGCAACAGCCCGCGCTGCCAGGCAAAGCCCAGCATGACGATGTTGGCATAGACGGCATCGCCGAGCAGACGCTCCGCCAGTGCGTTGGCGTTGATGGTGTCGAGATTGCCGTCGCCGATCACCTGGCCGATCGCGCGCAGGCGGGCGGGTGAGGCGAGATCCGCGTCGCGGAAGCGGACGACCTCGCCGGTCGGCATCTCCGCGGTGTTGACCGCGGCTCGCGTGCCTTTCCGATAGGTGCCGGACGCCTTCGGCGAGGAGCTGACGACGAGGTCGCAACCGATGAGCGCATCGGCCGCGCCCTGGTCGATACGGACCTGATGCAATGCGTCGGGGGACGCGGCCAACCGGATGTAGCTCAGCACCGGCCCGAATTTCTGCGCAAAGCCGGTAAAATCCAGCACCGAGACGCCGTTTCGTTCGAGATGCGCCGCCATGCCGATCAGCGCGCCGACCGTGATCACGCCGGTGCCGCCGACGCCGGTGACGAGCAGATCATAGGGACGGTCGAGCGTTGCGAGAGTGGGCAGGGGAAGTGTGGCCGCGTGGCCGACCGCGTCGGTCCGGCTTGCGCCCTTCTTCCGGCGCGTCGCGTCCTCAACGGTGACGAAGCTCGGGCAAAACCCGTTGAGGCAGGAAAAGTCCTTGTTGCAGGACGAGAGATTGATCCGCCGCTTCCGGCCGAAGGGTGTCTCCTTGGGCTCGACGCTGAGGCAGTTGGATTCGACCGAGCAGTCGCCGCAGCCTTCGCAGACGAGATCGCTGATATAGGCGAAGCGTTTGGGATCGATCATCTGCCCACGCTTGCGACGACGCCGCTTCTCTGTCGCGCAGGTCTGCTGATAGATCAGAACCGAGACGCCGGGAATCTCGCGCAGCTCGCGCTGTACATCGTCCATCTCTTCGCGCGGATGGATGGACACGCCGACCGGCAGGTCGCCTGGCGAAAATTGCGCTGGATCGTCCGACACCAACGCGATGCGCGCAACGCCCTCGGCGCGGACGCTGTGCGCGATGGCGTGGACGCTGATCGGGCCGTCGACGGGTTGGCCGCCGGTCATGGCGACGGCATCGTTGAACAGGATCTTGTAGGTGATGTTGGCTTTGGCCGCGATCGCCTGCCGGATCGCCATCGAGCCCGAATGATAATAGGTGCCTTCGCCGAGATTCTGGAACACGTGCTTGTTGCCGGTGAAGCGTGACGAGGCGGCCCAGTTCACGCCTTCGCCGCCCATCTGGATCAGGGACGATGTCTCGCGGTCCATCCAGCTCGCCATGAAATGACAGCCGATGCCGGCCAGCGCCTTCGACCCCTCCGGCACTTTTGTCGATGTGTTGTGCGGGCATCCGGAGCAGAAATACGGCGTGCGCGTCGCACCGCTGACGTTGATCGTGCGCGCAGCCTCAGGCATCAAGCCGGCTGCGCGCGCGGCGAGATTAAGGCTTGGGAACATCGGATCGAGACGGCGTGCAAGCACCCCAGCGAGCGCGCGCGGCGACAATTCGCCGATCCAGGAGATCAGCCGCGCGCCGGTTTCGTCGTGCTTACCGACCATGCGCTCGGGTTTTTCGCCCGGATAATCGTAAAAATATTCCTTGAACTGGCTTTCGATGATACCGCGCTTCTCCTCGACCACGAGGATCTCGCGCTTGCCCTTCACGAAGGCCATCGCGTCATGCAGCGCCAGCGGCCAGACCATGCCAACCTTGTAGATGTCGATGCCGATGCTGCGGCAGGCCGCTTCGTCGAGATCCATCAACCGCAACGCTTCCATCAGATCGAGATGGGCTTTGCCTGTGGTGACGATGCCGTAGGTAGCGCCCGGGATATCGTAGATGTGACGATCGATCGGATTGGCCTTTGCGAAGGCGTAGACCGCGTGCTTCTTCGCCTCCAGCCGCTCCTCGATCTGCGGCCCCGGCAGATCGGGCCAGCGATAGTGCAAGCCGCCGGGTGGCGGCGTGACGTCCGGAGTGTGGAAGGCGCGCGGCGGGCGCAGCGCGACGGAGGCGCCGGATTCCACGATCTCCGAGATCGCCTTGAAGCCGACCCACATGCCGGTGAAGCGGCTCAGCGCATAGCCATATTCACCGAATTCGAGATACTCGCTGACGCTTGCGGGGTGGAGCGTCGGCATGAACCAGCTCATGAAAGCGACGTCGGACTGGTGCGGCATCGAGGACGAGACGCAGCCATGGTCGTCGCCAGCGACCACCAGAACGCCGCCATGCGGTGAGGAGCCGTAGGCATTGCCGTGTTTCAGCGCATCGCCGGAGCGATCGACGCCGGGACCCTTGCCGTACCAGAGCCCGAACACACCATCGACCTCGCGGTCAGCTTGCGTCTCGACCTGCTGCGACCCGAGCACCGCCGTCGCGGCAAGGTCTTCGTTCACCGCGGGGAGGAATTCGATGCGGTCCCGCTTCAGCCGCTCCTGGATGCGCCACAGTTCGAGATCGATGCCGCCGAGCGGCGAGCCGCGATAGCCCGAGATGAAGCCCGCCGTGTTCAGCCCGGCGGCACGGTCGCGCCGCACCTGGTCGAGCGCGATGCGGACGATGGCCTGCGTGCCGGTGAGGAAGACGCGGCCTTCTTCGCGATCGTAGCGGTCGGAAAGCTGGTAGGCGTCGAGTGAGGAAATGGCGTCCATGCGGACCTCCCGCGGCATCCTTGCCGGATGGGAGAAGGGTAGGCCTCGGCAACTGGTAGGTCCTACCTATTTTCCCGAATAGGATATCCATTGTGGTAGAATTGTCCGTTATAATCTACAAAGCGGTAGAGTAATCCATTTTGGTGCTTTCCATGATCGAAGACCAAGACGCGCGGATTCTCGCCTATCTCCAGAAGGACGGCCGCGCCACCAACCAGCAGCTCGCCGACGCGGTCGGCATGTCCACCTCGGCCTGCTGGCGCCGGGTGCGCGCGCTGGAGGAGAGCGGTGCCATCCAGGGCTATGCGGCCCTGGTCGCGCGCGAGCAGGCCGGCTTCGCGATGTCCGCGATCCTCCACGTCTCGCTGGAACGGCACGACGCAAAATTCGTCGACGAGTTCGTCGCGCGGGTGACCACGCGGCGTGAGGTGCTGGAGTGCTTTGCGACCACGGGCGATGCCGATTACCATTTGCGCGTCGTCGTGCAGGACATGACGGCCTACAACAAATTTCTCGACGAGTTCATGTTCCGCATTCCCGGCATTCGCTATGTCAGAAGCAATGTGGTGCTGAAGGAGATCAAGACCAGCGTGATCCTACCGTTTTGAGAGGCAGCGCTTCGTCGTCCCGGCGAAGGCCGGGACCCATAACCACGAATGCCAATTGCCTTGCGAAGCCGTAACGACGAGTCCTAATCAAAACATCTGCTGCGGCGCATGGGTCCCGGCTTTCGCCGGGACGACACTGTTGGTGCAACGTGGGCTACCGCTCCTCCCGCACGAATCTATTCCGCAACGTGCCGATGCCGGTGATGTCGATCTCCACGACATCGCCGTGCTTGATGTCGGGCGACGCACCGTCGGTGCCCATCCAGATCATGTCGCCGGGCCATAACGTAAAGTATTTGGATAGCTCGACAAGGAACGGCACCACGCCGAAGATCATGTCGTTGGTGCGGAAGCGGTTGGTTTCCTCGCCGTTGACGCGAACGATGGTCTCCATACGGGCGAGGTCGACTTCGGTCTCGATCCACGGGCCCATCGGCTTGAACGTGTCGGCGTTCTTCGACCGCCACAGGCTGCGGTCGGCTTTCTGCCAGCTTCGTTCGCTGACGTCGTTGCCGATGGTGTAGCCGAACACGCAATCCATCGCATTCTGCTTCGTGAGATGCTTGACCTTCTTGCCGATGATGACGACGAGTTCGCCTTCGTAGTGGATCTTGTCCGTCGCAAAGGACGGGATCACGACGTCCTCGTCATGTGCGATCAGCGCATTCTGAGCGCGATAGCCGATCTCTGGTCTGTCCGGCACTGCCGGCACTTCGCCCCGCTTGTCGGCGGCCTCTTTCAGGTGCTTCAGATAGTTCAGGCCGACGCAGTAGAAGGTGCGCGGAATCAGCGGAAGCTCGATTCTGACCTGCGACAGCGGATGCGTGCGCGAGGTCCGCTGCCATTCGCCGAAGGGATCGCCGTCGACCGCAATCACTTGGTCACCCTCGACGAATCCCCAGGACGTCTTGTCCGCGGCCGTGAATGTCAGCCAGCGCATGCCGTGTCTCCGTTGTTATTCCGCGGCATCGCGCGGCTGCACTTTCCAGTCGCCGGCCGCCGGCCGCTTCAGCCCGAGATTTTCCCGCAGCGTCTTGCCGCGATATTCCTTCTGGAACAATCCGCGCCGCTGCAATTCCGGGACGATATATTGCACGAAATCCGCATAGGAGCCGGGCACATAGGTCGCGGCGATGACAAAACCGTCGCAGCCGTGCTCGACGAACATTTCTTCGAGCTTGTCCGCGATCTCCTTGGGGCCGCCAACCATCGCATCCTGGACCTGACCGCGGCCGGAGAAGGTGACGAAGTCGCGCGCGCTCGGATTGCTTTTACCGGAGTTCTTGAGCACGCCGTCCCGGATGCCCAGAATGCCCTGCATGCTCTTCAACTCCTCAGTCGTCAGCGGCTCGTCGAGATCCTTGGAGGCGAAGTCGTAGTTGAGTGCTTCGGCCAGCAGCGACAGCGCATCGATCTGCAGCGGCAGCTTGTTGATCAGCGCCATCTTATCTTCGGCCTCGGCTTTGGTCGCGGCGCAAACCGGCGTCGTCAGGTTGCAGAGGAACATCGCCTCCGGATCGCGGCCGACTTTCGCGGCCTCGTTACGCACCGCCGCATAGCCGTCCTTGGCGGCGGAGAGGTTACGTGCAGCGGTAAAGATTACTTCGCCCCATCGTCCTGCAAAGCGCTGCCCGCGTCCGGACGCGCCGGCCTGGATGATCACGGGATGGCCCTGATCCGAGCGCGGCACGGTGAAGGGACCGCGCGACTTGTAGAATGGGCCCTTGTGATCGAGCCGCTTCACCTTGGCTGGATCGGCGAAGCGGCCGCTCGTCTTGTCCATGATGAGCGCGCCGTCCTCCCAAGTGTCCCAATGGCCGAGCACGACCTCCATGAATTCGTCGGCCTTGTCGTAGCGGGAATCATGTTCGGGATGAGAGTCGCGCCCCATGTTGTGTGCCTCGCCGTCGTTGAGCGAGGTGACGACGTTCCACCCGGCGCGTCCGCCGGACATCAGGTCGAGCGTTGCGAAGCGGCGGGCGATGTCGAAAGGTTCGAAATAAGTCGTCGAGCCGGTCGCCCCCAACCCGAGCTTCTCCGTAACCATGCCCATCGTGGTCAGCACGATCAGCGGATCCATCTTCACGCAGCGGATGCCGTATTCGACGGTGTGGGCGTGATCGTTGCCGTAGCGGTCCGGCATCGCCAACCGGTCGTCGAAGAACGCCATGTGGAACTTGCCGGCTTCGAGGATTTTGGCGATCTCCTGATAATAGTCCGCCGACATCGAATCGTCGCGCGAGTCCGGATGCCGCCACGAGCTAGGCAAATTCGTGCAGTTCTGGGCCTGAAGGAAGCCGACCAGTACCATCTGCCGCGTCATGCTGCTGTTCTCCGAATTGCGTCAGGCCGAAATCCGTCAGGCCAGGTCGAGGATCGTATCGAGCCTGTACTCGCGCGCCAGCGCGCGCCGCAGAGGTCGCCATGTCCAGGTAGAACGGCGCATCGAGGTCGGACGGCACCGCAATCGAGATCGGATGGTGCCGAGCCGTGCCTCCTTGCCGCCGAAGGCCGCCACGTGCTTCCGCGAGCGGCCGGAATCCGCCGTCGCGATCCCGATCATGCCTTCGCGCATCGCCATCAGCGGAAACAGCGATCACGCCGTGGGAATCGTGGCCGGCGAGATTGGCGTTGACGCAGTCGCATGCGATCGCGTCGGCCTCTTCCGCGGAAGCTCCGGCGGCACGAAGCAGCGCGGCGCTGATGCGCGTGAGGCGGTCGGCCTGGACGATCGGCATGGCGTTTCCTCAGGTCTCGCCCTTGGCGGGCTGTGCCTGTTGGAAGCCATCGTCTCAAAGCACCGGTGCGATATCAATCTCCCGTAAACCAATACAGGGCTGCAAATTCGTAAAGGGAGCGCGTCTGTGGCTGAAACCGCCATCCAGTATAGCGATTTTGACAGGTTCGCGACAGCTGTTTGCAGCTCGTTCACTTTGATCGACGGTTTGCGGGAACCAATAACCACCACTTAGGCCATCGCCCTCATAAGCTACCCGGGAGAAAATGGCAGAAATGCCGGGGAGTTGAGATCGTGCAGACGACCCTCGCGCGCACACTTGCAGCGTTGAGCGACATCAACGAAGCCATCCTTTACGCGAAGTCGCCGGACGAGCTGTACCAGAAGGTCTGCGACGCCGGGTTTTCGAGTGGGGACTTCATGGCCGTCGCCGTGTTCCTGGCGGAGCCGGATGGCCAGCGGCTCCGATTTGCGGCCGGCTGCGGCGACGACGTTGCGCGGCTGCGTGCGATCACGATCACCACGGAGGCCGGCACGCCGGAGGGGTCGGGCGTCGGCGGCGAAGCCTTTCGCAGCCAGGGGATTTGCATCAGTAACGATTATCTGAACGATCCGCGCTCGCTCGCGTGGCGCGAAGGCGCTGCCGGAGCGGGTGTCGGGGCAGCCGCGGCGCTTCCCCTGATCTGTGGCGGTCGCAGCATCGGCGTGTTGTATGTGACGCGCTCGGGGGCAGGCACGCTCGACGAGGCGATGGTCTCGCTCTTCGAGCGGATGTCGAGCAATATCTCACATGCGCTGGAGAATTTCGCGCGCGAGACAGCGCGCCTGGATGGCGAGCGGGCAGTGCGGCGGCTCAACCGCATGTTCGGCGCCCTCACTGCGACCAACGAAGCAATCCTTCACGCCAGCACTGAGCAGGATCTATACCAGCGGGTCTGCGATGCCGCTGTGCATAGCGGCAAATCGCTTGCCACTTTCGTTCTGCTGCGCGAGCCGGATTCCGAATGGCTGACGCCGGTGGCAGCGACCGGACAAAATCTGGATCTGATCAGACGCACGCGCTACTCGATCGATGCGGAGAGTCCCTATGGCAAGGGCATCTCCGGCCAGGTGTTCCGGACTCAGAAAGCGATCGTCGAGGACGACCTCCTCAATCGTACCAAGGGGACGACCTGGGAGCAAACCAACGTCGATGCCGGCGCCGTCGCCTGCGTGGCTGCTCCCTTGATCAAGCGTGGCACCAGCATCGGCGTGCTGTTTTTCTTCGTGAGCAAAGCCTGGGCGAAAGACGAAGGCATCGTCGCACTGTTGCTGCGGATGACCGAAACCGTATGCTTTGCGCTCGAGAACTTTGACCGCGACAAGGAGAAGGCCCAGATCGCGCTGGAGGAGGAACGGCTGGCGCGCATGTACGCGGCGCTAAGCGCGACCAACGAGGCCATTCTGCGGGCAAGATCCCGCAGCGAACTGTTTGACCTGGTTTGCGAAGCCACGGCGCAGGGCGCGAAGTTCGCCTCGACCTCGATCGCGTTGCTCGACCGCGACGCGGGACTGCTTCGCGTTGTCGCATCCTTTGGACCGAACGCCGCTGAGGTACGAACCTTCAGATTGCGGGTCAGCGACAAGGTGCCGGAGGGACGTGGGTTGACCGGCACTGCGTTCCGGACCCGGAAGGCTTGCATTAGCAACGACATCCTGGCAGACGCCCGCCTCGAGCCTTGGCACGCCAGCGCGCGTCGCAACGGCATTGCGTCGTCAACCGCGCTGCCGCTGTTCAATGGCGACAAGGTCGAAGGCGTATTCCTGTTCAACTCGCGCGAGCGCGGCACTTTCACGGACGAGTTCGTCGAGCTCCTGCGTAAGCTCCAGGCCAACGTCGCCTTTGCGCTCGAGAATTTCGATCGAGCCGACGAAAAAGCGCGGGCCGACAAGCAGCGCGATCGCCTGAGTGGCATGTTCGAGGCGCTGAGCGCGACCAACGAAGCCATCATGCGCGCCAAGACGCGCGAGGAGCTGTTCGAGGTCGCGTGCCAGGCCGCCGTGCTCGGCGGGGTGTTCGCCTCCGCGACAATCGCCACTTTGGACGACAAACGTGAACTTGTCCGGGTCGTCGCCGTGAAGGGACGCCTGCAGGAACGAATGGTGGGACGCACCTGCCTTGTTTCCGCCGACCATCCTGAAGGCCAGGGAATCATAGGGATGTCGCTGCGGACCCGCCGGGCCAGTGTCATCAACGATTATCTGAATGATCCGCGATCGGTGTACTGGCATTCCAAGGCGATCGAGGATGGAACCCGGGCTGCTGCCAGCTTCCCGCTGCTGCGGGGCGGCCAGGAGCCGATTGGCATCCTGCTTTTCCTCGCACCGGAAGAGAATACGTTCACACCCGATTTGGTCGAGCTGCTCGGACGTCTGGCTGAAAACGTCTCTTTCGCCCTCGACAATTTCGATCGTGCCGAGGAGAAGGCCCGCACCGAAGCGCAGAAGGAACGCCTGACGCGGATGTTTGCGTCGCTGAGCGCCACCAACGAGGCGATCATGCGGGCGAAGTCGCGCGCCGAACTGTTCGACCTCGTCTGCCTTGCTGCTTCGAATGGCGCAAAATTCACCTCCACCACCATCGCGCTCGCGAGCGCCGAGAGCGACCAGCTGGAAATCGTCGCCAGCGCCGGACCCGCGGCCGGCACCACGCGCACCGTCCGCCTCTCCATCGACCCCGATTGCCCGGAAGGTCGTGGGATGAGCGGCACGGCATTCCGCACGCGCCAGCCTTGCATCAGCAACGATTATCTCAACGACGATCGCGTCCGCGCCTTCCACGCCATCGTCCGCGGCGACGGCGCGCGCTCGGGAGCGGCATTCCCGCTGGTCGCCCACGACCAGGCAGTTGGCGTCATGATCTACTTGTCGGCGGAGCCTGCCGCCTTTACCGACGAGTTCGTCGAGCTGCTGCAGCGTCTCGCCGAAAACGTCTCCTTCGCGATGGAGAATTTCGATCGCGCCGACGAGAAGAACAAGGCCGACGAACGGATCGAGTATCTCGCCTCCTATGACAGCCTGACCAACCTGCCCAACCGCGAGACATTCAGTGCCGTGTTGCGCGCGGCAATCGATGCGGCGGAGCGCCATGACCATCGTTTCGCGGTGCTGTTCATCGATCTCGACCGGTTCAAGGTCATCAACGATTCGCTCGGCCACGAGGCGGGCGATTTGCTCCTGCTCGAAGTCGCCGACCGGTTGCGCAGCGCGCTGCGAGCGAGCGACGTGGTGGCGCGCCTCGGAGGCGACGAGTTCGTGGTTATCCTCGACCAGTGCGGCGAGATCGACGACGTCCAGCGCATCGCGACGGAACTGCTCCGCGTGCTCGCGAAGCCAATGGAGCTGGCCGGCCACGAGTGCCACACCACCGCCTCCATCGGCATTGCGATGTATCCGGCCAACGGTGCCGACGCGCTGACGCTGACCAAGAATGCCGACATGGCGATGTATCTCGCCAAGGAAGACGGCAAGAACGGCTATCGCTTCTTCTCCAAGGAAGTGAACACGCAGTCGATCGAGCGGCTGTCGCTGGAGAGCGCGCTGCGCCGGGCGCTGGAGCGGGATCAGTTCACTTTGAACTACCAGCCCAAGGTGGACATGGTGACCGGCCAGATCACCGGCGTGGAAGCGCTATTGCGCTGGACGCATCCCGATCTCGGCAATATCTCGCCGGCGCAGTTCATTCCGCTGGCGGAGGAGACCGGATTGATCGTGCCGATCGGCCGCTGGGTGATGAAGGAGGCCTGCGCGCAGGCCATGGCCTGGCAGCGGCGCGGCCTCTTGCCGGTATCCATGGCGGTGAACCTGTCGCCGCGCCAGTTCGTCGACGAGCATCTCTTGCAGGACGTCGACGAAGCGCTCGCCGCAAGCGGCATGTCGCCGGTGCTGCTCCAGCTCGAAGTCACCGAGAGTATGATGATGCGCAATGTCGGACGTGCGATCAAGGTGCTCGACGCCATCCAGAGCCGCGGCATTCGCTTGGCGATCGACGATTTCGGCACCGGATATTCGTCGATGTCGCTGATGAAGCATTTTCCGATCGACACCATCAAGATCGACCGCTCCTTCGTGCGCGACCTGCCGCAGGATGCGGAGGATCAGGCGATCGCGCAGGCGATCATCAGCATGGGCAAGGCGCTCGGTATGACCGTGGTGGCGGAAGGCGTCGAGAACGCTGAACAGGAGGCGTTCCTGCGCGCCCATGGCTGCGACGAGATGCAGGGCTTCCTGATCTCCAAGCCGGTGCCGGCGCGGCAGATGGCCGAGCTGCTACGGCCGACGGAGCCGCCTGTCGCGCCGCCGCTCCAGCCGGAGCCGGACCATGCCGCCACCGCGGCCGCGGCGCTACGGTTGAAAAGCGCTGTCGTCTGATGGCTGCGGGTGGAGCTCGCGGACGTCCTCTTCCCTGATCTCCGCCTTGCGTGGAAAATCATCCGGCCACGGAAGCGAGGTTTGTTCGGCGAAGAGCGCGATAAGGACATGCGCTCCATCGGCAAAGCTCGACCCGTCGCCAAGGCCGAGCTCACGACACCAGGCCTGTCGCATCGGCTCGTGCGTGTCGAATACCGCCATCGCCGGACCCCACCACCAGGCCGGCGCCGGCGATCGTTCGTCCTCCGGCACGGCATGCCAGAGGATGAGCTCGTTCATCATGCGCTCGAATTGCAGGCTTGCGGCCTGATGCATTCGTTCCGTGCTCCCTTGGGTCGCGCCTGAAAGCAGGCCGATGCGCGGACTCGATCGTGGCCTTCGCTGTGAAAAGCTGGCTCGCGCTATTGGCTGAGCCGATTGTGCCGCTTGTGTCGGCGGCCATACAAAAACATGCGGCGGCCGCGAAAGTTGCCGGCGCCGACTGTGACAGTCTCTTTAGCCGCTTATGAGCCCGACCCGCAAGGCGCAATACGGCGCCGCCGGCGTTGAAACAGCGCAGGCGGGGCTGATAACCGGCGGCGGTCATGTCGTTCTACTCAGCGATTAAGGGGCCGATTGCGGCTGAACAGCAGATAGATCGCGCGAGGATTGGTGGTCAAATAACGCCAGAACAGGCGGCGGGGCTCGAGCAAGGTGCGCCAGGCCCATTCCAGGCCGATCTTCTGCATCCATCGCGGCGCGCGGGCGCGGCTTCCCGACAAGAAGTTGAACAGGCCGCCGGATGTCTTGATGACGCCGACATTGGTGAGATGCGGCGTGAATTCCTCGACGAAAGCCTGCTCGTTTGGCACGCCCAGCGCAACCCAGAGATAATCCGGTGCTAGCGCGTTGATCTCGTCGACCTTCGCGCGCAGTGCATCGCCACGGAGATAGCCGTGGCTGTAGCCGACGATCTTGAGGTTTGGATACATCTTCCGGACGTTCTCGACCGCAGCGGCGTTCTCGTCCTCGCTCGCGCCGAACATGTAGAAGGTGCGGCCGACCGCTTCGGCCTTGCGCGCGACGACGTGAAACAGATCCGTCGTGGCGACGCGCTCGGGCAGCGGAAACCAGGATTGCAGCCTCGACGCCGCCACCAGCGGCTGGCCATCGGCGTTGATGAGGTCGGCGCCGCGGAACAGGCGCTCGGTCTCCGGTTCGGTCGAGCACCGCGCCAGCACCTCGCCGTTGGCCGAGGTCAGGTGCAGCGGACGGCCGATGCGATGGCGCGGATCGGTCGCCTCGATCATGAAATCCGCGGTCGCTTCCAGGTCGAGTGCGGCCATACGAAGGCCGCCGATGGTGATCCGCGGCACGTCGGCAGTTGCGGTCCGGCCATCGAGATTGATGCGGCGCTCAAGCATATTGTCTGCCTCGTTGGCGAGCTTGGGCCATAGGGGTGAGTTCGTCGAGCACGACGCCGACGAGCTTGCGCTCGGCGCGGCCGAGCGTGCTCAATATCTCTTCGAGGCCGTCGTTGATGTCGAGGCTGGTCGGCAGCACCGCCACCAGCGCGTCGGCATCATCGAGCAGCTTGCGGCTGCCGGTCGTGAGTGGCGCCGCGGGACCGTCGAGGATCACGAGGTCATAACCGCCGGCGGAGCGCGCCTGCTCGATGGCCTTGCGGATGGCGTCAGTGGCCTTGCCTGCGTCGCGTTCGGCGGCCGGCAATACCGAGATGCCGTTGAGTGTCTTGATCTCGCGCGCGGCCTTGCTGCCGATCGAAAGCCATCCAACCTTGCTCGGCTCACTCTTGCCGGGACGGTTGACCTTGTTCGAGAGCGAGTGGGCCTGGTGGTCGGCATCGATCATCAGTACCCGAGCGCCGTCGCGCGCGGCCGCGAGCGCGAAATTCAGCGCGGTCACGCTGCGCCCGGTGGTCTCACTGGCACCGACGAGCGCGATAACAGGCATTGTCTTTCCGCCGGCGCGCCGGGCCGCCGTAGCGCGCATGTCGCGCCAGGCGTTGAGCAGCGTCGTCAGGGGAAAGCCGGGGCGCAGCGTCGGCCAGCCCAGCCGGGTGAGGTCGATGCCGCCGCCGGTGGCGAGAATGGCACCGAGCGTGTGGATGACGTCGGCCTCCTGGAGGCGCGCGATCAGCGGCTTTTCGATCAGGGGCTTCTCGACCATCGAAGGTTGCAGCGGCGGGGCTGTGAGTTCCGGCAGTGCCTGCGCGATTTCCGGGGCTCGCGAGGCCGGGTGGGGCCGGGCGGTCTCCGCCGTTCGCGAAGGCTCTGAAGCTCGCGGAGCTTGCGGCAACGGAGTGCGATTGGGCCGGGCCGGCGCCGGCGCCGGCGCGAATGCGCCGGCGAACAGCAGTTCGGCCGCGACGAACCAGCTCGATGCAGCGATCGCGCCGAAGATGAAGCCGATCATGGCGAACAGGCTCATCGCCGGCGGGAACGAGCGCCGCTGCGGCACCGTCGCTTCGCCGATGATTCGGGCCGCCGAGGTGTTCAGCGTCTCCTGCTCCTCGGTCTCGCGCGAACGCTTGAGGAAGGATTGATAGACGTCACGGCTGGCATCGGCTTCGCGCTCGAGCTCGCGCAAGCGCACGGCGGCCTGGCTGAGCTGGACGCTCTGCCGCTTCTGTGCCTCCAGCGCCCGGCTGAGCGAGGCTTCAAAGTCGCGGGCACGCGTCAAATCGTTCTTGGCGGACTGCGCGAAGCGGTCGATCTCTTCGTTGATGGTGCGCTTGAGATCTTCGACCTGCTTCTCGGTCTGGCGCAGCGCCGGATGACGTGGGCCGAGCTCGCCGGCCTGCTCCGCATATTTCTTGCGCGCGTCGGCATATTGCGCGCGCAGGTTCGCGATGGTCGGCGATTGCAGCGCTTCGGAGTTCGCGCCCGCATCTGCCGTGGTGCGCCGGCTCGCCTCAATCTGATCGAGGCGCGCCTGCGCGTCCATGGTCGCGGCGCGGGCGGCGGAAAGCCGCTGGTTGCTGGCGGAAAGCTGCTGGTCGCTGATCAGCGCATCCTGGGTACCGACGAAATTGTTCTGGGCCTTGTAGGTCGCAAGCACGGTCTCGGCGTTGCGCAGCCGCTCGCGCAACTCCTTCAAGCGGCCGGAGAGATCGTTGGTGGCGCGCCGCGCGGCTGACGCCTGCGAGTTGCGGGATTCCGCGAGGTAGGCACTGGTCAGCGTGTTGGCGAGCATCGCCGCTTTCGCCGGATCGGTCGACCAGACCTCGATGTCGACGATGAAGCTCTTCTCGGTCTTGCGGATCGTGATGTGCCGGTTCAGCGCCTCGAGGGCGGCGAGCTGCACTTCCCTCTTCTCCGTGGCGGAGGGCGCGCGGGGCTGAAGGCCGATCAGACCGAGCAGCGAGGACATCACGCCTTTGCCGTCGGCGCCGCCGCCGAATTCGGGATCCTTGTCCAGATCAGCCTGCTGGATCACCTGGAGCAGCACGCTGTTGGAGGTGATCAGGCGCGCCTGGCTCTCGACCACCATCGACATGCCGGAGACGTCCTGCGCGCGAGGCGTTAGCTCGCGATCGACGAGCTGAAGCTCGCGCGGGTCGACATAGAGTTGGGCGGTGGCGGTGTAGCGGGGCGTCAGGCTCTTGCCCACGGTGACGGCGGCCGTTGCACCGAGCAGCGCGGCAACGGCAATCGCGACCTTCCGCCGCCAGAGCAGATTGACCAGCTCCAGCACGTTGAAGCCAACCCGAGGCCGCTGCTGCGGGGCCTCCGGTCCGGCCCGATCTATCGGCTGGTTATAGTCAAGCATGATCCCCAGCTTTCATTCCAAGTGCCGCGAGCTGAGGGGGTACTCTTCGCTCTACGCCACGCACCTCAGATATAGGTGCCCACTCAACGCAACAGGGAAAATTAACCATACTCATTGAGGGACTATTCACCGAAATGGCAAACAAAGCGTTTAAGCGCATGCCACTCTTCGACGCGTCGCCGTGACGCATGCGATGGCGCGGTCCTTCAGAGATTAACGGTTCGTTACCGCGTGCATCGTGGCCGCGAGGCTTCGCTGGTCTTGCGATCGGCTGCGCGCGCACCATGGCCGTCAGCTTTTCCGCAGGATGACGTGATAATCGCCGCGGCGGACGTCGGTCCCGCGCGGGAGCATGGCGTTGAGCACGGCGGCGCCGGCGTCGACCAGGGCTGCGAACAGCGGCTTGCGCCGGCGCATCTCGGGATAGCGCGGGCTCTCGACCTCACGGCGGTAGATCATCTCGAGGCCATTGGCGGCGGCGAACGCTTCGAGCCTCGGTAGCGACACCAGGGGATGGAAGAAGGTCGGGAACGGCGGCTCGCCCGGCAAGCCGGCATCCTTGATGCCTCGAATGTGCCGGTAGAACCAGACGTGGAACCAGTGCGGCGAGTATTTGGTGACGACCCCGGACAACGAGCGCGGATTGGGCGCGCCGATCAGGATCATCCCGCCGCGCTTGAGCGCATCTCGGAAATTCAGGAGTGCGGCGTCGACGTTGGGAAGATGTTCGATCACGTTGTAGCAGATCACCAGATCGAAGGTCTCGCGCCCGAAGCGGTAGGTCTGGACATCGCCGAGGATCGCTTCGTCCGCGTAGCTGTTGTTGCGGACCTGGTCCTCGTCGATATCGACGACGGTGACCTTGCTGCGGCTCAGCAATTCCGGTGGCAGGACGCTGCACGAGCCGCCTCCGGCTTCGTAGGTGGCGAGCTGGCCCTGCGGCAGTCCGCGGCGCAGTACGTCGTGGACGGCGAGCAGGCTGTCGCGGGCTTCACCGGGGACGAGATCGTGCAGCGCCTGAGTGCGTGCCATGGCCGCGGGAATTTGGACCGCCGTGGCTGTCGCGAAATCGATCGTGGCTGGCTTGTTCATATTTTCTGACCGCGCTTGTTCGACTTAAATTTACAGGAAAAATCTCGTGTGCCCGTAGAGCAAATCCGATACCGCGACGCTTCACCCGTCGCGGTACTTACGATCGGGTTAATGAGCATGTGCGTTAACTACGGTATCGTCCACGCCAGCCATCGGCACGGTGGACCGCGAATTGCAGCATCACTGCGCGCAAGGCTTCGCAGCAGAAACACCCGAAATCAGTTAAGTGCATGGATGGCGGAAAATCGGCGGCGTGGCGCCGTCGCGAGGCTCAAACCGGCCGTTCATTTTGGGACGTGCCTGTCCCGCGGCGATGTGCCGTCGCGGGACGGCGCTGATGCCCGGATCGAAGCAGGGCTTTTTCAATCTATCTCGGACATCTAGAACGTCATGACATTGATCCCGACAGACCTGTCCGCCACGCGTATCTCGGATGCCGTGCGCGATCCCGACCGGGAGATCGCGTCCAGCTCCCGGATTATCGACCTGTCGGTTGGGATCGTCGTCTGCATTCCCTGCTTCCGCCGCCCGCAGCATCTGCGGTCGACGCTGGACTCGCTCGTCAGTCAGCGCACCCCGCGCTCCTTCGCCGTCGTCATGGTCGAGAACGATGCGGTCCGGCGTGAAAGCGCGCCGGTGGCCGCGGAATATCTCGCCGATGGCAGGCTCCAGGGTGTCTGCCTGGTTGAGAAACGGCAAGGCAACGTCCAGGCGATCAACGCCGCGTTCGAGACGGCGCTGGCGCTGTTTCCCGCCGCGACCCGGTTCCTGATGATCGACGACGACGAGATCGCCTCGCCCGATTGGCTCGAGCTGATGGTTCGCACCGCGGAGGCGACCGGCGCCGATCTGGTCGGCGGGCCGGTGCTGCCGGTCTTCGAGGATCGCAGCATGCCCTGGCTTTCGCGCCACCCCGTTTTCTGCCCCGCCTATGATTACAGCGGCGCTGTGCCCCTGATCTACGGCTGCGGCAATTGCCTGATCACGCGTGCGGCGTTCGAGAGGTTCGCCCGTCCGGCCTTCGACCCGCGCTTCAACTTCCTCGGGGGCGGCGACTGCGATTTCTTCGTGCGCTGCCGCAATGCCGGCATGACGTTCCACTGGACGGCGGAGGCAGTCATCACCGAGACGGTGCCGCAAAGCCGCACCAGTTTCGGCTGGATCGTGAAGCGAGGCCTGCGCATCGGCGCGATCAATTATCGTGTGCAGTCCAAGGCCGCGCAGGGCGCCGCGGCGCGAGTGTGGGTGTTTGCGCAGATGCTCGGGAGGTTGCCGCTGTCGCTGGTGCGCGCGGCCGCTCTGCTGAAAACGTCGAAGGTCGTCGTCGCGATGCACCCCGTGATGGTCGCGCTCGGCTCGGCGCTCGCCGCGTTCGGCATCGAGCCGAAACCCTATAAGGCCTCGAAGATCGCGTCCTGACGCCGAGGTCGCGGTCTAAATACCGAAGCAGGCGAGGGCGACCCTAACCGCGGAACGCGGCAGCGATTTGAGCGAGCGGCGCCCGACCATCCCGAGATAGGCGAAGGCCTGGCGATATCTGCCGAAGCGGACCGCTTGCATCGCCGAATACGTGACGAGATGAACCTCGGCGGCCCGGCGCAGCCCGGCTGCCATGCCCGCGGGCAGTCGCGCCATGATCAACCCGTCGTCGAATATTCGTGCGATCGCCGGAAAGAAATCCTGTGGCGTCCGCACCGCCGCGTTCATGGTGTTGGCCGTGTGCAGGCGGTAGTCGAGCAGAAGGTTTGGCGCAAATTCGAATTCGCCGATCGCGGCAAGGCGGCACCAGCAGTGCCAGTCTTCGCAATATCTGAGCGAGACGTCGAAGCCGCCGATAGCGCGGAAGGCCTCTGCACGTGCCAGCGCAATGCCGCCATTGACGATGAAGTTTCCGGCCGCGAGCCGCGCCAGCACGTCGCCGGACGGTTTGCGGCGTCCTTTCAGCAGATCCCGGCGGCCGATCTGCCGTCCCTCGCTGTCGATCGTGTTGTAGTCGCCGTAGACAAGAACCGCTCGCGGCGCGGCACGCGCAGTGGCCAGCAGGGCCGCGACCGCGCCGGGCCGCAGGCGATCGTCGGCATCGAGGAAGAGCAGCCATTGGCTGCTCGCATGTTGTGCGCCGAGATTGCGCGCTGCCGATACGCCAGCGGCGCCGTTGGTCATCAGGCGCAGTCGCGGGTCACGAATGGCACGGACGATCGCGGTGGTGCTGTCGGTCGAGCCGTCGTCCACGACGATCACTTCGGTGACCTCGGCTTGCGCCAGTGCGCTGGCGAGGGTTTCGCCGACATAGGCCGCAACATTCTTGGCCGGAATGACGACGGATACCGACGTCGTTGAGCCGACCTGCAGCGGGACGCGTGCCGCCGGAACGACGCGCGATGTCGCCGGCAATTCGAGAATTTCTTCCGCGGTGATCAAGATACGACTCGCCTTTAACCGTCTGTTAACCAGGGCGCATCTGCGAGTTGGCAACGCGATCGATCGGAACCTTGGCCGTCGCGAATGATACTCGCATTGGGGAAAAAAGCGTCGCCACGAAGGCTGCCGCAGCGTTGGTTTCGTCAATTAGCGTTAAGCCGCCGGCATTAAGCCTGTGGCAAATTTGGAAGAGTGCGACAGCCGGTCCCATGCGAGAATGGGCAACCTGGCTGCCGCGGATGGACCCAGTGCCCGCAAAGACATTCGACTACGATCCCGACGACATGGTCCTCAACCTGTTCTACGAGGACAAGGACGATCGCTGGTTTCCCGGCGATCGGCATCTGCGGCGCATGGCGCGTCGCATGCTGCTCGGCGAGCCGCGCATGAGCGGGCAGCTCCGCGTGTTCCTCAATCTCTGTGCAGGGCTCGATCGGCTCGGTATCCGCTATCGCGTCAACGACTATGGCTACATCGCGCGGCATCCGCGCGAACTCGCCTGCATCATCGGCCGCACCTTCCTGCTCGACAAGTTCGCCTGGAAAAATCCGATCCTGCTCGGCGTTGCCGCCCACAATCATCCGCTCGACGATCCCGACCTGTTCAAGCGCCTGCCGGTCAAGAAGGTCGTGGTGCCCGGCCCGTGGTACGCCGACATGTATCGGCCGCATTGGCCCGACACGGAGGCTTGGCCGATCGGCATCGACACGGATCTCTGGGCACCGTCGCCGACCTCGCAAAAGAGTGTCGACGTCCTGATCTACGACAAGGTGCATTGGGACCGCGATCGCTACGCGGCGGAGCTGATCGAACCCGTCCGCGCCCGGCTCACGAGGGAAGGCCGCTCGTTCACCGAGCTGCGTTACGGCAGCTACAAGGAAGAGGACTATCGGGCCGCGCTCGCGCGATCGCGTGCGATGATCTTCCTCTGCCAGAACGAGAGCCAGGGCATCGCCTATCAGCAGGCATTGTCTTGCGGCGTCCCGGTGCTCGCCTGGGATCCCGGCGGCCCCTGGCGGGACCCCGATTATTATCCGCATCGCGTCCAGTTCGCCCCGGTCTCGTCGGTGCCGTACTGGGACGATCGTTGCGGCGCCAAGTTCGTCGACATCGCCGGGTTCGAGGCGGGCTGGGATGATTTCTGGGCCGGGTGCGCCGCCGATACGTTCGATCCGCGCGGCTTCGTGCTCGACAACCTCACGCTGGAACAGCGCGCGCTTCAATATTACGAAATCGCGCGGAGCATCGTGCGGCCGCAGGCGGTGCCGCAGAGCCCCGTTGGACTGGTTGACGAATGCTTAACAGGGATCGGCTAACTCTTGGAGCTTCCCCCGGCTTCACCACTACTCTCGAGCCATGGATCGCAGCGCCACTGATATGACCGACGTCGAGGCCCGATCGTTCGGCGGCGTCCTGCGCGATGGGCTTGCGGGGATCGACGCCGTGCGGGCGGCGCGCTGCCTCGTCGCAGTCGCAGCCCTGCTCCTGGTGCTGGTGACGCTCGATCCGTTTCCTGACCTGCGCAACGAGGATGTCACCACCGTCGTCGGCGGACGGATGGCGCTCACTTATGTCTCCTGGGGCTTGCTGGCGGCGGTCGCGGTACTGTTGGTCGCCGCAACGGATGCGCCCGCGCTGAAGACGCTGGTGACGCCGCTGCATCTCTGCCTGGTCGGATGGCTGTTGATCAACATCGTCTTCTCCGAGAATCGCGGAGTCTCGATGCAGCGCTTCGTGCTCGCAGCCAGCGTGATGTCGCTCGCGGTGCTTTTGCCGTTGCTGCCGCCGACGCAGCGCAGCTTCAACCTGTGTCTCGGCGGCGCCGCGCTCGTATTGCTTACCCTCTGCTATCTCGGCGTCTTCCTGGCGCCGCAATACTCGATGCACACCGCACTCGACGTCACCGAGCCGCAGTTGGCCGGCGACTGGCGCGGCAGCTTTGGTCACAAGAACATCGCTTCGCCGGTGATGACCATCCTGATCTATGTCGGCATTTATCTGTCCGCCGTCGGCTCCTTCGTGATGGGGCCGGCCATCGCCGCGCTGGCCGGAATCTTCCTGATCTTCACCGGCGGCAAGACGTCGTCGGTGCTGTGTCTTGCGATCTACGCGCTCGCCTCGCTGGTCTGCGTCACGCCGAGCCTGTGGCTGAGGCGGATGATCTGCTTCGTGCCGCTGATCGTGATGAACCTGCTGACAGTCGGCAGCGTCCTGAGCCCGGCGCTCGGGGCGATGACGCGGCTGCTTCCGCTCGATCCCACCTTCACCGGCCGTTCTGCCATCTGGGAGTTCGCGCTCGCAGCCGTCGCCGAGAAGCCGACCATTGGTCACGGCTACGCCGCGTTCTGGGACGACGTGACGGCACGGCAGACCGTCCAGGGCGCCGAATGGGCAACGAGCGCCGCGCACAGCCACAACAGCTATCTCGACCTCGCGGTCACCATCGGCCTTCCGGGGTTGTTGCTGGTGATCCTCGTCTTCGTGCTCGCGCCGCTCGGCAATTTCCAGACGGCCCGAACTCACAACCGCAGCGGTGCGTTGGCAAAGCTGTTCCTGACCGTGTGGCTGTTCGGCCTGTACTACGGGGCCACCGAGACCTTCCTGCTCGAACGGCAGAATCCGATCTGGTTCATGTTCGCTGTTGCCGTGGCCGGCCTGCACTTCCTGGCCAGGTTCCAATGCGTCGCGGAAACGGATGACTTGTCGCAGCCGGTGCTGCCGCAGTGGCATCGGCTTAACGATAAGCGGTGAGGTCACTTGTGGCCGCGACAAAACATAATCTATCTGGAAACACCCAGTAATCGCATGTCCCGCGGATGACGATCCTCAGCGTCGAGCAACCAGATGATCTTGTGTCCAGCGCGTCGGGAATCGCGGTCGATTTCGTGCGTGACTGGAAGCAGGCCGCATCGCGCCTGAACGCTGGCCATCGCACTGCATTCCAGCATGGCTATTGGCTTAGCGCCTGGTACGAGGCGTTCCACGATCTCTCGCCGCTGATTGCATTGATCTCCGATGCCACGACTGGCAAGGACATCGCAATGGTGCCGATGATCAGCCATCTCAGGCGCGGCATCCGCATCGTCGAATTCGCCGATCTCGGCGTCTCCGACAACAACGCGCCGATTCTGGCGCTCGATGCCGCGCTGGACGCGGCGGCGGCGGATGCGATCGGCAAGGCGTTGATCGACGCATTGCGCGCATTGCCGGACCGCTTCGATTTGCTGCGCCTGAAGAAGATGCCGGCCCAGATTGGCAGCAACCCGAACCCGCTGGTGTCGCTCGGCCGGATCGGATCCTGCTCGCTCAACGGCAACCTCGTGCTGACCGGCGACGACTATGAAGATTACCGGGCCTCGATCAAGCGCATGCAGATGCCACGCTGCTGGCGCGTCTTCAGCCGTCACGCCGGCGCGCGATTCGAGATCGCCACCGATGTCGCGCGTGCGCGCGAGCTGCTGGACGTGATGGATGCCCAGCAGCAGGCGCGCATGCGAAAGCTCGGCTCGCGCTTCGTCCTCAACGACGAAACCCATGCGCAGTTCTATCGCGAGGTCGCCCGCCAGGGTGCTGCGGACGGTTACGCCGTCATTTCGGCGCTGGTCTGCGACGAGGCCGTCGTTGCCACCACGCTCGGCGTCAGGTCTGGTGCGACCTATTTCCTGCTGCGCATCAGCCACGCCGGCGATTCCTGGTCGAACTGCTCGCCGGGGCTGCTCGTGACCGAGCGCACCATGGCGGCGCTGCATGCCGACGGCGTGCGCCGTTTCGACCTCAGCATCGGCAACCAGGACTACAAGCGCCGCTTCGGCGCCGAGCCGGTGCCGCTGACCGATGTCAGCGTCGCGCTGTCCTGGCGCGGCATGCTCTTCGCGTGGCGTGACCATGTCGCGCAGGGCCTGCGCCGTCACCCCAGGCTCGCCGCCTTTGCGGCGCAGGCGATGGGCAAGGGGACGCGCTGACGCGCTGCCCTGGATTGCAGGGTCACGCGATTATCGCAATCGTTGTGTTATCGTCGCCTGTTTCCCGGAGGCGACATGAAAGATCGTTCGGCAAAATATCGCGCATTCTATGCGCAGTTGATCTGCGCCGCGGCGAGGGCCGCGGACCCCCGTATCGAGGAAGCCTATCGCACCGTCAGGCGCGAGCCGTTCGCCGGACCCGGGCCGTGGTCGATCTCGGTTGGCGGACACCCCTATGTCGTGACGCCCGACGATGATCCCGCCTTCCTCTACCAGAACACGCTGCTCGCGCTCGACAGCGCGCGGGGTCTCAATATCGGGATGCCCGGCGCGCACGCCTATTGGCTCAGCGGTTGCGCGGTGAAGCAAGGCGAGATCGTGATCCAGATCGGCGCGGGGAGCGGCTACTACACGGCGATCCTCGCGCATCTCGTCGGCCCCGGCGGCCGCGTCCATGCCTACGAGATCGACGAACGTCTGGCAGGGCTCGCGCGCGAGAATCTGAAGGACATCGACCATGTGGATGTGTGGGATCGTTCGGGCATCGCGTCCGATCTGCCCAGAGCCGACGTGATCTATGTCTGCGCGGGTGCGGCGCAGCCGGCTGCCGAATGGCTCGATGCCTTGCTGCCCGGTGGGCGGCTGGTGTTTCCGCTCGCGCCTGAAGGCATGCTCGGCGGCATGCTGATGATCACGCGCCCGGACGAGGGTGCAGCCTGGCCCGCCAAATTCCTCGGGCGTGCCCAATTCATCGGCTGCGCGGGATTGCAGGATGCGGATGCTGCCCGGCGACTGGCGGAGGCGTTCGCAAGGGGATGGGAGGGCGTGCAGTCGTTGCGGAGAGAGGGCGCTCCCGACGAGACGTGCTGGTTCGGCGGTGACGGCTGGTGGCTCTCGACGGCACCGGCGCCTGTCGCGACTGCGCCCATCAAGCCCAACGCGGACATCACGCAGGCCTAGCCGGTCACGCCTTCGTGCAGCCGGCACAATGAAAGCGGCCGCGCGAGGCGCGGAACAGGCTTCGGCAATACCATCGCCGCGCCAGCGCCTGAGCGGGCCTGCGGATCATCTGCGCGATCAACAAGAGTTCGAAAGCCATTCGTATCGCTTTTGGTGAAATATCCTGACCACAGAGATGGGGCGGCATCCCCCGAAGAGAATGCCGCCCAGATCGCACCTGCCATGCAGTGGTTCAGGCGTAAAGCTTAACCGCGCTCAGCCGTGCAGCTTCCTGGCCGTCTCCGCGATCTGGCGGCCCTGATAGCGTGCGCCGGCGAGCTCGTTGGCGCTGGGCTGCCGGCTGCCGTCGCCGCCGGTGATCGTGGTGGCGCCATAGGGCGCGCCGCCGGTGACCTCGTCGAGCTTCATCTGGCCGGCAAAGCCGTAGTTCAGGCCGACCACGACCATGCCGAAATGCAAGAGGTTGGTGATGATCGAGAACAGCGTCGTCTCCTGGCCGCCATGCTGGGTCGCGGTCGCCGTGAAGGCGCCGCCGACCTTGCCGTGCAGCGCGCCCTTGGCCCAGAGACCACCGGCCTGGTCGAGGAAGTTCGCCATCTGCGAGGCCATGCGGCCGAAGCGGGTGCCGGTGCCGACGATGATCGCATCGTAATTGGCGAGGTCCTCGATTTTGGCGATCGGGGCGGTCTGGTCGACCTTGTAATAGGAGGCTTTCGCGACCTCGGCCGGCACCAGCTCGGGCACGCGCTTGATGTCGACGGTGGCGCCGGCTTCGCGCGCGCCCTCGGCGACGGCATTGGCCATCGCTTCGATGTGGCCATAGGCGGAATAATAAAGGACGAGAACTTTGGTCATGATGATCTCCGTTGGATGCAGATTTGATGGTGGGTGTCGGGAGCGTCATGCCGGGACAAGCCGGCATGACGAATGCGTTTCTAAGCCGCGTCGACGAGCACGATCTCGGAATCTTCCAATGCCGTGATCTTCAGACTGTCTTCGTCGCGGATCGCGGCGCCGTCGCGGGCGTTGACGCGCACGCCGTTGATCTCGACCGACCCCGCCGCGGGCACGAGATAGAGGTGCCGCGACTTGTGCGGCACGTACTCCGCGCTCTCGCCTGCCTTCAGCGTGGTGGCGAGCACCCGCGCATCGGCGCGGATCGGCAGCGCGTCCGTGTCTTGCTCGAAGCCGCTCGCGATGGTGACGAGCTTGCCGGAGCGGTCTCCTTTCGGAAACGGCTTCGAGCCCCAGGTCGGCTGTCCGCCACGCGCGGTCGGCTCGATCCAGATCTGGAAGATCCGGGTCTTGCTCGGCTCCAGATTGTACTCGGAGTGGCGGATGCCGCTGCCGGCGCTCATCACTTGCACGTCTCCCGCTTCGGTGCGTCCCTCGTTGCCGAGGCTGTCCTGATGGGTGATCGCGCCCTCGCGCACATAGGTGATGATTTCCATGTTGGCGTGGGGATGGGCTGGAAAGCCGGTGTTCGGCGCGATCTCGTCGTCGTTCCACACCCGCAAGGCGCCGTGACCCATGTTGTCGGGGTCATAATGGCTTGCGAAGGAGAAATGATGCTTGGCGTTGAGCCAACCGTGATCGGCGCCGCCGAGCTTTGCGAAAGGTCTGAGTTCGATCATCTGCGTAATTCCTTGTTTTGGCGGGTGGCGCCTTGATCAGGCGCCGAAACCGCCGTCGACGTTGAGCACCGCGCCGGTGACGAAGGAGGCTTCCGGGCTTGCGAGGAAGACGATTCCGGCGGCGACTTCCTCGGGACGGCCGAAGCGCTGCAGCGCGTGCTGCTTGCGCTGGGTCTCGGCGAACTCGCCGCCGTCCTTCGGATTCATGTCGGTGTCGATCGAGCCGGGCTGCACCACGTTCACGGTGATGCCGCGCGGGCCGAGGTCGCGGGCTGCGCCCTTGGTGTAACCGACCACGGCCGCCTTGGTGGCGACGTAGTCGGCAAGGCCCGGGAACGAGGCGCGGTCGGCAAGCATCGAACCGACGGTGACGATGCGGCCGCCCTCGCCCATCAATTGCGAAGCGGCGCGGATCGCCGCGATCACGCCATGCACGTTGACCGCGTCCTGGCGGGCGAGCGCTTCGGTGTCGGCATTGGCATCGTCGATCGCGCCGCCGCTCGCGACGCCGGCATTGTTGACGAGGATGTCGAGATGGCCGAACTCCTTCGCGACGGCCTTGACGAGCTGCGTCACGTCCTTGGCCGAGGCCTGGTCGGCCTTGAAGGCGCGGGCCTTGACGCCCCGGGCCTTCAACTCGGTGACGACCGCTTCCGCCTTTTCGGGAGAGGCAACGTAGCTGATGGCGACATCAGCACCTTCATCGGCGAGTGCGCGGGCAGAGGCCGCGCCGATACCGCGCGAGCCGCCGGTGACGAGGGCAACCTTGCCTGAGAGCTTCTTGGTCATTGGATTTCTCCAGTCCTGAATGTCTGATGACCCTTGGATAAGCCTCCGCCTGTGGTTATAAATAGAAACTGTTGAAACGTATTGTTTCCAAAAACATCCCGATCGGACCCGCCATGGCCAAACTTCCCGATTTCGAGGCACTCGCGATTTTCGCAAAAGTTGTGGAATTACGGTCGTTTGCGGGGGCCGCGAGCGAGCTCGCGATGTCCAAGGCGACGGTGTCCAAAGCGGTCACGCGCCTCGAAGAGCGGCTCGGCGCCCGGCTGTTCAACCGCACCTCACGCCGGCTCGCGCTGACCGATGCTGGCCATAAGCTCGCCGAGCGTGCGACGCGCCTGCTGTCCGATGGCGAAGCCGCGGAGAACGAGGCGCTGGCGCAGTCGGTCGCGCCGCGGGGCCTGGTGCGGCTCGCCGTGCCCATGACATTCGGGATCAAGGCGGTGGCGCCGCTGCTGCCGGAGTTCTTCGAAACCTATCCCGAAGTCTCGGTAGACCTGCATCTGAGCGATGCGACCATCGATTTGATCGGCGAGGGCTTTGACATGGCTGTGCGGATCGCGCGGCTGCCGGATTCCTCGTTGATCGCGCGGCGCCTCTTCACCATGCCGCGTTTCACTGTGGCCGCGCCGTCCTATCTGAAGCGCGAGGGACGACCGACGCATCCGATGCATCTGGCCGCGCACAAATGCTTCAGCTACGCCTATCTCTCGACGCCGAACGTCTGGCACTACACCAATGCGGCCGGCGAGCAGGCCAGCGTGCGTCCGGGCGGACAGCTCCGTGCCAACAACGGCGACGCGGTGATGCCGGCGCTGATCGCCGGCCTCGGCATCGCCGACCTTCCAGAATTCATCGTCGGCGACGCCATCTCCTCCGGCGAGGTCGAAGTGATCCTGAAGGACTGGAAGCAGGTCGAAGGCGCCGTGCATCTGGTGACGCCACCCGGCGGCCCGCGCCCCGCACGCGTCGAGGCGCTCGGCGATTTTCTCGCAGCGAAACTGCCGGGTACGTGCAAACGGCGGGTGAAGAAGAGCGAGCGAACAGCGTAGGTGCCGTAGGGTGGGCAAAGCGAAGCGTGCCCACCAATTCACGCGAGGAATCGCAAGTGCCTCAGTACCGCCGAGCGCAAGGCAACATGTTCTTCTTCACCGTCGTGCTAGCTGATCGGTCAAGTACGCTACTCGTCGACCAGGTTGATCGCCTACGCCAGATTTACCGAACGGTCGTGCAACGCCGGCCGTTCGGGACCGTCGCGATTTGTATCTTGCCTGACCACCTCCATGCGATCTGGGCGTTGCCTTAGGATGACGCCGACTTTTCGTCGCGATGGAATCTGATCAAGGGTGGGTTTTCGCGGCGGCTGGAGGCCGGCGAGCGTTCAATCAGCAAGTCGAGGAAGCGCGAGAAGGGCATCTGGCAGCGCCGCTTCTGGGAGCACTCAATTCGCGACGATGCTGACTTGGAGCGGCACGTTGATTACATACACTTCAATCCCGTGAAGCATGGCCTCGTCGCGCGTGTGCGCGATTGGCCTCACAGCAGCTTCCATCGCTATGTCGAGCAGGGCACCCTTCCCGTGGATTGGGGAGGGGATATGCGGGACGTTGCCAGGCAATTCGGCGAATGATGGTGGGCACGGCGCGCGAAGAGCGCGCCTTTGCCCACCCTACGGCACCTCGCCGCACAGCTATCGTAGGGTGGGCAAAGCGAAGCGTGCCCACCAATCTTCGACTACGATACCTTCACGCCGTCGATCGCGACCACGCGCAAGGCCGGCCGCAACGTCCCCTCCAGCTGTGTCTTCAATTCGTGCACGCGCGGATCGCTCGAGCGTGCCGCACACACCGCGTATTGATGCACGGATTGCGCCAATGCGCGTTGCGCTTCCGGCGTTCGTGTCACGTCAGGCTTTGAAAGCCGCAACACGATAGCGGCGAGATTCACCAGCATCTCGTCCAGCGCCACGTCAATGGTCTGAAGTCTATTCATCGCTCCACTCCCTGGGAGGCAACGGGAGGGTCCAGGGGACGTTCCTGACCGGGCGGAACATGGATAATGCTTCGTTAATCCCGCCGCGCGGCTTGTTCTTGCGGAGGGGCACGCTAGGCTGGCGACACAAAAAAACAGGGGGGAAGTCTGCCATGGATCGACGCGATGTCCTGCGCGCCGCTGCCGCATTGCCGTTGTTGCCTGCGTTGTCGAGCGCGGCTTTCGCGCAAGCCTATCCCACTCGCAACGTCACCATGATCGTGCCGTTTCCAGCCGGCGGCCAGGCGGATCTCGCGGCGCGCCCCGTCGCACAGGCGCTGGAGCGAATCCTCGGCAAAGCGGTCATCGTCGACAACCGCGCCGGCGGTGGCGGTGGATCCGTTGGCAACGCCGCGGCGGCGCGCGCCGAGCCTGACGGCTACACGCTGCTGATGACGCTGTCCTCGCTCGCGGTGCTGCCCGAGGCCGACCGGCTGTTCGACCGTCCGGTCGCCTACGAGCTCTCGCAGTTCATGCCGATCGCGCGGGTGCTGGCCGATCCCACGCTGCTCGCGGTACCGGCCTCGGCGCCGTGGAAGACCGCGCAGGATTTTGTCGAGGATGCCAGGAAGCGTCCCGGCCAGATCACCTATGGCTCGTCGGGGCCTTACGGCACGTTGCATGTGGCGATGGAGATGTTTGCGAGCAGCGCCGACATCAAGCTGCTCCATGTGCCGTTTCGCGGCGCCGGACCGGCACTCACCGCGCTGCTCGGCGGCACCGTGCAGGCGATCGCCGCCGCACCGGGAACGCTGAAGCCGCAAGTGGAGGACGGCAAGCTGCGCGTGCTCGGCAATTGCGGCGCCAAGCGCATCGCAAGCTTCCCCGATGTGCCGACCTTCCAGGAGCTCGGCTACAAGGACGTCGAGATGTACATCTGGGCCGGACTCTTTGCCCAGAATGCTCTTCCTGCCCCGATCGCGACTCGCCTGCGCGAGGCAATGGCGCAGGTGATGACGAGCCCCGACGTGCTCAAGGCCTTCGAAACGTCGGGCAGTCTCGTTGCCTATCAGGACGCGCCGGCGTTTGCCGAGTTCGTGGCGGTCGACAGCGCGCGGCTGATTGCGGCGGTGAAGAAGATCGGCAAGGTCGAATAGGTTCCTGGCCCGTTTTCACAATTTTTTGTTGGTCCAGAACCTCCCCGCGTCTCATTGATTCAGCAGAATTCGAGAGACTCGCGAAGGAATCGGACATGCGAACAGAGCGGATTGCGCTGGGTGTGGCGCTTGCGATCGGCGGCATCGCCGCGCAGGGCGTTGCATCCGCTGAAGAGTATCGCGGAACCATGGAGCAGCAGATGGCCTGCACGCCGGATGTATGGCGGCTGTGCAGCGACCAGATCCCTGATGTGAGCCGCATTACGGCCTGCTTGCGGCAGAATACGCCCCAGCTCTCCAGCGGTTGTCGCGCGGTGTTCCAGTCCAACAACCAGATGCCGCCGCAGCAGCAGGTTCCGGGCAATCGCGCCGCGCCGGCGCCACGATACAATGCTGCGCCGCCGCCTCCGGCGACCCAGCCCCGGCCTTACGACGAGGATGATTAGCGCGCTTCGGATCTGGTCTCGCAGACATCGACCCATTCCGCCGCGGTCAGCTCGGCCATCCGCTCCGGCGTGATCCGTACCGCGCTATGGGTCGAGCCGGCAGCCGGCACCACCACGTCGAACGCTTTCAGCGAGATGTCGCAATAGACCGGCAGCGGCGCCTTCAGTCCGAACGGGCAGACGCCGCCGACCTCGTGGCCCGTGACCTCCGCGACCTCTTCCAGCCCCAGCATCTTCGGCTTGCCGCCGAACGCCGCCTTCACCTTCTTGTTGTCCATGCGCGAGGTGCCGGCCGCGACGATCAGGATCACGCGCTCGCCGATCCGTAACGACAGCGTCTTGGCGATGCGTCCGGGCTCGACGCCATAAGCCTCGGCGGCCAACGGCACGGTCGCGGAGCTGATCGGGGATTCGATGACTGATATGTCGGGGGCTTTTTCAGCGAAAAAATCGCGAACGGATTGAAGGCTCATTCAGATCGGCTCATTCCAGACTTATGGGCGGGCGGCGATGCCTAAACAATCCTTGGCAGCTCCGAGAGCGCCCGGACGCGATGATCCGGCGCAAAGCCGAGCTCGTCCATTTGGGTGCGGATCGCCTTGAACATCGTCAGCGGTGCCACGAGTTCGTTCTCGACGCAAGCCAGGGCCATCGCTTCCGGCGTCACCCGTTCGATCCAGGCAACGTTCAGCCCGAATGCTTTCGCGCCCGCGACATCCCAGGGATTGGAGGAGACGAACAGCACCTCGTCCGGCGCGGTGCCGAGCACCTCGCCGATCAGCTCATAGGCCTCCGCGCTCGGCTTGAAGATCTTCTTCGCGTCGACGCTGATCGTGGCATCGAGCAGGGCGTCGAGACCGGAGTTGCGCACGAGCGCATTCAGCATGTCCGGACTGCCGTTGGAGAGGATGGCGAGTTTTCGCGGTTTCAGAGCCGTGAGCGCTGCCGTCGCATCCGGATAGAGATCGAGATGCAGGTACTTCTCGATCACGCGCTCGAATGCCTCGTTCTCGTAAGCGAGCCCGAGCACGCGCAACGTATAGGCGAGCGAGTCGCGCGTGATGGCTGCAAAGTCCTGGTAGCGCCGCATCAGCGAGCGCAGCCAGGTGTATTCGAGCTGCTTGAGCCGCCAGATCTGCGTGATGATCTCACCGTAGCCGGGAAACGCATCCTCGGTGATCTCCGCGACCGATTGGATATCGTAAAGCGTTCCGTAGGCGTCGAAGACAACGGCTTTGAGACTCAATTCACCTGTCCCCCGGGATCGTTGCGGTCCACGGACTATACAAGGCGCAGCGAAATCGGTCCAAGAGGCAATCGCGACTTGGGCCTCTGGTTTCTAAAGCCTGATCACGACCTTGCCGAAATGTGAGCCGGTCCGCAGGTGCGCATATGCTTCGGGAACCTCGTCGAAGTCGTAGACCCGATCGACGATCGGGTGGATCGCATGCTCGGTCAGGAAGCGATTCATCGCGACAAAGTGTTCGGCCGATCCGACGGTGACACCGATGATGTCGGCATTCTCCCACTGCAGGCGTGCGAGGTCGGGCTTGGGACCGAACCCCGTCAAAACCCCAATCTGAACGATCTTGCCACCCGAAGCGACCGATCGCAGCGATCGGTCATAGGTGCCGGGACCGCCGAGTTCGAGGATATGACTGGCGCCGGCGCCATTCGTCGCCTTCATCAGGGCGACATCCCAGTCCGGCGTGTCGCGGTAGTTGATGAGGATCGAACCGCCCAGCGCCTTGGCGCGGGCGAGTTTTTCGTCCGAGGATGATATCACGATCGCGCGCGCGCCCAGCGCCGCTGCGAATTGAAGCCCGAACAGCGCGACGCCGCCTGTTCCCTGGACCAGCAGCGTGTCGCCTTTGCGCATCCCGCCGCGTGCGATGAGGCCATGAAAAGCCGTGACGCCGGCGCAGGGCAGGGTCGCTGCCTCCACCGCGGACAGATGCGCCGGCACCGAGACCAGCGCGGTCGCCGGCAGCACGACATACTCAGCCAGCATTCCGTCCATCGTGTTGCCACCGAGGGATAACGGAATATAGCTGGACTTGAACGGCCCCGAGATCCAATCGCGGAAGAACGATGCAGCGACGCGGTCCCCGAGCCGCCATTGCGCGACGCCGGCGCCGATGGCGTCAACGACACCCGCACCGTCGGAGAGTGGAACGCGTCCGTTGAGCTCGCCTTGGCCTGCACGGTCGAGGACCAGGAGGTCGCGGTAATTCAGACTTGCCGCTTCGACCCGAATGCGGACCTCGCCATTGGCGGGTTCGGGTTTGCCGACGTCGACGCACGCAAGGCGGCCAGCACCAGCATGGCCATTCAAATGGTAGGCTTTCATCGTTGCTCCCTTCACAAGTGGCATTCACTTGGACGAGCGAAGTCTGTAAGGTCTGACAGCGCTGTGAGGGTCAAGAGGCTTCAGATGAAAATCGGTGAACTCTCCCGACGGACGGGGGTCAGCGTCCGAATGCTGCGCTACTACGAAGGCGAAGGACTGCTTGCGCCGCTGCGGACGAACTCCGGCTATCGCGACTATGGCACGGCCGAAGAGGAAACCGTACGGCGCATCAAGATGCTTGGCGGTGCGGGGATGACGCTCGAAACCATCAAGCGGTTGCTCCCCTGCGTCAGGAACAACGATCCGGCTTTCACGCCGTGCAACGAGCTGCGAAAAATACTCATGCAGCAGGTCGGCCTGATCGATGAACGTATCGAGACGCTCAGCCAAAGCCGGACAATCCTGGCCGGCTTCCTCGCAAGCGTGAACTGATCGGACGCAACGCCGCCATCGGATTCACCGCGCCAAGGCCGCCATCCGCAACTTGGGCCGCAGCTGGGTGCTGGACCTGCGCGGCGCGAGCATCGGCCTTGAGCCTTGAGGACCTGAGCGTGAGGGCTTCGATAGCAGCGTCGAAGCCCTCAATGCGCTGACGAGTGCGCCCCTAGATCCCCAACAGCTTCCTTGCGTTCGCCTTCAGCACCTTCGGCCGGATCTCATCGCGGATGTCGATCTTGGCGAAATCCGACAGCCAGCGGTCCGGCGTGATCACCGGCCAGTCCGAGCCGAACAGCATCTTGTCCTGCAGGATCGAGTTGATGTAGCGCACCAGGATCGGCGGGAAATATTTCGGCGACCAGCCCGAGAGGTCGATGTAGACGTTGGGCTTATGGGTCGCGACCGACAGTGCTTCCTCCTGCCAGGGGAAAGAGGGATGCGCGAGGATGATCTTGAGGTCGGGGAAATCGGCCGCGACGTCGTCCATGTACATCGGGTTGGAATATTTCAGCCGCATGCCCATGCCGCCGGGCATGCCCGAGCCGACGCCGGTCTGGCCGGTGTGGAACAGCGCGATCGCGCCGCCATTGTTGATCTCTTCATAGAGCGGATAGGCCATGCGGTCGTTGGCGTAGAAGCCCTGCATGGTCGGGTGGAATTTGAAGCCGCGAACGCCGTATTCCTCGATCAGCTTGCGCGCCTCGCGCACCCCGAGCTTGCCCTTGTGCGGGTCGATCGAGACGAAGGGGATGAGAACGTCGAGATGGTCGGAGGCGATCTCCAGCATCTCCTCGTTCTTGTAGCGGCGGAAGCCGGTCTCGCGCTCGGCGTCGACCGGAAAGATCACCGCGGCGATGTTCTTGGATCGATAGTAGGCGGCAGTCTCCGGCACGGTCGGCGGATGCTTGTGCGGCGACTTGAAATAGTCGGCCATCTGCGCCTGGAAATCGTCATAGCCGTCGTCGGGATGGGTGCCGCAGGGCTCCTCGGCGTGGGTGTGGATATCGATGGCGACGACGTCGTCGATATTGGGCAGCTTCAGCTTCGGCATGGGTTTCCTCCCGACGGGTTGTCGAATTGATTATATGATATAACGAATTTGGCAAGGCATTGTGGGACAAGGCGTCGTGGGACAGGCGTCGCCCGAGATGCTGATTGGGCCGATCCGGCCGCTTCTACTTTGCATGGGGTTGTTTTCCTGAATTTGCTGGGTGGGATCGGGCCAGTTAACATTGACATCCGGTCCTCCCATGCCTTAAGAACCGCCCCGTCCCGGGCGGTCGGTCCGCCAGCGGGAAAATCTCATTTTGCCTCATTCGCGCGTGCCGAAACGGTAGTGCCGAACACGGCCTTTCGAACGTTCAGGATTCTGCCATGAAGGTCCGTAACTCGCTGAAATCGCTGCGCGGTCGCCATCGCGCCAACCGCCTGGTCCGCCGCAAGGGCCGGGTCTATGTGATCAACAAAGTGCAGCGCCGCTTCAAGGCACGTCAGGGCTGATTTCGCCCTGCCGGACGCTCGCGAGCGCCCCGCAAGACCACGGTCTCACACGAGTTTGACGCCGCCCCTGCTTTGCAAGGGCGGCTTTGCGCGTTTAGACTTCGGCCATGGCAGTGAGATTCTTCGTTGCGCGCACCCTGTGTCTGGCTCTTGTGCTGGGAGCCGCCGGACTCGCTCCGGCGCTGGCGCAGCAGATTGATCCACCGACCCCGCCCGGCAAGCAGAAGAAACTTCCGGAAGCGCCGGCCAAGCTGCCCAAGGTCGACCGCACCAAGAATCTCGATTTCCTGTTCGGCGCGCTGAAAGCTGCGCCCGACGAGGCCAGCGCCAAGCACGTCGAGGCGCGGATCTGGGCGATCTGGATCCAGACCCCGAGCGACACCGCGGCGCTGCTGATGGCGCGGGCCAAGACCGCGGTCGACGCAAAGAAGATCGAGGTCGCGATCAAGCTGCTGGATTCGGTCGTCAAGCTCAGGCCCGACTATATCGAGGCCTGGAATCGTCGCGCGACGCTCTACTACATGCAGAACGATTATGGCCGTTCGCTCGCCGACATTCGCGAGGTGTTGATCCGTGAGCCCCGCCATTTCGGCGCGCTCGCAGGCCTCGGCATGATCATGCAGGAGGTCGGCGACGAAAAGCGCGCACTCGAGGCCTACCGCAAGGCGCTCGCCGTCAATCCGCACCTCGAGAAGATCCCCGATCAGGTCAAGGCGCTGACCGAGAAGGTCGAAGGCCGCGATATTTAGCGGACAAGTCGATCATTGCTCGAGCGAATGCAACGCAGGCGGATTAACCACGATGACACGCGCTGCGTCACGAGGGGTGTGGGTGGCACCGCCGCAGGCCTACCTTCATGGCGGGAGCACAGCCATGAAGCGTTTGATCTTTGCAGGTACATTGCTGTTGGCGTCGGGCACGGCGAGCCTCGCCGACGGACTGTTCTGGGTGGTCGGCAATCGCGCCACCGGAAAATGCAACATCGTGACCAGCAATCCCGTGATCATCGGCGACGTCTGGTTCGGTGACGGTCCTTACAAATCGAAGGCCGACGCCAAGCTTGCCCGTTCGACCATCCGCGCCTGTCCCGCACCCACGCCTGACGAGGAAAAGGACGAGGACAGCACGAACTAGGTCGACAGCGACCTAGTGCAAAACGCTGCCCTCGCGCTCGGCGAGGCCGCGATCGACTGCTGCGGCGTAGGCCTTTGCAAGCTCCGTCTCGAGGTGCTCGTTGATCAGCAGCAGCGCGCGCACAGCACCGCGCAGGTCGCCGTGGCAGCTTGCCACGATCTCGTCGATCGCAGTATCTTTGGATCTCAGGCTCATCGAAATTCTCCGGTTCAAATCAGGATAAATCCTGCCGGTCTTTCCCGCATCCCCGAGGGTTGCGAGCAGGATCGGCGCCCACCTGCGTCTAAATGGCGGAACCGACCGTGGCGATTATATGGACGCCGCGATGACGACTGCATGAACCTGTTTCGAGGCTTGCGTGCTGCGGGGAGTAGCATTGATTTCGTTGCGTTTTTACCGCTTGAATTATGCACATATCCACAGCCCCGGTATTTCAAGTGGAGCGCGGGGGCTCCCCGGGCGAAACTGCCGCCCGCAAGCCACGTAACTGCCCTGTGCCCTGGATCGCCCGGATTCCATCCATGATCGTGATGTCAGTCGTGACCGCGCTGGTTGTGCTGGCGCTGGTCACGCAGGCCGGCGTCCTCGCTGTGCAACGCGCCTTTCCACCGCAAGGCCGGATGATCGAGGTCGATGGCGCCGTGCTTCACCTCGTCGATATCGGCCCGCGCGATTCGGGCCTGCCGATCGTGATGCTGCACGGCGCGAGCTCCAACCTCGAGGCGATGCGGCGGCCGCTCGGCGATCTCCTCGCCAGGGATCATCGCGTCATCCTGATCGACCGTCCCGGTCATGGCTGGAGCACGCGGGCGCGGCGGCAGGATTCGACCCCGGAGGTGCAGGCGCGGATGATCGATGAGGCGCTCGGCAAACTCGGGATCGATCGCGCGGTCTTCGTGGTGCATTCCTGGAGCGGCGCGCTTGGCGCGCGGCTGGCGCTCGATCATCCTGGCCGCGTCGCGGGCCTTGTGATGCTCGCGCCCGTCACCCATCCCTGGCGCGGCGGCGTCGGCCGCTACAACGAGATCATAGCAACGCCCGTGATCGGCCCGCTGCTCGCCTACACCATAACCCTGCCGCTGGGCTATTTCCTGAGCGAGCCCGGCGCGCGCAACGTCTTCCTGCCGCAAATGATGCCGGATGGTTTCGTGCGGGACTCCGCGACGCCGCTGCTGCTGCGCCCGCGCGAGTTCATCGCCAATGCCTATGATCTGGTGACGCTGAAGGAAGCGGTCGCCGTGCAGGTCGTCCGCTACGGCGAGATATCGGCGCCAGTCACGATCATCGCCGGCGAACCCGACAAGACGGTGAAGACCGACATTCACGCGCGCCCGTTCGCTGCCACCGTGCAGAATGCCAAGCTGATCGTGCTGCCTGATCTCGGCCACATGGTGCAGAACGCGGTGCCCGATCTCGTCAAGACGGAGATCGAGACGATGATCGGAAACATCGTCCCGGCGCAGGCGGCCGCCGATTAGCGGCCGCCGCTTACGCGCTTACTGCTTGATCTTGCCGTCCTTGTCGAACTGCGACACATAGGCCCAGAGATTGTTGATCTCGTTCTCGTTCTTGATGCCGGCGAACGCCATCTTGGTGCCGGGGATCTTGGCCTTCGGGTCCTTGATGTATTCCTTGAACTGCGCCTCGTTCCAGGTGATGCCGGAATTCTTGTTGGCGTCGGAATAATTGTAGTCCGGCGCGGTGCCGGACTTGCGGCCGTCGAGGCCGTTGAGCTCGGGGCCGACCTTGTTCTTGGCGCCTTCGCCGATCGCGTGACAGGCCAGGCATTTGTTGAACGAAGACTTGCCGGCCGCGGCATCCTGCGCCATCGCGGCAGGTGCGGTGGCAATCGCGGTGAGGATGGTCAGTGCGCCAAAAATCAGTTTTGTCATCGGGTGCTCTTCGTCTCTTCCCTGGGGTCTGGTCAGTTGCATGCCTGATCGGCAATGGTCGGACCTGCCGGTTTTGGCAGGCCTGTCCGGATTGGACAAGCCGCCAAACCATGGCAGGTTTCACGATTTCCTACTTGTCCCAGAGCGAACTCGTGCAAGATCGTCGATCCGACTTTCGGATGGCCTACCCAAACCACCGCGGACGTGGTTGATTTGCCGCGACAATTCGATCGTGCGGCCTCGGCCGGAAGGATACGCCATGAAGGAAATGTTATGGCCATCATGATGCCTGCGAGCGACCAGGCCGTGCTCGCGCGCCGCGCCGAGATCGTGGCTGCATTGCGCGCAATCGTCCCAGGCGAAGGCGTGATCGATACGCCTGCCGAGATGCGGGCCTATGAATCCGACGGATTGACGGCCTATCGGCAGCCGCCGATGGTCGTGGTGCTGCCCGACACGACCGAGCAGGTTTCGCTCGTCCTGAAATATTGTGCCGGACAAGGCATCAAGGTGGTGCCGCGCGGCTCGGGCACCTCGCTCTCCGGCGGCGCGCTGCCGCTGGAAGACGGCGTGCTCCTGGGCCTCGGCAAGTTCAAGCGCATCCGCGAGATCGATTTCGACAACCGCGCCGTCGTCACCGAACCCGGCGTCACCAACCTCGCGATCAGCCAGGCCGTCGCCCATGCCGGGTTCTACTACGCGCCGGATCCGTCCTCGCAGATCGCCTGCTCGATCGGCGGCAATGTTGCGGAGAATTCCGGCGGCGTGCACTGCCTGAAATACGGCATGACCACCAACAACGTGCTCGGCTGCGAGATCGTGCTGATGAGCGGCGAGATCCTGCGCATCGGCGGCAAATCGGCGGAGAACTCCGGCTACGACCTCATGGGCGTCATCACCGGCTCGGAAGGCCTGCTCGGTGTCATCACCGAGATCACGGTGCGCATCCTGCAAAAGCCGGAGACGGCGCGTGCGCTGATGGTCGGATTCGCGCAAGTCGAGGCGGCCGGCGAATGCGTGGCGCGCATCATCGGCGCCGGCATCATTCCAGGCGGCATGGAGATGATGGACAAGCCTGCGATCCACGCCGCGGAAGCCTTCGTCCATGCCGGCTATCCGCTCGATGTCGAGGCCCTCCTCATCATCGAGCTCGACGGTCCCAAGATCGAGGTCGATGAGCTGATCACGCGGGTCGAGACGATTGCGAACGCTTGCGGCTCGACCACCTGCCAGATCTCGACCTCGGAGGCCGAGCGCAATCTGTTTTGGGCCGGCCGGAAAGCCGCGTTCCCCGCCGTCGGCCGCATCTCGCCGGACTATCTCTGCATGGACGGCACCATCCCACGCGGTGCGCTGCCGAAGGCGCTGGCGCGCATCCGCGAGCTATCCGAAAAATACCAGCTCGGTTGCGCCAACGTGTTCCATGCCGGCGACGGCAATCTGCATCCGCTGATCCTCTATGACGCCAACAAGCCCGGCGAGATCGAGCGCGCCGAAGCCTTCGGCGCCGACATCTTGCGCGCCTGCGTCGAGTTCGGCGGCGTGCTCACCGGCGAGCACGGCGTCGGCATCGAGAAGCGCGATCTGATGCCGGAGATGTTCAGCGAGATCGACCTCAACCAGCAGCAGCGCCTGAAATGCGCCTTCGACGCGCAGGGCCTGCTCAATCCCGGAAAGGTGTTTCCGACCCTGCACCGCTGCGCCGAGCTCGGTCGCATGCACGTCCATGCCGGCAAGCTGGCGTTTCCCGACATTCCGCGGTTCTAGAGCCGCCTCGCTGCAACGCGCCAAATTTGATTTTCGCTGCAAACTTCGGTACCCGCTACAGGCGTGGATACGCTCAAGGTACGAGACGCCAAAGACGTCGAAGAGGTGGTGCGCGCGGCGATTGCCAATGAGCAGCCGCTCGAGATCATCGGCCATGGCTCCAAGCGTGCCATCGGTCATGCGATGGCGACCAACGCCGTGCTCGACGTCTCCGCGCTGAATGCCATCACCGCCTATGAGCCCAACGAACTCATTGTCACGCTCCAGGCCGGGGCGCCGCTGGCCGACGTGCTGTCGCTGATCGATGCCAAGAACCAGCAATTCGCCTTCGAGCCGATGAACACCGCGCCGCTGCTCGGCACGCCCGCGCTCGGCACCATCGGCGGCATGATCGCGGCTGGCCTGGCCGGTCCGCGCCGGATCAAGGCGGGCGGGGCGCGCGACCATCTGCTTGGGGCGCAGGCTGTCTCCGGTTTCGGCGACAGCTTCAAGACCGGCGGCAAGGTGGTGAAGAACGTCACTGGCTACGACCTCTGTAAGCTTCTCGCGGGTTCCTGGGGCACGCTGTCGATCATGACCGAGGTCACGCTGAAGGTGATGCCGAAGCCGGAGGCGGAGCGGACGCTGTTGCTGCGCGGGCTCGACGATGCCGCCGCGAACAAGGCGATGACGGCGGCGCTCGGCTCGCCCTTCGACGTCTCCGGGGCCGCGCATCTGCCGACATCGGCGTTCCGGACCAAGATCGAAGGTCTCGGCGATATCGCAGGCCAAAGCGAGGCGCTGACCGTGCTGCGGCTCGAGGGCATTACCGCCTCGGCCGCTCACCGTGCCGGCTCGCTGCGCGAATTGCTGGCGCCGTTCGGAACCGCAACTCTCGTCGAGGACACGGTGTCAGCGGCGCTGTGGACCACGATCCGCGACGTCCTGCCGTTCGCGGCTGACGGCGCGCTGGGGGCGTGGCCGGTCTGGCGGATCGTCTGTCCGCCGGCGTCGGGCGCGGCGCTCGGGACGCTGCTGGCGCGCGAGACCGGCGGCGAATTGATCTACGATTGGGGTGGTGGACTGATCTGGGCGGCGTTGCCACCGAAGCCGGACGCGCATGCCGCGGCCGTGCGCGAACGTGCAAATGCGGCCGGCGGGCACGCTACGCTGATCCGGGCGGCCGAGGACATCAGGCGCACGATCGATGTATTCCACCCCCAATGCCCTGGCCTTGCCGCCTTGAGCGAGCGGGTCCGCGCCAGCTTCGATCCGAAGACCATCCTCAACCGGGGCCGGCTGTTGCGGGGCGTTGCGGCATGAAGACCGAATTCTCACTCGCGCAGCTCGCCGATCCCGACATCGCGGAAGCCGACAAGATCCTGCGCGCCTGCGTCCATTGCGGCTTCTGCACCGCAACCTGCCCGACCTATGTGCTGCTTGGCGACGAGCTCGATAGCCCGCGCGGCCGCATCTATCTGATCAAGGAGATGCTGGAGAAGGACCAGACGCCGACCGCCGAAGTGGTCAAACATGTCGACCGCTGCCTGTCGTGCTTGGCTTGCATGACGACCTGCCCCTCGGGGGTGAATTACATGCATCTGGTCGATCAGGCCCGGGTCAGGATCGAGCAGCGTTACGAGCGGCCGCTGGCCGAGCGGCTGCTGCGCCGGGTGCTGGCCTTCGTCCTGCCGGACCCGCAGCGTTTCCGCGCCAGCATGGTGCTGGCGCGGCTGGCCCGCCCGCTGGCCGCGTTCCTGCCGACGCCCCGGCCGTCGGCGACGCCCGGCCTGATCCTGCGCCTGAAGGCGATGTTGGCGCTGGCGCCGAGCCGGCTGCCGCCGCCGGGGCCCGCCGCCGGCAGTGTGTTCGCGGCTCTCGGCAAGAAGCGCGGCCGGGTCGCGCTGCTCCAGGGCTGTGCCCAGCAGGTGCTGGCGCCGCGCATCAACCAGGCTGCCATCAGTCTCCTCACGCGCCACGGCATCGAGGTCGTCCTGGTCAGGGACGAGCAGTGCTGCGGCGCGCTGACCCATCACCTCGGCAACGACCAGGACGCATTGGCGCGGGCTCGCGCCAATGTCGCGGCGTGGCGCGCGGAAGCGGCCGGCGAGGGGCTCGACGCCATCCTGGTGACCGCGTCCGGTTGCGGCACCGTGATCAAGGACTACGGCTACCTTCTGCGCGAGGACGCTGCGCTTGCCGCCGATGCGGCGAAGGTCTCTGCGCTCGCCAAGGACATCACTGAATATGTCGCCGGCCTTGGACTCGCGGCCACGGCGCGACAGGACAACATCGTCGTCGCCTATCACTCGGCGTGTTCGTTGCAGCACGGGCAGAAAATCACGGGCCTTCCGAAAGAATTGCTTTCCAATAACGGATTCGTGGTGAAAGATGTGCCCGAGAGCCATTTGTGTTGCGGTTCGGCGGGGACTTACAACATTCTCCAGCCCGAGCTTGCGGGCCGGTTGCGTGATCGCAAGGTCGCCAACATCGCGAGCGTCAAGCCGGACATGATTGCCACAGGCAATATCGGCTGCATGGTGCAGATTGCCAGTGGCACGTCAGTTCCGGTCGTACACACGATTGAGCTTCTCGATTGGGCTACGGGCGGGTCGCGGCCGGCATTGAACGCGCAAGACTGAGCTTTCGAAGACCGAGCTTTCGAGGGCTGAGCTTTCGTCCGGAGGTGACGGCTGAAGACACCCGATCGACCATTGTTCGGCGGCAACAGGAGGACCACGATGGCGAAAGCGAAGAAGAAAAAAAGCAAGAAGGCCAAAAAGGCCAAGAAGGCAGTAGCGGCGAAGAAGACCGCAAAGAAGGCAGCCAAGAAGTCGGCGAAGAAGTCTGCCAAGAAGGCTACAAAGAAATCTGCGAAGAAGGCCGCGCCGAAGAAGGCGGCCAAGAAGGCCGCTAAGCAGGCTGCGCCCAAGAAGGCCGCCAAGAAGGCTGCGAAGAAAGCGGCGCCGAAGAAGGCGAAGGCAGCTCCCGCGCCGAAGCCGTCAACGCCGGCAGCTCCGGCTCCTGAGCCCGCCGTCGAGACAAGCTGGGCGATGCCTTCGTCTTCTGCGGACTCGACGCCGGCCGAAGGACAAGGTTAGGCCCAAGGTTCAGGCCCAAGGTTCAGGCCCAAGGTTAGGCCAAAGGGCTGGGTCCAATCCGACGACCATGATCGACAACAGGAAGGCCGCAGCGGTGATGCTGCGGCCTTTTTGCATCGCGCGACGGCGCGCGGAGGATGGTCTTGTCCGGAAGCAACCTGATTCGTGGCGCGGGCAGCACGGTGCCGCAGGACCCGTACTAACCCGGGCCTCCCAGTGCACTTTGGATTGCAAATAATGTGTTCGAGAAGACACACAGGCTGACAACCTGCCGTGGAATCGTCAGAACGCCCAAAAAGTCGGCAGATGCCCGCGTTTTTTGCTTCTCGGTTTGCGCCACTCCATCCAGATTGCCGCAGTTACGAAATTTGCAATCAGGTCGTGCGTTCCGGGGGCTTCCGGGATCCGGCTGGGGTCATAGAACTGGTGATGGGGATCGAAATGAAAAAAGTGGCTTTGTTGGCAACGGCGCTGGCAATGGTGACGGGCTCGGCTTTCGCGGCAGACATGGCGGTGAAGGCTAAGAAGGCCCCGGTGGTTGCGTTCGATCCCTGGGATATCGCCTTCGGCGGCGCCATCATGAGCGACTACATCTTCCGCGGCGTCACGCAGTCGAACCACAAAGCGTCGGTCGCGGCCTATTTCGAGCCGCGCTACAACGTCAACAAGGACCTCCAGCTCTACGTCGGCGTGTCCGCCGAGAGCATCTCCTTCGCCAATCGCGCCGCTGCTGAAGTCGACATCTACGGCGGTATCCGCCCGACCTTCGGCGCCTTCGCGTTCGACATCGGTGTCTGGGGCTACCTGTATCCGGGCGGCAGCTGCGCCGACAACGTGCTCACCGGCGGCATTCCCGGCGGCAACGTCTGCGGCGTCAGCACGACCACGATCTTCCTCGCCGACGGCAACGTCATGAAGAAGGACGTCAGCTTCGTCGAAGTCTACGGCAAGGTGAACTACACCATCAACGACAGCTTCACGGTCGGCGCGACCGAGTACTACTCGCCGAACTTCCTGAACTCGGGTGCTTGGGGCAACTACGCTTCGTTGACCGCCAAATACACGGCGCCCAGCACGGCCTTCGGTCCCTCCGGCATGGGCATGTACGTGTCGGGTGAGTTCGGCCGGCAGTGGTTCGGAACTTCGGACGCCTTCTACGGCACCGGCGTCGGCACCGTTTTCGCCAACGGTATCCCCTACAAGGACTACAACACCTGGAACATCGGCATCGGCTTCACCTACAAGGTGTTCACGCTGGACCTGCGTTACTCCGACACCGACCTGAACAAGGGTGATTGCAACGCCTTCACCAGCGCCTTCAACGCCACCGGCACCACCAACGTCACCGCGATCAATCCGGGCGGCGCTGGATCCAACTGGTGCGGCGCGGCCGGCATTGCCAAGCTGTCGTTCGACCTGACGGCGATGAGCAACCTGAAGTAAGCTTCTTCCCGAAGCGACTTGATGAGGGCGGCAGGGCAACCTGCCGCCCTTTTGCTTTGGGACTTTTGGGGCGCAGGCTGAGGGCCTGCATGGTTCGAGACGTCCGCCTTCCGGCGGGCTCCTCACCATGAGGGGGCACGGTTTTCACCGCGAGGACAGACCTCATCCTGAGGGCCCGCCAAGGGCGGGCGTCTCGAAGGATGGCCGCAACGAAGGGCGATAGCCTCAGGGCTTGGTCGAGCCGTCTCAGCGTGCCGCGCTCGGCTCCTTCTCGACCGGCACACCACCGTCACCGAGGACGTGGATCGCGCCGTGCTTCACCATCGTCACCTTGCGGGTATGGAAGGCTTCCAGCGTCGAGCGGTGGCCGATCGAGACGAGGGTGGCCTGTGGCAGCTTCTCCGCCAGCAGCCGGTACAGGCGGGCCTCGGACGGCTCGTCCAGCGAGGCCGTGGCCTCGTCCAGAAACAGATAGTCCGGCGCATGCAGGAGCGCGCGGGCGAGCCCGAGCCGCTGCTGCTCGCCGAGCGACAGCATCCGGTTCCAATGACCGTCCTCCTCAAGACGCTCGGCCAGGTCAGGCAATCCGACCGCGATCAGCGCATCCCTGACGCGTGAGGTTTCGAACGCGCCCGGCGCGGCCGGATAGACCACCGCGTCGCGCAGCACGCCGACCGGGAAATAGGGGCGCTGGGGCAGCATCATCAGCTTCGCCTTTTCCGGGACGAAGATGGTGCCGGTGCCGAACGGCCAGATGCCGGCGATGGCCCGGAACAGCGTCGACTTGCCGGAGCCGGACGGTCCGGTCACCAGCACGCGCTCCGGCGTCTGGACGGAGAAGGCGTCGGCGGCGACCAGCGGCGTGCCGCTCGGCAGGTTCACGCAGAGCTGTTCGAGGGCGATATTGCGATTGCCGCCGGCGGCCTTGAGGGCAATCGCAGGCTCGTGCGGCGGCAGGTGCGCGGCCGCATCGACCGACATCTCGAAGCCGTCGAGGCGGGCGACGATCGAGCGCCATTCCGCCAGCGATCGGTACGCCGTGACGAAGAACGACAATGCGCCCTGTACGCTCGAGAAGGCGGAAGCGGTTTGCATCATGTCGCCAAGCTGGATCTTCTTGGCGAAGAAGGCCGGCGCCACCAGCACGTAGGGAAAGATCACGGCGGCCTGCTGATAGCTCGCGGTGAACGCGGTGAGGCGCTTGGTACGGCTCATAATGGCGTACCAATTGCCGATCACGAAGCCGAAGCGATCCAGCAGGCGGCCGCGCTCGGCGCCTTCGCCCTTGAGCAGCGCGATCTGCTCGGAATTCTCGCGGACGCGGACGAGGTTGAAGCGGAAGTCGGCCTCGAAGCGCTGCTGCTCGAAATTGAGATTGACCAGCGGGGCACCGATCCAGTGCGTCAGCGCCGTGCCGAAGATCGCGTAGACCAACGCGCCCCAGCAGAGATATCCGGGGATCATGAGGTCGGCGCCGAACAGGTGCAACGGCGCGGCGTTGGAAAGCCCCCAGAGGATGATCACGAAGGAGAACAGCGTCACGATCGACGAGAGCAGGCCGAGCCCGATGGTCAGGGTCTGCTCGACGAAGTTCTTGACGTCCTCGGTGATGCGCTGGTCCGGGTTGTCGGCCGCATCGCCCTTGAGCTGCATGCGGTAGTGGGTGGCGCCCTGCAGCCATTCGCCCAGATAGTGCCGGGTCAGCCATTGCCGCCAGCGGATCTGCAGCCACTGGTTCAGGTACAGCTTGTAGACCGCCAGCGCGATGAAGGCGGAGGCGAGGCCGATGAAGATCCAGATCTCCCTGACGAAGCTATCCCAGTCGCTTGCCTGCAGCGAGCTGTAGAACCGGTTCTGCCATTGGTTGACCAGGACGTCGATCGCGACCAGCGCCAGCTCCATTGCGATGACCGCGGCGAGCAGGCCGCGGCCGGCCCATTTGTCCTCCGACCGGAAATACGGGGCGGCGATTCGCCAGACGATCGCGAGCGTGGCGCTGATGTTCTTCACAGAGCTCTGTCTCCTGAGGGGATGTGCACAACTGCCCGGGCCAAAGACCTGGGACGACGGCGGAAATCGGCGCGCTTAGACTAAAGTCGCGAGTCCTGCAATTTGCGTTGGCTTGTCGCAGCTTGCAACCCTAGCATGGGGCTCATCGGCGCGGGGTGGGGGCCTCCGGGATTTCGCGAGCTTGTGAGCGGACGGGAACCGCTGCATTCGCGAGGAATTCGCGTCCGGCTCGGGGGTTATCGCTTCAGCGTCAAGCAGGATCGGCTGTCCACGCGGGCGGCCTGCAGCACACATGCGTGGGGGAGGAAGATCATGTGGAATCAAGTTTATGACCCGTTGCACAGCCCCGTGCTGTCGACGATCGCGGCGGCAGTCCCTGTCGTCACATTGCTGGTCCTGATCGCGAGCGGCCGCGTCCAGGCTCATATCGCGGCGGTCGTCGCCGTGATCGTGGCCAATTTGATCACGATCTTCGTCTTCACCATGCCGGCGAACATGTCGATCCGCGCCTCGGTGCTGGGCATCGTGACAGGCTTTTTCCCGATCGGCTGGATCGTTCTCAACGTCATCTTCCTCTACCAGGTGACGGTGAGCACCGGACGCTTCGAATTGCTCAAGCGCGCGGTCGGCGGCGTCACCGAGGACCGGCGGCTGCAATTGCTGCTGATCGCGTTTTCGTTCGGCGCGTTCTTCGAGGGTGCCTCGGGCTTCGGCACGCCGGTCGCGATCACGGGCGCCGTCCTGATCGGCCTCGGCTTCTCGCCGCTTGCAGCAAGCGGCCTGTCGCTGATCGCCAACACCGCGCCGGTCGCCTATGGCGCGCTGGGCACACCGATCCAGGGCCTGGCCTCGGTCACCGGGCTTGATCCCTATATCCTCGGCGCGATGGTCGGCCGGCAATTGCCGTTCTTCTCGCTGATCGTGCCGTTCTGGGTGGTGTGGGCGTTCGCGGGCTGGAAGGGCATGAAGGATGTCTGGCCGGCGATCCTGGTCACCGGCGTGTCGTTCGCGGTCCCGCAATTCTTAATCTCGAACTTCATCAATCCCTGGATCGTCGACATCGGCGCATCGCTGATCTCGATGGGCGCGCTGATCCTGTTCCTGAAGGTCTGGCAGCCGAGGCAGCTCTGGCTGTCCCCCGCGCTGCGCGGCCGCGATGAATCGGCCGCCACCATGGCTGCGGCAAAACCGATGGACAAGACGCCGCTGACGCAGAGCGAGCTGTTCAGCGCGCTGCTGCCGTGGATCATCGTCTGTATCGTGATGCTGATCTGGGGCAATGGTGGATTCAAGACCTGGGCGAATTCGATCTTCACCTGGAACTATCCCGTTCCCGAGCTGCATCAGATGATCAACAAGATGCCGCCGGTCGCGCCAGGGCCGACGAAAGAGAGCGCGGTGTTCGGCTTCACCTATCTCTCTTTCACCGGCACGGGCATGCTGATTGCGGCGATCATCTCAGGCTTCCTGATGGGCGTCGGTCCTGGCCGGCTCTTGACGGAATACGGGCGTACCATCCGGCTGTGCGCGATCTCGCTGATCACGATCTCGGCGATGCTCGCGATCGGTACGCTGACGCGGCTCTCCGGCGTCGACGCGACGCTCGGCCTCGCCTTCGCCGCAACCGGCGTGCTCTATCCCTTCTTCGGCACGCTGCTCGGCTGGTTGGGCGTGGCCCTGACGGGATCGGACACTGCCTCCAACGTGCTGTTCGGCAACCTGCAGAAGATCACCTCGGAGCAACTCGGCCTGTCGCCGATCCTGATGGCTGCGGCGAACTCGTCCGGCGGCGTAATGGGCAAGATGATCGACGCGCAGTCGATCGTGGTCGCCTCGACCGCGACCAACTGGTACGGCCATGAGGGCACGATCCTGCGCTTCGTGTTCTGGCACTCGATCGTGCTGGCCTCGTTGGTCGGCGTGTTCGTGACGTTGCAGGCCTATGTCTGGCCGTTCACGGCGATGGTGCTGAAGTAGCAGGCCACGCCCGCCTTCGACGCAAATCCCCGCGAGGTTGGTCCTCGCGGGGATTTTTGCGTCGTGCATGGGCGAACCTTCTCAACGGCGCCGCCGTCTTATAGAAGGTGCCGCAAATCAGGTCGGTCGAGAGGTCTCATGGTTTCGTTCAGGCAGACGGTGTGCGCGGCGGTTGCAATGCTGGCGATGTCCACGCTCGCGCGTGCGGAGGACGGTTTTCCGTTCGGCACCGAGATGACGCTGGAGGCGCTGCCGCAGCCGGGCTCGAAGCGGATTCCAAACATCGAGATCGGCGACAATGGCGAGGTCGTGCTGGAGCTCTGGTGCAAGGGTGGCCAGGGCCAGTTCTCGGTCGCCGGCAACACCGTGATCTTCGTGCCCGGCCAGATCCAGGACCGCTCCTGCCCGCCGGCGCGGGCCCAGGCCGACGACGATCTCGTTGCAGCGCTGGGCAGCGTCGAGACTTGGAAGCGCCAGGGCGACGTGCTCACGCTCGTCGGCCCCAAGCCGCTGCGCTTCCGCGTCAACGGGAATTAGATCTCTCGCGTCCCGGACGCGCTGCAGCGTGCAACGTTGCTGCGCAGAGCCGGGACCCAGTTATCTATCGTCGATCTCGTGCGCGGCTTCTGGGCCCCGGCTCATCAGCGCATCACTGACGTGCTGCACTGCGTCCGGGGCACGATAGTTCAGCGGGCTACTTCCACACCGACTTGTCGGCGTCCCAGCGCTGGCCTTTCAGCTCCTTGGCGAGCGCCTCGACCGAACCGTTGTCGTCGGGCTGATCGCCTTCCTCGTCGGCGGTCGCTTCGTCCGAGAGATTGAGCTTGGCGCCGCTGCTCTCGTCAGTGGTCGTGATCGCGGGACTCCCGACCCAGAGCATGAGCTTGTCGGTCGTGCCGGGCTTGTCGGGCGAGACGAGGCCCGCGACCTCGATCGTGTCGGTGAGCTCGAGCGCGGGAAAATCCTGGTTCGGCCGCTTGAACACCAGCTTGAGCTTGCCGGTCGCCGGGTTGAAGCCTTGTGAGACCGGCTTTGCCGCCAGCGTCCTGCTCAGCACGCCGGCCACCGCGGCCGCGAGCTTGTCGCGGTTGATCTTGTCGCCCTCGCGCCAATCGGCGGCGGCAATGCGGATGGTGCGGTCCATCTCGGTCATGCCCGCGGTCCAGCCCGCGGCGGTGACGCCGGGCGTCGCCTTGAATTTTGCCAGCAGCGCGCTGGCGCGCTCCGGATCGACCGACATGTTGATGGTCTGCTCGCCCGCGCGCAGCGCGTCGCAGCCGACGGTGAGGCTCGCCAGCGTCACCTCGACGTCCTGGCCCTTCAGGCTCTTCAGGAACTCGGTCGCGGCATCCAGCTTGACCTTGACCGCGATCGCTTCCGGCGAGACGTCGGTGAAATCCTTCGGCTGCGGCGTGATGCCGTCGTCGGAGGTCTGGTTGTCGAGGAATTCCTTCTCGCTGAGATCGGAATTGTCGGGTGAGGTGACCTCGGTCACGGCCTGGCCGATGCTGATCTGGCCGCGGAATTCGAACGTGTCTCCGGCCTGTTTGCGCAGCAGTTTGACGGTGACCGGCGCCTTCGCGCCGAGGCTCTGCGTCGTACCCGTCAGGTTCTGGCCGGCGACCTGGAGATTGACGACGAAGCGGTCCTTGCGGTCGGAATTCTTCGCGACGGGATAACAGACGTCGAGCACGGCTGCGGTGACGGTCTTGCCCTGGCGTGTCTCCTTCAGGATCACGTCGGCATTGCCGTCCATCAGCCCGTCGATCGAGGTGAAATAGCGCGTCTCGACGCCGCCGGGCGCCGTGGCCTTCGGCGACAGCTTCATCTGGGCGGATGCGACCTCAGGCGAAACTGCAAGCAGAGCCGCCAGAACGGCCGTGGAGCAAAACACAAGCGCGCGCATCGAGGAAATCCCTGAGGCAATGGGGCATGATCCGGAAAAATGTGAAGCGGTTTTCCGATCAGATCATGCCCAAACAATTCGAATCGGGCGTCACCGTAGTGGGTTTTGGCCGCCGGTTGAATTGGAAAGCACGGGGCACGATTGCCAAAAAAGAAGGCCGCCCGGAGGCGGCCTTCGCAACACTGCAATGGAACGGACGGCTTTAGAAGCCGCCCATACCGCCACCGCCCGGCATGCCGGGCGCGGCGTCCTTCTTCGGCGACTCCGCAACCATGGCCTCGGTGGTCACCAGCAGGCCGGCGATCGAGGCGGCGTCCTGGAGCGCGGTGCGCACCACCTTGGCGGGGTCGATGATGCCCTTCTCGACCATGTCGACATACTCCTCGGTCTGGGCGTCGAAGCCGAAGGTCTCGGACTTGTTCTCCAGGATCTTGCCGACGACGATCGAGCCTTCCACGCCCGCGTTCTCGGAGATCTGGCGGATCGGGGCTTCCAGCGCCTTCAGCACGATGTTGATGCCGGCCTGGACGTCGGCATTGGCATTGGTCAGACGGCCGACCGCCTTCTTGGCGCGGAGCAACGCGACGCCGCCGCCGGGGACGATGCCTTCCTGCACCGCGGCGCGGGTGGCGTTGAGCGCATCCTCGACGCGGTCCTTCTTCTCCTTGACCTCGATCTCGGTGGCGCCGCCGACGCGGATCACCGCGACGCCGCCTGCGAGCTTGGCGAGACGCTCCTGGAGCTTCTCACGGTCGTAATCCGAGGTGGTCTCCTCGATCTGGGCCTTGATCTGGCCGACGCGGGCCTCGATCTCCGGCTTCTTGCCGGCGCCCTTGACGATTGTGGTGTTCTCCTTGTCGATCACCACCTTGCCCGCGCGCCCAAGCATCTTCACCGTGACGTTCTCGAGCTTCATGCCGAGGTCTTCGGAGATCAGCTGGCCGCCGGTGAGGATCGCGAGGTCCTCGAGCATGGCCTTGCGGCGGTCGCCGAAGCCCGGCGCCTTGACGGCGGCGACCTTCAGGCCGCCACGGAGGCGGTTGACGACCAGGGTGGCCAGCGCCTCGCCCTCGACGTCCTCGGCGATGATGACGAGCGGCTTGCCCGACTGCACCACGGCTTCAAGCACCGGCAGCATGGCCTGCAGGCCGGACAGCTTCTTCTCGTGCAGGAGGATGTAGGCGTCCTCGAGCTCGGCGGTCATCTTCTCGGGGTTGGTCACGAAGTAGGGGCTGAGATAGCCGCGGTCGAACTTCATGCCCTCGACGATGTCCACCTCGGTGTCGAGCGACTTGTTCTCCTCGACGGTGATGACGCCCTCGTTGCCGACCTTCTGCATCGCCTGCGCGATCATTTTGCCGATGGCGGCATCGCCGTTGGCCGAGATGGTGCCGACCTGGGCGACCTCGGAGGAGGCGGCGACCGGCTTGGCGCGCTTCTCGATGTCCTTGACGACGGCCGCGACCGCGATGTCGATGCCGCGCTTGAGGTCCATCGGGTTCATGCCGGCGGCAACCGACTTGGCGCCTTCGCGCACGATGGACTGGGCCAGCACGGTCGCGGTCGTGGTGCCGTCGCCGGCGAGGTCGTTGGTCTTGGAGGCGACCTCACGCACCATCTGGGCGCCCATGTTCTCGAACTTGTCCTCGAGCTCGATCTCCTTGGCGACGGTGACGCCGTCCTTGGTGATACGGGGCGCGCCGAACGACTTCTCGATGAGCACGTTGCGGCCCTTCGGGCCGAGCGTCACCTTGACGGCGTTGGCGAGAATGTCGACGCCGCGCAGCATGCGATCGCGCGCGTCTCCGGAAAACTTGACGTCTTTGGCAGCCATGGTCTGCAATTCCTCTTCTATTTTCGTGATGTGTCTTGTTTATTGGGTCGCCTCATTCCGGGATCTGCGATCGAACCCGGCGGAATGATGCATGCCCGGATCGAGTGACCCGGGCATGCATTCAGCGGCCGTTCAGGCGTCTGGCCTTAGGCCATCACACCCATGATGTCCGACTCCTTCATGATCAGGAGCTCATCGTTGTCGATCTTGACCTCGGTGCCCGACCACTTGCCAAACAGCACACGGTCGCCGACCTTGAGGTCGATCGGGATCAGCTTGCCGGCCTCGTCGCGGCCACCGGGGCCGACGGCGACGACTTCGCCCTGGGACGGCTTTTCCTTGGCCGTGTCCGGAATGATGATGCCGCCCTTGGTCTTTGACTCGGCGTCGATACGTTTGACCACGACACGGTCATGCAGCGGACGAAATTTGGATTTAGTCATGACGTTTCCCTTTGGAGGCTCGCTTCGGAAGGAGTGAAAGTGGGCGGGCGGCGCTTCCGTCCACCCTTCCCGAGGATCGATCGGCGCGCGTTAGCAATCCATCTTTCAGAGTGCTAATGGTGCGTCCGGGAATATGGCTTGGCCGCGATCCTGTCAAGCAAAGGTGGTTAAGCGATTGGTGAGACGGATATAGGATGGTGACATTGGAAACTTGTTCGGGGCGCCGGCGTATTAAAGGACGTCATTGCTCCGGCAGCGGTTTTGCGCTTGGCTGCGGAAGGGGTGCGGCCATGGTTTTGTCCGGGGGAATGCCATGATCAGTTCAGCTCACGCGCGCACGGTCGCCAATCTGGCGGCGGCTTCTTGCCTGGCGCTGCTGCTTGGCGCCTGCGGCGGCGGCATGAGCCTGCCGTCCTTTTCTTCGTCCTCACCGCCCCCCGAGGCCGAGCCCGGCACCGGTCCGGAAATGCCCGCGTCGATCCGCGCCGACGAGATCGTTGGGCGCTGGGGCCTCGCCTCGTTCCAGAACCCGGCCGACCGCGCCCGCACCGAGGCTGCCGCCCGGGCCCAATGCAAAAATCCTTACGTGATCACCGCCGGCTCCTCCGGCGGCGTGATCATGCATCTGGCGGACCAGGCAACACCGCAGGAGCTGCGGCTGAAGGGGTCGCCCAGCGGCAAGAATTATATCGGGCCGGCGGGTCCGACGCCCGGCGAGCAGGACCGCGAGATCGTCTCCTTCGACGGTCGCGTCCTCATCACCCGCTTCATCGACAAGGACGCCGCCACCCGCTACGGCAACATGGTCTACGTCCGCTGCGCGCCGAGGGCGTGAGGTTCTCTCTTCCGTCATGCCCCGCGAAGGCGGGGCATCCAGTACGCCGCGGCCCCTCGGTTCAATCGCTATCGACTCGGAATACTGGATCGCCCGGTCAAGCCGGGCGATGACAGCGGAGGGAATGCTCTCACGAAAAAAACGCCGGCTCTCGCCGGCGTTTTGTTTTCCGTAGCGTCGCGTCCGCTCAGTCGAACAGCGCGTCGATGTCGTCCTGCGAGGCGTGGCCGACGTCGCCGGCGAGCTTCGGGCCGTTGAGAAGCTTGTCGTCGTCGCTGCGGGTGTCGACCTGCGGCACGACGTGGGACTTGATCGCGTCGACACCGCCCCAGATTTCCATCATGGAATTGATGTGCTGCTCGATGAACTTCATCGTGCTCATGACCTTGCTGATGCGCTGGCCGGTCAGGTCCTGGAAGTTGCAGGCTTCGAAGATCGAGATGACGCGTTCCTGGATATCGTCGGCGAGCCGCTTCTGCTGATCGGCCGATTGCACCTTGGCCATCGCGCTGGCCGCCTGGTCGATCGACTCGGCGGCTTCGAGGATCTGCTGGGTCGCCTGTTCGGTGCCGCCGACGACCGCGCCGAGCTCGCCATTGACCTTGGCCATTTCGCCGCCGTCGAAGCTCTTGCCATGCAGTGTCGCGATCTCGCGCTTGGTGCGGTCGATGGCGTCGTGGATGAGGTCGAGCTCGACCTTCAGCTTCTCGCACTGCTCGATCTGCGCCCGGTAAGTATCGAGCATGGTACGGGCTTCGGAGAGCTCATGGGCGGTGGAGGCGTCGATCGCCGCCATGGCGGCGCTGCCGGACAAGGGCACGGTGCCCTTCGCCATCTGTGCACGGATCGCACGCAACTCGGCCATGATCTCGCTATGCATCGGCGCAGCCTCCTCAATCATTTCGGGGCTTGGCATCTCGCCGACAATAGCCTCTTCGACACGAAAACGTTTGCGGTGAATAGCCATCAAGAACTCCCCCCACCTCACTCACGCGTCTTTGTAGGCAGAAGCGATTTAACACGAAGTTCACAGCCGGAACTGTCGTGCGGTTGTGCGCGACGGCTTGCAAACGGGCGATTAACCATGCGTGCGCGGCGTTCATCGAAAATAAACGCTGATCGCCAAATTGCACCGCTGCCGACGACGTGGTGAATCGAAATGGCGTTTCCGTTTACCAAACAAAACGGCTTTTGCTCTTTATTGACCACGTCGCGGGTGCGGATCAGCCATCACCTCGCCACGACGCATGTGATCTAGACGAAACAGTACAGAGTACGTCGATGTTCAAGAAAATGTCTGTTGCGCTGCTTGGCAGCGCTTGCACCTTCATTGCCGGCGTCAACAGCGCCAGCGCCTTCGACAATAGCGTGCCGAACGATCCGCCCGCGGTGCTGTACCAGCCGCAGGTGCCGCCTGCGCCGGTGCGTGTCGCCTCCAATTCGAACATGGGCGGCGGCTTCATCGAGTTCATCTTCGGCGACGGGCCCGGCCGCGGTCCGGCCTACGCTCCGCAGCAGCCGGTGTACCAACAGCAGCCTGGTTATTATGACCAGCGTCGCCTGCCGCCGATGGGCGAGCCGCAGACACAGGGCGCAGGTCTCCAGCAGGAGGCGGTCGATCCGCGGCAGCGTCAGTTCGATCCGAGATTCGAGAAACAACTCGTTGACTATAGCGGCAACGAAAGCGCCGGCACGATCGTGGTCGATACGCCGAACAAGTTCCTCTATCTGGTCGAGGGCAGCGGTCGTGCGATGCGCTACGGCATCGGCGTCGGGCGTCCCGGCTTCACCTGGTCCGGCGTGAAGTCGATCACGGCCAAGCGCGAATGGCCTGCCTGGACGCCGCCGGCGGAAATGATCGCGCGCCGTCCCGACCTGCCGAGGCATATGGAAGGCGGCCCGGAAAATCCGCTCGGTGCGCGCGCGATGTATCTCGGCTCGACGCTTTATCGTATCCACGGTTCGAACGAGCCCTGGACCATCGGCACCAACGTCTCCTCGGGCTGCATCCGCATGCGCAACGAAGACGTCATCGATCTCTATGGCCGCGTCAACGTCGGCACCAAGGTCGTCGTGATGTAGGCGCATAGTGCTCGGAACCAAAAACGGCCGCCTCATCGGCGGCCGTTCTCGTTTGGAGCACCGGGTAAGAAGCGTCAGGCGTAATCGCTGCCGCCATCGTCTCCGCCGCCGAAATCGCTGTCGTCGGCGAGGTCGACATTGTCGTCATTGTCGTTCTGATCGTTGTAATTCTGGTCGTCGTTCGATGCGTGGTCGGCGAAGCCCTGGCGGGACGCATCGCCGCGGTCGCGGTTCGAGCCGATGTCGTCGAGGCCGGCATCGCGCGCGAGCGATCCGCCGGACTGGTCGCCGCCGCTCCAGGGGCCTCCACCAGCGCTGCGGTCGCCCAGGGCATTGGTGTCGCCAAAAGCCTGCTGGTGCGGTCCGCCCATCATGCCGCGGATGCTGGACAGCAGCAGCGAGCCGCCGACGACGCCGGCCGCGGCTGCCGCCGCCGTGCCGAGGAACGAGCCGCCACCGCCGACCGGCGGCGCGCCATAGCCCTGGCCTGGACCCTGATTTGGACCCTGACCGTATGCCTGCCCATAAGGCGGCTGGCCGTAACCGGGCTGAGGCTGCTGCATCGCCTGGCCGCTGTTCCAGACCGGCCGCGAGTCACGCGGCGGTACGTTCGGAACCGAGCCGCGCGATGGACCCCCGCCGAACAGCGTGTCGCGCATGGTGTCCAGGAAACCGCCGGACTGCGCCTGCTCGGGCGCCTGCCCCGCCTCCAACTCCTGGATGCGGTTGTGGGCGCGCTTCAGCGCCTCGTCCTGCAACAGCGTGGTCTGAACCAGCGCATAGACAGCGCCGGGGGCCTTGCGCAGGCCGTCGGAGATTGCGGCGATCGCGTCGGGATCGCGCGGTGCATTTTCCAGTTTCGAAAGCCGATCGAAAAGCTCGTCGACGAGCTGGCGTTCCTGCGGCGTCATGGTCAGTCTCCCTTGCGCAAAACAAGCGCGAGGCAGATGTAGGGTTCCATTGTGGCCCCAACAGTGCCGGCAGGATTAAATTTCGGTATGCGACAAGCTGCCTCGCGGGCGGCTTTCTCGCAAACTTCCACCGGTTCACCCCAGCGTGACGCCGCTGTCCGTCAGCAGGCGCGCGAAGGCATCGCCGGCGAGATAGGCGTGCTCGCGTTCGCGGACATCCGTCATCGGGTCGAGCCCGGTGAGGATGTCGTCGACGAAGCCGGGATGACACATGATGAGGCCGCCATCCGGCAGGCCTTCCAGGAAATGCCGCATCAGCGCGCCGAAATCGGCCGCTTGCGTGAAATCATAGGCGCCGGCGAAACCGGGATTGAAGCTGAGGCCCGCGCTGCCGGCACGGCGGCGGAATTGCGCGCTGAGGATATCCAGCACCATGGCTTTCGGCGAGGCCAGCCGCTGCATCAGGGGCAGGTCGCGGCCGCCCTGGCGCACCCAGGCTTTTGGCGCGGCTTCGGCGACTGCGTCGACAAATCCGTCGCGCACCTGCGGGTAGAGCTGCACATGCTGATGACCGTCGACGAAGTCAGGCGCGCGCCCGAACGCTTTCGCGAAGGCTGCCAGCTGCGCCTTGACCTCGTTGCGAAAGAACTCGCGGTCGAGCCTTCGCGCAAGACCGGCGCGGAGCAGCTTCGGAAACGGGAGAAACATGTCGCCGTCGAGCGGGCGGAAATGCATGGTGAGCGGCCGGAACGGTGCCGACAATGTCACGTGCAATCCGATCGCGCAGCGCGGGCTCGCTTGCGCCGCCGCCTGGAGCGCCTCGATCTCGCTGCGCTCGACCGCAGGTCCCACCATCATTACCGACGTCGCGTTGAGACGGCCGCGTTCGATCAGGTCGCGGATGGCGCGATTGACGCCCGGGCTGATGCCGTAATCGTCGGCGCAGAGCCAGATCCGCCGTGGCGGCGCGGCCGCGCTCATTCGGCCGCCGTCCTCTTCGAGGCGTCCAGGCTTGAAGCATCCTGGGCCTTGTCGGTCTCGAAATGCTTTTCACTGTGCTCGGCGACGAAGTAGATCGGGCGCGCCTTCAGCTCGGAAAGGATCTTGCCGATATATTCGCCGACGATGCCGATCATGATGAGCTGCACGCCGCCGATCGTCATCAGGCCGATCACGAGTGAGGGATAGCCGGGCACCTGCTTGCCGGTGGTCAGGACCTCCCAGAGGATCGACAGACCGAACAGGAACGCTCCGCCGGCGAGGATCACGCCGAGCAGGCTGGCGAAGCGCAGCGGCGCCACCGAGAACGAGGTGACGCCTTCGATCGAAAGACCAAGCAGGCGCGCGGCGCTGAAGGTTGTCACGCCATGGGTGCGCGGCGCCGGTTCGTAATCAACGCGGATCTGGCGGAAGCCGATCCAGCTCGCGAGGCCCTTGAAGAAGCGGTTGCGCTCGGGCAGCTGCCTCAGTGCTGCGACCGCGCGCGGCGACAGCAGGCGGAAATCGCCAGCGTCTTCCGGAATCTTCTGGCGCGCGCCCCAATTGATCAGCGCATAGAAGCCGCGTCCGGCGAGCCGCCGCAGGAACGGCTCGTTATCGCGATGCGCCTTGGCGGTATAGACGACGTCGTAGCCGTCCTCGATCCAGTGCCGCACCAGTCGCTCGACCAGCGACGGCGGATGCTGGCCGTCGCCGTCCATGAACAGCACCGCGCCGAGCCGGGCATGGTCGAGGCCGGCCATCAGCGCGGCCTCCTTGCCGAAATTGCGCGACAACGACACCACCTGGACGTCGACCGCGTCGGCCGGCAGTGCGCGGGCGATCGACAGTGTCGCGTCCGCGCTGCCGTCGTCGACATAAACGATCTCGCAAGCCAGGCGATAGCGCTGCCGCAAGGTCTTTGCGAGATCGCAGATGCGCTGGTGCAGGGCGGCGAGACCCGCCGCTTCGTTGTAGAGCGGGACGACAATCGACAGTCCCTTCGCGGCGGCGCTGGCCGCGGTGGTCGTCATGCCGGAAACGTCAGAGCCCAGCGTCATGGATCAAGGTTCCAGAGGCGATCAGGTTTTCTTGCAAGGTCATCCCGACAGCATATGGTAGCTGCCGTTTGCTGTCGCTACGCTGAACGGAATTGCTCAACAAACTTTGGGCTCACTGCCGCAGGAACGCCTCGAGCCTGGCGAACAGCGGGTTCTCCCGGTCGAACACGTAATCCAGCGAAACCACCGAGACGGTCTCGGCGCCATGCCCGCGCAGGAAGCTCGCGAGTGCATAGAGCTGGCCCGGCGGGCAGTGCAGCGTGAGCATGCCCGACGAGGTCGGTCCGCCGAACGGCGCTTCGACGCCGAAGCGCTCGTGGGCCTCGGTGAGCATGGCCGCGTCGCACTGGCGGAAGCGGGTGCGGACTTCGCGGTATTTGTTGGCCCGCGCCCGCGCCGCGATGTGATCGAGGATGACTCGCGCGGTCTCCCGCGCCTGCGGCGACCAATCGGCGTCCCTTGAGGCGACCAGATTGGCCTGGCTGCGCAGGATCACGCCGTCGTCGAGCACCCGCAATCCGTTGGCAGCGAGCGTCGCGCCGGTCGTGGTGATGTCGACGATCAACTCGGCGCTGCCGGCGGCAGGTGCGCCTTCGGTCGCGCCCGTGCTTTCGACGATGCGGTAATCGGTGATGCCTTGGCTCTGGAAGAAGGCGCGGGTGAGGTTGATGAACTTGGTCGCGACCCGCATCCGCATGTGATGCTGCTCGCGGAAGCCGGTGGTGACGTCGTCGAGGTCGGCCATGGTGCGCACGTCGATCCACGCCTGCGGCACCGCGACGACGACGTCGGCATAGCCGAAGCCGAGGCCTTCGATCAGGGAGACGCGCTTGTTGGCGTCCGCGATGGTCTCGCGCACCAGATCCTCCCCGGTGACGCCGAGATGCGCCGAGCCGCGGGACAACTGCGAGGCGATCTCACTCGCCGAGAGATAGGCGACCTCGACATTGTCGAGGCCCGCGAGCGTGCCGCGATAGTCACGGGCACCGCCCGCCTTCGACAGCTTGAGCCCGGCGCGGGCGAAGAAGGCCTCGGTGTTTTCCTGCAGGCGGCCCTTGGAGGGAACGGCCAGAACGAATGGCGCGCTCATGACTTAAGCTCCCACCTTGCGGCCGATCCGGGTCAGCGCATCCACCCAGACCGAGAAACCGACCGCAGGGATCGGCTCGGCCGATCCAAGCTGGGTCATCAGCCCGTCATAGCGGCCGCCGGCAACCAGCGGCTCGGCCCCGTTGCCGCGGTGATGCAGCTCGAATTCGAAGCCGGTGTAGTAGTCGAGCCCGCGTCCGAACGCGGTCGAAAAGCGCGTTCCCTTCACATCGATGCCGCGCGCGGCCATGAAGCCGACCCGGCTTTCGAACTGGTCGACCGCAGCACTGAGGTCGAGCTTCGCGTCATTGGTGAGCGCGCGCAGCTCGGCGACGGCGTCATCGGGGTTACCCGATATCGACAGGAAACGCTTGAGCACGGCGATGGCCTCGCGCGGCAGCGCACCGCCCTTCAGTGTCGACTGCTCGAGGAAGCGGTCGGCAATCTCGGCCGTGCTGCGGCCGCCGACATTGGTGGTGCCGGCGATCGACATCAGATCGGTGACGAAAGCGAGTGCCGCCTTGCGGTCGGAGCCGGCGAGCGCCGCGAGCACGCCCTCATATTCGCTGCGGGTCGCGGTCGTCGCGGCTGCCAGCCGCTCCAGATCCTGCTCCAGGCTGATCTTGCGGTTGAAATCCTTGACCAGGCGGCGGCGCCAGACCGGATAGAGGTTGAGCGCGTCGAGCAGCGCGTTGAACAGCGCTACGTCGCCGGTGCGGATCTCGACGTCGCGGACGCCGAAGGCGGCGGTCGCCTCCAGCGCCAGCGCCAGCATCTCGGCATCGGCCGCGGCGCGGTCCTGGCGGCCGAACGATTCGATGCCGGCCTGCAGGAATTCGTTGCTCTGGCCGTTGCGGTAGCGAAACACCGGGCCGAGATAACTGAACCCGGCCGGCTGGCCGGCACGGCCAGAGCTGAGGTAGTCGCGGGCCACCGGAATGGTCAGGTCCGGGCGCAGGCACAGCTCCTCGCCGGAGAGGTCCGTGGTCAGGTACAGGCTCTTGCGGATGTCCTCGCCGGAGAGATCCAGGAACGGTTCGGCCGGCTGCAGGATCGCGGGCTCGGCCCTGACATAGCCCGCCTGCGCGAACGACAGCAGCAGCGTGTCCGCCCAGGCGGCGGAGCCGGCAGCATTTGAGGTGGCAGTCGCGGTCATGTCGGGGTCCATCGTCCCGGTGGAACCGGGCAGGGCAAGCAAGGGGAGCGAATTGCCGCAGGCCTTAGCATGGCCCGAAAGCGGTTTCGACCTCCAAAGGATCAATCGCTTAACGGTCGGCCAATATCGGCATCAGGCCATTTTGCCACGCCAATCGCCCAGCACCGCCTGCACCAGCGCCAGCGCGGCCACCGCGGCCGTGTCGGCCCGCATGATCCGCGGTCCCAGCGCCAGCCGCAGGATATTCGGCTGCCGCAGCAGCAGCGCCCGCTCTTCCCCGGCAAAGCCGCCTTCGGGGCCGATCAGCACGTCGATTCCCTCTGCCGCGCCTGCGCCTTGCAGGCTCTGAATGGGGTTTTCGAGCTCCGCCGCCTCGTCGCAGAAGATCAGCAGCCTGCCAGCGGCGCGCTGGGTCAGGAAGCGCTCCAGCGGCACCGGCTCGGCAACGGTGGCGATGCTGAGAATGCCGCATTGCTCGGCCGCCTCGACGACATTGGCGCGCATCCGCTCGGTATTGACGCGGGAAGCTTGGGTGAACCGGGTCAGAACCGGCTGAAGCGAGGCAGCGCCCATCTCGATGGCCTTCTGCACCATGTAGTCGAGCCGGGCGTGCTTGAGCGGGGCGAAGACGTAAGAGAGGTCGGGCAGCCTGTCCTGCGGCCGGGTCTGCTGGAGGATGACGAGGCCGTCCGGCCGCTTGCGGCCTTCGATGGCGGCCTGCCATTCGCCGTCGCGGCCGTTGAACGCCAAGACCTCGGCCCCGGCGGCAAGCCGCAGCACATTGCCGAGATAATTGCTCTGGTCGCGGTCGAGCTCGACCCTGCCATCCTGGGCCAGGGGGGCATCGACGAACAGGCGGGGGCCGCGGAAATCGTGGGAGGGCATCGTTCAAAAGTCCAATTTGCCGCCGTTCTTAACCGAAAGCAGTACTTTCGGGGTAAATTTTGCCAAAATGGTGCGTCGGCGCGCCGCGCTCCTGCCCTATTCAACGGGTTGTTAAGGGCCGGCGGGAATCGTAAAATCGCGAGCACGCTGGTTGCGCTTCAATTGGGAAGACGCCGAACCCCGCAAGCTCCTGCCGGAGAGACTGCCTTGATGATCCGTCATTTGATGGTTCCGATCACTGCCGCCATGGTCACGATGGGCGCCGTTTGTGCCTATGCGCAGGGTTTCCCCGCGCCGCTGCCGGGCCAGGCCCCAACAAGTTCCGCGTTTCCGCCCGTGAACGGCTCGGCGCCCGTCGCCTCCGTCGGCGGCGCGCCGCAATCGTCCTTCCCCGTAAACGGCGCCGCGCCTGTCGGCGGCGCCGGCGCCTTCAGCGCCGCGCCGCCGACGCAAGCCGGTCCCGGCGAGGACTGCATGAAGGCGTTCATGCCTCTGCGCGAGGATGCCGAAAAGCGCGGCAAGCTGATCAAGGCCGCGAGCGACCGTCACGCTCCACCTGACGAGGCCTGCAAGCTGATCCGCAACTTCAGCCAGGCTGAGACCAAGATGATCAAGTACATCGAGGCCAACGCCTCGAAATGCGGGATTCCGGCGCAGGTCGGCGCGCAGATGAAGGACGGCCACAAGAACACCGAGGCCATGACGGCGAAGGTCTGCAACGTCGCGCAGCAGATGCAGAACCAGCCGCGCGGACCGGCCGGTCCGTCGCTGAGCGAAGTGCTGGGTTCGGGCTCGGCGCCCGAGGCCAATGCCGGCAAGAAGGGCGGCAGCACCTTCGATACACTCAACGGCAACGTCCTGACGCGATGAGCGACACATCCGCCCGAGTTGCCGATTCCACCGGCAACTGGGTCGATACGCGTGCGCCGCAATGGGCGCGGCCTTATCTGCGCTTGTCCCGCTTTGATCGTCCGATCGGCTCCTGGCTCCTGTTGATGCCGTGCTGGTGGTCGGCGGCGCTCGCCGCCGGCATGGCGCATGACGTCCGCGGGCTGCCGCTCACCATCGTCCTGTTCTTCATCGGCGCCTTCGTGATGCGGGGGGCAGGCTGTACCTGGAACGACATCACCGACCGTGATCTTGACGACAAGGTCGAGCGCACCCGCTCGCGACCGCTGCCGTCGGGCCAGGTGAGCGCGAAGCAGGCGCTGGCCTTCATGGTCGCGCAGGCGCTGATCGGGCTCGTGGTGTTGCTGCAGTTCAACCGCTTCGCGATCCTGACCGGCATTGCCTCACTGCTGATCGTCGCGATCTACCCGTTCATGAAGCGCATCACCTGGTGGCCGCAGATCGTGCTCGGGCTTGCGTTCTCCTGGGGCGCCCTGATGGGATTTGCCGTCACCTTCGGGCGCATCGACGTCACCGCACTCGTGCTCTATGCCGGCGCGATTTCCTGGGTGATCGGCTACGACACGATCTACGCGCATCAGGACGCAGAGGATGATGCGCTGATCGGCATCAAGTCCACCGCGCGCCTGTTCGGCGCGCATACGCACCAGGCGCTGATCCTGTTCTACGGCCTGGCGATGCTGCTGATCGGCGTGGCGCTGGCGTCGGGCGATGCGCGCTGGCCGGCCTGGCTCGGACTTGGGGCCTTCGCCGTGCATCTGGCCTCGCAGATCGCGCGGCTGAATATCAGCGACGGCGATCTCTGCAAGCGCCTGTTCTACTCGAATCGCGATGCGGGGCTGTTGCTCTTTGCGGGTTTGCTGGCCGACGCGGTGCTGCGAGCGGCCTAACTCCGCGCGATGATCTCGCGCTCGTCGCGATGCACCGACAACTCGCGTGCGACACCGGTGCGGCGGCGCATCAGAAATTTCGGACGGCGGTGGCGGATCGCGTTGGCGCGGCGACGCCGCGGCGCGGGTTGGCGTGCGCCTTCGTCGAGCTGCGGAAGCGCGAACAGCTCGCTCCAGATCGCCCAGGCCTCAACGAGTTCGTCGCCATCGGCGCTGACCAGCAGCGGAATGGAGAGCGAGGGATCGCGATGCACGAGGACGAGGGTCTGGGCCTCGTCGTTGCCGCGCAGCGCGACGCCGATGAAGTCGCTGACGCGGACGTTGATCGCCATCCGCATGCCGCGGACGGCACGGTGCAGCACGACACGTTCGCGATGAAGCTCGATCTGCCGGACATATCCGTCGGCGCGCGGATCATGCGCATCGAAGCGGACCGGAAGGGAAAGGGGGTCGAGCCGCAGGGAGCGGCTCGACCCGGCGGGAGTGATCCCGCTTGTTGCTGTTTGACGCCTCACGGCTTTAGTTCTCCCCGCCAGGATTATGTTCCCGGTCGATGCGAGGACCTTAGCGCGGGCCTTTCCGAAACCGCTTAAAAAGGCTGGTTAATCCAACCTCACCGCCGCGCATGATTGACAAGACCTTGGCGCGCATGATTGACGAGACGTTGCGCGCAAGGTGCGAATCTGAGCTTTTGGTGGGTTGAAAATGCTTGAAGTCCGCGCGATCAGGGCACATCTGTGGGTTCCGGTCCCGCAGCCCGCCCCAACAGGATTTCGTTTGTGAACCCTTCACCAAGCTCGACGCTTTCACCCAAGAATTCGTCCACAGCCAGCCGCGACCTGTTCGACCAGTCTGCGCTCTCCGATCTCGCGCAGCGGCTGGTGGAGGCTGCCAGGCGCGCCGGCGCGGATGCGGCCGATGCGGTCGCCGTGCGTGGCGTCTCGCAAGGCGTCGAGGTCCGCGACGGCCGGGTCGAGGAATCCGAGCGTTCCGAGGGCGATGATGTCGGCTTGCGCGTGCTGGTCGGCCGGCGCCAGGCGGTGGTCTCCACCAACGACGCCAGCGGCGATGCCGTGACCAAGCTTGCCGAGCGAGCGGTTGCGATGGCGCGTGTTGCGCCCGACGACAAATATGTCGGCCTTGCCGATCCCGCATTGCTCGCGCGCGACTTTCCCGATCTCGATCTGCTCGACCCTGACGTGCCCGCCACCTCGGAACTCGAGCGCCGCGCGCTCGAAGCCGAGGCTGCGGCGCTCGGAGTGAAGGGCGTGACCAAATCCGGCGGCGCCTCGGCCTCTGCCGGAATGGGCGGCATGGTGCTCGTCACCAGCACCGGCTTCCACGGCTCTTACCTGCGTTCCAGCCAGGGCATCTCCGCCACCGCCATTGTCGGCGACGGCACCGGCATGGAGCGGGACTACGATTTCACCTCGGCGCCGCATGGTGCCGATCTGCTGTCGCCCGAGATCGTCGGCCGTTCCGCGGGCGAGCGCACTGTGGCGCGCGCCAATCCGCGCAAGGTCGAGACCTGCAAAGTGCCTGTGGTGTTCGATCCGCGCGTCGCGGGCTCGCTGGTCGGTCACGTCGTCGGCGCCATCAACGGCGCTTCGATTGCGCGCAAGACCAGCTTCCTGAAGGACAAGCTCGGCCAGCAGCTGTTCGCCAAGAACATCCGCATCATCGACGATCCCCTGCGCAAACGCGGCCTGCGCTCGCAGACGTTCGACGCTGAAGGTGTCGCCGTGAAGAAGATCGCGCTGATCGACGAAGGCGTGCTGACGACCTGGCTGCTCGATTGCGCCACCGCGCGTGAGCTCGGTCTCACCACCACCGGCCATGCCCATCGCGGCGTCTCCTCCTCGCCGTCGCCCGGGCCGTATAATCTGCATCTTGAACCCGGCACGCCGACGCCGGCCGAACTGATCTCCGACATCAAGCAGGGTTTCTACGTCACCGATTTGATCGGCTCGGGCGTCAACGGCGTGACTGGCGACTACAGCCGCGGCGCCTCCGGCTTCTGGATCGAGAACGGCGAACTCACTTATCCCGTGAGCGAGGTGACGATCGCCGGCCATCTGTTCGAGATCTTCAAGTCGATGCAGCCGGCGAACAATCTCGAGTTCCGCTACGGCGTCAATGCGCCGACGGTGCGCATCGAGGGTTTGACGCTTGGCGGACGTTGACGCGAACGCAACAGGCGAAGCCATCCTGACGCGCGACGCGGCGCTGCTGCAAGACACGGTGCGGGAGGCGGGCGCACTCGCGCAGTCGATGTTCCGCACCGAGCTGAAGAAGTGGACCAAGGGCGCGTCCTCGCCGGTCTCGGAAGCCGACATCGCCGTCAACGATCTCCTGGAAGCGCGCCTGCGCGCGGCGACGCCCGACTATGGCTGGCTGTCGGAGGAGAGCGCCGACGATGAGGTGCGGCTGTCGCGGCGGATGACCTGGATCGTCGATCCCATCGACGGCACCCGCAACTACCTCAACGGCCACGACGAATGGTGCGTCAGCGTCGCGCTGGTTGAGGACGCCTCGCCGGTGCTGGCCGCGGTGTTCGCGCCGACCAGCGATGAGTTCTTCTTCGCCGCCCGCGGCCAGGGCACGATCCTCAACGATGTGCCGGTGCGGGCGACGGCTGGGTCCGAGCTCGACTTCTCGCGTGTCGCGGGTCCGAAGCCCCTGGTCGAGCGCCTGAAGCCGTCACTGGGCGAGATCAAGCTGCATCCGCGAATCGGTTCGCTCGCGCTGCGGCTGTGCCGGGTCTCCCATGGCGCGCTGGATGCGGCTTTTGCGGGCGGCAACAGTCATGATTGGGACCTTGCGGCGGCGGATTTGATCGTGCAGGAAGCCGATGGTAGGATGAGCGATCTCTCCGGAGATCCCATCCTCTATAACCGCCGGCAAGTCACGCATGGGGTGCTGGTGGCAGCGGGTCGCGATCGTCATGCGAACATTGTCTCGCATTTTCGAAACCGCCCCTTGCCGTGAAGCGCTTTCTCGTGCTTGTCGAACACTGCTTTGCCGGGCAGCCCGTTAGGAACAGAACCGATGCCAGATAGTGCCCCGCAACAACTGCTCCACCTCGTCGTCGGCGGCGAGCTCGTCGATCTCGAGCACAACACCTTCAAGAACCTCGACGACGTCGAGATCGTCGGCCTCTATCCGAACTATGCGACCGCGCACGCCGCCTGGCGCGCCAAGGCGCAGAGCACGGTCGACAACGCGCAGATGCGCTATTTCATCGTCCATCTCCATCGGCTGCTCGACCCGAATCAAGAACCGGCGCGTTGAAAAAGCTGCTTCGCAATACGCTGAGGAGCAGCTTCGTTCAGCGTGCCGTCGGAATCCTGGCGGCGGAATATCTGCGTCTGGTCTGGCGGACGAACAAATTCACGTTCGATCCGCCGGACGTCTATGACCGCGTCGAGCCGCAGATCCCGGCGATCTTCGCGTTTTGGCACGGCCAGCATTTCCTCACCCCCTTCATCAAGAACAAGGACTGGTACAAGGCCAGGGTCCTGATCTCCCGTCACCGCGACGGCGAGTTCAACGCGATTGCCGCCGAGCGGCTTGGCATCGGCACCATCCGCGGGTCCGGAGACCATGGCGGCGCGTTTCACCGCAAAGGCGGGGTCGGTGCCTTCAAGGAAATGGTGCGGACGCTCCAGGACGGTTGTAATGTCGCGCTGACCGCCGACGTCCCCAAGCGCTCGCGCGTGGCCGGGCTCGGCATCATCATGCTGGCACGGGAATCGGGGCGGCCGATCATGCCTTTTGCGATGGCGACCAGCCGCTTCATCCGGCTCAAGAACTGGGACCGCACCACCATCAACCTGCCGTTCGGGCGGGGCGCGTTGGTCGGCATCAAGGAAATCCACGTTCCGCCGGATGCGAACGCCGCCACCATGGAAGCGCTGCGGCTCGAGCTGGAGGAGACCTTGAACGAGGCGACCCGCCAAGCCTATGCGCAACTCGGCCGGCCGGGACCTGCAGATGCCTAAATCGCTGCCCGGCTCGCTGCCGTTGACGCTGCGGATGTACCGGCGCCTGGCGCGTGGCCTGGTGCCGCTCGCGCCTGTGCTGATCAAGCGGCGCCTGAAGCAGGGCAAGGAAGATCCCGCGCGGGTCAGCGAACGGCGGGGTCTGTCCCGGGACGTGCGGCCGCACGGTCCGCTGGTCTGGATTCACGGCGCCAGCGTCGGCGAGGTCCTCGCCGCGGCGGCGCTGATCGAGCGCTTGCGCGATCTGAACCTGCGCATTCTGCTCACCTCGGGCACTGTCACGTCGGCTGCTATTGTGGCAAAGCGTTTTCCGCCCGACGTGATCCATCAATACGTGCCGTATGATTCCCCGCGTTATGTCGCGCGCTTCCTCGACCATTGGAAGCCGTCGCTGGCGCTGTTCATCGAATCCGATCTGTGGCCGAACCTGATCCTGGCCGGCGCCGCGCGCCGCGTGCCGATGGTGCTGATCAACGGGCGGATGTCGCCGCGCTCGTTCCCGCGCTGGCGCCGGATGCAAGGCACCATCTCGGCGCTGCTGTCGCGGTTCGACATTTGTCTGGCGCAGTCGAAGACCGATGCCGAGCGCTTCTCGACGCTCGGCGGCCGCGACGTCGTCACCACGGGCAATCTCAAGCTCGACGTGCCGGCGCCCCCGGCCGATCCCGCCAAGCTCGAACGGCTGATGGCGATGACGCGCGGGCGTCCGATCATCGTCGCGGCCTCGACCCATCCGGGCGAGGAGGAGATGCTGGTGGCGGCGCATCGCAGCCTCACCGGTTTCTTCCCGCAGCTCCTGACCGTGATCGTGCCGCGCCATCCGGATCGCGGCTCCTCGATCACAGGCCTGATCACGGCCTCCGGCCTGAAGCCGGCCCTGCGCTCGCGCGACGAGCTGCCGACCGCGACCACCGACGTTTATGTCGCCGACACCATGGGCGAGCTCGGCCTGTTCTATCGCCTCTCGGACATCGTGTTCATGGGCGGATCGCTGATCCATCATGGCGGCCAGAATCCGATCGAAGCGATCAAGCTCGGCGCGGCCATCGTCCATGGTCCACACGTCTTCAATTTCGCCGATGTCTACGAGGCGCTCGATCACAGCGGCGGCGCGCGCCAAGCCGACACGCAGGAACTACTGATCAAGCAGCTCGGCCAGCTGCTCGCCGATCCTGCCGTGCGAAAGAACGTCCAGCAGTCGGGCGCCGGCGTGGTCGAGGATCTCGGCGGCGCGCTCAACCGCACCATGACCGCGCTCGAGCCTTATCTCTTGCAGTTGCGGATCGAGATGGGGGCCGCCAATGCGTGAGCCGGCCTTCTGGTACCGGCCACGTTCCCTCGAATCGTACGCATTGGGGCCGCTGGGTGCGCTCTACGGCGCGATCACGGAACGGCGGATGCTGCGCGAGGGCGTCGACGCCGGCATCCCCGTGATCTGCGTCGGCAACTACCATGTCGGCGGCGCCGGCAAGACGCCGACCGTGCTGGCGCTGACGAAGCTCTTGCGCGAGCTCGGCGAGACGCCGGTGGTGCTCAGCCGCGGCTATGGCGGCAGCCTCAAGGGCCCGGTGATGGTCGACAGCATGCGTCACACCGCGTCCGACGTCGGCGACGAGCCGCTGATGATGGCGCGCGACGTCCCTGTCACGGTCGCGCGCGACCGTCTCGACGGCGTCGTGCTGGCGAAGTCGCAAGGCGCCACCGTGATTTTGATGGACGACGGTTTCCAGAACCCGCGTCTTCTCAAGGACACCTCGCTGATCGTGATCGACAGCGAGCGCGGCCTCGGCAATGGCAAGGTGTTTCCGGCCGGTCCCCTGCGTGCGCCGCTGAAGGCGCAGCTTGCGCGCACCGACGCGCTGGTCCTGATCGGCGGCGGCCGCGCCGCCGACGCTGTCGCCGCCGAGCTTGCCAGGCGCAACAAGCCGGAGCTGCGCGCGCGGCTGAAACCCGACGCCGGGTCGGTCGCAAGACTGTTGGGCAAGCCGGTGTTCGCGTTCGCCGGCATCGGCGATCCCGAACGGTTCTTCCGCAGCTTGCGCACTGGCGGTATCGAAGTCGCACGCACGCGCGCCTTCGCCGATCATCACATGTTTTCGAACGACGAGATCGCAACTCTCGCCGCGGAGGCGCAGCGCGAGCAGCAAACACTGGTGACGACGGAAAAGGATCTCGCGCGTCTGCACGGCCGCGAAGGCGTGCCGGACGGCATCGTGCCGTTCGCCGTCCAGCTCGAGTTCGACGACCCGGCTACGCTCCGGCAACTGATCAGCGATCATCTCTACAAGGCGCGCGAGCGAAGATTCGGCAGGCGATAATGTCGGACGGCGGGCGAACCGCGCTCGTTGTGGACGCACGGTGTGACGAAAAGCATTTCATGCGCGGGTGCGATATGTGGCAACCGAGGTGACATGTCGCGGCTGACGAATTCTCTTCCGCACGTTCGGGAGTTGATGTAGCGTTTCATGAGAGCCGTCACCGGGACGTGCCGAACTCCCGGAAATCATCGACGGCGTTTATGCCCACGGCGGGCAGTACCTTCATCATTTCAGATGCAGCGGCCGTAACGACGAGTTCGGAACGGCAGGGAAAGTCATTGCCAAAAACCCAGAGGAGAACATGCCATGCATTTTTGCCTCACCGGACAATACACACCACGCGCTCTCAATGCCATTTTGGAGAACCCCAAGACCGATCGTCAGGAGGCGGCAAGAAAACTTATCGAAGCGGCCGGCGGAAAGCTGATTTCGATGTTCAGCGTTGCGGCCGACGGCCCAGGCGTTTTGGTGATTTTCGATGTGCCTGATCCGGGTGCGGCTCCGGCCATTTCCGGCCTGACCGTCACGGCGGGCACCCTGCAGAACGTGAAACTGACGCGGCTGTTCACGCAGGACGAGATCAAGCAGGTCCGCCAGAACGCGGCGAAGCTGCGCTCTTCGTATACCCCGCCCGGAAGCTGACATCCGGATCTGAAGCGAAGCCGCCGCAGTCCGAAACGGCGGCAACGCTCACCTCACAGCAGGAATAATGTTTGCAAGCCGAGGCGAAGGCCTTCCAGCCTCCGTTGACGAACCATGCTGTACGCTGCGTGCTGCGTCCGCGCCGTCGTCCGACCGGACGTGCTTGCCAGCGACCTCGGCAACGGCCTGCGATTGCGGTTCAGCAGTCAATCATGCTCACCACGCCCCAACGGCCATCAATCCGATAATGGTCAGGCACGAGGCGCAGGCTACCATGGCGGTATAGTACTCGGGTGTATTCATTGCTGCCTCCCAAACTGTTGCCAACTGCTTGGTCACTGCTACGCGGGAGAGATCGCCGGTCTCGGGCCGCTTCAATTCGGCGCGCGGCGACCGGTCTTGCGCTGTGTGTCCGTCCTCTCATCGTCACCCTGATCCGGATGATGATGCGCTTCGAGAGCTTCAAAGCGTTCAGCTGCGATCAGAAGCTGTTTCCGCATTTCAGCGAGGCGGGCGCGGCAATATTCACGATAGAGCAGGTCTAGTATGGTGGGCATGATCACCCCCATCGTTGATTTTCGATTTACAAATAATCCACCGCGAATTTTCGAGGTGATCGTAGCCCGACAGATGGCTCTTCGATATGAGCCCGTTCACAGACTGCGCCAATTCCAGAGCTCAGTGGCCGTTTGGTTGACTTGATTGTCTGTGCGATAAAAAGAGCAGGGCCAATTACCTAAGATGAAGCATAGCGGCGCTTTGTTTCACCAAGACTTCGTCAAACAACCTAAGAGCGCCAATCGCAACAAAGAATCCAACCACAACGCGAAATGGCTAACCACGGAGTGCAAGCACTCTTCGATGCAACGCGGATCGGCATAACGGAAATCGTCTCGGCTGTGCGAGCAGCATTTCTGGTGCGTGCGAACATGCCTCGTGAAAAAGCTGCACCGCTCGTGCTGTGCCGGCAGGGCAGCTGCGCTTTGCCCATCCGACACAGCAGCCTGCCATTCACGCGTCGTTCATCGCAAAACTCCTAACCGTTTCATACGACCAGGAGAGTTCGATGAAGTTGCCGTTCGCCGCCGTTGCCGCCAGCCTTGTGTGTCTGATCATTGCGCCGGTGTTTGCACAAACGACTCCGCCGGCTCCTCAAACCACCACCGTGCCGGTGCCCGCGACCAAGCGCGTCACCTGCCTCGCGACAACTCAGAACCTGAAGGGACAGGACAAGCGCGACCAGATGCAGCTCTGCATGGCGCAGGCGCGGCTGGATTGCCTCAAGCAGGCGATCGATCAGAAGATCGTCGGCGAGCCCAGGAAGAGTTTCATCAAAACCTGCGTGGGCACGGATGGCGCGGAGCAGCAATAGACGCGCGCCCGCGGCCTCAGGCTTGCGGCTTGGGCGCGCCCGGGTAATGTCGCTCGAGCACGGCGGCGGGTGTGGCGTAGGCTTCCTGCAGGTCCACGCTCCAGTATTTCAACTCGTCGAGCGGGATGCGCGTATCGGTGATCGCGCAGCGCACGAAAGTCCCCGGCGAGATCACGCGGAAATCGCCGTCGAGATATTGCACCTGCGCTTCGCCATGGCCCGAGGGGCCGAACTTGTTCAGCACGGTCGAAAGTCTCCGTGGAAGGCCGCTCCGGGGTCACCTTGGAGGGCACGATGTGTTGGACGGGATGTAGCATAAATAGGGTGGCTTGTCCGCCCGGTAAACCCACCGGTTTGTGATGTTTTGGCGCCGTTTCCGCGTGATAGTGCTTGAGCGAAGGATCCAACGGCAAAGTTCGATGCGCCTTCCGTTCACCGCCCTGTTCCTGACGTTCCTGATCTCGGCCGCGCACGCGTCGCCGGCGCCGCAGCCGGTCGAGATTCCGCTGGCGTCCGGCGTGCTGCATGCGCAGCTCTACAAGCCCGAGGGCGCGGGGCCGTTTCCGACCGTGATCGCGCTTCATGGCTGCGGCGGGCTCGGTGGCCATTCCGATTCCGTGCTGCCGCGCTATCGCGACTGGGCCGAGCGGCTGCTCAAGTCCGGTAACGCCGTCCTGCTCCCTGACAGCTACGGCTCGCGTGAGCTCGGGCCGCAATGCCGCGTCAAGGACATCCACGTCAAGGCGCGGCGCGAACGCGTCACCGACATCGCGGCGTCGCGCGCCTGGTTGATGCGGCAGAGTTGGGTTGCGCGCGACCGCGTCAGCCTGATGGGGTGGGCGAATGGCGCCAGCGCGCTGCTTTGGGCCGTGCGTCCGCAGAGCCTGGCGCGCGATGTGGGCCCGGATTTCCGCGCCGCGATCGCGTTCTATCCGGACTGCAGGATTTCCGCAGGCCTCGGCTGGAGCACACGGGTGCCGACGCTGGTGCTGATCGGCGGCAATGACGACGTCTCGTCGCCGCCGGCCTGCCGCCAGATGGTCGATGGCGCGCATGGCCGCAGCGCGCTCGCGCGCATCGTGGTCTATCCCGGCGCCTATCACGACTTCGACCGCGCCAACACGCCGCTGCACGCAGCTGCCGGCAGCACCGACGCCGCCACGCCCGAGCACGGCCATCTCGGCACCGATGCGGCAGCGCGCGCGGAATCGCAGAAGGAAGTTGCGGAGTGGCTGGCGCGGTGACGGCAGTGCCGTAGCCCGGATGAGCGTAGCGATATCCGGGTAGGTCCGTCCCGCATATCGCTGCGCTCGTGCGGGCTACATGTGCCGAGCGGGGCCGCCCTTGGGAACAACAGCGGACAGCCCCGCATCGACCACCGCCCTGCACGGAAAATGGCCGACCGTGACTCTACGGATCCCGCGCCGTGTGGGTTTCAGCCCGTGCCGACGCCATCATTCGACCACGATGTCGATTAAACGCAGTCCCATGCGCAACCGCTTCGTCCTGTTCTCCTCCGCCCTGATCGTTTTCACCGTCGCGGTCTTCCTGTTCGAAGCCCATCTGTTCGAAGCCCATGCCGGCGCGCCACAACTCGCGCCGGAACATTGCGGTTTCTGGACCACGATCGACGCGGGCTTGTCCTGCCGCTGAGACGCGCAGTCTTGTAGCCCGGATGAGCGTAGCGATATCCGGGGCCGCTGGTCCCGGATGTCGCTACGCTCATGCGGGCTACGACAGCGATTTCGTGGCACGCGTCCCACACACTCACTGTCATCGCCCGGCTTGACCGGGCGATCCAGTACGCCGAGACGCCTGTGATTGATCGAGAAGCCGCGGCGTACTGGATTCCCCGCTTTCGCGGGGAATGACGCCGAGGGTGACGCGATGCCGTCGCTCCAGCTAAAACAAATTCCCCTGATCCACCGGCTTGCCCACGCGCTTTGGCGCTGGCTTCGCCTCCTGCGCCGCCGCCTTGGCTTGCGCCGGCGCGCGTTTTGCCGTCGGTGCTGCACGATCCGCATCCGCGGTCGCACCCACGCGTCCATCCGCAAACTCGATCTCGACTCTTGCACCAGGCCCGATCGTGTCCGCCGAATGCAGGGGATGGCCGGCCTCGTCGCGCACCAGCGCAAAGCCGCGCGCGAGCACGCCGCGATAAGACAGCGCGGAGAGCAGCTTGCCGCTGTTCTCGACGCGGGCGTCGAGCCGCTGCAACAGCGTCACCAGCGCGCGGCCCGCGCGCTCGGCCAGGCGATGCGTGCGTTCGCGCTGGCGCGCAATCGCGTTGCGCTGCGCCTGCGCATTGGAGAGCTTCGAGGCGCGCAAGCGCACCTCCAGCCCGGCGAAGCGGTCGCGCCGCCGCCGCAGCAGCGAGCGCGTGGACAGTCCGAGTCGCTCGCCGCACACCGTGAGGCGATGATCGGCCTGCGCGATCTGGCCATGCAGCACCCGCAGCGTCAGCTTGGCGCCTGCGGCGGTGAACCTGCGGAAATGCGCGTGCGTATTGGCCTTGAGGCAGCGGGGCAGGGACGCACCTGCCGAATCCAGCCGCTGCCGCGGGATCGCCAGCAAATCGCCTGCCGCCGGCAGCGCGCGCGCGGCCGCACGCAGCTCGCTGCGACGGCTCTCCTGGCCGCGTTGCCAGCAGGACCGGGTGCGTCGCCCGAGATCGCCGACCTCGACAAAGAGATCGCTGCGCACCGGCACGGCCATCTCGGCCGCCGCCGTCGGCGTCGGCGCGCGCTTGTCGGCGACGAAATCGATCAGCGTGATGTCGGTCTCATGCCCCACCGCCGAGATCAGCGGGATCATGCTCTCGGCCGCGGCACGGACCACGATCTCTTCGTTGAACGACCACAGATCCTCCAGTGAGCCGCCGCCGCGCGCGACGATCAGCACGTCCGGGCGCGGAATCTTGTCGCCCTCCGGCAGCGCATTGAAGCCGCGGATCGCGGCCGCGACCTGCTCGGCCGAGCCTTCGCCCTGAACTTTCACCGGCCACACCAGCACGTGGCGGGGAAAGCGGTCCTCCAGCCGATGCAGGATGTCGCGGATCACGGCGCCGGTCGGCGACGTCACCACGCCGATCACCTCCGGCAGCCACGGCAGAAGCTGTTTGCGCGCCTCGTCGAACAGGCCTTCGGCGGCGAGCTTCCGCTTGCGCTCCTCCATCAGCGCCATCAGCGCGCCGATGCCGGCCGGCTCCAGCGCCTCGATCACGATCTGGTATTTCGAGGAGCCCGGATAGGTCGTGAGCTTGCCGGTGGCGATGACCTCGAGCCCCTCCTGGGGCTTGAAGCGCATGCGGCCGTGCACGCCCTTCCAGATCACCGCCTCGATCTTGGCGCTCTCGTCCTTGAGCGCGAAATAGCAATGGCCGGAGGAATGCGCGCCGCGGAAGCCGGAGATCTCGCCGCGGACCCGGACATGGCCGTAGGTGTCCTCAACCGTCCGTTTCAGGGACTGCGAGAGCTCGGAAACGGTGAATTCGGGTGTGTTGAGCAGGGGTTCCGCTGAAGGCATCGGCAAACGATTCGGCATTTGGGGATCAGACCCGACGTTAAGGATTTTTGCGGCGCCGCGCCAATCCGGGGATTGACCAAGAGAGTACTCTGTCATATAGAGTTCTCTATAGTTGATCGGTTTGAGGGGAGTGGATCATGGCAGTTCGATTGCTGCGCGGCGTGTTGAACGGAATGAAATGGGCCCTCTGTGCGGTCGGCGCCGTGGCGCTGATCCTGGCCGCGATGATCGCAACCCCGCTGACGCGGCCGCCCGAGATGCGATCGGTCTCCGACTCCTCCAAGGGCATCGATTGGTCCACCCTCCCGCCCCTAGAGCGCTTCCAGGCCCGCGACGGCACCTGGATCGGTTTCCGCCACTACGCTGCCAACGGCCCCGCGACCGGCCGCGGCGCGATCTTCATCCATGGCTCGTCCGGCTCCAGCGGCACCGTCAATCATGCCCTGACCCATGCCATCGCCTCGCGCGGAGTGGAGACCTGGGCGCTCGACATCCGCGGCCATGGCGGCTCCGGCACGCGCGGCGACATCGGCTATGTCGGCCAGCTCGAAGACGACCTCGTCGATTTCGTCGCCGAGGTGCGCAAGGCCGCGCCGGAGCTGCCGCTCACCTTGATCGGCCATTCCGCCGGCGCCGGCTTCTCGCTGCGCATCGCCGCGACGCCGATCATGCAGGACATGTTCGTGCGCACCGTGCTGCTCGCGCCCTATCTCGGCTATGACGCCCCGACCAATAAGCCGCATGCCGGCGGCTGGGCCAATGTCGACCTGCCGCGCTTCTTCGCGCTCGCCACGCTGCGCAAGCTCGGCATCGACTGCTGTTCGCAGCTTCCGGTGCTCGCGCTCGCCGTGCCCGCGACTTCGGCAAAGTACCTCGTCTCCACCTATTCCGATCGCCTGACGCGCAATTTCGCGACGCGCGGCTATCGCATCGATCTTCCGGCGACGACACGTCCGGTCACGATCTTCGGCGGCGCCGAGGACGAGATGATGATCTCGGACAAATATGCGGAAGTCGTGCAGGCCATCAAACCGTCGGTCGATGTCAAGATCATCGACGGCATCAACCATATGGGCATCGTCACCAACCCGAAGGCGATTTCGGTCATCGCCGACGATGTGGCGACGCGCGGGGCAAGGCAGTCATGATCGACAGCAAGGAAGCGTCCGCGGCGCTGGCCGATATCGACGACATCGTCCAGCGCGTGAAGCAATCGCAGCTCTATGAGCTGGCGAGCTTTGCTGCCGTCTGGTGGGGCCTCTTGGTGTTCGCGGCCAATCTCGTGACCTGGCTTTGGCCGGTCTATGCGGTCTACGCCTGGGTCGCCGCGGACACTTTGGGCGCCGGCGGTCTGGTGGCGCTGCGCATTTTCAATCCGCCGCATCACTCCCATGGCGCCGCTTTCAACGTCAGACTGCTTCTGGTGTTCGTGCTGTTCTTCGCCTTCGGTTATCTGTGCACCAACGTGATCGGTCACTTCGGCCCGCGCCAGCTCGGCACGTTCTGGCCGCTCTACTTCATGCTGTTCTATACGCTGGCCGGTCTCTGGTTCGGCTATGCCTTCATGGCGATCGGTGTCGGCATCTCCGCGCTGACGCTGATCGGCTACTTCTACATCGGCGAGGCGTTCCCGCTCTGGATGGCCTTCGTCAATGGCGGAGGCCTGATCCTCGGCGGCCTCTGGATGCGGCGGATCTGATGGCCGAGCTCGACGACATCATCCACCAGCCGTTGCGGCTGAAGATCATGGCGGCACTGAACGCGCTGCCGGCCGCGACAGGATTGGAGTTTTCCCGGCTGAAGAAGCTCACCGGCGCGACCGACGGCAATCTCGGCGCGCATATCGAGACGCTGGCCAAGGCGGGCTACGTATCGGTGGAAAAAGCCTTCGTCGGCAAGAAGCCGCAGACCACGGTCATCGCCACCGCGGCAGGCCGCGGCGCGTTCGCGCGGCATGTCGCGACGTTGCAGGAGATCATTGCGGGGAAGCAGGTCTGATCTTCCAATAGGTCTGATCTTCCGAAGCTGGCGCGCTCGTTGTTCGCTTGCCACCAGGCCCACATCGCTATGCTGCGCATACGTCACCGGGTTGTACGGGATGCGAAGAGACTTAGTTGCGAGCCGGCGCCGGAGTCGACGAGTATTCTTCCGCTGGTCCGACCTTAAACAGAAGCAGAAAGATCAGAACGTGACTGACAAGTAGCAAGGGGACGTAAAGTGCGGGCACGTAAATCCCTGCGCCCATCAGACCGGGATCTCTGAGTTGTGTCACTCCCATGTAGTATGCGTTCAGGAGGTCGATCGTGCCCCAGACATTGAAGACCCAAACAGCTGGAATGGCGATCGACCAGCGCCGGGAGAGTGCCGCCATCGAGCCAAGGGCCAAGGCCGCGGCGATGAAATCGCCCCATCCGACCTGACGGGCGAAATCCGGATTCAATTCCGGCGACACAAATCCAGTCACCAGGAAATTCATCCCAAAGAATCTGAAGGCATGAAAGGCCGCAATCAATCGCAAAGCCTCAAATCGCGGCAGGCTACGCAGCCATGGCCAGACATAGATGTAACCGATCGCTGAACTTGTCAGGAAGGCGCCGACGACGCTCAGAACAAATGGCAGGTTGATGGCGGGCATTTCTCTGCCTCCTCGCTATTGCGGGCGTTCCGGGCTGGCCAGAAGCAACCGAAGGGGCAGCAACGGACCGACCGCGATGTACTCGTGATCGACGAGGCCTTGCCGGGCCAGCGGCAGATCATCCATGATCGCGTGCGCTTCCGCCACATCCCTGGTGTCGAGCAAGAAGACAGCACCGCGGCCATCGGCACGCGAGAACCATTCCCGGATTTTCCCGCCGACGTAGAGCTGCACGGTCTGTCGGACTTCGGCCGGCATTACAGCCATGACCTGTTCGCGTGTGACGTTGCTCTTGGCCGTCAGGATAACCATCACCCCAGTTGTTACGGGCGATAGGTTTTGTGTTTGGGCAATGGATGCTTCAGTCATGGCAAGGGCTCCTATGAGGATGAAGGTGAGGGCGGCGTTCCGGACTTGCGTCATCGTTTTCAGGCTCCGACTCTGGCGCGATAGGCAACCAAGTCACCCGCCGGCGTGGCGTCTCGCTCTGCAACTGAACTTAAGAAAGCTTTCGTCGGTCCACTATCCGCTATAAAGTGGACAAGCCATGAAGCAGAACTTCACAATGAAGCAGGGCACGATCGATGGTGTGGAGGCATTCCTCAGCGTTGCCCGGCACCGCAGCTTTCGAAAGGCGGCCGCAGAGCTGGGCATCACCCCATCGGCGATGAGCCAGGCGGTGCGCGCGCTCGAGGCGCGCATGGGCGTTGCCCTGTTCGTTCGCACAACGCGCAGTGTCGGCCTCACTCAAGCTGGCGAGCAATTCCTGTCCCGCGCCAGACCAGCCTTTGAAGAGCTCATCGCGGCCGGAGCTGCCGTGCGCGAACTCGGGCAACGTCCCGTCGGGCTTTTGCGGCTCGCCGTTCCCAGAGCGGTCGTTCCGCTGATCCTGCAGCCGGTCATCCTCTCGTTCTGCAAGGCTTATCCCGAGATCGAAGTGGAGATTGCTGCCAGCGAGGAGCGAGTAGATCTCGCCGCCGGAGGATTTGACGCCGGCATCCGGATGGGTCAGTTCATCGACGCCGACATGATTGTGGTCAGGCTTTCCCAGCCCTTCCCGTTCGTCGTTGTCGGGAGTCCCGATTATCTGCGCGCACGGACACGACCGAAGCTTATCGACGACCTGCGTGGCCATGCCTGCCTGCGTCTGCGCCGGCCGAACGGATCAGTCGTGCCGTGGTCGTTTCTCGACGGCAACAGAACGATCGAGGCAGTCGTCTCGGGTCCGCTTGTCGCGCACGATTATCCGACGCTGATCGAAGCGGCAGTGGAGGGTTTGGGACTTGCGCAGGTGCCTGGCCCACCTGTTAAGGCTCATATCTCGGAGGGCCGATTGCAGGCGGTGTTGACGCGCTTTGGCACGACAACTCCCGGCCTTTTTCTCTATTATCCGAGCAAGCGCCAAATCTTGCCGAAACTGCGCGCTTTCATTGACCATCACGCCAAGTCTCGGCGCCGTTGACGCCTGCACTCACTCGGCCGCCCCGGTGTGGCGGTCAGCGCCCGCGGAAGGCGGGAGCACGCTTTTCCCCAAGCGCCCGGAAATATTCCTGGTGATCGTCGCTCTGAGCCAATCGAGCCAGTTCAGGAAACAGCGCCGCGTACGCGGCTTCCTGACCTTCGCTCAGCGCGCGATGGGCCGACGCGATTGTCGCTCGAATTCCAAGCGGAGCCGCGGCCGATATCCTGCGAGCGACTGCGATCGCCCGATCAAGTTGCTTTCCGGGCGGCGTCACGTATTGAACCAATCCCATTCGGTAGGCCTCATCGGCGCTCCATTCGTCGCCTATCAGCATGTAGCGCATCGCATTTGCCCAACCCGCTTCCCGGACGAACGTGATCGGTGCACCCCCAGCAGGGAAGTGTCCGCGGGTGACCTCTGGTTGGGCGAACACGGTATCGCTCGCTGCAACGCGGACATCTGCCGCCAGGAAAAGCTCATGGCCTGCACCCTGGCATTTGCCCTGGACGGCGACGACGAGTGGCTTCTGCCTGCGAGGAGGTATCGTGCCGACGGGATTGATGAACTCAGACATTTCCGGGAACTTGCCCGTGCGCAAGACTGGCGCCCAACTGTCAGGATCGAGCACACCGCCAACGAAGTCGGAGCCTTGGGAGTAGAGGACTGCGACGCGCAGCGCGTCATCGTGGTCGAGCATATACATCAGGCGACCCAAGCCAATGACGCTTGATAGGTCGACACGGTCGGTCTCCTGCCGAATGCCGATCAGCAGAATTGAGCCGTCCACGCGTTCCACTCTGACATTGCTTGGCATTGTGCCCGAACCCGTTGGAGCAGAGGCAACCGGGGATTGGACCTGCGCAGAACTCGGGCCCCCAAGCAGAACCGTGGCGCCTGCACTTGCAGCTAGAAACGCTCGACGATGTAATCCGCCCGCGTTCTGCTCAGAAAGCCGTCGAGAAGGCGGCGAATAAACTTCTTTCTGGTGGAGTTCATCGCGCTTTGCGGGGATGTCGTTCATCTCAGTGTCTCCTGTGAGAGCTTTGAAATTGCTGAGGAGAGATAGGACGCATGCTCGATAGGGGCTATCCAGGATAAAACTCACAGGGTGTGAAGGAGAACTTCACAGTCAAATGATATGGCGAGCGACATTCATTCCTACGATGTCAAGCCATGAGATGACTCGCCTCGCCCCGAATTCGCGCGGCTGAAGAAGCTCACCGGCGCCACCGACGGCAATCTCGGCCCGCATATCGAGACGCTGGCCAAGGCAGGCTACGTGTCGGTGGAGAAGGCCTTCGTCGGCAAGAAGCCGCAGACGACCGTCACCGCCACCGCCGCCGGCCGCGTCGCTTTCGCGCGGCATGTTGCGACATTGCAGGAGATCATCGCGGGGAAGCAGAGCTAGGACGTGTATTCATAAACGTCGGCTTACTAACGCAAAGCGGAAGTCTCCCACCACGGGCGTGATCGACGGCTTGTGACCCGTTGCGGATCTGCGCCGACTGCTACCTAATGGCAGCTTCTGACCGAAGGCGGTCATCGCATGGTCTCTACTTCTCCGCCCGCGAAACGGCTCTGGATTCACCCCTCGCTCCGCCGGACGAGACGATGGCGTTTTCCCGGAACGGCGCACGGGTAGGCTGGGGCGCCGACAATTCCTGGCAATACATCCGATCGATCTTGCGCTGCATAAGCGCATAGCAGTCGCATGCGACCCTCTCGAGTCGCGCCCGGTCGATCTCAACAAATCCGCGCCGGTCGGAGGGGACGGCTCCGGCCTCGCGTAGCTTGCTCATCGTCAGAGTCACTGTCGTCCGCCGGACCCCAAGCAATTGCGCAAGCGCCTCCTGCGTCACCGGGAGGAGGTCATCGGGAACGCGGTCGTGAAGCTGCAGAAGCCACCGCGCCATGCGGCCATCCACCCGGTGCAGCGCGTTGCAAGCGGCTACGTGCTGGAGTTGCAATAACACCGCGCGGGCGTGGAGCTGAACGACATTCCTGATGGCCGCGCTTTGCGCATAGGCATCCCGAAATTTGGCGGCGGAAATCAATGATGCTGTGCCCGCCATGCGTGCAATCGCGGTCACGGATGAAAGCGATGGGCCGAGTACGGAGAAAGAGGCCAAAGCGCCTTCCCGTCCCATCAAGGTGGTTGCGACCGTTTGCCCGTCCGGCATATCGAGCATGAAGGCGATTGCGCCGCTATGGGGAAAATAGACCGGGTCCATCTCATCCCCCGAGCGCACCAGAACGGCATCTGGCTCAAAGGAGACCTTCTGGAAGTGGGGCGTGAGCAAGCCGAGATCCGCCGGCGGCAGCGCCGCCAATAGCCGATTCCCGATGCCGGTACGGTAGAGGGTCACGGATGCTTTCTCTTGTGAAAGAGCATCCATTGAACGCCGGTATCCATCTCTTTCATTCACTATGATTATCCGAATACGAGTTGCGCGAAACGCAACTATCCAAACAGAGCCATTGGTCGAGATCAAGCACGGACATTTGCGGAGACGCTGCCGGCGTCTCGCCGCGCAAGCAGGATCTTGCATACATCATACTATTCACGCCCGTTGTGCGACTCGGCGAGCGGGGCCTGCGGGATGATCGAGCGATGATGGTTCCGGAAGCGCCCGCTCTTGGCTTCCTAGCTGACGTCTTCAGCTCGTAGGATGGGTTGAGCCCTTGCGAAACCCATCGCTTCTCTATCCCCGTTCTCCGAAATCGCGGCCGTCATCCGACTGATCGCCGGCCCAATCGGCCGGATAATTGCCGAGCTTTATGTGGCGATGAAGCGAGGAGGGCGCCCAGTCACGGACTCTGTCGACGAGCCCGTGCTTGACCGGATTGATATGAACATAGTCTACATGCAGCGCCGAAATCGGCTTCGTCGCGAATGGTATGCTCCCAATATCTGCGTTGTCAGATGCCCCGTTCACCTCTAGCCGCGCGGCTTGGGGATATCCTCTCGTTGCGCGCCAGACCGCGCGAAAAGGTGGATTTGATCAACTGCCTGCGCATTCCAAAATCGGCATCACCTTCTGGCAACGTCCACACCGTGTGAAGGTGATCCGGCAGCACCACGATGGCATCGGTCGTGAATGGATGGCGTCGGTGCGTTTCACGCAACGCCGTGCGCAACAACCCGATATGATCCGTCAGCAACGCTAGCTTCCGCTCCGCCAGGTTGACGGTGAAGAAGAAACACCCACCCGAAACGAAGTTGCGGCGGTACGAGGTCATGACGGACGTTATCACGAAACAAGTGCGATGGGTTTCGCAAGGGCTCAACCCATCCTACGGGCTACGTGTCGGTGGAGAAGGCGTTCGTCGGCAAGAAGCCGCAGACCACGGTGACCGCGACTGCGGCCGGCCGCGTCGCCTTTGCGCGGCATGTGGCGACGTTGCAGGAGATTATTGCGGGGAAGCAGGTTTAGCCCATTGGCAGGACTGGTACAGGCACTTAGACCATAACATCGCGGAGCCCGTGCAAACGCACTTGTGCGAAAATTACGCCGCTGGAAGCAGGCGAACGCGTTGCGGGCGTACCCTCCACGGCTTGAAAGACTACATTCTCACCCTACAGTAAAGGTCTGAGATTTGCTCTAGGTTAGTTGCACATGGTCGATCATCGATACGAAGACTGCATACGTGAACTTGAAGCTACCGGTGATTTTCGGGTCCTGAGGCGCGCAGCGCTCGGGCCAATTGCCGACCGAACGTCTGTTCAAGACAAGATTGCTGTCATTGTAGACGTGGAGACGACAGGTCTAGATTTGGAGCGAGATGAAATCATCGAAATCGGGATGGTCGCTTTTTCTTACGGAGACGACGGCAGGCCTAAGAATGTCATTGGGACGTTTAGCGGTCTACAGCAACCTCAGCGCCCCGTATCGTCCGCGATAACTGAGCTAACGGGCATTTCGAACGACGACGTGGCCGGCAAGATTATAGACAGAAAAGCTCTCGAAGCATTCATTCAGCCGTCCGCCTTGGTCATAGCCCACAATGCTGCATTTGACCGCCCCTTTTGCGAACGGCTAACCGATGTCTTCGCTGAGAAGTCATGGGCCTGTTCGATGAGTGAAGTTAATTGGCGAGCAAGGGGATTTGAAGGCTCCAAACTGGCTTATATCCTCGGCCAGTTTGGGCGATTTCACGACGGTCACCGGGCGATGGATGACTGTATAGGGCTTTTCAACGTCTTGACTTCAAGTTTTCCACACACCGAAAGTCCGGTGTTTCTCGATTTACTTTCGCATGCTCGGAAGCCAAGCATACGAATTTCAGTCGTGGCACCATTTGAGATGCGCGATACATTGAGGACCCGGGGATACCGTTGGCATCCTGGAAGTCCCGGCCGACCACGTTCCTGGTGGATTGAAATCGAAGCTGACGCTCAAGAGAGGGAATTTCTTGCTCTGCGCAGCGAAGGAGTACGCAGCGAGAATCTAATTTCGGAGACGCTTACGGCGTTAAACCGCTTCAAGTTAATGCGCCCTATTTTACAAGACCATTCGAAATAACAAAATGGACCGTATACCAAACGGTCGGCACGATTATCGCGACGAGCAGGAATACGTGCATGAACATCGAGGAAAAATAAAACCAGCAACGGAAGAGTAATCGCCGAACAGGAAACCATAGGCTCGAATAAAGCCCATTGGGTTTAGCAGAATCATATCGCCAATGAGTATAATCCATGCTCGTGTGATTCACTTGTGTTTCGCTAATATGCCGCTCATACGTTGCTGCTATTTTCGCCAATTTAGCCACGTTGGGCTTCGCCGTCGCCAATTCTCTTTCCAATTCTCTCATGCAAACAGATATTTGGAGCGCGTTCTGCTGAAACTTTTCAGCTTGCACAGAGCGACTAAAAGCGTAGTCCATCAACGAGACGACTAACAATGCAACGGAGGCAATCGCAGAGATGGCGGAGTAAAAGCTCGCATGCTTCGTGGTGATGATCTCAGGAAACGCCATAGAGAAAATAGACCACGCCAACAGGTAAACAGAGAGAAAAGCAACGGTGCCAACGCTCCATCGCTCTTTCACTTCCATTGACGACGCGGCCCCGAATCTGCAGCCGCGAGTGCGATACATAATTTCAGCAAGCTGCTTATAATAATTGATTTCGTCTGACATCAGTATGAGTAACCCGTTCCAGTCGTGTCGACTCCACCCAGGCCATGCCGCATCCAACTTTTCCTAGCAGCACGCCACGCCGTGAAGAAACTAGGGATCCGAGTGTCCAACGGCAATTTAGGGAAATCATACCATGTACCGTCGATCATCTTTCTCTCCGAAATTCTCTTCATCGCCTTAAGCGCAACAAGCGAGGCAAGTGTTTTAGGAAAGGATAGAAGAAGTGCTCTGCGGGCCTCATACGCCCGACACAGAGAATCGACAAGCCAGCCATCAAGGTTTCGGAAAACCGCGCCGTCTTCGACTAAGCAAAAATAGGAAATGGCTCCGCTCAGGTTGGATATGTTTTCAGTGCCCGCAAGATAGTCGTCGATATCGTCTTGGGAACGCCCGCCGTAGACATAGGCACGAAGCTCATTCAAACAGGTCAGTAGGTCCCAATCCCGGAATCCAGCACCAATCCGCTTTGTTTCAAACGACTTCGTTCGTCTCGGATGAAGCAGCAGGTGGTTGTAGATAATTCGCGCGCACCGACGCTTAATTGCTCCAAGGGCCTTATCACTGACATGAAGGCCGTCTCGATGAAAACTATAGCTGAGGAAGTCGAACTGTTTGATGCTCGCTAACTCCGCAGGCTGTTCGGAAAAGATGCGTATTCCGCTCGATTTCTGATGATTTATGCCGACTCCGCTCCGTTCCGAGAAGCGTTGAATTGCACTCGCACACGCAAGAGCGTCTTCGTAGCTGTAATTAATAATAACGGAGTCATCTGCAAACCGCGCAAAGGCGCCGTTCAATCTGCCCAACTCCTCGTCCAAAGGATGTGCTGCGGCATTTGCTAAAAAGAGGGACAGACTGTTCCCCTGTGGAATACCCACCGACCTGGTTTCAGGGGCCTTTCCTCCTTCCTTGTACTCATGAGTCATTGCAGCACGAAGAACAGCGCGCTCCATATGAGTGGTCAAAAAAGGGCCGCCCTTCTCAATCAGTGCAGCCAAATAGGAGTGTTGGATAGAATCAAAGTATTTTGAGAAGTCATACTGACTTACGAAGATGGTTTGGGCCTTCAAAAGCGTCCTTATGTGCAGGATCGCGTCCAAGGGAGTTTTAGTTTGCTGATAGGCGTAACTTGAATCGTATTCCTCCGGGGTGGGCCGCCTTGTTGAGTTGCAGGTATCCGACGAGGATCTAGCTTTAAGGCTAGCCTTAAGGTCGGTAGATGCGGGTA